>CAVPBY010000026.1:0-11631 GCA_963702225.1 uncultured Solirubrobacteraceae bacterium | reverse complement strand
CCTGCAGGGGGAAAGCTGACAGTTGGTTTTTGCTCTATTTTCTGCCGGATTTTAAGCTGTTAAGCTGAGAACTAGGATAGCTCTCTTTCGAGTTTGAGTGCCACACAATTGGGCTCAATTGCTATCAAAGGTATCTCCAATAGGTTTAGGGTTTCAAGGAAGCTTTGACTGACTTTTGTGCAGCTGCTGTTGAGCGCGTGCCTGAAATAAAACCAGAACATGTGGAGGAGGTCTTCTTTGGAAATGTCTTGTCCGCAAAGTAGGCTCATACTCCGTTCCATAAACAGTGGAAATTACTAAAACTTTATAGCCTAGGCCCGTGGCGGACTCCTCCTCGCCGAACAGCCGATCCATGGCCGCAGTATGGAACGCGGGTCGGACCGTGAGCGGTTGGTGGCGATAATCCGCACCAACTGCTCAAAGCGGCTCAGCGGCTCAAAGCGACTCAGCGGCTCAGCGGCTCAGCGGCTCAGCGGCTCAGCGGCTCAGCGGCTGAGCGGCTCAGCAGCTCAGCGGCTCAGCGGCGGACGAACGCCAGGGCTGCGTCGTGGAGCGCCCCGTTGCTGGCGATCCCGCTGCCGCCCTCCGCGGTGTCGCGCGCCAGCGAAGTCGCTGAAGCGCCCGCCGGCCTCGTCGACGATCAACAGGGGCGCGGCGAGATCCCAGCGAGACGCGGGGTCGGCGCGATCTCGATCGCACCCTCGGCGACCAGCATGTACGGCCAGAAGTCGCCCTGGCCCGGGTGCGCCCGCACCGCTCGGCCAGCGCCAGCATCGAATCCAACCGGCGGATCTCGCGCCACTCCTCGAGGCCGGCGAACGACAGCTGCGCCTCGTCCAGCTCGCCACCCCCGACACCGACATCGCGCCGAGGACCGTGCAGACCGTCCCGCACGAAGGCACCGTCATCCCGGGCCGCCCACCAGCGCCGCCCCAGAGCCGGAGCCGAGACGACGGCCGCGCGCAGCTCGCCCCGGGCCTCGAGCGCCAGCAGCGTGGCCCACACGGGATGCCGCGCACGTAGCTCTGGGTGCCGTCGATCGGATCGACGATCCAGCGCCGACCGTCCCGGCGGGAGGGCCGATCAGGCGCCGTACTCCTCGCCGACGACGGCATCGTCGGGCCGCGCCGAGGCCAGGTGCTCGCGGACCGCCCGCTCCGCGGCCGTGTCCGCTTCGGTCACCGGCGTCGCGTCGGGCTTGGTCTGGACCGAGAGGTCGGGAGCGCGGAAGCGATCAAGCGTGATCGCGTCGGAGGATCGGCGAGTTCGAGCGCCAGCGCGAGGTCGTCGGGGGCACGGCGGGGATGCTACGCGTCGTGCCAGGTGAGCCGCAGGCGGGATGGGAACTGGAGGGCGAGACCACCGAAGTCCTGCAACGGCTGATTCGCTTCAACACGGTCAACCCGCCGGGCAACGAGCGGGCGGCGATCGAGCACCTGGCGGGCTATGCCAAGGACGCGGGATTTCGACCGAGGTGCTCGGCCGCCACCGAGGAGCGGCCCAACCTGGTCGCCGACCTGCGCGGCGAGCAGGACGGTCCGTCGCTGTGCCTCCTGGGCCATGTCGACACCGTCCTCGCCGACGCCTCCGACTGGCAGTACGACCCCTGGTCAGGGGACGTCGTCGACGGCTTCCTGTGGGGCCGCGGCGCGCTGGACATGAAGACGCAGGTCGCCGCCGAGGCGGTCGCGGCGGCGACCCTCGCCCGCGAGGGCTGGCGCCCGCCCGCGGGGCACTGAAGCTCGTGTTCGTCGCCGACGAGGAGACCGGTGGCGATGTCGGCGCGCACTGGCTGACCGAGAACCACCCAGACAAGGTCCGCTGCGACATGCTGCTCAACGAGGGCGGCGGAGAGGTGTTCGAGTTCGGTGGGCGCCGCCATTACGGCGTCTGCTGCGCCGAGAAGGGCATCTTCCGCTTCACCCTGACCGCCGCGCGGCCGGGCCGGCCACGCCTCGCTCCCGCGAACGGGCGAGAACGCCCTGCTCAAGCTCGGCGCCGGCGCTCGAGCGGCTCGCCGGCGCCAAGCCGTCCTTCCGGCTGACCGAGGCGCCCGCCGCGCTGCTGGCAGGCTCGGGCAGGACCCGGGCGATCCCGAACGCTCGCTCGAGCAGATCGCCGCGGCGGACCCCGCATTGACCATCCTCGTCGAGCCGATGTTCGAGGTGACGCTCACGCCGACGATGGCCTCGGCCTCGCAGAAGATGAACGTGATCCCCTCGCGCGCCGAGATCCGCGTCGACTGCCGCGTCCCGCCGGGACTCGGCGAGGAGGCGGCCCGCGCCCGGATCGCGCAGGTCCTCGGCGAGCGACGCGACGGACCGCTCGACGATCGCGTTCACCGAGCGCACGATCGGCAACGCATCGCCGGTCGAGTCCGAGCTGATGACGCGATCGTCGCGCTGGGTGGAGCGCGAAGACCCCGGCGCCGACGCGGTCCCGCTGATCCTCCCCGGGTTCTCGGACTCCAACTGGTTCCGGACGCCTTCCCCGACTGCGTCGCCTACGGCTTCTTCCCCCAGCGCCACCAGTCGCTGCTGCAAGGCCGCGCCGCTGGTGCACAACGCCAACGAGCGGATCGACGTGCGCGACCTGGGGTTCGCGGCGGGCTTCTACCGCGACTGCATCAGCGGCGCTGCTCGGGCTGAGCCCGGCGTCGCCGCCTCAATAGACTCGCGCCATGTCCACGACGGTGACGCACGCGCCTGGATCCGGAGATCTTCCGCCTGCCGGTGCAGCGGATCCGGCAGGGCTACTACTCCGACGCCTACTTCGTCTTCACCAAGAAGCTGCTGGAGGACGAGGGCGAGCATCCGCGCGTGACGATGCAGGTCTTCCAGAAGGAGGAGTCGGTGCTCGGCGGCATCGACGAGGCGATCGCGATCCTGAAGCTCGTGCTCCGGGCCGCGAGGTCGACGGCGAGTGGGTGTCCGGCTGGGACGACCTCGTCGTGCACGCGCTGAACGAGGGCGACCGCATCTCGCCGCGCGAGACGGTGATGACGATCGAGGGCGACTACTCGCTGTTCGCCCACCTGGAGACCGTCTACCTCGGCTCGCTCGCGCGGCGCTCGCTGATCATGCGCAACGTCCACGAGGTGGTGCGCGCCGCCCGCGGCAAGGAGATCATCTACTTCCCCGCGCGCCACGACCACTGGCTGGTGCAGACCGGCGACGGCTGGAGCGCCCACGTGGCGGGCGCGATCGGCGTCTCGACCGACGCCCAGGCGTCGTGGTGGGGCGGCCGCGGGATCGGCACGGTCCCGCACGGCCTGATCGCGGCCTACGGCGGCGACACGGTGCGGGCCGCCACCCGCTTCGCCGAGCGCTACCACGGCCAGATGAACATCACCGTGCTCGTCGACTTCGACAACGACTCGGTCGGCACCGCGCTCGCGGTCGCCGAGGCGCTCGGGCCCAAGCTCTGGGGCGTGCGCCTGGACACCTCCGAGCTGCTGGTCGACCGTTCGTTGATCGACGAGATGGGCGCGCTTCAAGCCGACCGGCGTCAACCCGCGGCTGGTCGAGAAGGTCCGCGGCGCGCTCGACGGCGCGGGCTTCCCGGAGGTGAAGATCGTCGTCTCGGGCGGCTTCAATGCCGAGCGGATCCGGGAGTTCGAGGCCGCCGGCGTGCCCGTCGACGCCTACGGCGTCGGCTCCTCGCTGATCCGCGGCCAGAACGACTTCACCGCCGACATCGTGCTGCGCGACGGTGAGCCGTGCGCGAAGGTCGGCCGCGGCTACGCGCCCAATCCGCGGCTTCGCGCGCTGAGCTGACACCGGCGCTCAGGAAATCGCGTCGGCGGTCGATAGGACGGGGTGGAGATGATCTTCGCCTCCTTCCTCGGCTACTACGACGTCACCGCCTGGCTGCAGGCGTGGCTGCCGATCATGTTCATGGGCCTGCTCGTGATCGGGCTGTTCAGCGTGCGGGCGATGATGCCGCGCACCCGCCCCAAGGAGATCAAGCCCGACGCGGCGCCCCCGATCGCCTGGGAGGACATCGCGGGCGCCGACGAGGCCAAGGAGGAGCTGCGCGAGGTCGTCGACTACCTGCGTGACGCCAAGCGCTTCCGCGCGCTCGGCGCGCGCGTACCCCGCGGGGTGCTGCTCTACGGCCCGCCCGGGACCGGCAAGACGCTGCTCGCCAAGGCGGTCGCCCACGAGTCCGGCGCGGTCTTCTACTCCCAGTCGGCGGCGTCGTTCGTCGAGATGTTCGTCGGCGTCGGCGCGGCCCGGATCCGCCGCCTGTTCAAGTCGGCGCGCAAGCACGCCCCCGCGATCGTGTTCATCGACGAGATCGACGCGGTCGGCGGGCATCGCGGCTCGGACATCGGCACCAGCGAGCGCGACCAGACGCTCAACCAGCTGCTCGTCGAGATGGACGGCTTCTCCTCCACCGCCGACGTCGTCGTGATCGCCGCCTCCAACCTGCTGGAGAAGCTCGACCCGGCGCTGCTGCGGCCCGGCCGCTTCGACCGCCAGATCTTCGTCTCGCCGCCCGACGTCGCGGGCCGCGAGCGCATCCTGCGCGTCCACTCGCGCAACAAGCCGGTCGCCGACGACGTCGACTTCGAGCTGCTCGCTCGCCAGACCGCGGGCCTCACCGGGGCCGACCTGGCCAACATCTGCAACGAGGCGGCGATCTTCGCCGGCCGTCGCGGCGGCGACCGCGTCGAGATCGTCGACTTCGACACGGCGCTCGAGCGCGTGGTCGCCGGAATGCAGTCGCACCGGCGGTTGTCGAGCACGAGCGGCGCGTCGTCGCCTACCACGAGGCCGGCCACGCCGTCTGCGGCGAGCTGCTGCCGTCCGTCGACCCGGTCCACCGGATCTCGATCATCCCCCGCGGGCGCGCGCTCGGCTACACGCTCAACCTCCCCGAGGAGGACCGTTACCTGAAGACCCGCGAGGAGCTCATCGACACGATGACGATGCTGCTCGGCGGGCGGGCGGCCGAGGAGCTGGTGATCGGCTCGATCACCAACGGCGCCGCCGACGACCTCGGCCGCGTCACCTCGATCGCACACTCGATGGTCCACGAATGGGCGATGGGCACCGGGATCACCTCGATGCGCGTCAACGAGGGCGAGACCTCCGATGCGCTGCGCCGGATGATCGACGACGAGGTCCGCGAGCTCGCCGACGAGGCGATGCGCTCGGCGGATCGAGCTGCTCGCCACGCACCGCCCGCAGCTCGACGCGCTCGCCAACCAGCTCCTCGCCGAGGAGTCGCTCGAGCGCGGCGACATCGACCGCGTGATGGCCGACGTGCCGCAGGCCCGGCCGGCGCGCCGGCCCGAGAGCGGCCTCGGGCTCGCCGCCGCCGACCCCGGCGACGACCCGGCCTCGCGCGGCGCCTAGTTTCGGCGACCGGCGGCCTGTACCCGGCCGGCGGTCGGGCGGGGCGCGACAATCACGGCGCGTGACCTCGACCGCGCTCGTCCACCGCGCCCGGCGCCGCTCTCCCCATGCCGGATCGCCCCGCCGGCCGTCCCGGCGCTGGAGGGGCTGCTCGCGCTCGGGCTCTATGTGGTGCTCGCGCTCTTGCTGATCGGGCGCGCGGCGCTGCACGGCTGCGGGCGCGCCCGGGACGCTCGGGACCGGGCCCGACGTCCAGATCTTCGTCTGGGGGCTGCGCTGGTGGCCGCATGCGCTCGGCCACGGCCTCGACCCGCTGCGATCCTCGGTCGTGTGGCCGCCGGAGGGCGGCGCGGTGCTGTGGTCGACGACGGTCCCGCTGCTGAGCGCGCTCGCCACCCCGCTGACGCTCGCCTTCGGCTCGCTCACCGCCTGGAACGTGCTCGTCGTGCTCGCGCCGGCCACCGCCGCGTGGGCGACGTGGCTGCTGTGCGCCGAGCTCGGCGCAGGCGCGGGGCCGGCCCTGTTCGGCGGCGCGCTGTTCGGCTTCGGCTCGTTCGTGCTCTGCGAGGACGTCGCCCACCTGCAGCTGTCCGCGTGCGTGCTGCTGCCGCTCGCGGTCTGGGTGGCGCTGCGCGGGCTGCGGGCCGGCGCGTCCTCGTGGTCGCTGGCGGGCGCGAGCGCCGCGCTCGTCGTCGCGCAGTTCCTGATCTTCCCGGAGCTGCTGGTGACGCTCGGGCTGATGGCGGTGATCTCGCTCGTCGCCGCCCTGTGGCTGCTCGGCGGCGAGCGCGCCGCGCTGATCCGCACCGCCCGCGCGATGGCCGCCGGCGCGGTCGCCGGAGCATTCGTCGTCTCGCCGCTCGTGGTCGAGATGCTCACGCACGTGCCGCGCAGCTCCAGCGGCGCGGTCGCCTGGCCGGTCGACCTGCTCAACCTGGTCGTGCCGCACGGTGCGCGACGCGGCCGGCGGCTCGTCGCTCGGAGGCATCTCGAGCCGCTTCCCGGGCAACTCCGCGGAGCAGAGCGGCTACCTCGGGCTTCCGCTGCTGCTTGTCGTGCTCGCGTGGGGGTGGCGCGAGCGGCACCGTCCGCGGGCGCGGCTGCTGCTGGTGATGCTCGCGGTCTCGGTCCTGCTCGCGCTCGGGTCCTCGCTCACCGTCGACGGCGCGCGCACGATCTGGCTGCCGTGGGCGGCGCTCGCCAAGCTGCCGTTCCTGCGCGACGCGCTCCCCGCCCGGATGATGGTGTACGCGTGGCTGTGCGCGGCGGTGATCTGCGCCCGCTGGCTCGGCGACCGGCGGGTCCCCGCCGCGGCGCGGGCGCTGGCGGTGGCGCTGATCGCGGTCGCGCTCCTCCCGGCGGCGTGGCCGTTCCAGCCCGAGCCGCCGGCCGCGCGCAGCACGGCGGTGCGATCCGCGCTGCGCGGTCAGCGGGTGCTCTCGCTGCCGTTCTTCGACGTCGGCGACCGCGGCCTCGTCGTCCAGCAGGCGGACGACTTCCGCTTCTCGCTGATCGCCAGCTGGCTGCAGCTGCGCCCACACGACTGGGCGCCGGATCTCCCCGGCACCGCGCTCACCGACCAGGCGCTCGCACAGCTGCACGGGCACGCGGCCGCGCGCTTCGTCGCCGAGCTGCGCGCTGCGCACATCACGCGCCTGCTGCTCTGGAAGGAGCCGCCCGGGCTGCCGGCGGCACTGCAGCTCCCGTACATGCGCGCGGCCGGCGTGGTGATCGTCCGCGTCTCGCCCTGAGCAGGGCGGGCGATATCGTGGCGACGATGCTCAGCGCGATCGACCACGTCGGGGTGGCGGTGCCGTCGATCGACGATGCGCTGCCGTTCTACCGCGACGTGCTCGGGATGGCGCTCGTGCACCGCGAGACGGTGCAGGACCAGGGGGTGGCGGCGGCGCTGCTCGACGTCGGCGACGGCCATGTCGAGCTGATCGAGCCGCTCTCGCCCGATGGCGGCGTGGCCCGCTTCATCGCCGGCCGGGGAGCGGGGTTGCATCACGTCGCCTATCGCGTCGCGTCGATCGAGGCCGCGCTGCAGGCCTGTCGCGCCGCCGGGGTCCGCCTGATCGACGAGCAGCCGCGCACGGGCATCCGCGACTCGCGGGTCGCCTTCCTGCACCCCACGGCGAGCGGCGGGGTGCTCACCGAGATCGTCCAGCCAGCAGAGAGGGATCACACATGAGCGATGACGAGAAGCCGCAGAAGATCAGCATCGGGTTCCTCGGCGGGCAGGTGCTCGCCGCGCGGGTGGAGACCGAGGAGCTGACCAAGCTGCGCGCCGCGCTTGACCGGCAGCCGAGGAGCCCCGACGCGATGGCCGGCAGCCCCTGGCACGACGTGACCGCGGAGGACGGGACGGTCGCGATCGACATGTCCAAGGTCGTGTATGTGCTCGTCGACCACGAGGGCCACCGAGTCGGCTTCGGCAGCTGAGCGACGCCGTGCTCCCCGGGCTGATCCTCCAGCACGCCGCGACCGGCCCGCCCGGACGCCTCGGCGAGTGGGCGGACTCCCGCGGCCTCCCGTACCGGGTGCACGACAGCGGCGACGCCCCGCCCGACGTCGACCCGCGCGAGTTCGCGTTCGTCGCCTCGCTCGGGTCCGCGCTGTCGGCCAACCAGGCCGACGTCGAGTGGGTCGCGGCCGAGATCGCGCTGCTGCGCCGGGCCGTCGAGAACGACGTGCCCGTGCTCGGGCTGTGCTGGGGCGGGCAGGCGCTGTCGGTGGCGCTCGGCGGCGCCGTCGGCCCGGCCCCGTTCCACGAGAAGGACTGGATCGCCGTCGCGAGCGCCGATCCCGAGGTCCCCGGCGGCCCCTGGCTGCATTACCACACCGAGATCTTCACCGTGCCCGGCGGCGCGATCGAGCTCGCGCGCAGCCCGGCCGGCCCGGCGGCATTCCGCGTCGGGCCGCACCTGGGCCTGCAGTTCCACCCCGAGGCCGATGCGGAGATGGCCAACGTGTGGGCGGCCAAGGACCCCGACCAGACCGAGCGCTCGTGCGCCGAGCTCGCCGCGTCGGGCGAGCGCTGGGAGCGTCCCGCGCTCGACCTGGCGATGGTGCTGTTCGACGCGTGGTGGGCGCGCGCGGGCGCGTCCGCGCCGCGGTCGACGCTCAGCGCCTGAACGCCGGGCCCGGGCGGTCGCCGCGGGCCATCCGGTGCAGGCCGACCTCGACGAGCAGCAGGCCGATGCGTTCGCGGGCGCCGGGAACCGCCGCGCGGCGGCGGGCGCCCCGGTAGCGCTCGGTGTGACGGGCGGTCGCCAGGGCGTGATCCTGAAGCGGGTTCATGCTCCACCTCCTTGGGGCGGGCTGACGGGGTAGTTGAAGAACAGCGTCTCGACGGGCACCGAGCCCTCGGGCCGCAACGACGGGTCGGTGCGGCGTTCGCGGAAGCGGGTCAGGAGCAGCTCGAGGATCTCCTCGTTGAACGCCTCGAGCTCCTCGGCCGTCACCCACATCAGGCTCTCGGAGTGGGTCGCGGCGTCGCGCCACGCCCGCGGGTAGCTCGCGCGGGTGTCGCGCCAGTGCTCGAGCCGCCGCAGCTGGTTCTCGGTCCACAGCCGCGCGAGCACGCCGGCGGCGACGGCCGCCTCCGGATCGTCCTGATCGCTGGAGACGCGCAGCCCCCGGTCGGGCACGCGCCACGGCCGCGAGCGCCCCTTCCCGCCCCCGGCCTCCTCGACGAAGCCGTACCGGGCGAGCTGGCGCAGGTGGAACGAGCACGTGGTGGGGCTCTCGCCGATCCGCTCGCCGGCCTCGGTGGCCGTCAGCGGACCCTCGACCGACAGGGTCTCGATCAGCGCCACCCGCACGGGATGCGCGAGCGCCTTCAGCGTCCGGGCGTCGTCGAGCCTCCGGAGACCGTCGGACGGCGACGGGCCCACTGCGCCTGTCTGCTTCTCACTCATGCCTCGAGAGTAATCCCTCGAGAGCCGAGTGTCAAGAGCTTTCTCTCGAGACTTCTGTCTCGATTCCGTTCTCTCGACCGATCAGCGCGTGAACAGCGTCGACAGCACCACCTGGGTGACGGTCCGCGTCACCCCGGGCGTCGCGCGGATCCGCTCCAGCGCGAGCTCGAGCGCCTTGGTGTCCTCCGCCATCACGTGCAGGATCGCGCTCGCCTCGCCGGCCACCGTGTGCGCCGAGACGACGCCCGGCTCGGTGGCGACGGCGGCGCGCACGGCGCTCGCCGACATGTCGCCGTCGCAGTACAGGTCGACGAACGCCTCCGCCTTCCAGCCGAAGGCCTCGGGGTCGACGATCGCGGCGTAGCCGAGCAGCGCCCCGTCCTGTTCAAGCCGGTCCACGCGCCGCTTCACCGCGGGCGCGGACAGGTGCACATGACGTCCGATGTCCTGGAACGAGCGCCGCGCGTTCTCGCGCAGCAGCGCAACGATTCTCTGATCCGTTGGGTCCATACGGGAGTGAACTGAGGCTGAAACGCAACGTATCACCCTTGTGGCCACCGCCTCAGCGGTGGATCATTGTCCGGGAGCCGGGCCCGGACCCGCCCGGCGCTGTGATCAGGGTCGGACCCGCCCAAACGGGTACCGGTTTCGTGGTGTCTGGGGAGGCATCGCGGTGCGCGTCATGGATTGCGACGTGCCGCTGCAGCGGGCGGCACGTCGTCATCACCCGTCCGTCGGGGCGGGCCGGCCGGCTGCCGCGGTGCGCGGGGGGTCTCCTACAGTCTCTCGCCGTTGCCGCCGACCGACCTGGACACCCGCCTGCTCGTGCTCGCCCGCACCCGCGGCCACTCGCCCGCGCGTGACCGGGTGGTCGCGACCTTCTCCCGCGGTGGCGAGCACGCCGCCTGCTGGCTCGCGCTCGGCCTGGCGGGCGCCGCCGCCGAGGCGGCCCGCCCCGGGCGCCGCGCGGCGTGGCTGAGCGGGACCGGGCTGGTGGCGGCCTCCTACGTGCTCAACACCGCGGTCAAGTTCCTCGTGCGCCGTCCGCGCCCCGAGCTGCCGGGCCTGGAGCCGCTCACGCCCGTGGTGACCGGCCTGTCGTTCCCGAGCGCGCACGCGACGACGAGCTTCGCCGCCGCCCGGGCCTACGGGGCGCTCATGCCCGCGACGCCGCTGTACGCGGTGGCGCTGGCGCTCGCGCTCAGCCGCATCTACCTCGGGGTGCACTACCCCTCCGACATCGTCGCCGGAGCGGCGCTCGGCACGGCGCTCGCGGGCGCGGCCGAGACGACGGGAGCCGCGCGATGGCGATGAAGGTCGGGATCGTCGGCATGCCCAACGCCGGCAAGTCCTCGCTGTTCACCGCGCTCACCGGCGTCGCCGCCGAGGCGGCCAACTACCCGTTCACGACGATCGAGCCGAACCTCGCGATCGTGCCGGTCACCGACGAGCGCATGGTGCGCGTGTCGGACACCGTGCGCGCGTCGAAGATCGTGTGGGACACGATCGCCTTCCACGACATCGCCGGCCTGGTCGCCGGGGCGCACAAGGGCGAGGGCCTGGCAACCAGTTCCTGGCCAACATCCGCGAGACCGACGCGATCGTCCACGTCGTCCGCGCCCACACCGACGAGGGCGTCGTCCACCCGGAGGGACGGGTCGACCCGCTGCACGACATCGAGACGATCGAGACCGAGTTGGTGTTCGCCGACCTCGAGCAGGCCGAGCGCCGGCTCGAGCGCGTGGTGCGCGTCGCCCGCGGCGGCGACCGCCACGCGGTCGCCGAGGCACTGGCTGCGCGAGGTGATCGAGGCGCTGCAGGCCGGCCGGCCGGCGCGCACGGTCCCGTCCCCGACGACGCGGCGGACGCGATGTCGCTGCTCTCCCCGCTCACCGCCAAGCCGGTCCTGTTCGTCGCCAACGTCGACGAGGAGCCGCCGGACGAGGTCCCGCCGGCGATCGCCGACTACGCCGCCTCCGTCGGGGCGCGCGCGCGGTCGCCGTCTCCGCCCGGCTGGAGGCCGAGCTCTCCGAGCTCTCCGACGAGGACGCGGCCGCGATGCGGGCCGACCTCGGGCTTACCGAGTCGAGCCTTGAGACGGTCGTGCGGGGCGCGTTCTCGCTGCTCGACCTGGTCGCGTTCTTCACCGCCGGCGAGGACAAGCCCGCCCAGTCCTGGCACCTGCGCCGCGGGCTGTCGGTGTGGCATGCGGCCGGCCAGATCCACTCCGACATCCAGCGGGGATTCGTCCGCGCCGAGGTCGTCGGCTGGGAGCGCTCGTCGACGCGGGCGGCTACGCCGGCGCCCGGGAGCGCGGCACCCTGCGCCTGGAGGGCCGCGACTAA
>CAVPBY010000025.1:0-32719 GCA_963702225.1 uncultured Solirubrobacteraceae bacterium | reverse complement strand
CAACAACGCCGAGGACCCCTCCCCCGACGCCGACTTCGACCGCTTCGTGCGCACCCGCCAGTCGGAGCGGCGCGCCGCCTTCGCCGCCGGTCGCGGCGCCTGGTACGTCGCGCTCGACCCCGCCGACGGGGCCGTCGTCGCCGGCTGCGGCGTGATCGCGACCGGGCCGCGCGGCCGCTTCCAGGCGGTCGACACCGCACCCACCCATCGCCGCCGCGGGATCGCCCGGCGGCTCGTCCACGAGGCGGCGGTCGACGCCGCGGCCCGGTTCGAGCTCAGCCGGCTGGTGATCGTCGCCGATCCCGGCTACCACGCGCTCGGGATCTACGAGTCGCTCGGCTTCCGCCCGCGCGAGCGCGTGTGCAGCGCCTGGCTGGCGCCCGCTCAGGAGTCCGCGTAGCGGCGCGGGCCGGCCGGGCGGGCCGGCCGGGGTCGCTTGCTGGCCGCCACGCCCGGCCCCTGCCCGCGTCGGCGCTCGGATCAGCCGGCGTTGCCGTACTGCAGTGACCCGGGCGTGTCGAGCAGCTCGCCGGTCTCCAGCAGCGATCTTCAGGCCCGACAGGATCATCGGCCAGCCGCCGTAGAGCTCGGCGTTGGCGGCCTCGGGCAGCTGGTCATGGGTGACCGTCAGCCGGCAGAGCTGCCGACGGGCTCGATCTCCCAGGTCACCCGAGTCGTGCCCTGAGCCTTGACGTCATCGCTCCACAGCGCGTCGAAGCTCTGCACGAGCAGGCGCGGCGGCTCGACCTCCAGGTTGGTCCCGCGGAGATGTCCATCCCGCCGCGGCTGCCCGACTGTACGCGGATCCGGTGGTCCAGTCCGACTGGATCCCGACCCCGAAGCTGTACTTCCGGCGCTGCCCGTCATCGGTGATCGCCTCCCACAGCCGCTCCGGCGTCGTCTTGATGAACACCTCGAACACCGCGGTCCCGTCCGCCACCGGAGCGGTCCCCTCGGCCCATGAGACCGTCTTGACTGCTTGCATCGTCTCGACCTCCAGGTCGGTCTTGAGCCGGCTGAGCGACGCCGCCCACGGCTCTGCGTATTTGCTCACCCACCGGTCGTGGGCGAGCCGGATCGGGACCGTGTTCAGGTAATGCAGCTTCTCGCGGCCGCGCCGCCTGGTCACCACCAGGCCCGCCTCCTCGAGCACCGCCAGGTGCTTCATCGACCCCGAACCGCGTCATCTCGACGCGTCCCTCCAGGGCGCTGAGCGTCTGCCCGTCCTCCGCGGTAGAGCTCATCGAGCAGTCCGCGTCGGGTCGGATCGGCGAGCGCCTTGAACACCTTGTCCATGGCCGGAACTATAGGTGACTATTTGGTCACATGTCAAGCGGCGCTATTGCCGGCGCGGGATCTGCTGCAGCGCCCATCGGTTCCCGTCGGGGTCCGAGAAGAACACTGAACCGCCCCCAGGGCATCTCCTGGACGTCGGACACCTCGATCCCCCGCGCGGTGAGATCGGCGTGCGCCGCGTCCGCGTCCTCGATCACCAGGTTGGCGCCGGCGAAGCTCCCGGGCGCCGCCTCGGTGATCCCGGTCCCGAGCGTGATCGAGCACGCCGACCCGGGCGGCGTCGAGCTGCACGAACCGCAGCTCCTCGGAGACCTGGTGGTCATGGTCGGCGTTGAAGCCGACCTGCTCGTAGAACGCCTTGGCTCGGTCGACGTCGGACACCGGCACTGCCACCAGCTCGAGCTTGAGGTCCATCTGCTCCTCCTCCTGACGGGTCGTGGGCGAGACCCGTCGATGATCTCACCGAAGCAGGGCCGTTCCGGTCCGCATGGTGGGCGGTGGTTCCGCGGCCGGGGGTGGCATGGCGGTCGGGCCCGGGTCACCCCCTCAGCGCAGGGTCGCGTAACGCCGGTTGACGGCCAGCACCGCCAGCCCGAACAGCCCGACCGCGTACGCCACGCAGATGAGGATCGGCACGACCGTGTCGCCGCGGCCGTCGCCCGCCTGCTCGAGCAGCCGCTGGGCGCCCCACCACGGCATGAACCGGTCGACGATGTTGGTCGTCTGCAGGGTCAGCTCGACGCCGACGACGCCGATCAGGATGAGGACCGACTCCAGCTCGTGGGGGACGAGCGCGCCGATCGCGAGCCCGAACGGGACCGCGCAGGCGGTCACCAGGAAGACGCCGCCGATCAGCTCCAGCGGCGCCGCCGGGGAGGAGCCGAGCTCGATCACCCCCGCGAACACGAGCGCGACCAGGAACCCGAGCGCCTCCAGCAGCAGCAGCCGCCCCAGCAGCAGCTCGCGCGGCCGGTAGCCCGCGAGCACGAGCCGGCTGTCGAGCCGGCGAGAGGTGAGCGCGCAGAAGATCGATGCGCCCGACACCGAGAACGCCATCGCGATGCCGCCGAGCACCGGCGCGTAGGAGCCGTTGGAGCGCGAGGAGGCGTAGAAGACGAGCGGCAGGACCGTGAGCAGGCCGAGCGCCGTGCGCCGGCGGACGAGCTCCCGCGCGGCCATCTCGGCCGGCAGCAGGATGTGTATCGACCAGTGGCGGCGGATCACGCGCGCGCGGTGAGCTCGACGACCCGGTCGACGAGGTCGAGGTCCTGCAGCATGTGGGTGACGACGACCACCGCGATCCCCTGCCGGCTCCAGCTCGCGACGTGGTCCCAGAAGTTCATGTACGAGCCGTGGTCGAAGCCCTGGTAGGGCTCGTCGAGCAGCAGCACCTGCGCGCCGCCGAGCAGGGCGAGTGCGAGGTTGAGCTTCTGCTGGGAGCCGCCGGAGAGATGGCGGACCTGCGCGCGCTCGCCGAGCCGGAACCCGAACTCCCCGAGCAGCTCGCGGCCGCGTCGCACGCCCTCCTGCCGGCTGAGCCCGAGCGCCGGGCTGAACAGCGCGAGATGCTCGTCGGCGGTGAGCAGGTCGTGCAGCCCGGGGATCTGGGGGCAGTAGCCGACGCGGCCGTCGATTCGGAGCCGGCCCGCCTGCGGGGTGAGCAGCCGCGCGCAGATGCGCATCAGCGTCGACTTGCCGGCTCCGTTCTCGCCGGTGAGCGCGACGCGCTCACCCGGCGAGACGGCGAGCGAGACGTCCTCGAGGATCACGCGCTCGCCGTAGCGATGGCAGATCCCGGTCGCCTCGAGCACGGGCGTCCCGACGTGCTGTGAGGTGGAATCGGTGCGAACGGTGGTGGCCACGGCAACCGCTTGGAACGGTAGACGCTTTTTCTCGTCCTCCGTCGCGGGTAGCCGGCACTCAATGCCAGATGAACATGAGAAACACCCAGGCCGGCACGACCTTCCGGGCAAGCAGGAGCACAACCGCGAGGAGCAGGAGCCGACCGAGCCCACTCGCCGCGGCCCGACCGAGGAGGAGCGCGGCGGCGGGGAGTCCGGCGGCGAGGCGGGTGAGGGCTCGCAGTCGACGGGCAACCCCGACAGCGCGGGCTGAACCCCGCCCGCCGATCTCAGACCGCGGCGACGACCGCGGGCTCGGCCTGCGGAGCTCAGACCGCGGGCTCGCCGGCGGGCGCGGCCCGCCGATCGCCCGAGAACACGAGCACGCCGTCGTCGACCGGCTTGCGGGTGAACTCGTAGCGGTCCAGCGGATAATTCTGGCGCAGCTTCCACGGCCTCACCGAGCCCTGGTCGGGCAGCTCGGCGAGCGAGCGCAGCACGTAGCCGGACTTGAGGTCGATGACCGGCTCGCGGGTGATCCCGTCCGGATCGGCGGGCGGCCGGCAGGAGGAGTACCCGTGCCCGTCCATGTACGTGAGAACGCGGCAGACGTACTCGCTGGTGAGGTCGGCCTTGAGCGTCCAGGAGGCGTTGGTGTAGCCGATCGCGAACGAGAAGTTGGGGACACCGGACAGCATCGATCCCCGGTAGGCGACGGTCTCCCCGATCCCGACCGGCTGGCCGTCGAGCGACAGCGTCATGCCGCCCATCGCCTTCAGGCGCAGCCCGGTGGCGGTGACGATGATGTCGGCGGCGATCTCCTCGCCGCTCTCGGTCTCGACGCCGGACGGCGTGAACCGGGCGATCCGGTCGGTGACGATCGAGGCGCGGCCGTCCCGCACCGCGCTGAACAGATCGCCGTCGGGGGAGATGCACATCCGCTGGGTCCACGGGTCGTAGTCGGGTCGCAGATGGCGGTCGACGTCGAAGCCGGGCGGCAGCTGGGCGACCGCGCCCCTACGGATGACCGCGCGCGCCTGGCGGGGGAAGCGGCGGCAGAACCAGTACCAGACCGCCTGGGTGGCGACGTTCTTGGAGCGGATCGCGGTGTAGGCGGCCCGTTCGGGCAGCCAGCGGCGCAGGTGGGCGGCGATCGGATCCGTGCCCGGCAGCGTGATCAGGTAGCTGGGCGAGCGCTGCAGCATCGTCACGTGCGCGGCGTCCGCGGCCATCGCCGGCACGAGCGTGATCGCGGTCGCGCCCGAGCCGATCACGACCACCCGCCTGCCGGCGTAGTCGAGGTCCCCGGGCCAGTGCTGGGGATGGACGACCCGGCCCGTGAAGTCCTCCTGGCCGGGGAACCGCGGCGCGTGCCCGTTCTCGTAGTCGTAATAGCCACAGCAGGTGAGCAGGAACGAGCAGCGCAGCGTCGCGCGGTCACCTCCCGCGCGCTGAACCTCGACCGTCCAGCGCGCGTCCTGCTCGGACCAGTCCGCGGCGACCACGCGGTGGCCGAAGCGGATCCGCTCGGTGATGCCGTGGCGCTCGGCGGTCTCCCGCACGTACTGAAGGATCGAGGGGCCGTCGGCGATCGCACGCGGGTCCTTCCACGGCGAGAACGCGTAGCCGAGCGTGTGCATGTCGGAGTCCGAGCGGATCCCCGGATAGCGGAACAGGTCCCAGGTGCCGCCGATCGCGTCACGGGCCTCGAGCAGCGCGAACGTCTTGTGCGGCAGCGACCGGCGCAGGTGGCAGCCGGCGCCGATGCCCGACAGGCCGGCGCCGATGATCAGGACGTCGTAGGTCTCCTCGGCGGGCGTGGTACGCATGCGTATCACGGACTGTAGAGGGGCGGGTCAACCCGCCGGCGAGAGCTGCGTCACACGACCGCGGCGGCCGACCGGATCGAGGTCTACGATCATCCGTCCCGTGGACTACCCGGTCGAGCCCCTCAGCGCCGACGAGCGCGCGCTGCTCGCGCCGCACGTCACCAACCTCGATCGGCCGGTGTTCGCGCTCGCCGGCCTTCCCGAGACGGTGAAGGGCGCGCTCTTCGCCCGCGTACTCGCGCTACCCGGGAACGCTGCGCCGGCTGATGGTCGGCGAGTTCGCCGGCGATCTCGCTGCGGCGGGCGAGCGTCGCGGGCCGGCGGCGGACGGAGAGGCGCCCGCCCCGGGCCGGGCCGCCGCCCTCTACGAGCGCATCTTCCTCGGCTACGGCGACGACTCGGTCGCGCAGCTCGGCGGCGCCCACGTCGCCTGCGAATGGGCCTCGAACCTGCTCACCAAGATCCTGCAGCGCCCGCGGCTGGCCGCCTACCTGGAGCAGTCGACGCGCTACATCGCCTACGACGCGCCGATCGACGGCGGGCGCTTCCGCTACTACCGCGACCCGTCGCTCGGCCCGGAGTACGTCGCCGCGATGGACGCGCTGTTCGAGACCTACGCGGCGGCGCTGCCGATCGTGAGCGCCTGGGCGGCGGACGCGTTCCCGATCGCCGCCGGCGAGTCGCCGGCCGCCCACGCGCGCGCGATCAAGGCCAAGGCGCTTGACCTGCTGCGCGGACTGCTGCCCGCGGCCTCGCTCTCCCACATGGGGATCTACGCCTCGGGCCAGACCTATGAGCAGCTGATCCTGCACCTGCTCGCCCATCCGCTCCCGGAGGCGCGCGAGTACGGGACGATGATCCTGCGCGAGCTGCAGCCGGTGCTCGGGAGCTTCCTGACCCGCGTCGAGCGCCCGGAGCGGGGCGGGCGCTGGATCGAGTACCTGGGCGAGCGCGCAGCGACCGGCGAGCGCTGGGCGCGGCGACTCGGGCTCGACGGCCGGCCCGGCGAGGACGACACCCGGCGCGGGCCGTCGGTGCGGCTGCTGCACGCCGACGGCACCGAGCAGGACCTGCTGTGCGCGCTGCTGTTCGAGTCGACGCCGTCGCCGAGAGTCGGACGCGCGCGCGGCCGTCGAGCGGCTCTCGGACGCGGAGCGGGCGCGATGCTCGCCGACCTCGTCGGGGAGCGTGAGAACCGCCGCCACCGGCCGGGCGCGGCTTCGAGGCGCTGCGCTACCGGTTCGAGATCGTCGCCGACTACGGCGCCTTCCGCGACCTGCAGCGCCACCGGATGCTCACCGTCCAGTGGCAGCCGCTCACGCCCGATCTCGGCGCCGACGTGCCTGAGCAGGTCGCCGAGGCGGGCGCCGGCGAGCGAGTACCGGCGCGCGCTGGAGATCTCCGCGGCCGCGTACGAGCGGCTGCGCGACACGGCACCCCCACGCCGCGCCCGTACGCGCTGTGCCTCGGCTACCGCATGCGCTTCGTGCTCGACCTGAACGCCCGGGAGGCGATGCAGCTGATCGAGCTGCGCTCCGGGCGGAGGGCCACCCGAGCTACCGCGCGGTCGCCCACGAGATGCACGCGCTGATCGCCGAGGTGCACCCCGCGGTCGCGGCCGCGATGCGCCACGTCGACACCGAGACCGAAGCCGCGCCTGGAGCGGATCCTCGCCGAGATGCGGACCCAGGCCCGCGCCGGCGCCGGCTGAGCAGCGAGGCCGACGCGGAAGTCCGCACCGCGCGTGCTACGGTTGCGCGGCCTTCGTGACATGCGAAGGTGACGGAGAGTCAGCGAAGTTCGGTCAGAGCCCGACGCTGTCCCGCAACGGTGAGGCCCCGCTCCAGCAGACGGGGATGAGCCCGGTCGCCTGACTCTCGCGTCCCACGATCCAGCCTCGGAGACGGCCAACCGTGCGCACCTCGCCTCTCCGCGGGACGCTTCGAAGGAGGGCGTAGCGATGAGTGCGAGCAGGCATCGGCGGTGGGGGATCGCCACGCTGCGCCCGCCCACGCGCGCTCGCCGCTGGTCGTGGTCGGCGCTCGGACCGCGCTGCTCTCGGGCCGGTCGCGATCGGGCGCGCCTCGGCGGCAGCGCTCGGCAGCTGCACCGCCGACCCACGGCACGATCGTCGCCGTCGACTTCGCCCATTGGGGCGGTCCGATCGTGCGCGGGTGCGGCGTCGGCCGGCGCTCGGGCTACGCCCTGTTGCACGCCGCGGCTTCACCACCGCGGGCGACGAGCACGACGGGCCGGCGGTCGTCTGCCGGCTCGGCGACGCCGCGTTCCACCACGGCGCCCGGTACCCGACGCCGAACCAGGAGGACTGCGTCCCAGACGCCGCCGACGACGCGGTACTGGGCCTACTGGGTCGCGCCCGCGGGCTCGACACTGGGCGTACAGCCCGCTGGGGGTGATGGGCGATGACCGAAGCCGGGCGAGGTCGAGCTCTGGATCTTCGGCGCCACGAACGTGGCCGGGACCCGCGGCACGGCCGTGCCCTCGTTCAGCCCCTCGGCGCTGCGGGCCCACGCGCCGGGGCGCCGCACGCCACGACCACGACCCCGACCGCCAGGCACACATCGAGCGCCGCGACGACGACCCGGACGGCGACCGCGACGCGGACGGCCACCACGGGGCGGACGACCAGCACGCATCCGGCGGCGACGCAGCATCGCCGACGGCGACCGCGACATCGACCGCCACCACGACGACGACGAGCGGCGGCACCGCCGACCCGCGCGACGCACGCACCACGAGCACCCGCTCGCACCGGCAGGCTGACGGGCCGGCGGCGCACCACCACGCGCCGACGTCCACCACCACGCCGCCGCGGTCACCGCGGCCCACAGCACCGCCGCGACGAGCTCGACCACACGGGCCGGCGGCGCCAGGGTCGTCTCCGCCCGGCCGACGACCCGGCGCGCGGCCGCGGGCTCGGCAACCCCGCTGATCATCGGCGGCGCGCTCGTGCTCCTGCTGGGCGCGGGCGCCGGCCGCGCGATCTGGCTGCGCCGGCGGGAGCGATGAGCACGGCCGACCGCCGGCGCGAACGCGGCACCGGCCTCGACGCGCGGCGGGTCCCGCGCGAGCTGCACCCGGTCGCCTGGTGGCTGTGGGCGATCGGGCTGGCCGTCGCGGTCAACCGGACGACCAACCCGCTGCTGCTGCTGCTCACCCTCTCGGTGCTCGGGTTCGTCGTCGCCGCTCGCCGCGGCAGACGCGCCGTGGGCCCGGGCGTTCCGGTACTACCTGTTGCTCGCGCGGATCGTGATCGTGCTCCGGGTCGTGTTCCGCACCGTGTTCGACGACCGGCGCGCGGCCCGGCCGATCACATCCTGTTCACGCCTCCCGCACATCCCGACGCCCGTCCTGGTACGCCGGGGTCCAGATCGGCGGGCCGGTGACGCTGGAGGCGACGCTGTCGGCCGCCTCGACGGGTTGCGGCTGGCACGATGCTGTGCTGCATCGGCGCCGCCAACGCCCTCGCCAACCCCAAGCGCGCGCTGCGCGTGCTGCCGGGCGCGCTGTACGAGCTCGGCATGGCGGTGACCGTGGCGGTGTCGCTCGCGCCGCAGCTGGTCGAGAGCGTCCAGCGGGTGCGCCGGGCCCGGCAGCTGCGCGGCGGGCGGGGCGCGGGCTGCAGGCGCTGCGGGCGATCGCGATCCCGGTGCTCGCCGACGCGCTCGAGCGCTCGCTGAGGCTGGCCGCGGCGATGGACTCGCGCGGCTACGGGCGCACCGGCAGCGCGACCGCGCGGCGTCGCGGCGGCTGACCGGGGCGCTGATGCTGGCCGGCATGGCGGGCCTGTGCGTCGGCGCCTACGGGCTGCTCGACGGCACCGCCCCGCACCTGCTCGGCGCGCCGGCGCTGCTCGCGGGCGCGGTCGTCTGCTGCGCGGGCCTGGCGCTCGGCGGCCGGCGGGTGCGCCGCACCCGCTACCGGCCCGACCCGTGGCGCTGCCGGAGTGGCGGTCGCGCTCTGCGGGCTGGTCAGCGCGCGTCTGCTCTACCTGAGCGCCGGCTACAACGCCGCCGCGTCTGACCCGACGTCTCGTACCCGCTGCACTTCCCGCCGCTGCCGCGCTGCCCACGATGCGATCCTGTCGCGGCGATGGCCGCGTTCGCCGCCCCGCCGCCGATGCGCGCTCGCGCGCACCCGCGGCAGAGCGACCGCGGCGGCCTCGCCCGCCGCGTCACGAGCTGCCGCATGATCGAGCTTCGACCGGGTCACCATGACCTACGACGGAGCCGAGCGCCCGGTGCTCGCGGGACGTGACCCTGCGCATCGCCGAGGGCGAGCTGTGCCTGGTCGTCGGGCGCACCGGATCGGGCAAGTCCACGCTGCTCGGCGCGGTCAACGGGCTCGTCCCGCACTTCACCGGCGGCACGCTGCGGGCACGGTCATGGTCGCCGGCCGGGACACCGCGCACCACGCGCCGCGCGAGCTCGCCGACGTGGTCGGGGTGGTGCCCCAGGACCCGCTCGCCGGTTTCGTCACCGACACCGTCGAGGAGGAGCTCGCCTACGGGATGGAGCAGCTCGCGCTCGCGCCCGGAGGTGATGCGCAAGCGGGTGGAGGAGACGCTCGACCTGCTCGGGCTCGCCGAGCTGCGCGACCGCCCGCTGCGCGAGCTCTCCGGCGGCCAGCAGCAGCGGGTCGCGATCGGCGCGGTGCTCACCGCCCACCCGCGGGTGCTCGTGCTCGACGAGCCGACCTCGGCGCTGGACCCGACGGCGGCCGAGGAGACGCTCGCGGCGATCACCCGCCTGGTCCACGACCTCGGGCTCACCGTGCTGATCGCCGAGCACCGGCTCGAGCGGGTGATCCAGTACGCCGACCAGGTGATCCACCTGCCCGGGCGACGGGACCGCGAGCGCCGGGCCGGCGGCCGAGATGCTCGAGCGCGCGAGCGGTCGCCGCCGCCGGTCGTCGAGCTGGCCCGCGCTGGCCGGCTGGTCGCCGCTCCCGCTCTCGGTGCGCGACGCCCGGCGCGGTGCGGCCCCGTTGCGCGCGCGCCTCGCCGAGCACCCGCCGGCGCCCGCCGCACCACGCGGCGCCCGTCCGGCGAGCCGGCGCTGCCGCGCCCGGGACAGTCGTCGTCCGCTACGGCGACGTGGTCGCGGTCGCGGGCGTCGAGCTCTGCGACCTCGCCGCCGGCGAGGTCACCGCGCTCATGGGACGCAACGGCTCGGGCAAGTCCTCGCTGCTGTGGGCGCTGCAGGGTTCCGGGCGCCGCCAGGCGGCGCGCGTCGAGGTGGACGGGCGCGACCCGGGCAAGTCTCCGCGGCGGCCGCTCGCCGGCTCGTCGGGCTCGTCCCGCAGACCCCGGCCGACCTGCTCTACCTGCCGACACGGTCGGCGCCGAGCTGGACCAGGCCGACCGGGATCCGCGGGCGCCGGCCTCGCCGCCGGCGCGGGCGCTGCTCGACCGGATCGCGCCCGGGATCGCCGACTGCACCGACCCGCGCGATCTCTCGGAGGGCCAGCGGCTCGCCCTCGTGCTCGCCGTCCAGCTCGCCGGCCGCGCCCGCGCGTGATCCTGCTCGACGAACCGACCCGCGGCCTGGACTACGGCGCCAAGCGGTCGCTGGCGGCGTCCTCGACGAGCTCGCCGCCGACGGCCGCGCGATCGTCGTCGCCACCCACGACGTCGAGTTCGCCGCCGCAGCGCCGACCGGGTGGTCGTGATGGCCGAGGGCGAGATCGTCGCCGACGGCCCGACGCGCGAGATCGTGCGTCGCCTCGCCCGCGTTCGCGCCCCAGGTGGCGAAGATCCTCGCGCCGCTGGCCTACCTCACCGTCGACCAGGTGCGCGGCGGGCTTCGCCGTGGCGGTGGGGCGATGACCCACGTCGCGCCGGCGCTCGCGGCGGCGCTCGGCCGCGGACCGCGCGAGGGCGCGCGATCCGCATGCACGCGCGGTCGATCTCGCGGCGACGGCGGCGTCCGTGATCGGCTTCGCCTGCTTCCTGTGGCCGTTCGTGCTGGCCCCCGGCGAGTTCGGCACGCGCGAGATGGCGCCGCTCATGTTCGGGCTCGCTGCTCGTGCTGGTGCTCGCCGTGGTGTTCGCCGAGATCGCCGACGGCGGCATCGACGCCAAGGCGATCGCCATGCTCGGCGTGCTCTCGGCGATCAACGCCGCGCCTGCGCCCGCTCGGCGCCGGCACCGCGGGCATCGAGACCGTGTTCTTCATCCTGGTGTTCGCCGGGCGGGTGTTCGGCCCGGGCTTCGGGTTCGCGCTCGGCTGCACGTCGCTGTTCGCCTCGGCGCTGCTCACCGGCGGGGTCGGGCCGTGGATGCCCTACCAGATGTTCGGCTGCGCCTGGGTCGGCCTGTTCGCCGGGCTGCTGCCTCCCGTGCCGCGGCAGGCGGGAGATCGCGATGCTCGCCCTCTACGGCGCGGTCGCCGGCTACTTCTTCGGCTTCATGCTCAACCTGTCGTTCTGGCCGTTCGCCCTCGACCCCGGCAGCTCGATCTCCTACCTGCCGGGCGCGCCGTTCACCGTGCAGTGGCACCGCTACCTGGTGTTCGACGCGACCACGTCGCTGGGCTGGGACACCGGGCGCGCGGTCACCGACCTCGTCTGCATCGTGCTGCTCGGGCCCGGGGTGTTGCACGCGCTGCGCCGCGCCGCGCGCCGGGCGCGGTTCGAGGCGCCGGTCGTCTTCGCGCCGCCGCACGCGGCCGAGGGTGCCGACCCGCGCCCCTCAGCCGGCTGACGAGGTACAGGTCGTAGATTCCCGGGCGTGCCCCCGCCGCCGCGCCCTCAGCGACGCCCGCGCGCCGCGCCCCGAGCGGCCGCACTCGCCGCGGCGGCGTTCGCTGCGCTCGCGCTCGCCGCCGTCGCGCTCGCCGGCTGCGGCTCCAAGCCGGTCACCCGCGCCGGAGTGATCGCCCGCGGCAACGCGATCTGCGCGACCGCGGCGCGGGAGACCGCGAACCTGCCCGCTTCCGCCGGCAGGCCGGGCGGCTCCAAGTTCGCCTTCGAGGCCGACGCGCCGATCTTCACCAGGGAGGCCAAGGCGATGGACGCCCTGCCGGTGCCGAAGGCCCGGCGCGCGCTGTTCGAGCGCTTCATCGCCGCCGAGGACGCGCTCGCCGCCGGCTACCGGCGCCTCGCCGCGGCGCAGCGCGCGGGGAACGACGCCGCGATCCGACGGACGACGCCGACGGTCGAGGGCAACGACGCCTTGCGGCTGGCCGGCGAGTACGGGATGTCCCAGTGCAGTGGGCCTGTCGCGACCGTCCGCTGATCCACTTCGGCCTAGGCGTTGCCTAGGCGCGCGGTTATAGTCCGCCAATGGTCCCCATCCGTCCTCTGCGGCGCCTGATCGCTCCGCTCGCGGCACTGGCCGCGACCACCATGCTGCTCACGCCGAGCCTGGCGCGCGCCGACTCCTCCTCCACCCTCACCGTCGTCGGCACCAGCGACGTGAGCGACTCGGGGCTGATGCAGAACGTGATCCAGCCCGCGTTCGAGGCGGCCTACCCGCAGTACACGTTCAAGTACATCGGCACCGCGACGGGCACGGCGATCACCGACGCCGAGACCGGCGCGGTCGGCGCGAGTGCGCTCATCGTGCACGCCCCGTCGCTGGAGAACCAGTTCGTGGCGGGCGGCTACTCGTACGAGAAGTACGGCCGGGCGCTGTGGACCAACGACTTCGTGCTCGCCGGGCCGACCGCCGATCCCGCCGGCGCCGGCCCCAACGCGGCGAACGACATCGCGCAGTCGTTCGCCGACGTGGCCGCCGCCGGGATCGCCGGCAAGGCCCAGTTCGTCTCCCGCGGCGGCACCCCGGGGACGACCGTCGACGAGCATCAGATCTGGGCGCTGGTCGCGCAGAACAACCTCGAGCCGGCCGGGCTGGACCTGTGCGCGGTGAGCGAAGCCAACGGCGGCGGCCAGACGCCGATCTCCTCCGGCGCCGGCGTGGCCAACGGCCAGCCGTGCCCGAACGGCGGCGCGCTGCCGACCGGGTCGGCGCTGCCCTCGTGGTACGCGGCGACCGGCCTCACCCAGGGCCCGAACGTGGTCGCCGCCAACGCGTGCAGCGGGTACGCGAGCGGCGCGAACTCGTGCTACGTGTTCACCGACCGCGGGACGTACGACTACCTGCAGTCCGGGACCGATCCCGCCGGGTCGGTGTCGGGGCTGACGATCCTCACCCAGGACAACGGCGCCACCGCCCCGGGCGGGCAGTACGGGCTCGTCAACTACTTCCACGGCTACGTCATCAGCCCGTCCAAGGCGGATGAGACGGTCAACCTGCCCGCCGCGCAGCACTTCCTGGACCTGATCACCTCGCCGACGATCCAGGCGAAGCTTTCGAGCTACCTGGCCTCCTCGGCCGGCGGCGCCCCGTTCAGCGCCGATGCCTCGCCGGTGATCACGACGGCGAAGAAGCTGCCCAGGCGCTACACGGCATCCAGGCCGCTCACGATCTCCGGCACCGTCGCCAACGCGCAGCCGGGCTACCCGGCACTGCACGGCGTGGCGGTGACGCTCGACCACGTCGCCGGCAGCGTGTCGGTCCCGGTGGCGAGCGCGAGGACAACGCGAAGGGCGCGTTCACCATGAAGGTGACACTGCCGGCGAGCGGCTCCTACACCTTCTCGACGCCGCAGTTCAGCCAGATCGAGGACCCGACGCTGAATCCGGCGTACGGTGACACGCTCTCGCCGGCGCTCACCAGCGCGCACAAGGTGTCGGTCCGCGGCGTCGTCTCGGCGCTGCGCGCGGTCTCGCTCGGCGGGCGCGCGCTCGTCACCGGCGCCGTGTCGCCGTCGGCCGGCCACGTCAAGGGCCGGGTGACGGTGTCGGCCCGCAAGCTCGGATCGAAGTCACGGTTCCGCACGCTCGCGCACCTCAAGCTCGCCGGGTCCGACGGGCGGTTCGCCGCCGCCGTCGGGCTGAAGGCCGGCCGCTGGCAGATCAGGACGTCGTTCTCGGACCGCGGCACCGTGACCGGCTCGCGCGCGCGCACGACGACGGTGACGGTCGCCGCGGCCGCCCGCGCCCACATCGCTCCCGCCGGCGGCTCGGTGAGCCGCAGGGGCACGCTCACCACCCATGTGCGGATATCACCCAGGGCCGTGAAGGGCGCGAAGGTGTCGCTCATCGTGGTCAGGCTGAGCGGGCGCGGCTCCCCGGCGCGCTCGACGCTCGACACGGTGAAGGTCCATCGCGGCACTCGCGCGGCCACGCTGCGCGGACGGCTGAGGGGCAGCGGTCACTGGGCGGTGCTCGAGTCCTACAGGGCGCCCGGCGTGGGCACCGCATGGACCCGGAAGGTCGGTCACGTGACGATCAAGGCCAAGCCGAAGACCAAGAAGAGGTGAGACGCCGGCTGGCGGCGGCCGCCGTCCTCGCCGGAGCGCTCGGGGGCGCTCCGGCGGCGGCGGCCGACACGCCGGTGGTGAGCGCGACCGTGTTCACCGGCGCCGCCGGAACGGCCGGTGCCCATGTCGTGCCGCTCTCGGCGCTCGACGCCTGCCCGCCCTACACCGGGCCCGGCGCGCTCACGCTCTATCCGGGCGGATCGACGGACACGCTGCCGTCGGGCTCGACGTGGACGCTCGCCGAGATCCTCCAGTGCGGGCTCGGGATCCCGAGCACGGACGTGAACGCGGTCGAGGTCCTGCGCCCCGACGGCGCGGCCCAGGCGCCGCTCACCCCCACGGCGCTCACCGACGCCTCCTCCTACGCCGACCCGGCCGACCCCGGCGCGCTGCCGGTGATCTCCAACGACGGCGGTCAGGCCCAGAACACGTACACCCGCCCATGGCGCGGCGGGCGCGACGAGAACGGCCGCGACCAGGTGACCGACCCGGGCCCGGTGCAGCTGATCGTCTACCAGAACGCGGCGCCGCTCGCCGTTCAGATCACCGCCCGCACGATCCGCCGGGGCACCCGCCGCGAGCGGGTCGCGCTCAGCGCGACCGTCCAGACGAGCGCCGGGACCACCGTGCCGGCGAGCGCGCTCGGCTGGCGATGGACGGCCTCCACGGGCGCCGGCTCGACGGCGCCGGCGCCGACCGTGACGGTCCCGCGAGGGACCGCGACGGTCACCGTGCTCGTGAGCGACGCGTCGAGCGGCAGCGGCGGGACGGCGAGCGTCGCGCTCTCCTACAAGCCGGTCCGCTCCCCGGCTCCCACGGGGGTGGCGGCGGGCACGGCACGGTGCACTCGGCCACCGGCCTCGGATCCGGCCACCCTCATCGCCACCCGGCCACGTCGAGCGGCCACCCCCACGGCACCACCACCCCCCACACGACGGCCACCACCTCGACGACGAGCCCGAGCCCGGCGACGCAGACGACGACGCCCACCCCGGCCGCGGCCACGACCACAGCGTCCAGCCGTACCCCAGCCGTGAACACGACCACGCACACGGCCCCCTCGGCCACCGCCCCGGCACCGTCGACCACGCGCACCACCACGCCGGCCCCCCGCCCGCGCCGCCGCGCCGCCCACCACCGTCCCGCTCCCCCTCCGGGCCCCTCCCGCCCGCTCGTGCGCGGCCGACTGCTCGCCGACGTCGTCCCGCGCAGCGCCGCCCGCAGCCCGCTCACCCGGCCGCTGCCCGCGCCGCGCAGCGCGGCGATCGCCAGCCCCGCCGCGCCGGCGCGCCTCACCGTCCCTGGCGCCGTCGCCGGCGGCGCCGCCGCGCTCGGGCTGCTCATCCTCGGAGCGGCCCGCGAGCATCGCCGCCGTTCGCCCCGGCTCCACCGCTGACCCGCCGCCCGAACCCAAAAGCCCAGACGTGCCGGTCCCCTTCGCCCTCTCCAGCCACTCCGTCGACGACGCGATCTTCCGCGTCGCGAGCGTGCTCGAGGTGCCGGTGCTCGTGCTCGCCCTGCTGGCGCTGGCGATGGTCATCTACGAGCTCGGCGGCTTCGGGATCGAGCTGCGCAGGCGGCGCGGCCGGCGCTTCACCGCGCTGCTCGCGGACGCCGACCGCGCGCGCGAGGCGCTCAACCAGGGGCGTCCGGACGCGGCGCTCGGCGCCGTCGCCGACTGTGCGCGCAGCGCGCCGATGCACGACACGCTCACGTTCATCGTGCAGCACGCCCGCTCGGTGCGGGCCGAGCCGGAGCTCAACAAGGCGCTCGCCGACTTCGACCTGGACTCCCAGCGGCGGCTCGGACGCACGCGGATGCTCGTGCGCTTCGGCCCCGCGCTCGGGCTGATGGGCACCCTGATCCCGCTCTCCCCCGCGCTCACCGGCCTGGCCAGCGGCGACACCGCGCAGCTCAGCCACGACCTGCGCGTCGCCTTCAGCGTCACCGTGCTCGGGCTGCTCGTCGGCGCGGTCGCCTACGCGCTCTCGCTGTCGCGCGACCGGATGTACAGTCAGGACCTCTCCGATCTTCAGTACCTGGCCGCCGTCGTGAGCGATCCGCGCACCACATGATCTCGGTCACCCCGCACGCCCGCAGCCGCGACGACCGCGCCGGCGACCCGCTCGACGGTCTCGTCAACCTGTTCGACCTGGGGATCGTGCTCGCGGTCGCCTTCCTGCTGGCGGCGCTCTCCTCCCTGCACCTCGGCGCGGCGATCACCAAGCACGGCCTGCGCGAGGTCCGCAACCGCCAGATCACGATCGCCCCCGGAGAGAAGGTGACCGCGCTGCCCGCGCGGGGCGCGCGCACGATCGGCCACGGCGCGAAGGTCGGGACCGTCTACCGGCTCGCCAACGGCAAGCTCGTCTACGTGCAGAGCCCCTCGAAGTAGTGGGGTTCCTCTGGACCCAGCTGCGCGACGGGGTGCCGCTGATCTGGGGCGATCACGGCGACATCCTCCGCCTCGGCTGGGTCACGATCCGGCTCGCGCTCGTCGCCACCGGGATCGCGTCGGCGATCGGGATCCCGCTCGGCTGCGCGATCGGGATCGGCCGCTTCCGCGGCCGGCGGATCGCCCACGCCCTCGCCAACGCCAGCCTCGCGGTGCCGTCGGTGATCGTCGGCATCGTCGTGCTCGTGCTGCTGCTGCCCAGCGGGGCACTCGGCGGGCTGCGGATCGCGTTCACCCTGAAGGGCGTCTACATCGCCCAGACGCTGCTCGCGCTGCCCTACACGGTCGCGCTCACCGCCGCCGCGGTCAACGCGCTCCCGCCGGGATTGCTCGACCAGGCGCGGGCACTGGGGGCGCGCCGCGCGCAGCTTGCGCGCCTGGCGTTGCGTGAGGCCCGCATCGGCGTGATGGCGGCGGTGATCGCGGCGCTCGGAACGGCGCTGTCGGAGGTCGGGGCGGTGGTGATCGTCGGCGGCAACATCCAGAACCACGACCAGACGCTCGCCTCCGCGGTGCTGCAGCGGACGACCGACTACACCGACTATCCGACCGCGATCGCGATCGCGATCGTGCTGCTCGTCCTGATCGGCGCGCTGATGGCCGCGCTCACCGTGCTCGGGCAGCGGACCGACGGCCTGCGGCTGCGGCTGCGCACCCGATGACGCTGCTGCTGCACGAGCTGCGCGCCGCGATCTCGCTGATCGCCCATGGCGACCCCTACCTGGTGGGGGTGATCGGGTTCACGCTCCAGGTGGCGGCGATCTCGACGGGGGTGGCGAGCGCGATCGGCGTGCCGTTGGGGCTGGTGATCGGGCTCGGGCGCTTCCGCGGGCGCGAGGCGCTGCGCATCCTCGCCAACACGAGCATGGGGCTGCCGCCGGTCGTCGTCGGGCTCGTGCTGTTCCTCGTGTTCGTCCCGGCCGGCCCGCTCGGGTCGCTGCACCTCAACGCTACCCGCAGCGGCGTGATCGTCGCCCAGACGGTGCTCGCGCTGCCCTACACGGTCGCGCTCACCGTCGCGGCGGTGCGCGCGCTGCCCGCCGGGCTGCCCGATCAGGCGCGGCTGCTCGGCGCCGGTCGCGCCCAGCTCGCCGGGCTCGCGCTGCGCGAGGCGCGCGTCGGAGTGATGGCGGGCGTGATCGCGGCGCTCGCCACCGCGCTGTCGGAGGTGGCGGCGATCGTGATCGTCGGCGGCAACGTCTACGGCTACGACCAGACCCTGGCGAGCGCGTCGCTGTTCGCCTCCAACGCGGCGATGTACGCGGAGGCCCTCGCCATCGGCATCGTGCTGCTCGCGCTCATCCTGCTGCTCGTCGGCGGGGTCTCGCTGCTCGGCCAGCTCGGCGGCGGTATCCGGCTGCGGCTGGGGCCGTCGTCGTGAGCGGACCGCTGCTCGCCTGCCGGGCGCTGAGCGTCAGCCGCGGGCGCCGGGAGATCCTGCGCGGCATCGAGCTGGAGCTCCGCGCCGGCGAGGTGGTCGCGCTGCTCGGCCCCAACGGCGCCGGCAAGTCGACGCTGCTCGGCGCGCTGGCCGGCGGGCTGCACCCGAGCGCGGGCTCGGTTCAGCGCCACGGCCGCATCGCGGTCGCGCTGCAGTCGCCCGACCTCGCCCGGCGCTCGGTGCTCGCCAACGTCACCGCCGCGCTCGCCTGGTGGGGCGTGCCGCGACCTGAGCGCCGCGAGCGCGCGCTGCGCGCCCTTCAGACGCTCGGCGCCGCCCATCTCGCGCGCCGCCCGGCGGCGGAGCTGTCGGGCGGCGAGCGCCGGCGCGTCCACCTCGCGCGCGCGATCGCGGTGACGCCCGACGTGCTGATGCTCGACGAGCCGTTCGCGGGGCTCGACGGGACCGCGCGGTCCGAGCTGCTCGCCGACGTCGCCGGGGCGCTGCGCGACCCGTCGCGCGCGACGCTCGTCGTCGTCCACGACCGCGCCGAGGCGTGGGCGCTCGCCGACCGCCTGCTCGTGCTCATCGACGGCGCGCTGCTCGCCGACGGTCCCCCCGCGCAGCTGCTGGCGGCGCCGCCGACCGCCGCGGTCGCGCGCTTCCTCGGCTACGACGGCGAGCTGCGCGGCCAGGGCGACGGCCAGGACGACGGCGAGCTGCTGCTCACGCGCCCGTCGCATGTCGCGCTCGATCCCGACGGGCCGCTGCGCGCGACCGTGACCCGGGTGATCCCGACCGAGGACGGCGCCCGCGTGGAGCTGGCCCTGGAGCAGGGGGCGCTGAGCACGACCGTCGACGGCCCGCCGCCGGCGGCCGGGGCGAGCGTCGGCGTGGCGCTGCGCGGCGGGGTGCGCTTCCCGGCCTGACGAAGCGGCGGCCCGGCGATCGCGGGCCCGAGCCGCTCAGCCGCGCGTCACGGACCCGTACAGCTCGGGGCGGCGATCGGCGAACGCGTCGGCGAGCTCGGTGAAGCGCTTGTCGCGCGCGCGCGCGACATCGAGGTCGGCGTACAGGGGCCCGGGCCCGCGCGCGTCGCCGGTCCAGTCCGGCTCGGCCACCACCCACCCGTCGGCGTCGACGATCGCCGTCCCGCCCGTCCACGGCTGCCCGCGCTCGACCCCGGCGCGGTCCGCGCAGGCGATCGCCATGTGGTTGATCCGCGCGGTCGCCATCGCGGCCACCACCTCGGCGGGGCGCTCGCCCGGCGGGCGCTCCATCAACGGCCAGTTGGTCGGGACGAGCAGCAGCTCGGCGCCGGCGAGGGCGACCGTCCGCGTCAGCTCGGGGAACTCGAGGTCGTAGCAGACGATCGTGGCGACCCGCCCGGCCGGCGTGTCGAGCACCGGCGGGAGCGTGCCGCCGGGCGTGAACCACAGCTTCTCCCGGTCCCACAGGTGCAGCTTGCGGTAGACCGCGCGCAGGCCGGTGGGGTCGATCAGCGCCGCGCTGTTGTAGGTGCGCCCGTCCTCGCCGCGCTCGCAGAAGCCGGCCGCGAGCACCAGCCCGTGCCGGGCCGCGGCGGCCGCCCACTCCGATATCAGCGGGGCGTCGGCCGTGATCGCGAGCGACGCCGCCTCCTCGGCGGACTCGAACACGTAGCCCGAGCTGACCAGCTCGGGGAGCACGACCACCTGCGCGCCGCCCGCCGCCGCCTGCTCGATCGCCTCCAGCGAGAGCACGCGATTGTGAGCCGGGTCACCGACCCGCGGCTCGAGCTGCTGGACGCAGACGCGCGTCTGTGCGGTGGCGGCGATCCGCGGACGCTATCCCCCGGCCCGCGCGACGGTCAAGCGCGGCCGCCGGCCCGCCGGCCGTCCGGCCGTCATGGCGCGGCCGAGCATATTGTTAGGATTGTCACATTCCATGAGCGTTGTCGACGGAGTGCTCATCGGCGTGGTGCTCGCGTTCGGATTGCGCCTCATCTGGTCCGCGGCGCGCACCAGGCACCCGGGGCTCGGCTGGCCGTTCGGCAGGCCGGCTCCCGCCCCCGCCGAGGCCCACGGCATGCAGTCGGCACTGCACGCCGCGACGGCGACGCTGCCGCACCTGCGCCGCGGGCTGGACGTCGTCTCCGCGACCGAGGCGCTGCCCCATCTGCGAGCACTCACGGGCGCCGCCGCCGTCGCGCTCGCCGACGCCGACACCGTGCTCGCGATCGACGGCGAGGGCCGCGAGCAGGTCCGCCCGGGCGACGTGCTCACCCGCCTGCTCGCCCGCACGCGCGATGACCGCGTCCGGGTCGTGCCCCGGCTCGTCTCCTCGGACCCGGACTGCCCGCTGCACGCCGCGGCGCTCGCGCCGCTCGTGGTCGGCGACCGGCGGGCGGGGACGCTGATCGCGTTCTACCGCGCGACCGGGCGGCCGTCGGGGGCCGAGCTGCGGGTGGTGGCCGAGGCCGCGAGCCTGGTCTGCGCCCAGGTCGAGCTGTCGGGCCTCGCCGAGCAGGAGCGGCGCCTGGCCCAGGCCGAGCTGCGGGCGCTGCGCGCGCAGATCTCGCCGCACTTCCTCTACAACGCGCTCGCCGCGGTGGCCGCCAACATCCACGAGGATCCCGAGGCCGCGCGCGAGCAGCTGATCGACTTCGCCGAGTTCACCCGCTACCTGTTCCGCGACGACCGCTCGTACGTGGCGCTCGCCGAGGAGGTCGACCACGTCGTGCGCTACCTGCGCCTGGAGCAGGCGCGCTTCCCGGGCGTGCTCGATGTCCGCGTCGAGGTCGCGCCCGAGACCCGGGCGGCGATCGTGCCCACGATGTCGCTGCAGCCGCTCGCGGAGAACGCGATCCGGCACGGCGTCCGCCGGCCGGGCGGCGGGACGATCACGATCCGCGCGATCGCCCGCGGCGACCACGTCGAGCTGTCGGTGACCGACGACGGCGTCGGCTTCACCACCCACCCCGGCGATCTGCGGCGCTCGGCGGCGGGCGGCGGGATCGGTCTGACCAACGTCGACGGCCGGCTGCGGAGCACGTTCGGCGATCGCTACGGGCTGCGGATCGACTCGGCGCCCGGGGTCGGCACGACGGTCGCGATGAACGTCCCGGCGTCCGGCGCGCAGCCGTTCGGGGTGGCCGCGTGAGTGACGACGGGCTGCGGATCCTCGCCGTCGACGATGAGCCGCGGGCACTCGCGGACCTCGAGCGGCTGCTGCGCTCGATGCCCGAGGTCGCTGGCGTCGAGTGCGCCGACGCGGGCGCGGAGGCGCTGCGCCGGATCTCTGCCTCGAGCTTCGACGCGGTGTTCCTCGACGTGCGGATCCCGGGGCTGGACGGACTGGAGCTCGCGCGGGTGCTGCGCCGCTTCGCGGCCGCTCCCGAGCTCGTGTTCGTCGTCCGCCCACGACGACGCGGCCGTCGAGGCGTTCGAGCTGCGCGCCCTCGACTACCTGCGCAAGCCCGTCGCCCGCGCACGGCTGACCGAGGCGATCCAGCGCGTCGCACAGGCGCGCGCGGCGCGGGCCGGCGACCCCGCCGCCCATCCGGCGGCCGGCGAGGACACGTTCGGCTCCGCCGAGTTCGACGGCGGCCACGACGTGGTCGCGGTGTCCGCGCTGCACGGCGGCGCGACCCGGCTGCTCGAGCGATCGGAGATCCGGTACGTGAGCTCCTACGGCGACTTCGTGCACGTCGTCACCGCCGGCTCGCGCTACCTGCTGCGCTCGACGCTGTCCGAGGTCGAGCGCCGCTGGGCGGCCCACGGGTTCGTCCGCGTGCACCGGCAGTTCGTCGTCAACCTTCACCTCGCGATCGAGCTGCGCCCGCAGGTCGGCGGCACCGCGGAGCTCGCGTTCGCCGACGGCGCGACCGTGCCGGTGGCGCGGCGGCACACCGCCGAGCTCGCGCGGCGCCTCGGCGTCTGACCGCGCTTCTTCCGATTCCCTTCGCCAACTGTTACGGGATTGCGATGGCGCCCGGTCAAGGTGGACGTCATGCACCAGGACGTCCCACCGATTCCGCGCCGGCCGCCGCTCCGGCGCGCGTGAGCGGCTCGCCGCCCGGCGCCGGCGGGCGCGGACGATCCGCCGCCGGGTCGCCGGCATGTCGCTGGCGACGTTCGCCGCCGCCAGCGGCGCGGTCGTCGTGCAGATCGTGACCGGCGGCGACCCGGCGCTCGCGCGCGGCACGAGCGCGCGGACCTCCGCCGCGCTGACGAGCCCCCACGAGCCGCCGGCGCCCGGACGCCTGCGAGCGCCGCGACGGCGGGCGCCAGGGCGGTCGCGCCGAGCCCGGTGACCACGAGCGCGTCATGAGCGACGAGTCGATCAGCCGCTTTGCGTGCTTCGGCGAGCGCTGCGCGGTGCTCGTCTCCGGCGGCGGGCCGGGCGGCGACGCCTCCCGGGCGACCGCGCTCGCCCGCGGGCACATGCTCGAGTGGCACGACCGCTTCACCCGCTTCGACGAGCACTCGGAGCTGTCGGCGCTCAACCGCGACCCGCGCGAGACCGTGCCGGCCTCGCCGATGATGCTGCGGCTGGTGCGCGCCGCGATCCACGCGGCGCGGCTCACCGGCGGGCTCGTCGACCCGACGCTGCTCGGCGAGCTCGAGTCGGCCGGGTACCGGCGCTCGCTGCACGCGCTCGGGGGGCCGTCGGGCGTCGAGATCCGCCGCGCGCTCGCGGCGGCGCCCCCGCGGCGTCCCGCGACCCCTCGCCCGGACGCCCGCTGGCGCGAGATCTCCGTCGACGAGCGCGCCGGCACGGTCACGCGGCCCCCGGGCCTGCGGATCGACTTCGGCGGCGTGGCCAAGGGCGCGTGCGGCGACCTGCTCGCGACCGTGCTCGCGGGCCATGACAGCTTCGCCGTGGACGCGGCGGGCGACGTGCGCTTCGGCGGCCGCCACACGCTGCCCCGCCAGATCGCGATCGCCGCGCCGGCCGCGGGCGCGGTGCTGCACACGTTCGAGCTGCAGCACGGCGCCGCCGCCACCAGCGGGATCGGGCGGCGCGCCTGGAGCGACGCCGAGGGGCACCCCGGCCACCACCTGCTCGACCCGGCCACCGGCCGGCCGGCGTTCACCGGCCTGGTGCAGGTGACGGCGCTGGCCACCACCGGGCTGGAGGCCGAGCTGCGCGCCAAGGCGGCGCTCCTGTCCGGTCCGGCGCGCGCCGCCGAGTGGCTGCCCGATGGCGGCGCGACGATCGACGACGACGGCGTCGTCACCGTGTTCGCGCCGTCGGCCGCGCTGCGCGAGCGGCCGCGCGTGACGGTCGGCGCGTGACGGTCGGCGCGTGACAGTCGGCGCGTGAGCGCCTGCGACCGCCCGAGAGGCCTCCGGACCGGGTGTGTTAGCGCTCACAGCCTCGTGGGTACCAGATAGCGCTGTCAGCCCGACGACCAGGCGTCTGGGCGCAGCCGCGAAGGGATCAGGCCATGAGCGAAGAACCGCGTCACGCCACCCCAGAGGACGGGTCCGCCGACGGGACGGGGACCACGATCGACCGCCGGCGCTTCCTGCAGGCGTCCGGGGCGACCGCCGCCGCGGTCGGCGGCGGGCTGGTTGCCGCCTCCAGCGCCTCGGCCGCACCGAGCCGCACCGCCGACGCGCTGCGGCCGCGCGCCGGCCACGGCAGCGAGCCGCAGGTGGCCACGCCCGGCCAGACGGCGCCCACGACGATCCCCGGGCAGCCGGCGGCCACCCCGATCCGGCCGCCGGCGGCGCCGCTCGTCGTGCGCTCGCCGTACCTGAGCACGTGGCAGGCCTCGACCGTCGCCCCCGGGACCTGGAGACGTTCTGGAACGGGAGCGTCACCGCGATCGGCGGGATCGCGCGCATCGACGGCGCCGCCTACAAGTTCGCCGGTGACCCGACGATCGTGCTGGACGTCCCCAACGGCGGCTACGGCTCACAGACGACGGTCAACGACTTTGAGGCCGCGCTGGACCAGTCAGACCTGCAGGTGACCGCGACCCGCTCGATCTTCACGTTCCAGGGCGGCGGCGTCCAGCTGACGATGGAGTACCTCTCGCCGGTCGAGCCGGGCGACCTGCGGCGTCAGTCGATCCCGATGAGCTACGTCCTGGTTCCTTACGCAATCCCGGCCCCAAAAGTTCCCCCAACCTTCGCCCCAGATTCAGCTAACTTCGCCCAGGAAAACGTCTTCCTGACGGGGCAGCCCAACCTTCTCCCTCGTCCGTCCGCTGGCCACCTTTCCTTTACTGTCTACTGTCTACCTCTACTGTCTGCTTCACCACCCCGCACGCAATCCGGTTGCCTGCATTCCCGCTCGGGTTGGTCTTCTCGTCGTCCGCATGCTCATGCACCACCACGCTCGTGCCGCCGTTCGAACAGCGAATCCGGCGCACGCGGATCCAGCGAAATGTCCTTGAGCACAAAGCTGGCCTCGCCCAGATAGTTCTGGGCCAGGGCACGTGACCTCGAAGTAAGGATCTCGGTTGTGGCTCCGATCAGTGTGATCAGACCCTCCTCGACCGCGGGCAGAAGTGCGTCCTGCTGGGCCTTGTTGAAGCGGTGGGGTCTCATCCAGGAAAAGCACGGTCTCGCCTGCCCCCGGAGGACAGACGTTGGCGGGCGCGCTCGATCACCGCGCGGACCTCCGCCCGGCCCGCCTGAACCGCGCTCTCCTCCTCAAAGGCCGCGTCTGAGCCGCCGGCCAGCAGCCTGGCCAAGGTGGTCTTGCCACTGCCCGGCGGGCCGTGGAGGATCATCGAGTGGGGGTGGCCGTCCGCGGCGGCCCTGCGCAACGCCGAGCCCGCCTCGAGCAGCCGGCCCTGCCCGACGAACTCGTCCAGCGTTCGCGGCCGCAGCCGCGTGGCCAGCGGGGCTCGCCCCCCCTGCGATCGGGGCGGAGCCGACCGCGCTGTGCTCGACTCGTCCTCGCCGAACAGCCGCTCCATGGATCAAGTATGGCCGCGCTCAGCCCAGCAGCCGGACGATGGCGAAGATGCCCACGCCGACTATGAGCAGGCGCAACCCCGACTCGGGCAGCCGCCGGCCCCACCGGGCGCCCAGGAGCCCACCCACGATTGACCCGGCGGCGATCAGTCCGGTCGCGCCCCAGGCCACATGGGCGGCGAACACGAAGATCACCCCGGCCACCAGATTCACGAGTCCGGCGAGCACGACCTTGACGGCGTTGATGCGCTGCAGGCTGTCGTCGATCGAGAGCCCCAGGATGGCGAGCAGCAGGATGCCCTGGGCGGCCCCGAAGTACCCGCCGTACACGCCGGCGACGAACACGGCCGCGGTGGCGACGGCACCGGCGTGATGGCCGGCGGGCGCCCGGCGACGCGCGGCCAGCCAACGGGAGATCCAGGGCTGAGCCAGGATCAGGACCAGGGCGATCAGGATGAACGCCACCACGATCTTCTTAAACGCGGAGGGCAGAGTTCGAGCAGCAGGACGGCTCCCGCCACCCCTCCGCTCAGCGAGGCCGCCGACAGACGCAGGACCCGGGTTCGCTGGCCGGCCAGCTCACGGCGGTAGCCGACCGCGCCGGCCGCCGATCCGGGCACCAGGCCGACCGTGTTGGACACGTTGGCCACGACCGGGGGATAGCCGAAGGCGAGCAGCACGGGGAACGTGACCAGCGTCCCGCTTCCCACCACCGCGTTGATGGCGCCCGCGACCATGCCGGCGGCCAGGATCCCGACTGCGTGCAGGACGCTCACTGCGGCCGCGTGCTACCGACCCAGGATGGCCAGGGCCAGTTCGTGAAGGAGGCCGTTGGTGGCCAGCCCGTTGCCCCCGTCGGGGTGGTCGGCACCCGACAGGTCCGATTGCCACCCCCCCGCCTCCTCGACGATCACCTGCGAGGCGGCCAGGTCCCACACCGAGGCCACCGGGTCAACGGCGATCTCGGCCGTTCCCTCAGCCACACACATGTAGGACCAGAAGTCTCCCAGCCCGCGCGTTCGCCAGCAGCTATGAGCCAGCTCCAGAAAGGCGTCCAGGCGACTGATGTCTCGCCAGTTCTCCAGATCGCCGTAGGTCAGCTGGGCATCGCCCAGCTCGCGGACGGCCGACACGTGGATCTGCCGGGGAGCCACCGGCCGGCCGGCATCGACGAAGGCGCCCAGGCCCCGCGCCGCCCACCACCGCCGCCCTAGGGCGGGCGCGGAAATCACCCCGACCTTCAGCTCGGTCCCCACCTGGAGGGCGAGCAACGTCGCCCAGACGGCCATGCCGCGGACATAGCCCGTGGTCCCGTCGATGGGATCGATGATCCACTGCCTGGTGGCCCCGTCCTCCCCGGAGGACCCGTACTCCTCGCCCACCACGGCGTCACCTGGACGGACCTGCGTCAGGCGCTCGCGTACCGCCTGCTCGACCGCTTTGTCAGCCTCACTGACGGGGGTCATGTCCGGCTTGGTCTCGACGGCCAGATTCTCGGAGCCAAAATGGCGCAGCGTGATGGAGTCGGCCAGATCGGCCAGCTCCTGGGCCAGGGAGAGGTCGTCCTCGAGCGAGGGCACAGCGTGATGCTACGCGGAGGCCCTGAGCCATTAGGCTGACGAGGCACATGGGCACCGAGCTTCAGGACACCACCACTGAGGTGCTTCAGCGCCTCGTCCGCTTCAACACCGTCAACCCCCCGGGCAACGAGCGGCCGGCGATCGAGTATTTGGCCGGGTATCTGAAGGACGCCGGCTTCGAGGTCGAGATCCTGGCACCCCGAGCCGGACCGGTCAAGCCTGGTGGCCGACCTGCGGGGCATCGGCGATGGTCCGACGCTGTGCTACCTGGGCCACGTCGACACGGTCCTGGCCAACCCCGCGGAGTGGGAGCACGATCCGTGGTCAGGGGATGTGGCCGACGGCTTCCTCTGGGGACGCGGAGCCTTGGACATGAAGTCTCAGGTCGCGGCCGAGGCCGTGGCCGGGGCCGAGCTGGCTCGTTCCGGGTGGCGGCCGTCAAACGGGCACCTGAAGCTCGTGTTCGTGTCCGATGAGGAGACGGGCGGAGAGCTCGGCGCGCAGTGGATCACCTCCGAGCATCCGGACAAGGTGCGCTGCGATCTGCTCCTGAACGAGGGGCGGCCACTCGTTCCAGTACGACGGCCGGCGTTGTACGGCGTCTGCTGCGGCGAGAAGGGCGTCTTTCGTTTCAAGCTGATTGCCCACGGCGTGGCCGGACATGCCTCGCTGCCCCGCACCGGCGACAACGCGCTGCTCAAGCTGGGCCCCGCGCTGGTCAAGCTGGCCGCGGCCGAGCCGACCTTCGCGGTCGGCTCCACCACGACCGAGCTGCTGCGGCGACTGGGAGAGGACCCGAGCAACCCGGGGCGGCGCTGGACCACATCGAGGTAGACGAACCGATCCTCGCCCGACTGGTGCTCGAGCCGATGCTCGGGGTGACGCTCACACCGACGATGGCCCAGGCCTCCCAGAAGGTGAACGTGATCCCGTCGGAGGCGTTCATCAAGGTCGATTGCCGCGTGCCTCCGGGCCTCGGCGAGGAGGCGGCGCGGGAGCGGGTCGCTCAGGCTCTGGGTGACGCCATGGACGGGCTGGAGCTGGAGTTCACCGAGATGGTGGTGGGCAATGAGTCCTCGATCGAGGGGCCGCTGATGGAGGCGATCAGCGACTGGGTCCAGGCGAGCGATCCCGGAGCGGACACGGTGCCGGTGCTGCTGCCCGGCTTCTCCGACTCCCGGTGGTTCCGTGACGCCTTCCCGGAATGCGTGGCCTACGGTTTTTCCCACCGGCACATGTCGCTGTATGAGGCCGCCCCGCTGGTGCACAGCGCCAACGAGCGGATCGACGTCCGCGACCTCGGCGTGGCCGCTGACTTCTATACCCAGTCGGCTCGCCGGCTCCTGGGCGGATAGCCCGGACACCGGCGTAGCGCAATAGACTGCGAGCCATGACGACGCCGGCAACCGCCCGCCAGCGTCTCGATCCCTCGGTCTTCCGGCTGCCCGTCGACCGGATCCGAAGTGGCTACTACGCCGACGCCTACTTCGTCTACACCAAGCAGTTGCTGGAGGCCGAGCAGGAGCACCCGAGGGTGACCATGCAGGTGTTCCAGAAGCAGCACTCGCTGCTCGGCGGGATCGACGAGGCGATCGCCGTGCTGAAGCTGTGCAGCGGCTTTCTGAACGGCGACGGCGAGTGGGTGCTGGGCTGGGATCAGTTGGACGTGCACGCCCTGCGCGAGGGGGACCCCATCAGCCCGCGGGAGAGCGTGCTGATGATCGAGGGCGACTACAGCCTGTTCTCCCATCTGGAGACGGTCTACCTGGGCTGTCTGGCCCGCCGCTCGCTGATCATGCGCAACGTGGCCGAGGTCGTTGAGGCTGCGCAGGGCAAGCAGATCTTTCTACTTCCCGCCCGCCACGATCACTGGCTGGTCCAGACGGGGGACGGCTGGAGCGCCCACGTGGCCGGGGCGATCGGCGTCTCCACGGACGCCCAGGCGTCGTGGTGGGGCGGCCGGGGCATGGGCACGGTGCCCCATGGGCTGATCTCGGCCTATGGAGGCGACACGGTGCGCGCCGCCAAGGTGTTCGCCGACCACTTCCACCCGGAGATGCGGATCACCGTGCTGGTCGATTTTGAGAACGACTCGCTCAAGACCGCCCTTGAGGTGGCCGACGCCCTCGGGCCTGCGCTCTGGGGGGTCCGGCTGGAGACGAGCGAGGACCTGGTGGACAGGTCGCTGTGGCACGAGCTCGGGGGCTTTCGGCCCACCGGCGTCAACCCGCGGTTGGTGGAGAAGGTGCGCGGCGGATTGGACAGCGCGGGGTACTCGGACGTCCGGATAGTGGCCAGCGGCGGCTTCGACGCTCAGCGCATTCGCGAGTTCGAGGCGGCGGGCGTCCCGGTCGATGCCTACGGCGTGGGCTCTTCCCTGATCCGCGGAAGCAACGACTTCACCGCGGATCGTGCTACTGGACGGACGCCCGTGCGCGAAGGAAGGCAGGGGGTACGCGCCGAATCCCCGGCTGGAGAAGGTCGAGTAAACCGGCCGACCTGGGCATCTCGCCCAGGCCCTTCGAGAAAAGGTTGAGGGATCGCGGGCAGTTGCCGATAGCTCGACCTGAGGGCGACTATTGATCCAGACCGCTTTCCTTGGCTTTCCCGACGTTTGGAGCTTTCTCCAGTCGGTCGCTCCCCATCATCTTCATGGGCCTGCTGGTGGTGGCCGTTTTCGGCCTCATGCGGTTCATGCCCAAGACGCGGCCCGCGAAGATCAAGCCGGACGCGACGCCACCGATCGCCTGGAGCGACATTGCTGGGGCCGATGAGGCCAAGGCGGAGCTGCGAGAGATCGTGGACTACCTGCGTGACCCCAAGCGCTTCCGGCAGATCGGCGCCAAGGTTCCCAAGGGCATCCTCCTGCACGGTCCTCCGGGCACGGGCAAGACGCTGCTGGCCAAGGCGGTGGCCCACGAGTCAGGCGCCACCTTCTTCTCCCAGTCAGCCGCTTCGTTCGTCGAAATGTTCGTGGGCGTGGGCGCGGCGCGGATCCGGCGCCTGTTCCGGCAGGCGCGCAAGCATGCCCCGGCGATCGTCTTCATCGATGAGATCGACGCCGTCGGCGGCAAGCGGGGCTTCGATGTCTCCGGAGAGCGCGACCAGACCTTGAACGAGCTGCTGGTGGAGCTGGATGGATTCACCGCCCGCAAGGACGTGGTGGTGATTGCCGCCTCCAACCTGTTGGAGAAGCTCGATGGCGCGTTGCTGCGCCCGGGCCGGTTTGACGGCCAGATCTTCGTCTCACCCCCCGACGTGGGCGGCCGCGAGCAGATCCTCAAGGTCCACAGCGCCAACAAGCCGGTGGCCGAGGGCGTCGACTTCAACCTGCTGGCCCGGCAGACATCCGGTCTGACCGGAGCCGACCTGGCCAACATTTGCAACGAGGCGGCCATCTTCGCCGGCCGGCGTAAGTCCCGCGTGGTGGAGCTGAAGGACTTCGACCAGGCTCTGGAGCGCGTGGTGGCCGGGATGCAGTCCCGCAAGACCTTGACCGATCACGAGAAGCGGGTGGTGGCCTACCACGAGGCCGGCCACGCCCTCTGCGCCGAGCTCCTGCCCTCAGTGGACCGGGTGCACAGGGTTTCGATCGTCCCGCGAGGCCGGGCGCTGGGCTACACGCTCAACCTCCCCGAGGAGGACCGGTACCTGAAGACGCGCGAGGAGCTGCTGGACTTCATGACCATGCTCCTGGGCGGCCGGGCCGCCGAACAACTGGTCTTCGGCTCAATCACGACCGGCGCCCAGGACGATCTCAGGCGGGTGGGTGAAATCGCGAGCTCGATGGTCCGCGACTACGCCATGGGCACCGGGTCAAGCTCGCTGCCCTCGATGGGCGACGTGGCCGCCGAGTCGACGCGCCGCATGTATGACGCCGAGGTCCGGGAACTGGCCGACGAGGGCTTCCGCTCCGCCATCAGCCTGCTGGACTCCCACCGCTCGCAGCTCGACGCGCTGGCCACGACCCTGCTGGCCAATGAGGTTCTGGAGCGCGAGGACATCTCGCGCATCCTGGGCAAGACGCCTCCGGCCGCCCCCAGCCGGATCGGACAGCTGAAGGTGGCGGCGGCCACCGCCACCAACCCGGCTCCCCGGGCCACGCGGCGCTAGCCGCGACCCGCGCACCACCCTCGCTAGCCTAAGCGCGGATGCTGTCCGCCATCGATCATGTCGGCGTGGCCGTCGACGACCTCGACGAAGCCATCGCGCTGTATGCGAAGCGAATGGAGATGTCGCTCGTGCATCGGGAGACGGTGGATGAGCAGGGCGTCGAGGCGGTGCTGCTGGAGGTGGGCGACAGCCACGTCGAGCTGCTCAGACCACTCAGCCCTGACACCGCCGTGGGCAAGTTCCTGCAGCGACGGGGCCCGGGCCTCCACCACGTGGCCTACCGGGTGGCGGACGTGGCGGAGACGCTCAGGCAGCTGAGCGCCGCGGGCATGCGCCTGATCGACGAGCAGCCTCGGACGGGGATTCGCGACTCCCGCGTGGCGTTCATCCATCCAGCGAGCACCGGCGGAGTCCTGACTGAAATCGTTCAACCAGCGGAGGGTCACTGATGGCATCTGAGAAGCCACAGAAGGTGAGCATCGGGTTCATCGGCAGCCAGGTCTTGAGCGGGCGGGTTCCAGCTCCCGAGCTGGCCAAGCTGCGGGACGCGCTGGGAAACGACGGCTGGCGCGATGTCCGCTTTGAGGACGGGACCTCACGCTGGACCTGGGCCGCGTCGTGTACGTGCTCGTGGAGGACGAGGAGCATCGGGTCGGTTTCGGCGCTTGACGGCGCCGTTCTGAAGTTCGCCTGCGGGCGGGGACACGCCCGGTTGGCTGAGCGGGCGATCGCCGCCTACTCACGAACCGGGGAGCACGGCGCGTGCTGGCTGGGGCTGGGCCTGGCCGGGGCGGCGCTGGACCCCGATCGGCGCCCGCGGTGGCTTCGGGGCGTGTCGATCGTGGCCGGGGCCTACGTAATCAACTACGCGGTCAAGCTCGCGGTTCGCCGTCACCGGCCTGAGCTGCCCGGGCTGCCGCCGCTCACCCCGACCGTCTCCCGGCTGTCGTTTCCGAGCGCGCACGCCACCACCTCGTTCGCCGCCTGCCGCGGATTTCGAGGGCTGGTCCCGGCGGGCGGGCTGTACAGCGCGGCCTGCCTGTTCGCACTCAGCCGGCCCTACCTGGGCGTTCACTATCCGAGCGACGTGATCGCCGGCGCGATTCTGGGCACCGCGGTCGGACAGGCCTGGCCGCGATGAAGGTCGGGATCGTCGGGCTCCCGAACGCCGGCAAATCCTCGCTGTTCAGCGCGCTCACGGGCGTGGCCGCCGAGGCGGCCAACTACCCGTTCACCACGATCGAGCCCAACGTGGCCGTCGTCCCGGTGTTAGACCCGCGGCTGGATCAGGTGGCCCGGGTCCTCGGCGCCTCCAAATCGTGCCCGACACGATCACCTTTCACGACATCGCGGGCCTGGTGGCCGGGGCCCACCGCGGCGAGGGGCTGGGCAATCAGTTCTTGGGCAACATCCGGGAGACCGACGCAATCGTCCATGTGGTCCGGGCTCACAACGACCCGAACGTGATCCATCCTGACGGCCGGGTCGATCCGGTGCAGGACATCGAGACGGTGGAGACGGAACTTGTCTATGCCGACCTGGAGCAGGCCGAGCGCCGGCTGGACCGCGTCGCCCGGGCGGCCAAGTCCGGGACCGGCGTTCGATCGCCGAGGCCGCCTGGCTGGAGCAGCCGGTCGCCGAGCTTGAGCCGGGCGGCCGCTGCGCTCCCCCCTGCCGGCGCTCCGGACGCCGCCGTACTGCTGGGGTCGCTGACCGCCAAACCCGTCCTGTACGTGGCCAACGTGGAGGAGGGAGCGCACGAGGTCCCGCGGGAATCGCCCAGCTGGCCGCCGAACGGGGAGCCGGTGCCGTGGCCATCTCGGCTCGGCTCGACGCCGAGCTGGCTGAGCTCGATCCGGAGGAGGCGACGGCCATGCGAGCCGAGCTCGGCAAGTTCGAGACCGGACTGCGGTCGGTGATCCGCGGAGCGTTCGAGCTTCTGCAGGGACAGCTGGGTGAACGG
>CAVPBY010000024.1:0-34828 GCA_963702225.1 uncultured Solirubrobacteraceae bacterium | reverse complement strand
GTCACCGTGGCCGCGTTCGTCGTACCACATCGCCACGGCGGGCAGTTTGGCGGTCGGCATGGCCACCAGTCCTCTCTGTTCGCTCTGCTCACCATCGATGACTGGCGCGGCAGCGGGAACTCATCGCCGCCTGCTGGTCACGGCGTACCCGGTGGCAACGGGCGGGCAACTGCGCCCAGGCTGTGACATGCTCGGCTGTCGTGACCACTGCAGGCGGCCGGAAAGCGGTCCTTATCGGGGCGGCCGTCCTGAGTGCCGCGCTCGGGCTGTCGGCCACCGGTGCGGCGGCATCGCCACGGCCAGCGGCCAGCCAGCGTGCGTCCGGCGGGCCCGTCGGCCCAAGTTCGACGTAAGCCGATGGCGGGGAGGGCGTCGATGTCGGCGAGATCCCGGCCACGGGCCGCCGGTCCGCTGATCAGGTCGCGATCGGACACGTTCGCCGCCTCGGCCGGCGACGGGCTCGGCTTGAGGACCGGGCCACGCCTGTCCCACTCCATCCGGCGGCGATGGGTCGGGCCTACCGGCGCGGTCAGCGGCTGAGCGCGTGCTGCTCGTAGTCGGCCAGCCGCCGGAAGCCGACGTCCCCGTAGATCCGGTTCGACGTCGGGTTGGCGAGGTCGGTGAAGAGCACGATCCGCGTCGCGCCTGAGTCAAACAGCCGGCGGCTGAGCGCCGCGACCGCCGTCGAGGCGTATCCGCGGCTGCGGCGCTCGGGCGGGGTGTACACCGGCCCGATGCGCGGGACGCCGCCGACCGCGACGGTCCGGCCGACCACCGACACGGGCTCGCCGACGTCGTCCCACACGAAGGTGAGCCCCCGCTCGATCCGCAGCCGCGCCGCGCTCCGGGCTGCGTCGGCGTCCTCGTGCACCTCCGACTCGGCGACGAACGCCACGTACCACTCGACGAGCAGCTCGTGCTCCTCGGGCCGGGGGGCGCGCAGCGCGCCCGCGGCCGGGCGCGGCGGATCGACGAGCTCACCGGGGGCGAGCCCGTGCAGCGCCATCTCCATCGTGAGCTCGCTGCGGCCGCCGGTCCGGGCGCGGAACGCCGCGGCGAGCGTCCGGGCGGTGCCCGCCACGGCGTTGACCGCGGGCAGCTCCGGGTCGGCGGCGAGCCACGCGCCCATCAGCTCGACCGCGTCCCCGTCGCCGATCTCGGTGCAGAGCATCGCTCGCGGCGGCGTCCGCAGCGCGGCCGAGGTCACCACGCCCGCCCCGTCGGTGACGAGCGCGAACCGCCAGTCCGTGTTCGGGTAGCCGCCGGTGCGGATCGCGTCAAGCACGGTCGCGGGCACCGTGTTACGGACGGTCGACGACAGCAGCGCCTGCGCTCGGGCCGCGAACTTCTCGGCGTCGGTGAGGATCTCGATCACGGCCGCGCGGGCGCCCGCTCGGGCCCCGGCAGCCGGTAGTCGGCGAGCGAGGCGAGCACCTCGTCGGCCGCCTCCAGGCCCGCCGCGCCCTCGGTCAGCCGGTTGGGCACCGCGACGACGCGCAGTCCGGCCGCCTTGGCCGAGCGCACCCCGTTGGGCGAGTCCTCGAACGCGACCGCCCGCTCGGCGGGGACGTGAAGCGCCGCCAGCGCCTCCAGGTACAGCGCCGGGCTCGGCTTGCCGCGCTCGGGGTCGCCGTCGGCGGTGATGACGGCGTCGAAGTCGGCGGCGTGGCCGGCGCGAGCGAGGTGCTCCTCGATCCGCGCGCGGTGGTTGCTCGAGACGATCGCCGTGCGGAGGCCCCGCGCGCGGGCCGCGGCCAGCAGCTCGTCCGCGCCGTCGATCAGCGCGTGCGGGAACAGCTCGTCGCGGCGGCGGTCGTGGCCGGCCTCGGTCAGCTGCGGGTCGAGCCCCGGCCCGGCCAGCGCCTCCAGGTGCGCGAGCGGGTCGAACCCCGAGGCGCCGGGCGGGCGGCCCATCACCTGCTGCTGCCAGAGCTCGCGCGGGAACTCCACCCCGTGGGCGGCGTAGAGCTCCCGCCAGACCTCGTACTCCGAGGTCTCGGAGTCGTAGAGCAGCCCGTCGAAGTCGAACAGCAGCGCCTCGATCACGCCGCCGAGGCTAGTGGTCAGTCGTCAGTTCGCCACTGCCGGCGCCGACGACTCCGGCGCCGCCGGGAAGCGCTCGGTCGCCGCGTCGGCGAGCGTGGCGAGCGTGCGGGAGACCTCTCGCACGTCCTCCAGCAGCCGTTCGCGCTCCTGCCACACCGAGTCGGTCTCCTCGTCGAGCTCGCGCAGCCGCCGCTCGGCCTCCGCGGTCAACCGCTCGGCGTTCGCGGCGGCCTCGCTCACCGCGCGCGCGGCCTGCTGCTGCGCACGGCGCGCGGTCTCGTGGGCCTTGTCGTGGGCGACGACGAGGATCGACGCGGTCTGCTCGCCGAGCCGCTCGATCTCCTCGCTGATCGACATCGGCGGCGCGGCTTCCTCGCGCAGCTCGGCGATCTCCTCCTCGAGCAGGGCGATGTGATCGTCGACCGCCTGGCGGTTGTACCCCAGCGCGGCGGTCGGGAAGCGGATCCCGATCTCGATCCCCTCGTCCTCCCGCTCACCGTCGTCGCGGTCCGACGGGCGGTCGGCGTCGCGGCCGGGCGCGGCTGCTCGCCCTGCGACTGTGGATCGCCGCCCAGCTCGGCGACCGGGTCGCGTCCGGCCTCGAACTCGGGACGGCGGTCGAGCGAGTGCAGCCAGCGGCCGACCTTCGACGCGCTGTCCGACAGCGAGCCGCGGGTGATCGCCAGAGACTCCCCGACCGACGCGCGCGTCGCGCTCAGCGACTCGCGGGCGGCCGCGAGTCGCGGCTCGCGCTCGAGCCAGCGCTCGTCGTCGTCCTCGTCCTGGTCGAACCGGATCTCCAGCTCGGTGGTCGGCTGCGGCTCTTGCTCAGGCGTGCGCAGATCCTCCTGGGACTCGCGCTCCCACCGGGGTCGTGGTTCGCTCATTCGGTCACTCCTGTCGGCGCGGGCGTGCAGCGGTGGTTTCGCCGCTCGCGAGCCGATCCCTGTCGATTGCATGACGCCGCCCACTCAAACCGGCGCGGGCGGGCGCCGCGGCGCCGTCAGGGGGCGGGAGCGACGACCACGCCGGCGGCGGTCGCGCGGGCGGCGGCCGCCCGGGCGAGCGTGGCATGGTGGCCACTCGTGCCGCCCAGCAGCACGCGGTCGACCTCGGCGCGTTTGTAGAGCCAATGGACGTCGGCCTCCCAGGTGAAGCCGATCCCGCCGTGGGCCTGGATCGCGCTCGCCGCGACCTCCCGCCCGCCCGTCGCGGCGGCGGCGGCGGCGAGCGCCGCCGCCTCGCCGAGATCGGGTCCGCCCGGCCCGGCGTCGGCGGCCCAGGCGGCGTAGTAGGCGGCCGAGCGAGCCCACTCGGTGTGCAGGAGCATCGCCGCGCAGCGATGGGAGACGGCCTGGAAGGACCCGACCGGGACGCCGAACTGCCGGCGCTCCTTGACGTAGTCGAGGGTCATCTCGAGCGCCCGCTGGCAGACGCCGACGACCTCGGCGGCGACGGCGGTGAACAGCAGCGCGGCGGCGCCCGCGGGAAGCGCCATGCCGCCGATCCGCCCTCGGTCGCGCCGAACCGCCGGGTCGGGTCGATCGTCACCCGCGACCGGCCCCGGGGTCCGCGACGCGGATGAGGCCCTTCGCGGAGAGCACGAGCGCCAGATCGGCGCCCGCGCCGTCGGCGAGCAGCCCGCCGGGGCCCAGCCCGGCCCGCAGCTCGCCGGCGATCAGGCCGGGCAGCCGGCGCTCGCGGTCGTCGTCGGAGCCGAAGCGGTCGATGATCGCGGCCGCGACCGCGGTCGACAGGAACGGCACGGCCGCGCACGCGTACCCCAGCTCCTCGAGCAGGACCGCGAGCTCGACGATCCCGAGCCCCTGGCCGCCGTGCTCCTCCGCGACGGCGATCCCCGGCCAGCCGAGCGCCACGATCTCCCGCCACAGCGATCCGTCGTACTCCCCGGCGGTCGCCGCCTCGCGCACCCGCGCCCAGGTCGAACGGGCGCCGAGCAGCTCGCGCGCGACGGACTTGATCTCCTTCTGGTCCTCGTTGAGGTCGAAATCCACGATGCCTCCCCTACCGGGCCTTCGGGAGGCCGAGCACGCGCTCGGCGACGATGTTCTTCAGCACCTCGGTGGTGCCGCCCTCGATCGAGTTCCCACGCGCCCGCAGCAGCTCGTAGGACCATCTCCCGCCGGCGGTGACCGCGGCCGGCCCCAGCAGGTCGGCGGCGAACTGCGTGAGCTGCTGGTTGGTCTGCGACCACATCCACTTGGTCAGCGACCCCTCGGGCCCGGGCTGGCCGTACTTCTCGATCGCGGTGAGCCCGCGGTAGGCGGTGAGGCGGAGCACCTCGGCCCGGAGGTGCAGCTCGCCGAGCCGGTCGGCGACCACCGGGTCCTCGAGCCGCCCGGGGCGGCGGCCTCGGCCAGCAGCGCGTCGAGCAGGCCGCGCATCCGCACCTGGAGGAAGAACGCGAGGCCCGCCCGCTCGTTCATGAGCGTGGTGAGGGCCACCTTCCAGCCGTTGCCCTCGCCGCCGAGCACGTGCGTATCCGGAACCCGCGCGCCGTCGATGAAAAGCTCGTTGAACTCGCTGGAGCCGGTGATCTGGCGCAGCGGCCGGACCTCGACCCCGTCCTGCTCCATGTCCATCAGGAAGTAGGTGAGCCCCTTGTGCTTGGCGGCGCCGGGGTCTGCGGGCGACGAGCATGCACCACTTCGAGTACTGGGCGCCGCTCGTCCACACCTTCTGCCCGGTGACCGCCCAGTCCCCGCCGTCGCGGACCGCGCGCGTCTTCACCGCGGCCAGGTCGGAGCCGGCGTCCGGCTCGGAGAACCCCTGGCACCAGATCTCCTCGGCGGTGAGGATCGGCGCGAGGAGGCGGTCCTTCTGCTCCGGCGTGCCCCAGGCCATGATCGTCGGGCCGGCGAGAGCAGCCCGAGGACGTTCGCCGGCAGCGGCGCGCCCGCGCGCCCCAGCTCCTCGAAGAAGATCGCCGACTCGGTGAGCGTCGCGCCGCGGCCGCCGTACTCGACCGGCCAGTGGACCGCCGCCCAGCCGTCGTCGGCGAGCCGCCGCTGGAACGCCCGGCGCCAGTGGTAGTGGGCGTCCTCGTCCTCGGTCGGCTCCGCGCCCGGGTCGTTGGCCGCAAACCACGCGCGCAGCTCGTCGCGGAAGGCGCGCTCCGCATCGGAGAAGGTGAGGTCCATGGTCAGGGGAGCATCGCGATCGTGAAGCTCGCGGCGTGGTCCTCGGCGGGCTGGAGCACCCGCAGCCCCTCGTGGCTGCGCAGCGCGTTGGCGGGCGCGGTCATCGGCTCGAAGCAGATGAAGTCGTGCCCGGGCGGCGCGTACACCTGCGCCCAGTCATAGCCCGCCTCGAAGCTCGCCGACAGCGACCGCTCGCCGTCGGAGACGAGGAACTGGGCGGGCGTCGCCAGCGCGGCGAGCCCGTCGTCGAGGCTGCGCTCGCCGAGCAGGAAGTCGCGCTCGGCGAGCACTACCCGTTCGCCGGTCGGGATCATCCGCTCGTCGAGCACGAGCCGCTCGGCGGCGCCGAGGTCGACCTGCCAGCCCTGACGCGAGGAGTCCGGCAGCCGGAGGTAGCGGGTGGTAGCCGAACGCCACCGGCACCGGATCGCCGCCGTCGGCGTGAACGTCGTGGTGAGCGTGAGCCCCCGCTCGTCGACGACGGCCTCCGCCGACAGGCGGTGACGGAACGGGAACAGCGCGAGCAGATCGTCCGCGTCCCAGCTGGCCGCGGCGGTCAGCCGGTCGCCGTCGGCCTTGGCGCTCCAGACGATCCGGCCCGGGATCGCGCCGTGCATCGGCAGGCCGTTGGGTCGACGGATAGGCCGAGCCGCGGCCTCTCCGGCCGGCAGCCGCACCGTGCGGCCGGCCACCTCGTAGCGGTCCGCCGCGAGCCGGTTGGCCCACGGGTAGAGCAGCGGGATGCCCATCGTCTTGCCGCGCTCGGCGTACGCCTCGACGCCACGGCCCCCGTCCAGCAGCTCGGCGCCGCGGTGGCGCAGCGACCGGCACAGCAGGTTGGCGCCGGGGACGAACTCGGCGGCGGTCTCGCCGCCCGGCGAGGTGATGGTGACGGTGGAGAGGCTCATTCGCCGCAGGATCGCACGCGCGCCGCAGGGCGGCGCGCTCCCGGGTCCGGCGAGAGCCCGGTGCGGCAGGATGCCTGCTCGCACCGGTCGGCGGGCCGCGAGCGACGTCATCCACTCCCAGGTGTCCGCCGACGGTCTCCCCGACCGGCCGGCAGCGAAGCCCGGCCTCGTGGGCGCGCTCGACGTCCATCCCGTGCATCCCCTCGTACTCGGTTCCGGCGCCAACCAGACCCGGCAGCTCGTCCACGGCTCGATCTCGCACTCCTCGATCACGCTCGGCGAGGTCCAGCACAGCTCGGCGCTTCGTCCGTGCGTTCGCTGGCCGTCACGTCCCGGCAGCCTCAAGAGCTCGCCCATCGTCGCGTGGCCGCGCCGGCTGACGAGGTTGCACGGCCCGCCCAGCCGGCCTCGTCGCCGCGTCGAGCAGGAAGCGAGCGAGGTCCCGGGCGTCGACGAGCTGCGAGCCGGGCGGTCGGGCGGCCCCGGGCGCGAGCACGTCGCCGCCGCGGGCAGTCGCGCCAGCCACCACGGCAGCCGGCCGACGTCCTCGCGCGGGCCGAGGATCAGCCCGCAGCGCGCCAGCAGCGCGCGCTCGCCGAACGCGCGCACGCCGCGAGCTCGCCGCCGCGCTTGGCGCGCGCGTAGTCGCCCCGTCGGTGTCGTCCGGGCTCGCGTCGACGGTCGCGCTCGTCTCGTCGAGCCCGACCGCGAGCGGGGGCGGGTAACCGAGCCGCTCGACACGTAGACGTAGTGGCCGGCGCGCCCTCGCAGCCGCGCGGCGGCGTCGCCGACCGCTGCCGGCGCCCCCGACCAGGTGTCGACGACGACGTCCCACGGACCCTCCCGCTCAGCTGCGCGAGCGTCCCGGGGTCGAGCCGGTCGCCCGGACGCGCGGACCCCGGCCGACGGCTCGCGCTCGGAGCGTGCCCGGTTGAACGTCGTCACCGTGTCGCCGCGGCCGAGGCCCTCGGCGACGACGGCATGGCCGACGAACGCGGACCGCCGAGCACGAGCAGCGAGCGGGGCACGGGCCGGACGACGACTGCAACCTCGCGGTTGCGGGTTGTGAGGCGGCGTCCGCGTCGACTCGCGTCAGCTCGCGTCGGCGGCGTCGGCGAGCGCGGGCGGCAGGACCGAGCCGACCGAGCCGGTCACCTCGATCGCGGTGAGCCGGCCGTAGAAGTCGAAGTGGAGCACCAGCAGTCGAGCGCCGGGATGCGGTCGGCGCTCTCGTGCTCGGACAGCTCCACCGAGTCGCGCACCTCCGCGTCGCCGAGCGTCAGGTAGGCCCCGCCGCCCGGCTCGGGACCTGATCTCGATCTCGGCCATCGGCGATGGCTTACACCTCGATCGGCGCGGCGGCAAGAAACGGGCGGATTTCCAGGCGGCTCAGTCCGGGTGCATGCGGCCGGCGAGCGATGAGCTCGTCGACGTGTGACGAGCTCGACCCGCGGGCGTCCCATCGGCTCGCCAGAGCGCTGCCTCACGGGCGTCGATCGCCTCCACCGGGCGCCCAGGTGACATGCGCGGGCGCCGCGTCGGTCAGCCAGCGCTCGACCTCCGCCGGGTCGCCGAGCGCGGGGTCGGGCGCCGGCAGGGCGCCCGCGTCGCGGTCCTCGACGATCCGCGCGACCGTGTCTGCGGCGTCCTTCTTGTTGGTGCCGATCACCCCCGACGGGCCGCGCTTGATCCAGCCCACCACGTACTCCCCGCGGCTCGCGCCGCCGTCGTCGTGCACGCGCCCGCCCTGGTTGCGGATCAGGCCGCGACCCGGGTCGAACGGCACGCCCGGCGATCGGCTCGCCGCGATAGCCGATCGAGCGCAACACCAGCCCGCACTCGATCACCTCCTCCGCGCCCGTCGGCACCGCTCGCACGCGTCCGCCCTCTTCCACGAGCTCGTTGATCGCGACCCGCACCCCGGTCACCGGCCCGTCCTGTCCCTCGCCGAGGATCTCGACCGGCGAGCGCAGAAACCGCAGCTCCAGCCGGTGCGACTTCCCCTCCGGGGCGCGCTGCGCATAGTCGCGCAGGATCTCGACGTTGCGCCGCCGGGTGATGTCGGCGTCCTCTGGCACCTCGACGCCCTCCAGCTGCGCGGGGTCGACGATCACGTCCGCGCGCTCCAGCTCCCCGAGCTCCCGCAGCTCGGGGTTGGTGAACGCCACCTGCGCCGGGCCGCGCCGCCCCAACAGCACCACCTCGCGCACCCCGGCCATCCCGAACGCCTCGATCGCGTGATCGGCGGTGTCGGTCGCCGCCAGCTCCCCCGGATCCAGGACCAGCATCCGCGCCACGTCGATCGCCACGTTGCCGTTGCCGATCACCACCGCCCGGCCGCCGTTCAGGTCGAACTGATGATCGGCGAAGTGCGGGTGGCCGTTGTACCAGGCCACGAATGTCGTCGCCGGTGCGACCCGGGCGGTCCTCGCCCGGGATCCCCAGCCGGTTATCGGTCGCGGTCCCGAACGCATACACCACGACCGATAGCGCACCCGCAGATCCGCACGCGAGATGTCACCCAAGGTGACATTCCCGAAGAACCGAAACCGCTCATGCGCCGCCGTCTTCGCATATACCCGCGTCACCGACTTGATCTTCGGATGATCAGGCGCCACCCCCGCGCGCACCAACCCGAACGGCGTCGGCAACGCGTCCTAGAGGTCGACGTCGAACCCCTCCTTCAGGAGCTGATCGGCGGCGTAGAACCCGGACGGGCCCGCACCCACGATCGCGGCGCGGAGAGGTGCAGGGCTGGTCATGGCCCTCACCTTAGAGGTGGGGTTCTCCCCACCATCGTTCCGGGGGCTGGCGCCCGTGAGGACTCGCGCGTGCCCCGCAGACACCGGGCGCTCCGGAGGCGATGCTGCCTCCATGCCCAGATCCCGCCTGATCCTCGCGCTCGCTCACCGGCCCGACCTAGCGCCCCACGGCGGGTGGGAAGATGGGCGCCATGCGACGAGTCCGGAAACCGGCCATGAGCGTTGAGCTCAGCGAGCGGCGCGCCCTGGCGGTGCAGCGGTCCGCGCACACCGTCGCGGCGGTCGCGGGCCTGATCGTGCTCATCGTCGGACTGTCGGACAACGACCCCTACTACTCGGCGAGCTGGCCGCTGACCGTCGCCGCCCTGATCATCGGCGCCGGGCTCGCCGCCGGTGCGCTGCTGCAGCGCGTCGCCGGGCCGGCGGTCCAGCAGACCGCGCACACCCTCGCGGCGGTCGCGGCCCTGGTGGTGCTCGTCGCCGGGCTGTCGGATGCCGCCGTCTCGTCGAAGTCGCCGCTGACGATCACCGCCGTGATCCTCGGCGTCGGGCTCGCCTCCGGTCCGCTCGCGCAACTCGTCAGCGGCCGGGCGGTGCGGAGGTCCGCGCCCACGTTCGCCGCGGTGGCGGGCCTGATCGTGCTCATGATCGGGCTGTCGAGCAACGACCCCTACTACTCGCCGAGCTGGCCGCTGGCCGTCCCCGCCGTGATCCTCGGCGCCGGGCTCGCCGCCGGTGCGCTGCTGCAGCGCGTCGGCAGGCCGGCGGTGCAGCAGGCCGCGCACACGGCCGCCTCGATCGCGACCCTGGCGGTGCTCGTCGTCGGGCTGTCGAATGCCAACGTCACGTACCGGCCTCCGCTGACGATCACCGCCGTGATCCTAGGCGCCGGGCTGATCGTCGCGGGCCTGCTCACGCGGCCGGCCCGCGGCCGCGCGAGCGATTGCTGCGCGCGTGTCGATCGAGCTTCCCGGACACGACGCGGTGCGCTCGATGTCCAGGCCGAGCGAGCTGCGGCGGATCGAGCGTGACCTGCACGACGGCGCCCAGGCCCGGCTGGTCGCGCTCTCGATGAAGCTCGGCCGCGCCGAGGACCGCTATCGCGACCAGCCCGAGGTCGCGCGATGCTGCGAGAAGCCCGCGAGGACGCCACTGCCGCGATCCGCGAACTGCGGGAACTCGCCCGTGGGATCGCGCCGCCCGTGCTCACCGACCGTGGGCTGAGGCGGCGGTGCACTCACTGGCCGACAACGGTCCGGCGTCGAGGTGACGGTGAGCGGCGACCTGGAGCGCCGCCCGCGGGCCGCGGTGGAGACCGCGGCGTACTTCGTTGTCACCGAGTCGCTCACCAACGCGGTCAAGCACGCACCGGGCGCAGAGGTCGAGGTCCGTCTCGACGAGACGCGGCGGCGACCTGTTCGTCGAGGTCACCGACTTCGGCCCCGGCGGCGCCGGCCCGGTGGGTGGTGGGCTCACCGGCCTGCGCCAGCGAGTCGAGGCGCTCGACGGCGCCCTGCACCTGACCAGCCCCGCCGGGGTCGGCACCCAGATCGAAGCGGTGCTGCCGTGCGGGTGGTGATCGTCGAGGATCAGGCGCTGCTGCGCGAGGGGATCGTCGCGCTGCTGCCGAGAACGACATCGAGGTCGTGGCCCAGGCCGAGGACGCCCCAGGCCTGCTGCGGATCGTCGACGGCCACCGCCCGACCTGGCGATCTGCGACGTGCGGCTTCCGCCGACGTTCACGCGACGAGGGCATCCGGGCCGCGCTCGAGGCCCGCCGCCGGCATCCCGAGCTCGCGGTGCTCGTGCTCTCCCAGTACGTCGAGCCCGCCTACACCGCCGAGCTGTTCGCCGAGGCGAGGGCGGGATCGGCTACCTGCTCAAGGAGCGGGTGAGTGAGGTGCGCACGTTCGTGGAGGCCGTCCGGCAGGTCGCGGCCGGCGGCTCCGCGCTCGATCGTGAGGTGGTGAGCACGCTGGTGAGCGACCGCGCCCGCCGGTCCGACGGGAGGCGGCGATCGAGGCGCTGACCGCTCGCGAGCGCGAGACGCTGGAGCTCATCGCCCAGGGGCGCACCAACGCTGCGATCGCCCGGGATCTCGTGGTCACGCTCGGCGCGGTCGAGAAGCACATCTCGAACATCTTCGCCAAGCTCGACCTGCCCGCGACCGACGACGACCACCGGCGGGTGCTCGCGGTGCTGGCGTTCCTGCGGGCGACGGTGGGCTGAGCGAGGTCTGGTCGAACCGCCGTGGCACCGGTACGCTCCTTCATGAGGACGTTCATGGCCTTCGCCGACGACGACCGACGCCGCAAGCCGGCGCTCTCGATCCGCCTCGGGATCTCGTGGCTGACCAACGCGCTCGTGCTCGCCGTCGTGGCCGCCGTGCTGAGCGGCAGCGGCGTGCACGTGACGAGCGTCGGGACGCTGCTGCTGGCCGCCGCCGTGTTCGGGGTGCTGAACACGATCCTCAAGCCCGGGCTGCGGCTCCTCACCGTCCCGCTCGCGATCGTCACCTTCGGGGTGGCGTGGTTCTTCGTATCGCTGCTGATGCTCGTGATCACCAAGTCGATCGTGCACGGCTTGGTCATCCACGGCTTCTGGACCTTGGTGGCGGCGACGCTGATCGTGTGGGGCGTCAACCTCGCGCTCGACTTCACCCCCGGCCCCTGGCAGATCGGGCGCGGACGACGGTTGCTGAGGCGCGGCTGACCGATCAACCGGCGCGCTGGGCCGGCGCGGCCTCGCGTGACCACGCCTGGCGCAGGAAGGCGAGCAGCTGGTCGGCCGGCTGCGCGCCAGAGACGCCGATCGCCCGGTCGGCGACGAACGTCGGCACCGCCGAGATGCCGAGCCGCTGGGCGTCGCGCTCGTCGGCGCGAACCGCGTCGGCGAACCGGTTGGAGGCGAGCGTCGCGCGCGCCTCGTCGGGGTCGAGCCCGGCCTCGGCGGCGAGCGCCACCAGCGTCTCGTGGTCGCTCATCAGCGCGCCCTCGGTGAAGTAGGCGCGCATCAGCCGCTCCTTGACCGCGTCCTGGATTCCGTGCGCGGCGGCGAGGTGGACGAGCCGGTGGCCGTCGAACGTGCGGCCCATCCGCTGGATGTCGAAGCGCATCTCGATCGACCCTCGGCGGCCGCGGTGGCGGCGAGCCCGGCCTGCGGAGGCGCGCGCCTGCTCGACCGTCATCCCGTACTTCTCGGCCAGATGCGCTGCGCCCTCCCCGGGCCGCTCGGGCGGCGCCGAGGGGTCGAGCTCGAAGCTCCGCCACGTCACCGTCGTCGTCGGCGTGCTCGAACCCAGCGAGCGCGGCCTCGCAGCCGGCGCTTGCCGACGTAGCACCAGGGGCAGGCGATGTCCGACCAGATCTCGATCTCCATGGGATCGAGGTTAGTCACCGGCCAGCAGCGCCTCGATCACCTGCGCGACCCCGTCCTCGTCGTTGGGCGGCGCGGTCTCGTCGGCGGCCGAGATCACGTCGGCGTGCCCGTTGGCCATCGCGTAGGAGCGGCCCGCCCAGGCGAGCATCGGCAGGTCGTTGGGCATGTCCCCGAATGCGATCGTCCCGGCACGGTCGATGCCCCGCGCGGCGCACAGCGCGGCCAGGCCCGACCCCTTGCTCACACCGGCGGCGCTCATCTCCAGCAGCGAGGCGGAGGCGTCGGAGAACGTGACCTCGACGAGCTCGGCCACCCGGGAGCGGGCTCGCGCGACGAACGCCGCGGAGGCGCGGTCGTCGTCGGGCCGGAGCAGCAGCTTCACCGGGGGCGTGCAGCAGCGCCTCGATCGGGTCGACGGTCGCGTCGCGGGCACCGGCCAGCGCACCCGGTAGCCGGGCTCGTGACCGAAGTGGTCGACGGTCTCCACCGCCCAGGCGCCGCCGGGCGCGAGCGGCCGCAGGCGGGCGACCACCTCGCGCGCCGCGTCGGACGCGATCGGGAAGCTGTCGACGAGCGCGTCGGTGCTCAGGTCCCACAGCACCGCGCCGTTGGCGCAGACCGCGATCCCGGCGATGCCGCCGGCGGCGGCCAGCCCGCGCATCCAACGCACCGGCCGCGCGGTGCAGAGCACGATCTCGGTCGCGAGCGCCTGGGCGCGCGCCAGCGCAGCGCGGGTGCGCGCGGAGACGGTGCCGTCGGGCCGCAGCAGTGTGCCGTCGAGATCGGTGGCGATCAGGCGTGGAAGCACGCGCGCCAGCCTGGCAGACTGGTCCGCGGGATGGAGCCCGCAGATCAACCACGTGAGCGTCCACGCGACCGACCTGCGCGAGTCCGTGTCGTTTTACGTCGAGCTGCTCGGAGCCGAGCCGATCCCGACGCCGAACTTCGGCCTGCCGGTCCAGTGGCTCGCGCTCGGGCGCACCCAGCTGCACCTGTTCGAGCGCGACGTCCAGCCCTCCGGGTACCACCACCTCGGGATCACCGTCGAGGACCTCGCGACCCCGTACGCGGTCGCCGCGCGCCACGGCGCCTTCGACCGCAGCTCGTTCGGCAACCACCTCGTGCAGCTCCCGGGCGACGTCGTGCAGCTCTACGTCCGGGACCCGGCGGGCAATCTCGTCGAACTCGACATGCACGGCGTCGAGCGGCTCTCCGCCGAGCTCCGCGACGAGCTCCGGGACCTCTGGGACCTGCACCCCCAGAGCGAGGACAACATGCGCGGGCGGCTGTTCGTGCCCGCGCACGCGCTCGACCGCCCTTAGAGGCGCGGAGGGGGCGCGGCGGGGGCGCCGCCTCCTGATTCGCCCGGCTCGGGGGGCGCCCGGCGTGGTGGTGCGCCCGGTGCGCTCGCGACTGCGATCGGCCGGACACCCCCGCCGCTTTGCGCCTGGCCCTCCCGCGCCTCTGCGCCGCCGGCGGCGCTGTCCGCCCGCACGGCGTGGTCGCCCGCCGCGGCGCTCGCCGGCGCACTCGGAGCGGGTTGCGGCTCGATATGGGACCGCAATGCGCTCCAGAGTCCCGGGCCAGCCGCCGCCCACGGGCGACTTGGAGCGGGTTGCGGCTCATATAGGACCGCAATGCGCTCCAAGTCCCGGGCCAGCCGCCGCCCACGGGGCCGGCGAGCGGGGACGGTGGCCCGGTCGGCACGGCGGGCGGCCGGTGTGACCGGCGTCCCGGCGGGCGGCCGGAATGCGTCTTGTGGGCGGTTTCGAGGGCGATGTTGCCGCAGACCGATCGGCCCGCGGACGTGGGTTGCATCTCAATACGGGGTCCGGTAGCGTTCCGACCGCCGAGCATGACAACGTTGTCGTGTCCCGGCTCCGGGCTTCCGATCCAGGCGGAGCCCGTCGGGCAGGGCGTGCGCGCGGCAGTCGTGCGCACGGACGATCACAGGGAGAGTGCAATGACACGATCGAGCATCCTCGCTCGCGCCGCGGCGACCGCGGCGGTGGTGTCGGGAGGGGCGCTGATCTCGTTCAGCGCGTCCGCCGGCGCCGCGACCCGGCACGCCACAACCGGCGCCGGCTACGTTCAGGACCCGACGACGTTGGTCAACCCGTTCATCGGCACGACCAACGGCGGGGACACGTTCCCCGGAGCGGACATGCCGTTCGGCATGATCCAGTGGAGTCCGAACACGCCGCACCGGCCCGCGGGCGGCGATTACTCCTACGCCGACAATTCGATCCTCGGGTACGCCCTGACGAACATGTCGGGTCCGGGCTGCGCGTCCGAGGGCGATGTCCCGATCCTGCCGACCACCGGCGCGATCCCCAGTAACCCGGCCTCGGCGACCACTCCGCTCAACCACATGAGCGAGAAGGCGAGCCCCGGCTACTACCAGGAGACCTCCGACGGGATCAAGACGCAGCTGGCGACGACGCTGCGCGCCGGCATCGGGCAGTTCACCTTCCCCAAGGGCCAGAGCAGCGGGAACCTGTTGTTCAAGCTCTCCGACAGCGCGACGACCGACACGGCGACGAGCTGGCAGGTCGTCAGCCCGACCGAGGTCACCGGCTCGGTGACGACCGGCGGCTTCTGCGGGGGCGGCGACGTCTACACGCTGCACTTCGACATGCAGTTCAATCGCCCGATGACGAGCTACGGCACGTGGAACAACGGCTCAGCCGCCGTCGCCCACCGCCGCTCTGAGTCCAGCCACCTCAGCGCCGCCCAGAAGGCGCGGGTGCTCAAGCAGGAGAAGACGGCCGGTCAGGTCGCGCTGGCGAGCAAGGGCCTGCCCGGCTCGACGAACTCGCGCAACGGCAAGATGCGTGCGGCCGGCACGACGTCGACCCCGAGCAACGCGAAGACCGCGCAGCCGGGCGCCGTGCCCGTCAACGGCGCCGACGGCGCGTACGTGAGCTTCAACACCTCCGGCACGGGCAACAACACCGTCCTGGCCAAGGTCGGGATCTCCTACGTCAGCACCGCCAATGCATCCCAGAACCTCGCCGCCGAGATCCCCGGCTTTGACCTCTCGACGGTGCAGACCGCGGCGCACGATGCCTGGGAGACGGATCTCTCCAAGATCCAGATCGCGGGTGGGACGCACAGCCAGCAGGCCGTCTTCTACACCGCGCTCTACCACTCGCTGCTGCACCCCAACGTCGACTCCGACGTCAACGGGCAGTACATGGGCTTCGACGGCCAGCTTCACGCGACGGGCAAGAACCACCCGATCTATGCCAACTACTCCGGCTGGGACATCTACCGCAGCCAGAGCCAGCTCGAGGCGATGCTGTTCCCGCAGACGATGTCGGACACCGTCAACTCGATGATCGACGACTACAACCAGACCGGGATGTTCCCCAAGTGGAGCGCCAACAACGGCGAGACCTACGTGATGGTTGGTGACCCGTCGGATCCGATCATCGCCGACGCCTATGCGTTCGGCGCCCGCGGCTTCGACGCAAAGACGGCCCTGTCGGACATGGTGACCGAGGCGCAGACCACCAACAACATCCGCCCGGGCCTCAACTACTACCTGGGCGACGGTTACCTGCCGATCGACGGGTCCTATGGCTGCTGCAACTTCTACGGAGCCGTCTCGACCCAGGAGGAGTACAACGCCGCCGACAACTCGATCTCCGAGCTCGCCTCGGCGCTCGGGGATACCTCGACGGCCCAGACGTTCGCCACGCGCGCCAACAACTGGCAGAACGTGTTCAACCCGGCAACCGGCTTCCTGCAGCCCAAGCTGATGGATGGCTCGTTCCAGTCGGGCTTCTCGCCGACCGGGTCCAACGGGTTCGTCGAGGCCGATGCCTACGTCTACCGCGCCGAGCTGCCGTTCGACGTCGCCGGCGCGGCGGCCGCCGAGGGCGGGGACGCAGCCTGGCAGAAGGTCCTCAACGGCCTGACCAAGAGCGTCACCGGCATGAACGCCACCGAGGCCCAGCTGGGCAACGAGCCGAGCTTCGACATCCCGTGGGAGTACGACTACGTCGGCGCCCCGTACAAGGCCCAGAAGGTCGTGCGCGAGGTGCAGAACCAGCTCTACACCGACACGCCGCACGGCCTGGCGGGGAATGACGACCTGGGCGCGATGAGCTCGTGGCTGGTGTTCTCGGCGCTCGGCGCCTATCCGGAGACCCCGGGCTCGGCGGTCACCGCGCTCGGCAGCCCGGAGTTCAGCCAGATCGCGATCCACCTCGGCAACGGCAGGACGATCACCGAGTCCGCGCCGCAGGCGGCGTCCAACGCACCCTACGTGCAGTCGATGACCGTCAACGGCCAGGCGTGGAACAACGCCTACCTGCCGGCCAGCCTGTTCCATCAGGGCGGCACGATCGACTGGACGCTCGGCACGACGCCGAACACGTCGTTCGCGTCCGACGCCTCGACCGCGGCGCCGCCGTCGGACACCGCCGGCCTCGACCCGGCGCTGGGCAGCGTGGCCGGTCCGGACGGAGCCAGCCAGGAGGTGCTCCAGGCCGGTTCGAGCACGACGCTGACGCTTGGCGCACAGTCGCTGAGCAGCACCGATCAGACGGTGAACTGGACTGCGACGACGACGTCCGGCTCAGGGATCACGACCGGGCCGTCCAGCGGCTCGATCATCGTCGGCCCCGAGCGGATGGCGACCCAGCAGGTCGACGTCTCCATCCCCCAGTCGACCGCCGACGGCAACTACCAGGTGGTCTTCCACCTCACCACCGCCAACGGCACAGCTCTGCCAAACGTCGTGGAGGACATCGGCGTGGCCGCGGCCGGGGACCTGTCGCCGTACTTCAACAACGCCGGCGTGTGCTCCGACGGCTCCTCGAGCGCGGCGGACTTCGACGGCGACGGCTTCTGCTACTCACAGCAGCAGCTGGCGGCGCAGGGTGTGACGCTCGGCGGCACGATCAACGCCAGCGACGGGATCACCTATTCATTCCCGTCGGCAGCGGCCGGTCAGCCCGACAACGTCATCACCGGTGGGCAGACCATCACCGTGCTGCCGGTGAGCGGGGCGACCCAGATCGGGTTCCTCGGCTCGGCGACGAACGGCCCGTCGACCGGCACCGCGACGATCCACTACACCGACGGCAGCTCGCAGCAGGTGACGCTCGAGTTCGGCGACTGGACGCTGAACGCGGGCGGGAGCAAGCCGCCCTCGGGCAACGTGGTGGTGGCCGACACGCCGTACCGCGACTCGAGCAACGGCGGATCACAGACGATCGACACGTATCTGTTCTCGGCCGCCTTCCCGATCGCCTCGGGCAAGACGGTGCAGAGCGTGACGCTGCCCGCCACCACCAACACGGGCGAGCTGCACGTGTTCGCCATCGGCTCGGACAAGGGGCCGCTCACGAACTAGCCCGCCCGGCACCATGGGACTCCCCGCCCGCCGGTGCGGGCGGGGCCCCATCCCCCTTCCGCCGACTCTCCTCCGGCGGACCACGGCCGCGTTCCCGCTCACCCTCCGCGGGGGCGCGGCCTTTCCTTTACCCGGTCTCGGTCACCGGCGGCCGGCGGGGATCGCTACCGTGCCCCCGTCATGGGCCCAGAGCGCACGCGCGCCGTGCCATCGGCGATGCGGCGCTGGTCGCGCCGCGCCGCGACCAGCCGCATCCGCTGGCGGGGGCAGCAGCTCGCAGTCGCGGCGGCCGGCGTGTCGTCCGCGCACCGCTTCGTCGCCGGGGAGCTGCGCGGCGGGACGCGACGGCATCTGACGCGCGGCGGGCGCCCGTTCCTCGTCCGTCACGGCACGCGCGACGTCGACATCGTCGCCGAGGTACTCGGCCGCCAGGCCTATCGAATGCCGGCCGAGGTCCGGCGAGCGCTCGGCGCGAGCCTCACCGTCGTCGACGCCGGCGCGAACATCGGCCTGTTCGGCGTCTACGCGATCGAGGAGTGGCCGGTCGCCCGGCTCACCTCGTTCGAGCCCGACCCGGCGAACGCGGCGCTGCTCGAGCGGGTCGTCGCCGCCAACCGCAGCGCCGTCGACTGGCGGATCACCCGGGCCGCGGTGAGCACCGGGCCCGAGCCGATCCGGTTCGTCTCCGATGGCTCCCCCGAGTCTCGACGCGCCGACGGTGACGAGCCCGGGACCCTCGTCGAATGCGTCGACCTGTTCGACGCGCTCCACTCGGTGGACGTGCTCAAGCTCGACATCGAGGGCGGCGAGTGGGGGCTGCTCGGCGACCCCCGCTGGCCGTCGGTCGACGTGCGCGCCGTCGTCATGGAGTGGCACTGGCGCAACGCACCGCCGGCCGGAGGACGACGTGCGGCGCGGGCAGCACTTCGAAGAGCGGGCTTCGACGTCGTCGAGGTCGATGCGCGTGAGCCGCGTGACGACGTCGGCCTCATCTGGGGCGTTCGACGCGCCTGCCCGCCCCCGGCGTGATCACGGCGACGGGCGGGCCTGCGCGCTGTACTGCTCATTGGGCAGCATGTTCGTCGCCATCGCCATCCGGTTGGTGAGGTTGTACATCGCCGCGATCTCGGCGACGTCCCATGCCTCCTCGAGGTCGAGGCCGGCGTCGAGCAGCGTCTGCAGGTCGTCGCGGGTGACCTCGCGCGGGCGAACGGTCAGCTTGTCGGCGTAGGCGCAGATCGCGTGCCGGCGCGGGTCCAGGCCGGCCCGCCGCCAGTCGTAGGAGATCCGCTCGCCGGATACGGCCCGCCCGCCGAGCTCCTCGCGCAGCGCGGCGCCGTGGGCGACCAGGCAGTAGAGGCAGCCGTTGGCGGCGCTCACCACGACCGCGATCATCTCCCGGTCGGCCGCGTCGAGGTGGGCCGTCGGCTCGTGCAGCTGGCGGAAGTGGCGAAACCACGCGCTCAGCCGGTCGGGCCGGAACGCGTAGACCCGGAACACGTTGGGCACGAAGCCGAGCCGCTCCCGCGCCTTGGCGAACAGGCCCTGCAGGCCCTCGGGCAGCTCGTCGTCGGCCGGGACCGGGAACCAGGAGCCGACCGAGTCGGCGTCGGGTGCGCTCATGCAGCCCGAGCTACCCGCGGGAGGGTCGCCACGAACCCTCCCGCGGGAGGCCGCCGTCAGCCCGTGGTCCGGGTCCGGGCGGCGCTCGTCGAGCTGGTGACCGTGGAGGTGGAGGCGCCGGCGGTCGAGGTCGGGGCCCGCAGCTTCGCGATGCGTGGGTGGCGCACCTGGCAGCCGGCGGCGCGTGCCTTCGCCCAGGACGGCGCGTTCGCCGCCGCCGGCCCCGGCGGCGCCGTCGTCACCGTCGTCGTCGCACCGGAGGTGGTCGTCGGAGCGGAGGTGGTGGTGCCCCCGGACGTGGTCGTCGGAGCGGACGTGGTCGTGTCGCCCGACGTGGTCGTCGCGGTGGCGGTCGTGCCCGCGCCGCCACCACCCGTGCCGAACGACCGGCAGCAGCGCACGACGACGGGCGGTGCGGTCGGAGCGGCGCCCGTGGTGGTCGTCGCCCCGGTTGTGGTGGTCGACGGTGCCGTGGTCGTCGCGGCGGATGTGGTGGTCGCACCCGACGTCGTCGCCGTGGCGGTCGTCGCCGTGGCGGTCGTCGATGCGCCGGCCGGCGCGACACCCGGAGGCGGCATGCACGTCGCCGGGCCGAGTCCCTGCCCGAATGGGCGGACGACCACGGCGCGCGGCGGGCCGCCGTTCTTGCCGAGCACCACGCGGACCTGGTCGACGCACGCCGGGACCTGCACACCGCGTGCCGACCGTCCGATCACGTCGCCGAGCGAGACCTTGCCCCGTGCACTGCGCCGCACGAGCAGGAGGTGGATGCGGGCCCGGATCTTGGCGGGCCTCAGCACGGCCCGGCCTTGGACCGTCCAATTCACGTGGGCGCGACCGCGCGGGACGGCGGCGGCCAGCGCGGGCGACGGCGGGCAGCCGCCGGCGAGGAGCACCGCCTGGGCGGGCACCTTCATCGCCTTGAGCTTCGCGTTCAGCCCCTTGATGCCGGACACCTGGCGCAGGTAGATCTTGTAGGAACCGTCGTGGTTGCGGGCGACCGCGTACGCCGGCGTGGGCGCGGAGATCGCGGAGTAGGCGAACACCGCACCGGCGGCGGCCGCGGCGACCGCGCCCACGCCGCCCACCGCGGCCCACGGGCCGCGGGGGCGCCAGGGAGACGCCGGCGGATGCTCGCCGTCGGTCGCCTCTCCCTGCTTGGCGACGAGCTCTGACCAGAGCTCGTCCTCATACCGGCTGGTCATCGGGGAACTCCTTCCTGAGACGCGCGCGCGCCCGGAACAGGCGAACGCGCAAGGTGGCGGGGCGGATCCTCAGCACCGAGGCCGCCTCCGCGGGGGTGAGCCCGGCGAGGTCGACGAGCTCGATCGCGGACCGGTCGAGCTCGTTCATCTCCGCGCAGCGGGCGAGCAGCTCCCGGCCCACCCGCTGGGCATCGATGCGCGCCTCGATCTCCTCGCGGACATCCTCGGCGAGCGTGGCCGCGCCCCGCACGCGCTCCTGCAGCGCGCGGCCGCGGGCGATCTGCTCGCAGCGATGGGCGAACCGGTGGCGGGCGATCCCGAACAGCCATGCCCGCACCGTCCCCCGCCGTGGGTCGAAGCCGCCGAAGTGGCGGATCGCCTCCAGGAAGGTCTCCGAGGTGAGGTCGGCGACCTCCTGCGGCTCGTCGCACCGCCGCTCGAAATAGGCGCTGATGGCGGCCACGTTCGCGCGATACACCCGCTCGAAGCTCGCCATCGTCGGCGTCACGGTCGGGGGCGTCTCGGTCGCGAGCTCGGTCATGTCCCTAGTTGCCGATCCGGCTGCGCAGCGTTACACCGGCCCGAGCTGCGCCATCAGCGTCGCCACCGGTGGGCGATGCGGTCGGGCTGCGGACCCTCCTCCATCGGGGCCGATCGTACGATGTCGCGACCGTGCGCGAGCACCCCGCATTCCGCTGATGGCGATCGTGTTCGCGCTCGTCTCGGCCGCCTGCTACGGCACCTCTGACTTCTGCGCCGGGCTGCTCAGCCGCCGCTATGCCGCCGAGCCCGCGTCGGCGCTGATCATCGCGCTGGAGCTGCTCGGCTCGGCGCTCGCGGTCGCGCTCTACCCGGGCCATGGGCCGAGCGTGAGGGCGATCGCGTGGGGCGCGGTCGCGGCCTCGGCGGCGGCGCCGGCACGCTCTTCCTCTACCGCGGCCTGGCGGCGGGCGCGATGGCGGTTGTCGGCACGCTGTCGGGGGTGCTCGCGGCGGTCGTGCCGGTGCTCGTCGGGCTCGCGATCGGCAACCGCCTCGACCGCCGGGGAGGCGATCGGGATCGTGATCGCGGTGCCGGCGATCGCGCTCGTCTCCTGGCAGCCGCACGCCAGGACACGCCGGGCGCGCGCACGGCGGCGCTCTACGGCGTGCTCGCCGGCTGCGGCTTCGCGCTGATGTTCATCGGCCTGGACCGCGCCGGCACCCGCGCGGGCGCCTGGCCGCTGCTCCCCGGCCAGGCGACCGGCTTCTGCGTCGTCGCCCCGTTCGCGCTGCGCAAGCTGGCGCACGCGGGGCGCCCGGAGCTGCGGGACCTGCCCTACGTGCTGAGCTCCGGGGTGCTCGCCTCCGCCGCCGTGCTCTTCTTCCTGGTGGCGACCGGCCACGGCGAGCTGTCGATCGTGGCGGTGATCGCCTCCCTGTACCCGGCGTTCACGGTACTGCTCGCCCGCGGGTTCCTGTCGGAGCGATGGTCGCGCACGCAGGCGCTGGGGCTGTTCGTCGCGGCCGCGTCGGTCGCGCTGGTCTCAGTCAGCTGAGCGCGGCGCGCAGCTCGCTGCTGTCGATCACGTCGGCCTGACGCGGGAAGATCCGCTCGGTGAGGAAGGCGTGCACGTCGGGCTCGAAGTCGGCGCACAGATCCGAGACGACGATCAGCCGATAGTCGCGATCGTGGCCGTCCCGGACGGTCGAGAGCACGACGCCGCTCGTCGAGATCCCGGCGAGCAGCAGCGTGTCGACGCCGCGCTCGCGCAGCCGCGCGTCGAGGTCGGTGGTGCCGAACGGGCCGACCCGCGTCTTGCGCACGACGATGTCGCCGTCGCGCGGCGCGATCCCGTCGTGGACCTGCGTCGCCGGCGCGTCGGCGTGGAACGTCGTGCGCGCCGCGTCGGCGTCGATCCGGCTGCCCATCGTGCCGGTCGGCGCCTCGCCGTCGGCGAAGGCCACCCGCACGTAGCCGATGTGGCCGCCGCGCTCGCGCATCAGCTCGATCGCCTCCCGCGCGGCGGCGATCAGCTCGTCGCCGTCGGCGACGCGGCCGATCACCCCGTTCTGGTAGTCCATCACGAGCAGCGCGGTGCGGGCGGGGTCGATCTCGGGGGTCATGGCGTGCTTGTCCTTTCGGTGCTGGGGGTATGGGGGTGAGCGGGACCGGTCGCCCGCGCGCCAGCGAGGCGAGCGCGGCGAGCGCCGACAGCCCGGCCGCCGACGCGAACACGACGACCAGGCCGTCGTGGAACGGCGCGGAGATGAGGTGCGGGAAGAACGCGCGGCCCGTGATCGCGTGGCGACCGGCGGCCGACAGCAGGTGCAGGTCGCCCTGGCTCGCGAGCAGGTGGCGCAGCGGGTTGATGCCGAGCAGCGCTCCGAACAGGCTGGACACCGGCGGCAGCGCGGCGAGCCGGTGGGCGACGTCAGCGGGGCGCCGCCCGCGATCAGGCCGGAGCGCAGCGCCGCCGGCAGGCTGCTCGCCACCCCGGCGATCACGAGCGTGAAGAACACGCCGATCGAGATCGCGGTGCCCGAGTTCTGGAAGGTGGAGCGCATCCCGGAGGCGACGCCGCGCTCGGCGGCGGGCACGCTGCCCATGATCGAGGAGGAGTTGGGCGAGGCGAACATGCCGGTCGCGGCGCCGCTCAGCGCGAGCAGCAGCGCGAACGCCGGATAGGGGAAGTCGACCGGCAGCAGCATCAGCCCGAGGAACGCGGCCCCGGTGAGCGCCGCGCCCGCGCTCGCGATCCCGCGCGACCCGATCCGGTCCGACAGCGTCCCGGACACCGGGCCCGCGATCAGGAAGCCGGCCGTGAGCGGCAGCATGTAGATGCCGGCCCACAGCGGCGTCCGGGCGAAGCTGTAGCCGTGCAGCGGCAGCCAGATCCCCTGCAGCCAGATGACGAGCATGAACTGCAGGCCGCCGCGGGCGAGCGAGATCGAGAAGCCGGCGAGGTTGCCGGCCGCGAACGGGCGTAGCGCGAACAGCCCGAGGTTGACCATCGGGGCGCCACCCGGCGCTCGATCGCGACGAACGACCGCCAGCAGCAGCGCGCCGCCCGCCAGCCCGCCGATCACCCACGGGTCGGTCCAGCCCATCGTGTGGCCGCCGTAGGGCTGGATCCCGTACGTCGAGGCGATCAGGATCGCCGACAACCCGAGCGCGAACGTGACGTTGCCCCACCAGTCGATCGGCGTGCGGCTGTGGCTGCCGGTCTCCCGCAGCTTGAGGTACGCCCAGGCCGTCCCGTAGATCCCGACCGGCACGTTGACCCAGAAGACGGCGCGCCAGTCGAGCGCGGCGAGCAGGCCGCCCGCGACCAGGCCGATGAACATGCCCGCCAGCCCCGCCACCTGGTTGGTGCCCAGCGCGAACCCGCGCTGCTCGGCCGGGAACGCGTCGGTGAGGATCGCGGCCGAGTTGGCGGTGAGCATCGAGCCGCCGACCGCCTGCGGCAGCCGCCAGCCGATCAGCCACAGCGCCCCGGGGCGCCGCGGAACGGGTCGAACGACAGCATCACCGAGGCGATCGTGAACACCAGAAACCCGGCGTTGTAGATCCGCACCCGCCCGACCATGTCGCCGAGCCGCCCGACCGTCACCACCAGGACCGCCTGCACGAGCCGGTAGCCCATGATCATCCACAGCAGGTAGCCGATGTTGCCGGGCGCGAGCGGGTCCAGGCCGATCCCGACGAAGATCGCCGGCAGCGCGATGAGCACGATCGAGCCGTCGAGCTGGCTCATGAACACGGCCGCGGTCGTGTTGGCGAGCGCCACCCACTTGTAACGATCCTCGCGCGCCGCGACGGCCACGCTCACAGCTCCCGCGCCAGCCGCCCGAGCGCCGGCAGCGCGGAGATCAACGCCTCGCGCTCGCCCGGCTCGAGCGCCGCGAGCGCCTCGGTGAGCTGGGCGGTGCGCGCGGCCCGGCGATCGTCGAGGTCGTCGCGGCCGGACGCGGTGAGCGACAGGATCAGCCGCCGGCCGTCGGCGGGGTCGGCGGCGCGCTGCACGAGCCCTTTGGCGCGCAGCCCGTGCAGCGTGGCCGCGATCGACTGGGGGCTGATCCGCTCGAGCTTGGCGAGCCGGGCGGCGGTCATCGGCCCGTGATGGCCGAGGCGGCTGATCGCCGAGCTCTCCGGCGCGGTGAGCTCGCCGAGCTGCTTCGTCTGGCGGATGCGCCGGTAGACCGCGGCGAGCACGGCCCGGAGCTCGACCGCCGCCCGCTCGAGGTCAAGCTCATCAGCCACACTTATCAGTCTAGCTGATGATCTCGGATCCGGCGCACCCCGAACCGCCTCCGGGCCGGCGGGGTGGGGTCCTCCTCGCAGCCGCGGCGGCGGCCACCCCGGCCGTGCACGACGCCTGCGACATATCTCGGCGGTCGCGGTGGATCCGTCACCAGGCGCGCGCTGAGCGCGACGTTCGCGCCAAATCCGCCCGGGTGGCCGCAGCCTGTCGCAGGCGCCCGGGTGGCCGCAGCCTGTCGCAGGCGCCCCGGGCGCCGGCAGCCCGTCGCAGGCGCCCCGGGCGTCCGCGGCCTGTCGCAGGCGCCCGGGCGGCTGCTCCGGGTCGTCAGCCCGCGCCGAGGCCGTGCTCGAGCGCGCCCTTGACGGCGGCGTCGACGGCGTTGATCCGGTACAGCGCCATCGCCTCGACCGACCCGAACCGGCCGCCCGGCGCCGCGCTTGTCCCGTGATGGGCGAGCACGCAGTGCAGCAGCGCCAGCAGCCGGCCCTCGTCGAGCACCCCGCGCGCCGCCTCGGTGATCATCCGCTCGCCGATCACCAGGTGGCCGAGCAGCCGCCCCTCGTCGGTGACGCCGATCTCGGCCCCGTAGGTGAACTCGCGGGTGCGCCCGAGGTCGTGGACGAGCGCGGCGCAGATGAGCAGGTCGGAGTTGACGCCGGCATGCAGCTGGCAGGTCTCCTGGGCGAGCGTCCCGACCGCGACGGTGTGCTCGAGCAGCCCGCCGAGGTAGGCGTGGTGCCCGCCGCGGGTGCAGGGCGCCCGGCGCCACTCGCGGCGCAGCGCCTGGTCGCCGAGCAGCTTGTGCAGCAGCGCCGCGTACCCGCGGTCGTACACCTCGCCGCCGAGGTGCTCCAGGAATCCGTCGAGCTCCTCGAGGTCGCGGTAGGCGGTCGGCAGAAAGCGCGCGGGATCGGCGTCGTCGGAATCGATCCGCGCGATCTCCGACAGCTCGAGCGTGAGCTCGTCGCGGAAGCGCTCGACCCGGCCGCGGACGCGCACGATGTCGCCGCGCTCGAACCGGCCCGCGAGCGCGTCGGCGCCCTTGAACGCCCGCGCGGTGAGCGTTCCGGTGCGGTCGCGCAGCTCGAGCGCCAGATACGAGGATCCGGTGCGGGTGGTGAGCCGGTCCTTGCGCACGCACGCGAAGACGCCGTCCACCGCCTGCCCCGGGCGCAGCGAGCTCACCGTCATGATCGTGGTTTCGTCAGCGCCCATGCCGTCACGGCTAACGTTAAACCGGATGCAGCCACTGCAATGGGAGCACCACCCGGAAGGACTGCGTGCACCGGCGCTGGTCTGTGCGTTCAAGGGCTGGAACGACGCCGCCGACGCGGCATCGAGCGCGATCGAGTTCGTCGGCAATTCGCTCGGCGCGCAGCGCTTCGCGACGATCGACCCCGAGGAGTTCTACGACTTCCAGGCCACGCGCCCGCGCACCAAGCTCGCCGACGGCCAGACGCGCGAGATCGTGTGGCCGGCGGTCGAGCTGTTCCAGGCGCGAGTCCCGCTCGCCGATCGCGACCTGATCCTGATGGCCGGCACCGAGCCGTCGTTCCGCTGGCGCACGTTCTGCGAGATCGTCGTCGAGCTCACCAAGGCGCTCGGCACCGAGCTGTTCGTGACGCTCGGCGCGCTGCTCGCCGACGTGCCGCACACCCGCCCGATCTCGGTCACCGGGCTGTCCTCGGACAAGGCGCTCGTCTCGCGCCTGGGCCTTGCGCCCTCCTCCTACGAGGGCCCGACCGGCATCGTCGGGATCCTGCATGCGGCCTGCCAGCAGGCGGGCCTGCCGTCCGCCTCGCTGTGGGCGGCCGTCCCCCACTACATCGCCGCCACCCCGAACCCGAAGGCGGCGCTGGCGCTGGTGCGCAAGCTGGAGGGCCTGGTCGGGATCGCGGTCGACGCGTCGGACCTGGAGTCGGCGTCCGCGGACTACGAGCGCCAGGTCAACGTCGCGGTCCAGTCCGACCCCGAGGTCCAGGCGTTCGTCGAGCGCCTCGAGCAGGCGGCCGCCGAGGAGGACGAGGAGCCGGGCTCGCTGCCCTCCGGCGAGACGATCGCCAACGACCTGCAGAACTTCCTGCGCCAGCGCGGCGACGGTCCGGGCGGCCACCCCCCGACCGCCGGCGGACCCGACATCCCGTTCTGACCGGGCGGGAGCTGATGCCCCCGTCCGTCGGTCAGCGCTCGGCGGCCGGGCACACGAGCCGGTAGTCGCAGACCGAGCACGCCGCAAACGACGGCGTCGGCTCGAAGCCCTGCGCGCGGATCCCCTCGGCGACCTCGGTCGCGACCTCGCACACCCATTCGCCGCGCTCGCCATCGTCGGGCACCGCGACCTTCTCGTCGTCGAGCAGGTAGTAGTAGGCCTGCGACGATGCCTCCAGGCCGCCACGACTCCCGGGCGCCGACCGCGTACAGCGACAGCTGCACGTCGTCGGCGAGCTGCGCGGGGGTCTTCGGGCGTCCGGTCTTGTAGTCGATCAGCTCGTAATCGCCGTCGGGCAGGCGGTCGACGCGGTCGACGCGGCCGCGCAGCAGGTGGGGCCCGATCGGGAACGTGAACTGGCGCTCGAACCACACCGGCCGGCCGTCCTCGGTCTTGAAGCGCTCGTGGTAGCGGGTGAGCGCGGCCGCCGCCTTGCCGCGCAGCTGGCGCTCCTGCAGCGAGTCGCCGAAGCCGCCGCGCCGCCAGCCGGCGTCGAGCAGGCCGAGCAGCTCGGGCAGCCCCCGCGCCGACCGCTCGACCCCGTCCTCGGTCGGCCGCGGCGGCGGGTCGCTGTCCGCGTCGGCGTGATAGCGCTCGAGCACCTGATGGACGAGGATCCCGAAGCGCTGATGCAGCGTCGGCTCCTGCGGGATGCGGAACACGCGCGCGAACTTGTACTTCAGCGGGCAGGTGCGGTACGTGTCGATGTCGGTGGCCGACAGCACGACGCCCTCGCCGCGCAGCGGCAGGAACGCCTCCAGCGAGGGCTCGTCGCGGGCGGCGACCGCCTGCGCCCGGGCGCGGGCGCCGCGCTCGGCGTCCAGCAGGTACTCGTCCAGCGCGGAGGTCTCGTAGATCTCGCGCTGCTCTCCCGGGACCGCCGCCGGATGCGGGCGTTGATGTCGCGCAGCGACTCGGCGACCGCGGGCCCGCCGTCGCGCTCGCTCTGCGCGATCAGCGCCGCGACCTTGAGCAGCTCCAGGTAGCGCACCACCGCGTGCGAGATGTCGAGGCCGGTGTCCAGGCGCAGCTCGCCGATGCGGCCCCCAGCCCGCATCGTGCCCTGCAGCAGCTCGTCGCGCAGCAGCCGATAGGTCGAGTGCAGCGCCTCCGCGGGCCCGAACAGCTCCTCCTCGCGGTCCTGCCAGTCGGCGCCGAGCGCCGCCCGGATCTCCTCCAGCGCCGGCGCGGCCCGGAGCGCCTCGCCGCGGTCGTCGGCGCGGGGATAGGCGAGCACCAGGCGCACTCGGGCGCGGCTGCAGGCGAGATGGAGCTCCTGGCCGAGCATGCGCCGGCGGGTCCGGTCTGAGTCGGGCGGGAGCGGCTCGGCCAGCAGCGCGTCCGGGATCGGCTCCGGGCGCGCGGGCGGCGATCCGCGCGTCGAGCCCGATGACGAACACGTGGTCGGCCTCCAGGCCCCCGGCCTGGGACGCCGCAAGCACCTGGACGGCTCCGGCGGGCGCCTCGCCGGTGACCTGTTCGGCGCGCAGGTCGGGCTCCTCCTGCGCGGCCGAGGCCGACCTCGGCCAGCGCGCTCACCGAGCGGGCGAACTCGCGCGGGGTGGCCAGCGGCGCGCGGGCCAGATGCTCGGTGGCGAGCTCCCCGAACGCGGCGAGCGCCCGCAGCCGCTCGGCGACGTCGGCCTGGGCGGCGAACAGCTGGTGGCGGCGCAGGCCGAGCCGCTCGATCAGGCGGTGCACGTAGAGGTCCGGCCGCGTCGAGTCGAGCGCGGCCATCGAGCTGCGGTACAGCGACAGGAACGCGCGGATGCGATCCCGCGCCTCGGGTGGGACCTGCGGCGACTCCAGTCGCGGCCGCCATCGCCCCGACCATGTCGAGCTTGCGCCGGCGCGCGATCTGGGTGCAGCGCGCGATGTCGACCGAGCGCAGCTCGACCGGCGGCCGCGCGAGCGCGCGGACGACCGCCGCGGCGTCGGTCGGATCGGCTGAGCAGCCGCAGCCACGCGAGCACGTCGCGGATCTCGGCGCGGCGGAAGAACGCCGCCTCACCGATCACCCGGTGGGCGATCGCCCGCTCCTCGAGCGCGACGGCGACCGCCTGGCCCTCGAGCGTCACGTCGGGGACGATCACCGCGATCCGCGCCGGGTCGGTCCGTCCCGCGCGATCAGCCGCTCGATCTCGACCGCGACCGCCTGGGCCTCGGCCCGCTCGTTGGAGCACCGCCACAGCTCGACTGGCCGGCGCGGGCGGCCGCCGGCTCCATCCGGCGGCGCGGCGAGCGCCGGCCCGGCGGCCGCGGCCGAGCGCGGCCCCGCCGCGCGCCATACCGGCGGCGGGCAGCGGACGCTGGCGGCGAGCTCGACGACGTGCATGCCGGCAGCGCGGCGAATCCGTCCAGCCGCTCGGCGCCCGCGCCGCGGAACCGGCGCACCGCCGCGTCGGGGTCGCCGGCCACGGTGAGCGACGGCGCCCCGAGCGCGAGCGCGAGCGACGCCTCGACCGGTCGAGCTCCTGCGCGTCGTCGATCAGCACGTGATCGAAGGCGGGTGGCCCGCCGCCGGCGCCGCGCGCGCGCCTCGGCGTCGAGCAGCAGCCCGCCCTCGTCGCGGGCGCCGGCCTCGGCGAGCAGCCGCTCGTGATCGGAGTAGACGGCCGCGAACTCACGCTCGAGCTCGGCGTCGGCTCGGCGTCGGCATCGAGCGCGCCGCCCACTCGCGATAGCGCTCGGCGTCGATCAGCTCGCCCTTGAGGCGGTCGATCCGCCGGACGAACGAGCCGAGCAGCGCTGTCGGACGGCCGGCGACGTCGTGGTGGCTGCAGCGACAGCTCGTCGATCCGGTCGCTCAGCAGCGCGAGCCGGTCCCCGGGGCCGACGACCGCGGCCGCGCTGCCGGCGCACCGCGTCGCCGCGCGCCGCGAGCTCGCCGGGGGTGAGCACGACAGCTCCTCGTAGCCGCCGGCGATCCGCAGCTGCAGCCGCATCGCGCAGCGCGGCGGCCCGCGCGGCGCTCGGGACGAGCACCGCGATCCGCTCCGGCGCGGCGCCGTCGGCGATCAGCCGCAGGTGCCGCTCGCGGATCACGCGGGTCTTGCCCGACCCCGCGACGCCGCGGATCAGAAGCGAGGATCCCGGGTACGTCGACGGCCTCGCGCTGGGGACCGTCAGGCCGTCATCACGCACTCTGCCAGCATAGGTTCGCATGGAGCGGATCGACACCGGCACTGCAGGGAGACTGGATGGGAGCTTGCCGTCGGATGGTGACCGGCCTGCAGCAGCTGCTGGCGCGGCACCCCGGACGTCGAGCGAGCGCGCCGTCGAGACCGGCACGCGCGGCGCCGGCGGCGACCACACGCTCGTGCTCGACCGATCCGCCGAGGACGTGGTGTTCGCCGAGCTCGACGCCCTGCACGACGACGGCTTGACGTTCACCGCGATCTCGGAGGAGCGCGGCGAGCAGCGCTTCGGCGCCGACGGCGCCGCGGGTGATCATCGACCCGATCGACGGCTCGCTCAACGCCAAGCGCGACGGCTTCCACTTTCGCGCTGTCGCTCGCGGTCGCCGACCGGCGAGACGATGGCCGACGTCGCGTTCGGATTCGTCCACGACTTCGGGGCGCGGCGAGCAGTGGTGGGCGCACCGGGGCGTGGGCGCCTGGCGGGCCACGCGCCGCATCGCAGAACAAGGTGTGCCAGGCGCCTGGACCCCTCCCGCGGCGACCGCCGCTCACGCGACGGCACGCTCGAGGTCGTCGGCATCGAGTCCGCGGACCCGCGCTGGGTGCGCGACCAGGCCGACGCGCTCGTCGACGTCGCGCACCGGCTGCGCGCGCTCGGCACGATCGCGGTCTCGCTCTGCGCTGTCGCCGCCGCCCGCCACGACGGCCTGGTCACGTTGCGGCGCGCCCGCGGGGTGGACTCCGCCGCCGGGCAGTTGATCGTCCGCGAGGCCGGCGGCCTCGTGTCGTTCCCCGACTGCGCCGAGCCGCTCGGCGCGCCGCTGGACGCGAGCCCGGCCTCGCGCGTGGTCGCCGCACGCTCGGAGCGGGGGCTGCGCGACCTCGAGCAGGTGGGCGCGTGATCGACTGGATCGTCGCCGAGCGGCTCGCGGCGCTGCTCGCCGGGCGCGGTGACGCGCCCCCGCCCCCGTCGGCGTCGCGGCTGGCCAGATGGCGGCCGACGCCGAGACCCGGGTCACCCGCTACACCGGGCTGACGCCCGGCCGGCCGCTGCCCCCGCCCGAGGCGATCGGCCGCGCCGAGTGGATCGCGGCCAACGCCTCCTCGATGCGCCGGCTGCTCGGCCCGGTGCTCGAGCGCGCCGAGAGCCGCCTGACCTCGCGCCGCGCGTGCGCCCGGCGATGTCGCTGACGATGAGCCTCGTCGTCACCACCGAGGTGGGGGTCGTGCTCGGCTTCCTCGCCCAGCGCGTGCTCGGCCAGTACGAGCTCGTGCTGCTCGACGAGCGGCCGGACACGCCGACGGCGCCGCGGCCGCCGCGGCTCCTGTTCGTGATGCCGAACCTCGGGTGGGGCGGTCGAGTCGCTCGACGCGCCCGAGGATGAGTTCCTCACCTGGGTGACGCTGCACGAGGTCACCCATGCGGTCCAGTTCGCCGGGGTGCCCTGGCTGCAGGGCTACCTCGCCGGGCTCGTCGCCGAGCTGATGCGCTCCGCGGAGGTCCGCATGGACGGGCCGCGGACGCTGCGCCTGCCCTCGCGCGCCCAGCTCGGCCGCTCGCTGCGGGCCGCCGCTCCCGGTGACATGGTCGGGCTCTTCGCCAGCCCCGGCGAGCGTGCGACGCTCGACCGGTCCAGGCGGCGATGGCGGTCGTCGAGGGCCACGCCGAGCACGTGATGGATGCGGTCGCTCCGGACCTGCTGCCGTCGCTGGCCGCGGCTGCGCAGCGCGATGGACCGGCGCCGTCGCTCGCGCTCGGGGCTGGCGCAGGTGCTCGGCAAGCTGCTCGGATGGAGATGAAGCTCCGCCAGTACGAGCAGGGCAAGGCGTTCTGCGACGCGATCGTCGAGCACGCCGGGCCGCGGGCGCTCCCCATCTGTTCTCCTCGCCCGAGGCTCTCCCGACGCTCGACGAGATCACCGATCCGGGGCGCTGGATCGCCCGCAGCTCGCTCGACGGGCAGGTTCTCGGCCGGTGATGACGTGGTGAAGCTCACTGACCGCTTCAGGACACACGTTTGTAACCTCGTGCGCATACCGGTTGGCAAACATGCGTTCGATCACGACCGGTAAGCGACTTCGAGACCGAGGATCAGGACCACCATGCCACCCTCCAGCACGCCGCGCGGCCAGAGCCGCACTCCGGGCCCGGCACGCTCCGCCGCCGCCTCCAAGGCGGCCGCGACCCGCAAGCGCGCCGCGGCCGAGCGGGCCGCGCGCAGCGCCGCCGAGACCGTCGCGCAGGCGACCGACACGGTCGTGCAGGCGGCCGAGGCCGACGCGACCGCCCGCGAGGCCGAGGCCAGGGTGCGCACCCATCAGCTGCGCCAGTTCGCCGAGCGCACCGTCGACGTCCCGGTCGGCGCCGGGCTGCTGGCGTGCGACAGCATCGTGGCGAGCGTCCGCGGCCTGGCCACGACGCTCGGTGACCGCGCGCGGATGGAGCGCCAGATCGCGCGGTACGAGCGTCGCGGCGCGAGCGCGCGCAACCGCCTCGAGCGCCAGGTGGAGCGGACCCGCAGCGACTTCGAGAGCGGCGTGCGCGCGCGCCGCTCACGCGTCACCAGGCTCGTGGAAGAGGCACAGAGCCGGCTCCGCTCAATCGGTCAGTGATGGACTTCACCAACGAGCGTCGAGGGGGCGCTACGTTGAGAGAGATTCGCCGGCCTCATATCTTCGCCGGCGGATGAAGCACCCTCTCCTCCCTCAACCGCCGGGGCGCCACGGATGTGGCGCCCCGTCGGTCTTTAATGCGCGGAGGCCGGACGCGACATGAGAGGAGCGCCGATGCAGCTGTGCCTGATGGTCGAGGGCCAGGAGGACGTGAACTGGGAGCAGTGGGTCGCGCTCGCCCGGGCGTGCGAGGCCCATGGGATCGGAACGATGTTCCGCTCCGACCACTACATGAACCTCGACCTCGGGGCGCCCGAGCGGGGATCGCTCGACGCCTGGGGAACGCTGTGCGCGTTGTCGGCGGTGACGAGCACGCTGCGGCTGGGGACGCTCGTCTCGCCGGCCACGTTCCGCCATCCCTCCGAGCTCGCGCGGCTCGTGGTGACCGCCGACCACGTCTCGGGCGGCCGGGTCGAGCTCGGGCTCGGCGCCGGCTGGCACGAGCGCGAGCACGCGGCGCACGGCTTCCCGTTCCCGGCGCTGAAGGTGCGCATGGACATGCTCGAGGAGCAGCTCCAGGTCGTGCGCGGCAACTGGTCGCCGGGCCCGTTCTCGTTCGCAGGCGAGCACTACGCGGTGCAGGCGCTCGCGGCCCGGCCGCGGCCGGTGCAGACCGCCGGGCTGGCGGGGATCCCGCTGATGATGGGCGGAGACGCCGGCCCGCGCAGCTCCCGGATGGCCGCCGCCTACGCGGACGAGTACAACACCGGCTTCGCGACGCCCGCCCAGGTCCGTGAGCGCCGCGCCCGGCTCGCCGCCGCGTGCGAGCGCGCCGGACGCGAGATGCTGCCGTTCTCGGTGATGACCGGCGTCGTCGTCGCGGGCGACGAGGCCGAGCTCGCCGCCCGCTGCGCCCGTCTGGAGCAGCGCGCGCGCCTGGAGGCGGGCTCGCTGCTCGCCGCCCCGCCCGGCGGCTGGATCGTCGGCACCGTCGAGCGGGTCGCCGAGCAGCTGTCCGCGCTGCGCGAGGCCGGTGTCGACCGCGTGATGTGCCAGCACCTGCTCCACGACGAGCTCGAGCCGGTCGCGCTGCTCGGGGAGCGGGTCGCGCCGCTCGTGGCCTGAGCCGCGCTCCGAGACTCAGCTGCGGACGGCGGTCGTGCTGCGGTCCGATCTCGGCGGGGTGCTCACGCCGCCCCCGAGCTGGCCTCGCGCAGTCCGATCCGGTCATAGATCCGGCGCATCGGTCGCGGCGCCCACCAGTTCAGCGGGCCGAGCAGGCTCATCAGGGAGGGGACGAGCAGCGCGCGGACCAGGGAGGCGTCGATCACGACCGCGAGCGCGGTGCCGATGCCGAGCTCCTTGATGAACACGATCTGCGAGGTCGCGAATGCCCCGACGGCCACAGCGAACAGCAGCGCTGCGGCGGTGACGATCCGCCCGGTCCGCTCGAGCCCCAGCGCCACCGCCTCGGCGTCCGCCGCACCGCCGTCGCGCGCCTCCTTGATCCGCGCGAGCAGGAACACCCCATAGTCGGTGGCCAGCCCGAAGCCCATCGCGAACAAGAGGATCGGCTGGGTGGCGTCGAGCGCCCCGACGCCGTGATAGTCGAGCAGTCCCTGGAGGCTCCCGTGCTGGAAGATCAGCACCAGGATCCCGAACACCGCGGTGAGGCTGAGCGCGTTCATGACGACCGCCTTGAGCGGCAGCAGGACCGAGCCGGTCATCAGGAACAGGATGAGCAGCGTCGTCGCCACCACGATGGCGAGCGCGGCGGGAAGGTGGGTGCCGAGGCTCGTGCTCCAGGTCGAGATAGGACGCCGTCTCTCCGGCGACCCCGAGGTAGTAGGGCACCCGGATCGCGCGCACCTCGTGCACGAGCCGCTTCGTGCGGTCCGTGAAGCGGTCCGCTCTGCGGAGCAGAACCGTCACCAGCGACAGGTCGCGGCCGGCGGGCCGAGCCGGCGTGACCGCGGAGACGTCGGGAAGGCAGGGCGATCCGCCGGCGCAGCTTCATCCACGTCGGCCGAGCGGGCCGGGGCGCACGACACGACCTCCAGAGGCGTCGTGCGGTCCGGGAACTCGGTATCGAGCGCGTGCTGGACCTGGTGGGCGCTGGCGGCCGAGGGAGCACCCCCGCGTCCGCGGTGATGAACCGGACCTTGCATCAACCGGA
>CAVPBY010000023.1:0-45632 GCA_963702225.1 uncultured Solirubrobacteraceae bacterium | reverse complement strand
GCGAGAGCTGCTGGGCGAGCTGCTGGGACAGGCAACCGAATCTGAGGCCCAGTTCATCATCGCGCTGTTGACCGGCAACCTGCGCCAGGGCGCGCTCGCCGGGATCATGGCCGACGCGGTCGCCAGCGCCGCCCAGGTGAAGCCGGCGCGAGGCGCGGCGCGCGCTCATGCTGTCGGGTGACCTGGCGCAGATGGCCGAGATCGCGATCACCCAGGGCGAGGCCGGCCTGCGCGCCGTCGGGTTGCAGCTGTTCCGTTCCCGTGCAGCCGATGCTGGCCTCGCCCGGGGAGGGGGTCGGCGAGGCGATGGCGGCACTCGGATGCGCCTCGGTCGAGTTCAAGCTCGACGGGCTGCGTGTCCAGATCCACCGGCGCGACGATGAGGTACGGGTCTATTCGCGCAACCTCAACGACATCACCTCCTCGGCTGCCCGGGGTGGTCACCATGGCGCTCGGGCCTGCCGCTGCGGACCGCGATTCTCGACGGCGAGGCCCTGTGGATGCCCGCGACGAGGGCCCGGCGACCTTCCAGGACACGATGTCGCAGATCAACGCCGACGCGCCCGCCGCAGGGATCGTCACCTTCCTCTTCGACCTGCTGCACCTTGACGGCTCCCGACCTTCTCGACCCGGCCGCTGGCCGAGCGGCGCGATGCCGTTGCGCCGCGCTCGCGCTGGAAACTCGCCGGTCCCGAGCGTGCTCACCGACGACGTCGACACCGCCCAGCAGGTGCTCGATGACGCGCTCGCTGCCGGCCACGAGGGGGTCGTGGTCAAGGACGCGGGCTCGGCCTGTATGTCGCCGGTCGCCGAGGCGCGGCGTGGCGCAAGGTCAAGCCGGTACACACCTACGATCTGGTGGTCCTCGGTGCCGAGTGGGGCCACGGGCGTCGTCGCGGTTGGCTGTCCAACCTGCATCTCGGCGCGCCGGACAGCGAGACGGGTGAGTTCGTGATGGTCGGCAAGACGTTCAAGGGCCTGACCGACGAGCTGCTGAGCTGGCAGACCGAGCAGCTGCTGGACCGCGAGACCCACCGCCAGGGCATCGCCGTCCTGGTTCGTCCCGAGCTCGTCGTGGAGGTCGCGATCGACGGCGTTCAATCCTCCACCGATATGCGGGCGGGTTGGCGCTGCGCTTCGCGCGGGTGCGCCGCTACCGGCCCGACAAGGCTCCGGCCGACGCGGACACGATTGCCACCCTGCGGGGTCTGCTCGCCCCTCGACGGTGAGGCGTCACGAGAATGTCTGAATACGGACGTGCGCCCGCGGGCGGTGGGGGTCGCCTGTAACGCTGAGCGGGGTTTGTGCAATGAACGTAGTGATGCCGTTCTCTCCGGTGGTCCGCGGCCGGTTCCGTGACCAGGCCGACGGGGTCGGCGGCGCCGGCCGCGGCCGTGGTGGTCCCACTGCGGTTGCCGAACACGATCCTGCATGTCGCCGGCGAGCACCGATGACTCCACCAGGCGCTGCTGCGGCGACGGCCACCCTGCCGGCAGGCGGCGCGACCCGGCCGGCGTGGTCGCGCATCGGCCCATGGGGCGCTGCTGGCCGTCTCGGTCGCGGTTAGCCGCTGACCGTCTCGCTGCTCGTCTTCAAGCAGCCGTTCCATGTGGGTGCGCGGCGCCTGCGGTTCTTCGATCTGCACGTCTACCGCGGAGCAGCGCGGATGGTGCTGCGCGGCGGGGCGCTGTACGCCGCCCGGGTCTTCAGCGGGATGCGATTCACCTACCCGCCGTTCGCCGCCCTGGTACTCACCCCGACCCGGCTGGCCGCGATCACGACCGACGGCGGGGTAGCTGCGCAAGTCAACGTGCTCGTGCTGCTGGCACTGCTGAGGCTCACCCCCAGGCTCGCGGACCCATCGGTCCCCGGCCGGCACAGGGTTGGCACGTGGCCGGGCGTGGCGCTGCTCGGTGCCGTGGTGCTGTGGAGCGAGCCGGTCACCGTCGCCATGGGTTACGGGCAGATCGATCTGGTGATCGCGCTGCTGGTCGTCTGGGACCTCAGCCGCCCACCTGGCGCGCGGGCGCGCGGGATCGGGATCGGCCTGGCGGCCGGCCTGAAGCTCACACCACTGATCTTCATCCCCTACCTGCTGTTGACCCGCCAGCGCCGCACCGCCGCGACCGCGACGCTCACGTTCCTGGCGACGATCGCCGCCGCGTTCGCGGTCGTGCCCACCAGGACACAGCCCACTACTGGGGCGGCATCCTTCTCGACGCCTCGCGGACGGGCGACATCGCCGACCCGACAAACCAATCCGTCATGGGCGCGATCGCCAGAATGACCCACAGCCAGCACGTCGCCGCCGGCTGGACGCTCGCCGCGACCCTCGTCGCGATCCTCGGGCTGAGCATCGCGATCCGGGCCGGCCGTTGCGGTGATCATGGGGTGGGCTTTGCGGTGTGCGCGATCGCCTCGCTGCTGGTCTCCCCGATCTCCTGGACTCACCACTGGGTGCTTGCGATCCCCGCCGTGCTCACCCTCGCCTGCTGGGCGCAGGCAGAACCGCGCATACAGCGTGAGCGGCGCGGTCGCCGCGCTTGCTGTCGCGGGCTACTGCTACCTGCCGGAAACCGTCACCGACACCACCGGCCTGCGCCTCGACCCCACCGGCCAGATCCTCACCGAGCCCTACGTCATCCTCGCCCTGGCCGCCGTCCTGTGCGTCGCGGTCGCAGGCGGACGCCGGGCCGCAGGCGTCAACCGCCGCCCGGGCACGGCTGGGGCCGGGACGGCCGGGCGCCCGTGATCCTCGAAGGCCGCCGGCCATCCCCACGGGGGCTGACTCTCGGCCATGAGCGCGGGCTCTGACCCCAGGTACTCCCACGCCGAGCAGCGCCTGCTCAAACGAGTGGAAGCGCTTGGCTCCCGCCACGCCCTGACCGAAATGACCGACACGGAGCTTGACCGCTGGACGCGTGCCTGCGAGACGATGCTCGCCCGGCCCGGTCAGGCCAACAGCGCCAACCGGCGCTGGCGCCAACTCCTCCAGGACGCCCACGCCGAACGCGCCACCCGACACCCCCGCTGAGATGGGGGCATCCGAGCCGGACCGCCGGGATCGATGCCGCTCAGGACGACAGCCCGAGACGGCGCCCTCGTGCTCGCCCCACACGACGTCGGCGAGGGCGGTGGCTTGCCGGCGACGAGGCGATTGCGGGGACGAGATCCACCCGGTCGTGGCGCGGCCCTGAACCGATCGTGATCTCCGCCAGCGCCAACTCCGTGGGAAGCGTCAGCGCGGGATCCTCGCAAGGTCATCGCAGACCATCGCGGTGAGACGCTTGGTCGACCATCTGCCATCCCCATCGAGGAACTTCCCGACCTGCACAGCGGCGGGCAGGACGGTGATGAGCGCCCGTTGCGCAGCGCCCACAAGCGACGCGTGCCGCTCAGGCGCACGATCGTCGTCACGAGCAGGCGCAGCCGCTCATCCGGCGGCCGCCGCAGGTCACCGACGAGACCGGGCTGGTGGATGACGATGCCGTCCGACCCCGTCGTCCGCACGTGTCGATCGAATGCAGCGATGTAGGCGTCGAAGGCGGCCTCGGCCATGCCGACCAAGTTACGTCAGCCTGCGCCGCCCCGAACGGAAGCGACCGCGTGTCAGCGTGGAAGTACGTCTCGCGGCGACTTCCACGACCGCCGGCGCCCAGCGGCCCTGGCAAGACACGCGATCCGTGATGGACATCGACGTGGTGGTGGATCGGTCGGATGAGCGCATCGACGCCGCCGCCGAGATCTGGGCCCAGGCCACCGCGGCACGCGACGGTGGCGTCGACGTCGCGCCGCTGAGCATTTCGCGTCCCGTCATCGAGGCGGTCGTCACGAGCTCGCCCCGATCGCTGCTGCTCGCCAGCGTCGAAGCCGGTGTCGAGGATGCCCTGCGCCGGCGCGGCGCGGCCACCGGCGTGGAGTTGGCGGCGACGAACCGGGCTGCGGACACGCATTCTCGCCCGGACCGCGTCCGAGCGCCCGCACAATCTCACCACGCCTCTGCTGACGTTGATGAGTGCCGAGGGCCGGCTTGTCCGCAGCACGCCGACGGGCGCTTGGACCAGCCGGCAGCATCGCTGGGAGCCGGTCAGGAGCTGGTGGCCCGAGGGGCTGGCCACGGTCGATCCCGACCAGGCAGGGCGCGAGCGTGCACGGCGCTGGCTCGCGCGCTTCGGACCCGCGAGAGTCGGCGACCTGCAGTGGTGGACCGGGTGGAGCGCCGGGACCGCCCGCCGCGCGCTCGAGCATCTCGCGATCGAGGACGTCGACCTGCACGGCCACCCGGGGATCGATCTCGCAGACGGCGACGCGGTCCTCGGTTCCGCGACTACCCAGGAGCCCGTTGCGCCGCTCCTGCCCGCGATCCGAGCCCCGCTGGAGTCATCACTCTCCACCCACGGCGATCCCTCCGCGCGTGCGTGAAAATTAGAGGCTCGTGTGGCAGGTCGCTGGACCGACTGTCACGGTGAGCTCCTCGCCGGCAGCCGATTCACTTGCGTGAAAGTACACGTCAGCGTAGCCAGAGCTGTCCGTGTAGTAGCTCGCGCGCCTCCGGCTCCCGTCACCGTCGCATCCGTGTCCGGCTGGTTGGACCTGACATAGACGTCCCAGTCGTCGTAGGTCCGGTTCCATTGAGCTGACGCGGAGCATTGCGCTGATGGGGCACGCCCGCGCGTCGGTGGCGACGTCCTTTTGGGCGTCGCGATCTCTCGGTACAGCTTGACCCAGTCTGTGACGATCAGGCGCTGTGCGCGCGCCAGCCCCATCTTTCCGTCACACACCTCACGGTTGAGGTAGTTCTCGACTTGGTCTTTCGGGTTCGGAGACCCGCCGGGTTCGGGCCATAGGTTCCGAGGGTCGTTCGTCGCGCCGCCCAGTTCGAGCGGCACAAAGTGGTCGTACTCGTAACGCGACGCCGACCCCGGGTCGCCGTACGCGGCCATGCTCGCATACTTCTCAGGCTCGGTCACCGACTCCGAGGGCCGCACGCTCTCAGACCATCCAGAACGGCAGATCGTCCGGCGAATCGTCGACTGGGTCACAGCCGGGTTGAGCGTTCCCGGAGTACAGCGCGGGTCGGGGGCGGAGTAGAGACCATGACCTCGCGCGTGACAACGTCCCGCGGCCGGCTGACGCTGGACCACGTGGTTGGTCCCCGTCGAGTACGCCAAGCCGTTCGACGCAACGCGCCGTGGTGCGGCCGGTGCTTGCACGACAAGCACAAGCGCGCTCACCGCGACACCTGCCGCTGCCAGGAACCTTCGCCACCCCCCGAACACGCTCGCAGTCTCGCACAGCGCGAGGGTCGCGTCTACTTCCGGACTGGCGCGACCTCGGTCAAGCCGCCCTTGCCGTGCTCGCGCGCACTGACCATCTCCGAGGAGTTCGGCATCGGCATCCGCACCACCCTCGCTGCCATGCCCGCCGCCTCGTCCTCCTCGGAGCGCGTGTGCGGGCCGCTCCGCAGAATCTCTCCAGACGCCGGCCATCCGCTGGGTCCCGACGACGCACAGGCGATGCACAGCTCGCGTTCAGCTGCCGGCCAGCTGCGTGCAAGAAAGTGGCCGGTGAGACCTGCGGCCGAGCGTTTACTCGCGGAGCCAATCAGTCCCAGATCGTCCAGCGAACAGATTGGAGCGCAGCAGAAATGAAGAGTCACAACGACACGAGCCGCCACGAGTCAAGTGCGATGTCTCAGCATCAGCCCGGCCGCGTCCAGCTACGGCGACGACCGTTGAGCAAGCGCGTCCTGGGGGTCGGGGTCGGACTGTTGGTTCCCGGTCTCGCACTGGGGGTCGCGGCCTGTGGCGGTACATCGACCTCTGCGGCATCCACGAACCCATCAACGACCGCGACGCAGATCAGCAGCTCAACCGGGTTCGCCGGTCACGCCGGGTCGGGCGGCGGGTCCAACGCCCGGGCGACGAACGCCGTGGGCGGATCGGTCGGCACGGTCACGAGCGTGTCCGCGTCGAGCTTCACCGTGTCGACTCCGAGAAGGTGAGACGGTCAAGGTCAAGGAGACCTCATCGACCGTTTACGACAAGGGCGCGAGCACGTCCGCGACGAGGGCGGTCAGCAAGGGTCAGACCGCCCTCGTGGTCGGCAGGGTCAACAGTGCGACGATCACCGCATCTGAGGTGATCGTGCAACCGGCAATCAACCTGACGAAGGCGTCGTCGAAGGTGATCTCGTTCAAGGGGGGTACGCAGGGCAAGTCGAGGACGGTTGGTCAGATCCCCGCGGACTACAAGCAGGGGTCCGGCACGATCGTCAGTGGAGCCACGGCGACCAAGGCCACCGTGGCCGCGTTGACGTCGTACGCCGGCGGCATCGTCGATCGGGTGGTACGCCTGAGCAACGGCGAGTACGAGGTCCACGACATCGGCGTCAGCTGGCCCCATCACGTCTTCGTCAACCAGGACTTCAAGGTGATCGGCGCCAATGACTGAGCCCGGCCTGGCCAGGCCTAGCCGAGCGGCAGGGTGATCTCGAAGCGTGAGCCCTTGCCGGGCCGGGAGGTGACTGTGGCGCCGCCGCCGTGGGCGTCGGCGATCGTTTTGACGATCGCCAACCCGAGGCCGCTTCCCTGGGTGCGGAGCGCCGCGTCGCCGCTCTCCGGCGCGGTGCCGCGATAGAAGCGCTCAAAGACGTGCGCGGCCTGCTCGGGATCGATGCCGGGGCCGGTGTCGATCACCGCGACGACGGCCATCCCATCACGGACGCCGACCTCGATCCGGACAGGCGCCTCCGCCGGCGTGTGTACCTGCGCATTCTCGAGAAGGCCCGCGACGATCTGCCGCAGACGCGGCTCATCGCCGAGCACAACCACCGGGGCACCGGCATCGACGGTGATAGACCGCTCCGGGTCCCGTACCCGCGCATCGTCGGCCGCGTCGTGAGCGATCGCCGCCAGATCCGTCGGGGCCCGCGCCAGCGGCCGCTGTTCATCAAGGCGGGCGAGCAGCAGCAGATCGTCGATCAGCCCCGCCATCCGCGTCGCCTCCGATTCGATCCGTGAGATCGATCGCTCCAGATCCTCCGGGTGGTGTCTGGCCCCTCGGCGCAACAGTGCCGCGTAGCCACGGATCGACGTCAGCGGCGTGCGCAGCTCATGCGACGCGCTCGAGACAAATCGCCGCAACTGCGCCTCCGAGCGATCTCGACGAGCGAATGCGTCCTCGAGCCGCTCGAGCATCCCGTTGAGGGCCAATCCGAGCCGGCCGATCTCGCTGCTCTCCTCCGCCGGCGACACGCGCACGTCCAGATCACCCTGCGCGATTCCACCGGCGACCTCGGAGATCCGCTCGAGTGGTCGCAGCCCTCTTCGCAACAACCAGAACGCCGCCACGGCAAGCACGGCCAGCAGCCCGGCCGCGATGAGCAACTCCACGCCGACAAGATGCTGGAGGGTCGCGTCGACGTCATCGAGCGAGACCGCCACGATCAGCACACCGCCGGCGCCGGCAGCGAGCTGACCAGAACGCGGTACCGACCTTCTCCGCTCGCCGCCGGTACGTCGAACCGAAGCGCCCGCTCGCGCGACGGCACACCGCTCCGGGGCGCCGACGGTGGATGGAGCACAGCGGGCAGGCGCGGCTCTGGACTGGATCCGTTGAGCGAGCTTGGAACATGCAAGGCGACGATTCGCCCGGCCGCGTCACGAACCTCGGCGAACGCGATCGGCGGCGCGATCCGATCCAGGGTCGTCGTGTCGATGGTGCCGGCGCGCGACTGGCGCAGACCACGACCCACCGCCGCCCGGGCCGCCATCAGCTGCTGATCGACGCGGTCAAGCAGGAAGGAGCGCAGCGCCAGATAGGTCCCGCCGCCGGCGGCGACCAGGCCAACGGCGGTCACCGCCAGCACACCTGACAGCAACCGGACTCGAAGCGACATCAGCCCCGGGTCGAGCGCAGCGTGTACCCGAACCCTCGGACCGTCTGGATCAGCGGAGGCTCCTCCACGTCCACCTTCTTGCGCAGATAGCTGATGAACGTCTCGACCACGTTCCCGTCGCCACCGAAGTCGTACTCCCACACGTGATCGAGGATCTGCGCCTTCGACACCACCCGCCCCGCGTTCAGCATCAGAAACCGCAGCAGCCGGAACTCGGTGGGGGTCAGCGAGATCTCACGCAGGCCGCGCGTCACCTCCAGCCGGTCCTCGTCGAGCACCAGGTCGGCGTACTGAAGCACCCCCGACGACGCCTGCCGCGCCGCGAGGTTGTTGCGACGGACCATCGCCCGAACCCGTGCGATCAACTCGTCGAGACTGAATGGCTTTGTCAGGTAGTCATCACCGCCGACCGTCAACCCCGCGATCTTGTCCTCGGTCGCATCCCTGGCGGTGAGGAAGACCACCGGCGTCCAGATGTTCTCCGCCCGCATCCGCCGCACGACCTCCAGGCCGTCGATGTCTGGCATCGTCACATCGAGAATCATCAGCTCGGGCTTGAACTCACGAACGGCTCGCAGCGCTCCGCGACCGTCATGGGCGCTGCTCACGTCGAAACCCTCGTAACGCAGGCCGAGCGACACCAGCTCGGTGATGTTCAGCTCGTCATCGACCACCAACACCCGGGTCGGATCCGCGGTCGTACTCGCTGCGGTGGGCCGCACGGCGATAGCTTGACAGCCGCGCCTGTGGGTTGGCTGTGCACACCCTGGCCAACAGCTGTGATCGCCGACCCGGGCGGATGCCGGCTGCAGCGTGGCGCAATGCCGGCGGCAACCCATCCCAGGCGCGCGGTGCTCCACAACCCGCTGGCGCCGGGTCTCGCCTCGGCGCGATCGTCCTGGCCGCTCTCGGACGGTACGCGAGGCGGGCGTATTCGTCCTTTAGCCAGCCTTCGGGCGTCCCGGCACTTCAGTCCCGACGTCGTTGCTGCGCATCTTGTGCCTCGTACCTGGTATACATGGCACATGGTGCCTGCGGCGGGCGGAAGTTCGCAGACGGCTGAGGGAGACAAGGCCGCTTCGGAGGAGCAGTTGGTGAGCGCGGTCGTCGTGTCAGCGCTGTCCGTTGACGCGAGCGTCGGGAGCAAGGCGTACCACGCGCTGCGCGACGCGATCCTGCGCACCGACATCTACCGCGCGGGCGCCGACCTGCGGCTCGACGAGAAGCAGCTGGCCGAGAACCTCGGCGTGAGCCGGACGCCCGTGCGAGAGGCGCTCGCGCGCCTCAAGCAGGAAGGCCTGGTGGAGATCGTCCCCCGCCGCGGCGCGTACATCGTGCGCAAGAGCAAGACCGAGATCATCGAGACGATCGTCGTGTGGGCGGCGCTCGAGAGCATGGCGGCGAGGCTCGCCACCGCGCGGGCCACCGACGCGGAGATCGCCGGTCTGCGCGAGCTATTCACGAGCTTTCCCACGGGGGAGGATCTCCACTACCGGCTCGACGAGTACTCCGCGGCCAACCTGCGCTTCCACCAAGCCGTCATCGACATCAGCCACTCGCCGCTGCTCCGCCGGATGGCCGGTGAGCTGCTCGTCCACGTGCGCGCGATCCGCGGCCGCACGATCCGCGACGACGACCGCGTCAACAGCTCAATCGTCGACCACATGCACATCATCGAGGCGCTCGAAACCCGCGACGCCGAGTTGGCCGAGCGGCTGACACGCGATCACGCGCTCGGCCTCGCCGAGCACGTGGACTACAACGTGGACTACCTGCAATGACCATGACTCATCGGGCCGTGATGCACGCCAATCGCCGCAGCCGGCGGCGGCGCGCCTACCAGCGCAGGTCGATGGCCGGGCGCAGCCCGTAGCCGCCGCGGCCTGGTTGATCCACAGGGAGATCGACCGACAACGCATCGCAGTCAAGGCAGAGAGGGAGGCCATCCAGGATGTCATTCGTTCATCACAGGTCGCGCAACGCCGTCCTCGGTGTTGCCGGCGCACTATGTCTCGCGCTCGCCATCGCCGCTTGCGGTGGTGGGTCCAGTGGCGGGATCAAACTCAAGGGGAGCACGAACGGCGGTTCCAACACCACCGGCGGCGCCGGCGGCTCGGAGGGCGAGGCGACGTTCGCGCTGCCGGCCGGGTCGACGCCCAACTGGATCTTCCCAATGATTGATCCCGGGCACAGCAGCATCGACAATCGCAACCAGTTTCAGTATCTCATGTACCGACCGCTCTACTGGTTCGGCAACGGCTCCCAGCCGACGCTCAATCCCCAGCTCAGCGTGGCCGACCCGCCCAGGTACGCCTCCGACAACAAGAGCGTGACGCTCACCCTGAAGCATTGGAAGTGGTCCAATGGCGAGACGGTGACCGCCCAGGACGTCGCGTTCTGGCTGAACATGCTCAAGGCGGAGAGGAAGCAGTGGGCGTACTACGTCCCCGGCGGGATCCCGGACAACCTGACGAACTGGACCATCTCCAACCCGACGACGATCGTCCTGCACTTCAAGCACGCCTACAGCCCGACGTGGTTCACCGACAACGAGCTGTCGCAGATCACGCCCCTGCCCCTGGCCTGGGACAAGACCTCGGCGAGCGCAAAGGGCCACTGCGCGACCTCCCCGTCCGGTTGCGCCGCTGTGTGGAAGTACCTCTACGGCCGCTCAAAGCAGATCTCGAGCTACGCCTCCTCGCCGATCTGGGGCATCGTCGACGGCCCATGGAAGCTCACCGAGTACCAGAGCACCGGCTTGGCGAAGTTCACGCGCAACCCCAAGTACTCCGGCCCGGTCAGCGGCAACGTCAAGACGTTCGCCGAAGAGCCCTTCACCACCGAGGCCGCCGAGCTCAACGTCCTGCGAGCGGGCCAGCTGAGCGTGGGCTACCTGCCGGTGACCGACCTCGCCCAGAAGTCCGTGCTGCAACATGCGGGCTACACGCTCACGCCCTGGATCGACGCCGGTGTCAACTACTTCCCCGAGAACTTCAACAATCCGACCTACGGCCCAGTCTTCAAGCAGCTCTACTTCCGCCAGGCCGTTCAGTACCTCATCAACCAACCGCAGTACATCTCGCAGCTGTACCAGGGCTACGCATCACCCGACTATGGCCCGGTGCCCAACGCGCCGGCGAGCCCCTACCTCGACAGCTACGTGAAGAACAACCCCTACAAGTACGACCCCACCAAAGCCGTCCAGCTGTTGTCCAGCCACGGCTGGACCGTCCATCCGGGCTCGGCGGCGATCTGCCACCGTCCGGGAACCGGAGCCAACGAGTGCGGCGCCGGAGTGAAATCCGGGCTGGCGCTCAATCTCAACCTCGACTACGCAAGCGGAACCGAAACGCTGCAGCAGGAGATGCAGGGGATGAAGTCGACGTTCGCCAAGGCGGGCATCGTCCTCAACCTCTCCCAGTCTCCGTTCGATCAGGTCATCAGTGAGTCGGTGGCGTGCAAGCCGACGCAGGCCAGCTGCAAGTGGCAGCTGGCCAACTGGGGCGGTGGCTGGAGCTACAGCATGGACCACCTGCCCAACGGCGACGTGATCTTCGGCAGTGGGGGCGGCGACAACTTCGGCAGCTACGACGACCCGAAAGCCGACGCGCTCATCACCAAGACCGAGACCGTGCCCAACAGCCTGGATCAGGCCGAGAACTACCTGGCCAAGCAGCTGCCGGCCGTCTACATGCCCAAGCCCGATTACCAGCTGACGGAGGTCGCCGCCAACCTCAAGGGGGTCGTCCCGCAGGCCCCGACGTTCAATCTCGCGCCCGAGAACTGGACCTTCACCTCGGCGCGATGAGGTTCTCCAATCGCCAGCAGCTGGTGGGCAGCTTCGGGATGGTGACCTCGACGCACTGGCTGGCCACCGCCGCGGGGATGTCAGTCCTCGAGCGGGGCGGCAACGCGTTCGACGCAGCGGCTGCCACCGGGTTCGTGCTACAGGTCGTCGAGCCGCATCTGAACGGTCTCGGCGGTGAGGTCCCGATCATCGCCTTCGACGCCGGGCAGGGCGGGCCGTTCGTCGTGTGCGGGCAGGGACCGGCCCCGCGCGCGGCGAGCATCGCCGCGATCCGCGATCTGGGCCTCGAGATCATTCCGGGCTCGGGTCTCCTCCCCGCGTGCGTGCCGGGCGCGTTCGGGGCCTGGATGGAGCTGCTGGCCCGCCACGGCACACGATCGGTCGGCGACATCCTGCAGTACGCCATCGGCTACGCGGGCGGCGGCTATCCGCTGCTGGCCAACGCCTCGGCCGCGATCGGGACGGTGCGGGAGCTGTTCGCCGAGCACTGGCCCAGCTCGGCGGCGGTCTACCTCCCCGGCCGCCGGGTGCCGGCGGCCGGCGAGCGTTTCACCAACCCCGATCTCGCGCACACCTACCGGCGGCTGGCCGAGGCGGCCGGCGCCGCCGGGTCCGACCGGCTGGCGGGGATCGAAGCGGCACGGCAGGCGTTCTACGAGGGTTTCGTCGCCGACGCGTACGGGTCGTTCTTCGCCACGACCGAGGCGATGGACAGCTCGGGGACGCCCCATCGAGGGCTGCTGACCGCCCACGACCTCGCCGGATACCGGGCCCGGATCGAGGAGCCGCTGCGGTACGACTACCACGGGCTGACCGTGTGCAAGACCGGGCCGTGGGGGCAGGGCCCGGTCTTCGCTCAGCAGCTGGCGCTGCTGTCCGGATTCGATCTGGACGACACGGGGCCGACCGACGCGGATTTCGTCCACACGGTGGTCGAGTGCGCCAAGCTCGCCTTCGCCGACCGCGAGGCGTACTACGGCGACCCCGAGTTCGTCACCGTGCCGCTTGAGGTGCTGCTCTCCTCGGAGTACAACGATGAGCGGCGGCGACTGATCGGCGGGACCGCATCCACCGAGCTGCGGCCCGGCCATGTGGACGGCTATAGCCCGACGGTGACGTTCGCGCCCGGCCAGGCCGGGGAGCCCGGCCGGCAGGTGCGCGGGACCGGAGAGCCGACGGCCGCGACGAGCGGCCGGGTGGCCGGGGACACCTGCCATCTGGACGTCGTCGACCGGTGGGGCAACATGGTGTCGGCGACCCCGAGCGGGGGCTGGCTGCAGAGCGCGCCGGTGGTCCCGGGCCTCGGCTTCGGGCCGACGACGCGGGGGCAGATGTTCTGGCTGGACGAGAGCTCGCCCAACGCACTGGCGGGCGGCAAGCGACCGCGCACCACGCTGACGCCCACGCTCGTGCTGCGCGACGGTGCTCCGGAGCTCGCGCTCGGGACGCCCGGCGGCGACAGCCAGGACCAGTGGACGCTGCTTGCGTTCCTGCACTACGTTCATCACGGACTCGACCTGCAGGACGCGATCGAAGCGCCGGCCTTCCACAGCACCCATTTTCCGTCGTCGTTCTATCCGCGGCCCGCGCATCCCGCGCGGCTGCACATCGAGGATCGCTTCGCAGCCGCGACGCTGGGCGAGCTGCGCGAGCGCGGCCACGATGTCGTCGAGGAGGGGCCCTGGTCGCTCGGCCGCGTGGGCGGCGTCGGCATCTCCGCCGACGGCTCCCGGACGGCCGCCGCAACGCAGCGCGGGCTGCAGGGCTATGCCGCGGGACGCTGAGACGGTGACAAGGTGATCGCGTACCTCGTCAGACGCTTGATCCAGGCGGTCGTCGTCGTCATCGGCGTCACCATCATCCTGTTCATCATCCTCCACGCCCTTCCGGGCGGGCCTGCGCGCGGGATGCTCGGCGCGCAGGCCACTGCGGCGCAGGTGCACACGTTCATCGTGGAGAACGGGTACGACAAGCCGCTCTATGTCCAGTACGGGAACTTCCTGGGCCAGCTCGTCCAGGGCAACCTCGGCTATGCCTACCAGTACAACGAGACGGTCACCACGCTGATCGGCCAGGACCTGCCCAAGAGCGCGGTCCTGCTCGGGCTCGCCTATGCGGTGGCACTGCTGGTCGCCATCCCGCTCGGGATCATCCAGGCCGTCCGCCGCAACGGCGTCATGGACTACGTGACGAGCGGCCTCTCGTTCATCGCCTACTCGATGCCCCCCTTCTGGTTGGGCATCCTGCTCATCCTCGCCTTTGCGATCTCGCTCCACGTCCTGCCGCCCGAGGCGCCCCAGGGAGCGACGGCGAGCGCGGTCCTCAGCGATCCCAAGGCGATGGTGCTGCCGGTCCTCACGCAGGCACTGATCGCGATCGCGACCTTCAGCCGCTTCATGCGCTCCAGCGCGATCGAGAACCTGCTCCAGGACTACATCCGCACGGCGAGAGCGATGGGCATCCCGGAGCGGAAGGTCCGGTTCAGCTATCTGCTGCGCAACTCCCTGCTGCCGATCATCACCCTGATCGGCCTCAGCCTGCCGGCGATGATCGGCGGCGTGGTGATCACCGAATCGGTCTTCAACTATCCGGGCATGGGGCTGTTGTTCTGGAACTCCGCCACCTCACATGACTTCCCGGTGCTGCTCGGAGCCACGGTGATCATCGCCGCTGCCACCGTGATCGGCTCGCTGCTCGCCGACTTCCTCTACGCCGTCGCCGACCCGAGGATCCGCTACGCATGATCGAGGAGATCCAGCCACTCAGCTCCGAGGTCGAAGACACCGACGCGCCGACCGCAGGCGGTGTCGGTCAGGCGCTCGGCTCGGCGTTCCTCCAGAACCGGCTGGCGGTGATCGGAGTGGCGATCGTGGTCCTGATCGTGCTCTTCAGCTTCCTGGGGCCGGTCGTGTACCACACCAATCAGGTGAGCACGAGCCTCGGCGACATCGGCAAGCCACCGGGCCACGGCCACCCTCTGGGCACCGACGACGTCGGCTACGACGTCCTCGGCCGCCTGATGAAGAGCGGTCAGTCCTCGCTGGAGATCGGCCTCGCCGCAGCCCTGCTGGCCACGGTGCTGGGAAGCGTCTGGGGCGCAGTCGCGGGCTACGTCGGGGGCGTCGTCGACGCCGTGATGATGCGCGTCGTCGACTCGATCCTCGCGATCCCGCCGCTGATCCTCATCCTGCTGCTGGCCAGCGCGCTCAAGCCCAACCTCCCGGCGCTCATCCTGGTTGTGGCCATCGTCGCCTGGCTCGCCCCCGCCCGCCTGGTGAGAGGCGAGGCGATCTCGCTGCGCACGCGGGAGTACGTTCAGGAGGCGAAGGGCATGGGAGGCGGTGGCGCATGGGTCATCGTCCGCCACATCCTGCCCAACGCGGCGGGCACGATCGTCGTGCAGGCCACGTTCGAGGTGGCCAACGCGATCCTGCTGCTCGCCGGTCTCAGTTACCTAGGCCTTGGACCGCCACCGCCGGCGACCAACTGGGGGAGCATGCTCTCCAACGGACTCAACTTCCTCTATGACGGCAAGTGGTGGCTGGTCTACCCGGCCGGGGCGGCGATCGTCGTCACGGTGCTCGCGTTCAACTTCATCGGCGACGGACTGCGGGCGGCGCTCGAAGTCCGGCTGAGGGATCGATGATGACCGCGCAACTGCTTCGCGTCGACGGCCTGGTCACGGAGATCCGCGGCCGTCGCCGCACCGTGCGGCCGGTCGACGGCGTCTCGCTCACCGTCGCCGAAGGCGAGACCGTCGGCTTGGTGGGAGAGTCTGGTTCCGGCAAGACGATGACCGCGATGTCGGTGATGCGGCTGCTCCCCTCCGGAGGACACATCGCGGGTGGAACGATCGAGCTGCACGGCCGTGATCTGGGCCCGCTCACCGACAAGCAGATCCGCCGGGTCCGCGGCAGCGAGGTCGCGATGGTCTTCCAGGACCCGATGACGAGCCTGAACCCGACCATGACCGTCGGGCAGCAGATCGTCAACCCGCTCCGGGTGCACCGGGATCTCTCCAGGCGGGCCGCGCGTGAACGCGCGCGGGAGGTGCTCGACCTGGTCGGGCTGCCGCGGCCTGCGGAGCGCCTGGACGACTTCCCCCATCAGTTGTCGGGAGGCATGCGCCAGCGCGTGATGATCGCCATGGCGCTTTCCTGCGAGCCCAAGCTGCTCATCGCCGACGAGCCGACCACGGCGCTCGACGTGACGATCCAGGCCCAGATCCTGACGCTGCTGGACCGGCTCAAGACCGAGTTGAAGATGGGGGTGCTGCTCGTCACTCACGACATGGGCGTCATCGCCGGGCACACCGATCGGGTGTTGGTCATGTACGCGGGCCGGATCGTCGAGTCGGCGCGCACCGCCGAGCTCTTCGCCCATCCCCGCCACCGCTACACCGAGGCGCTGCTCCGCGCCATCCCGCGGCTCGACACCGACCGTAACTTCCAGCTGTTCTCGATTCCGGGTTCGCCTCCGGATCTCGCGGCGCCTCCGGCCGGCTGCCGGTTCGCGCCCCGCTGCACGCACGCCGACGACCAGTGCCGTCACGCGTCACCGCCGTTGGGCGGCGATGATCCCGGCCATCCGTTCGCCTGCTTTCACCCGCGCGGCCGCGCCGCCACCGCGACGGTTTCCCCTCCGGTGCTGCGCGAGTCCCCCGCCGCCCGCAACGCCGTCGGCGCCGGGGGCGACGAGTCCGCGCCGGTGCTCGAGCTGGTGGACCTCGTCAAGGAGTTCCCCGTCTCCGTCGGCGCCTTCCAGCGCAGAGTGGGCTCGGTGAGCGCGGTGGCCGGAGTGTCCTTCTCGGTGATGCCGGGCGAGACCTTCGGACTGGTCGGCGAATCCGGCTGCGGCAAGACGACGATCGGGCGGATGGTCGTCGGGCTGGAGGAGGCCACCGGTGGAGAGATCACGCTCGAGGGGCGCGATCTGCGCAAGATCAATCGATCCGCGCTCAAGCAGCTGCGTCGGAGCGCTCACCTGATGTTCCAGGATCCCTATGCGTCGCTGGACCCGCGGATGTCGGTCGGTGCCTCGGTTCGCGAGCCGCTCAGGATCCATCGGGTCGGCTCCCGGCCCAGCCGGCGCGACCGAGCGGGTGAACTGCTCGACAGCGTCGGGTTGACCGCGTCGGCCGCCGAGCGCTATCCGCACGAGTTCTCCGGCGGACAGCGCCAGCGCATCGGCTTTGCCCGGGCGCTCGCGCTCAACCCCCGGCTGATCATCGCCGACGAGCCGGTGTCCGCACTGGACGTCTCGATCCAGTCACAGATCCTCAACCTGATGAGGGATGTGCAGCGGGAGTTCGGGCTGGCCTACGTGGTCATCTCACACGACCTCTCGGTGGTGAAGTACCTGGCCGACCGGATCGGGGTCATGTATCTCGGCAAGCTGGTGGAGATCGGCCCGGCCGAGCAGGTGTACGGCAAGCCGATCCACCCCTACACCTCCGGCCTGCTGTCGGCGATCCCGGTCCCCGACCCGGCGACCGAGCGCAAGAAGGGCAAGGAGGACACCGTCGCCGGCGAGTTGCCGTCGGCGCTTCACCCGCCGTCGGGCTGCCGCTTCCGGACGCGCTGCCCGCGAGCCATCGACCGCTGCGCGACCGAGGAGCCGCCGCTGCGGGACTTCGGCGACGGTCACCTCGGAGCCTGCCACCTGCCGCTGCGGGAACCGGCCGCCACCGCCGTACCGTCAGCGGAGCCGCAGGTTCAGCCCTGACCGGGCTTGGAAAGAGCGGGCGCGAGGCCCGGCGAATCGCCGGGCCTCGATGTCGCCGTATGTCAGCCGATGGGGGGCGTCGAGCCGAGCCCCAGCGCCTGAAGGATGCGCTGAAGGTTCAGTTGCGTGAGCCCGCTGGTCAGGTTGGTGATTCCGAGTTGACTGAGCAGGCTTTGAATCTGGGTTGTGGAGAGGTTGACGCCGAGGCTGTTCAGCAGGCTTTGCAGCCCACCGACGCTGGTGACGCCGGTGCCGCCCGCCAGGCCGCACAGCAGCTGGCCGAGCAGCCCCTGGCTCGGGATCGCATTGATCGTGACGATCACCGGGCTCTTGGGGGTCTGGCCGTAGAGATCCACGACCAGGCCAAGCAGATTCAGGTTCAGCGGCCCCAGGACCAGTCTGAGTACCTGGCATGACGGCGGGGCGGTCGTTGCCGCGGCGCGCGTCCACTGAGACTGCAACCCCGGCACCGACCGCGCGCCGCCCACCGACTGCGACGCGGTGAAGACCTTCAGTGAGCGGCCGTGCAGGCGGGAGTTCAGTGCCCGCGCGACGTGCGCGGTCCGGGGGAAGGTTACCTTGGCGCGCGACAGCGCACAGAACAGGTTCCCCAGGACCTGGCCGTGGAGGGCGTAGATGTCCAGGTTGATGGTCGAGGTCTGGACCTGTACGCCGAGCAACTGGAGGTCCAGGGGCGCGAGATGGAGCGTGAGGACGTCGCAGCGTCCACGCTTTGTCTTGGCCGTGACCGCGAACCGTACCGGCGCGCTGTCGCGTGACACGCCGGTGCCGGACGCCAGCTTGCCGGTCAGGGTCCCGTCGGCACGGACGCCCTTCTTCGTCGCGTGGAAGCTGGTGACTCGCGCGGTCAGCGACAATTTGGACGGTCGAGTGGTTTGTGCCATCGCGGACGGCGCGACCGCCGCGGCGAGTGCAAGGGCTGTGAGAACGGCGACGACGAGCTTGCGCACGTCTCCCTCCTTGGTAATGGGTTGGTCCGGCCGTCAGTGGTGAGCGCATCGCTACCCCGGTCATCGGACTGGAACCTCACCTTTGGCAGCGCTCTACCTAAACCGCGTCAATCCATATGAATGCTCACTTCAAAGCCCGGCGCCTGTGAGCTGGTGGGCGATGGCGAGCGCCGGGAACGTGACGAGCTGCGGCGAGATACAGCCGGCCAGTCCCCCATCCCCATGGGCGGCTCGCGAGGTGCCCCGCCGACCGGGCGTTCGTCGTGGGGCGAACGGAGCGCCGCCCGGCGGAGGCCCTTACGGCGGTTGTGCTCCAGGTCACGCCGCGGGCCTTGCCACCTGCGGCGGTCGAACACGAGCCGCTGAGATGGTCGGCGGAAGTCGTCGAGGCCGCCGCCGATGCTCACGTCCATCCGCGGTTCCGGGAGGCCGGATTGGCCACGCGGTCGATCGTCCTCGTCTCGGCACTATCGGCGGTCTTCGCGCCTGCCCGCACGCTCACGAGACCGCCGCGGCAGGCGAGACAGCCGCTTCGCCGGCTCAGCCCGACTACACTCGGCCATCGCTGCTCGCCGGCCAGGGAGACGATTGCGAAAGTGACCAGTGAGGATCAGAGCCCCGATCGCGTAGGGCCGGTCCGACGGTCAAACGGTGGGCGGGACGTGAGCCGCGGTGGGTCCGGACAGCAGACGCGGGCCCGCACGGGGCCGCGTCGGCCGCGGGACAGCCTCAGCCGAGAGATCATCCTCGCTGCCGCCGAGGAGCTGGCGACGGAGAGCGGCCTGGACGCGCTCACCTTCCAGGCGCTCGGCGATCGGCTCCAGGCGCACCCGACCTCGATCTACAGGTACTTCCGGGACAAGGACGATCTCGTGCTCGAGCTGGTCGACGCGCTCCGGGCCCGCTCCTACATCTCCGACCTGCACGCGAGCGATGACTGGCTCGACGATCTGCGCCAACTCGCCCAGCACATCCGGGCCCACTACCTGCGCTACCCCCAGTTCGCGCTGCAGATGGCGATGCGGACCACGCACCGGCCGACCGAATTCGGCAACGTCGAGTTCGCGCTGGACGCGCTGCGGCGGGGCGGGATCGAGGATGACGAGGCGGTTGTCGTGATGCGCGCGCTCGGGAACTTCATCCGCTCGACTGCGAGCGCCGAGGCGGCATACACCGTGTTGGATCCGGAGGTCCGTCTGCGCGACGAGACCGCCTGGCAGGTTGAGTACCGCCACCTGGCTCCCGAGTCCTACCCCAACATCGCCCGCGTCGCCGACCGATTCCTGACGATCGGTGATCCGATCGGGTTCGATCGGGCACTGGATCTGATCCTCGACGGGATCGCCCGCCGGGCACGCGAGAGTTGAGTCAGCGCCGGAGCTCGTCCAGCATCCCGGCGACGAGCCGGGCCTGCTGGTCCAGCGAGGCGACCTCGATCCACTCATCCTCGGCGTGGGCGCCGCCGCCGGTGGCTCCCAGCCCGTCGAGGGTCGGCACACCGAGCGCGGCGGTGAAGTTGCCGTCCGAGCCGCCGCCGACCCGAGCCTCCTCGATCTCGTTCAGTCCCAATCGGGCCGCGACCACACGTGCCACTTCGATCAGGTCACGGGATTGGTCGGCCTCCATCGGGTAGCGGTTGATGCCGCCGGTGATCCGGATGCACGCGTCTCGGTGTCGTGGGGCGAGGCGCCCGAGTGCCCCGTCGACACGCTCGAGTTCGATCGCGGTCCAGGCCCGTACGTCGAGGCTGAGCTCTGCGCGTCCCGGCACCGTGTTGATCGTGTCGCCCGCGCGGGCGACGGTTGGGGTGACGGTCGTCCCCAGAGATGCGCAGGCCAGCGACTCGATCTGACCGATCACGAGGGCCAGCTCGGTCAGAGCGTTGACGCCGCGCTCAGGGTCAAGGCCGGCGTGCGCACCTCGGCCGAGGATCTCCAGCCGGTAGAGGGCGGCGCCCTTGCGGGCCGTCTTGAGGGCGCCGTCGAGGCTCGGCTCCATGACGAGCACGTATCTGCACCGCGCGGCGAGCCGCTCGATCATCCCCCGGGAGGTGAGCGAGCCGGTCTCCTCGTCGCCGGTGATGAGCACCGTGACATGCGCGACCTCGCCGGCGATCGCGAGCGCCTGCGCCGCGATCACCAGCCCCGCCTTCATGTCGAACACACCCGGGCCGGTGGCCCGGCCGCCGTCGCGCGTGAACGGGCGCGCGGCGAGCGTGCCGAGCGGCCACACGGTGTCGACATGGCCCAGCAGGAGGATCTCCGGCTCCGCGGTGGCCTCCCAGACGAGATGGGGGACGCCGTCCTGGCGCACCACGACCCCCTCCGAACCGAGCACCGGCCCAAGCTCGCCGCGCAGCAGGTCGAGAGCCTCGAGGATTCCGAGGGCGTATCCCGAGGGCGTCTCGATGTCCACCAGTCGCGCCAGGAGCGAGAGGGCCCGGCCGTCGACCCCCGTCATCGGTGCGCCTCGGTGAGGAACCGCCGCAGCGCGGCCAGGGTCGGCTCCGGCGCCTCCTCGGCGAGGTAGTGATCGGCGTCGACCGACCTTGCCGCGACCCGCGTCGCGTACTCGCTCCAGACCTCGGCCAACGCGAACGTGCGTCCCACGTAGCTGGTGGCGCCCGCCAGCGCGAGCAGCGGTTGCTGGAGGCGCCGGCCGCGCGCGTGGTCGTGTCGATCGAGCGCGAGATCGGTCGTGGCCGCCGCGCGATAGTCCGCGCAGGTCGCGCGCACGGTCGCCGGATCGCCGAACCACCGTTCGTACTCGTCCATCGCGCGCTCGTCGATCGCCAGGCCGCCCCCGCGGCGGCCCTGGAAGCGGCTGCGGACCCAGGTGTGGGGGTCCGCGTTGATCAGCGCCTCGGGGAGGCCGCCGCCGACGGTGAGGAAGAACCAATGGAAGTACGAGGTGGCCATCGCCCGGTCGACGTGCGTGAACATGTGGAGCGTCGGCACGATGTCGAGCACGGCGACCGCGCTGACCCGCTCCGCGGCGTCGAGCGCCATCCGGTGTGCCACGCGGCCCCCGCGATCGTGCCCGACGACGGCGAACCGGTCGTGGCCGAGGGTCCCCATCACCCCGAGCATGTCCGCGCCCATCGTGCGCTTGCTGTACGTGTCGGAACCGTCGCTCGGTGGCTTGTCGCTGGCACCGTAGCCGCGGAGGTCGGCGAGCACCACGGTGAAGTCCTCGGCGAGCGACGGCGCGACCTGGTGCCACATGGTCATCGACTCCGGATATCCGTGCAGCAGCAGGACCGCTGGGCCGCGTCCGGCCGTGCGGACGTTGATCCGCACGCCTCCGACCTGGACCGGGGACGGGGGAAACCCCGCGAGCAGGTCAGCCATCGCCCCGGCCGGCCCCGAGCCGGGCGAGCACGTCGTCGCCGACCTGCTCGGTCGTCAGCGTGCCACCGAGATCCGGGGTGACGCGGCGATCGGCCACCGAACCCTCGATCGCGGCCAGCAGCGAGCGTGAGGCCTCCGCCTCGCCCAGCTGCTCCAGCATCATCGACGCCGCCCAGAGCTGGCCGACCGGATTGGCGCGCCCGGTGCCGGCGATGTCCGGCGCCGACCCGTGGATCGGCTCGAACATCGACGGATTCAGGCGGCTGGGGTCGAGGTTTGCGCACGGCGCGATCCCCAGCCCTCCGCACAGGGCCGCGGTCAGGTCGCTCAGCAGATCGCCGAACAGGTTCGAGGCGACGATCACGTCGAACCGGGCCGGATCTCGCACGAGCAGGGCGGCGAGCGCGTCGGCGTGGTAGCGCGTCAGCGCGACGTCGGGGTAGTCGGCCGCCACCTCGTCGACGACCTCGTCCCACAACACCATCGTGTGCCGGATCCCGTTGGACTTGGTGGCCGAGGCGACGCGTCGGCGGCGCTGCCGTGCCGCCTCGAACGCGTACCGCGCGATCCTGGTCACCCCGCGCCGGGTGAACACGGCCTCCTGCACCGCCAGCTCATGGTCGCTGCCGCGAAAGAGCCGCCCCCGATCTCGCTGTATTCGCCCTCGGAGTTCTCACGTACGACGAGCAGGTCGATGTCGGCGCCAGGCAAGAGCGGGGTGCGAGCCCCCGGCAGCAGCCGGGCCGGGCGCAGCGAGACGTATTGGTCGAACTCCCGGCGGATCGGGATCAGCAGGCCCCATAGCGAGACGTGATCCGGGACGGTCGGAGCGCCCACGGCCCCGAGCGTGATCGCGTCGGATTCGGCGAGCCGCGCCAGACCGTCGGCGGGCATCATCCGCCCGGTTGCGAGGTAGTGATCGCAGCCCCAGTCGTACTCGGACCAGCTCAGGCGGAAGCCATCGCGGTCGGCGAGCGCGTCGAGCACTCGCCGGGCGACCGAGACCGTCTCCACGCCCACCCCGTCACCAGCGATCGCAGCGATCGAATACGTCTGCATCTCGGCCTCCATCGTATAATCACGCTCCCTGACAGGACTCTAGTCGATATCCCTTGCCAAGTCGCTCACGGTCGGTTATGTTGTGGCCGCCTCATCGAGTGTCCGGCCGTGCAGAGCCCCCGCACCCCGGACTGAGACTCACCACCGGAGGAGACAGCAGCATGAGCCAGAGCCACGAGGCGAGGCCCCGCGTGGGCGTCGCGCTCATACGCACACGCCGGGTCCTCCGGGCGCGACGGCGCCTTCTCGGCGACCGCGACGGGTGGGCTCGCCGTGCTGGCGCTCACCGCCTGTGGTGGCGGCGCATCTCAGTCCGCGGCGGTCGGAGTGCGGGCAGGATCGAGCCTGTACGGCTCGCTGCCGCTGACCGGCGGTGCGCGTTCGGGAGGAACGATCACCCTCGGGCAGCTCACGGGCAACACGCCCACCTACATCTTCCCGATCATCCCCGCCGCCCAGGCCTCGACGACGAACATCTACGCCTTCATCAACGCGATGTTCCTGCCGCTCTACGCGTCACCGACGGGGAGCTCGCCGGTGATCGACCGGAGCCTCAGCGTGGGCGAGCCGCCCGTGTATTCCGACGGCAACCGGACGGTCACCATCAACCTCAAGCGCTCCTACCGGTGGTCCAACCGCGCTCCGGTCGACGCCGCCGACGTCCTGTTCGACATCGATCTCACCAAGGCCGCGGTGAAGCAGGGAGCCGCCAACCTGCGCCGCTACACCCCGGGCCTGTTCCCCGACAACGTCGCGTCGGCCAAGGTGACGGGCCGCTACCGGATCGTGCTGCACCTCACCCGGCCCTACAACCCTGCATTCTTCACCAACAACGAGATCGGGATCGGCGACGTCGCGCCGCTGCCCAGTACCGCGTGGAACCGGGCCTCGGCCGGCGGTCGCCACCTCGACTTCACGGTTCCGGCCAACGCGACCAAGATCTACAACTACCTGAGCAAGCAGGGCGGACTCTCTCCACGTTCGCCACCAATCCGCTCTGGCAGGATGTCGACGGACCGTTCAGGCTGACGAAGTTCTCGACCGTCAACGGTTCGTACACCATGGTCCGCAACGACTCCTATGCGGGCGCGCCCAAGCCGGCGTACACGCGTCTGCAGGTCAGCACCTACACCGGCTCGACGTCGATCCTCGACGCGCTGCAAGACCGGGGCGCTCGACATCGCACCGCTCGACTTCTCCCAGCTCGGGGCGGTGCCGTCGCTCAAGAGCGCCGGCTTCCGGGCCTTCGGCTACCCGGACTTCGGCATGGACGACGCGATCCTCAACTTCAAGGACACGACGGACCACTTCGACAAGGTCGTCGCCCAGCGCTACGTGCGACAGGCGCTTGCGATGCTGGTCGACCAGTCCGCCATGGTCAAGGGCCTGCTCAAGGGGGCCGGCGCGGTGTCCTACGGCCCGGTTCCCGGCGCGCCCGCGAGTCCGTACGCGCCGGCCGCCGCGAGCCGTCCGGCCTACGCCTACAGCCCGTCCGGGGCAGCCAGGCTGCTGAAGGCCCACGGCTGGAAGGTGGTGCCCAACGGTACGACCACGTGCGTGAAGCCGGGGTCCGGCGCCGGGGAGTGTGGCGCCGGGATCCCCGCCGGGAACCCGATCCGCCTCACCTGGGTGTACGCGGCGCTCGGAGCGTACGTCGGGCTCGAGGCCGACGCGTACGCCTCGGCCGCGGCTGGGGTCGGGATTCACGTCACTCCTGTCCAGAAGTCGTTCAACCTGGTGGTCGGGACCTATAACGACGTCGCCGACGCCCACGCGGCGAGCCAGTGGGGCGCGGTCGACTTCACCGGCCTCACCGACTCGAACTACCCGACGGCGAACGCGATCTTCAACACGGGCGGCAGTTTCAACTTCGGCGCCTACCAGAGCCCGGCGGCCAACCGCCTCATCCATCAGACGCTGTACTCGTCGGGCAGTCAGGCGATCAAGACCGAGAGCGACTTCATCGCCAGGGACGTCCCGGCGCTGTTCCTTCCCAACGCCGACACCATCTACGCAGTGAGTGACCATGTCGGTGGCCCCGCGAAGAGCTGGCTGGCGATGACACAGTACGTGTATCTGCCCCAGTACTGGTACCGGCGCAGATGAGCGGTCACATGAGCAACTGGCGTCGGCGGTTCGAGGCGCCGATCATGAGGTCGGTCGGGCGCGCCGCCGGGTTCCACGATGCCGAATTGGTGGTGGAGGTCGGTGCTGCCGGGGTGTCGACGTCGGTGTGGACCCCCTCCGACGATCGCGTGACTGAGATTCCCGGCCTCGGCGGCAACCTCCTCCACCCGATCCTCACCCCGGACTCGCACCACGTACTCGTCCACGTCGATGACAACGGCAGTGAGGTCGGGCACGTCTGTTCCTACGGGGTCGACGGCGCGGCGCCGATCGATCTCACCCCTGATGCCGAGCCCTACGGCCTGCGCGGGCTCGCGACCGATCGGGTGGGGCGGAGCGTCGTCGTCACGACCTCGGACGACGGCGGCTACACGCTGCTGCACGTCAGTGAGGACGGAGGAGGCCATGTCTCGCGTGTGCTCTACCACAGCATGAGCGAGGCGTGGTACGGGCTCGTCTGCGCGGACGGGACGGTCGCGAGCGTCGACACCACCGACCACAACCCGGGGATCCGCCGGTCCGCGCTCACCGTGATCGACGTCGAGCGGGCCGAGCCGATCGCGGTTCTCTGCGACGGTCCGACCGCTCCCGTCCGGGGCGTGCGGTTCTGTCCGATCCCCGGCGATCAGCGGGTCCTCGCCACAACCGAGCGGTCGGGATTCGCTCGGCCCGTCATCTGGGACCCGTTCTCCGGCGAGCGTGTGGACATCGATGCTCCGCATCTGGACGGGGATCTGATCGCGCTCGACTGGTCTGACGATGGGGAGTACATGCTGGCGGTGCACGTCGACTCCGGAGTGCATCGCGTGGTCGAGTACGAGCTTGGCTCGGCCGAGCTCCGCTCGCTGCCGCATCCCGATGGCGCCTATTTCGCGCCCGACGTCTCCTCGCCCCGGCCGCTGATCTGGGCGTCGCACTACGGTCCGGGGCAGGAGATCCGGCTGCTGCGCCAGCGGTTCGATCGCCCGCTCCAGGTCCTGCGGCTGGATCGCCCGTCCGGCGAGCGCCGGGTCTGGCCACAGCAGGAAGCGGATGAGGGGCCGGGCCGGCTCCGGTCGGTCATGGTTCCCTCCCTCGATGGAGTGCCGGTTCAGCTCTGGGCGGCCATGCCCCCGGGCGAGACGGGCCCGGTCCCGTTCGTGGTGTGGATCCACGGTGGCCCCAACCTCGTCTCGATCGACAGCTACAACCCGGAGGGCCTCGCCTGGTTGGAGGAGGGCTTCGGCTACGCCGCGGTGAACTATCGCGGCTCGGTCACGTTCGGACGCCGGTTCCGGGAGGGCTTCTGGGGGGCGCCCGGGGAGGCGGAGCTCGAGGACATCGAGGCGTGCGTGCAGTGGCTCGTCGCCGAGGGGATGGCCCGTGAGGACGCGATCTTCATCTCTGGATCGTCGTATGGCGGGTTCCTGACCCTGTTGGCACTCGGGAAGCGCCCGCGCCTGTTTGCGGGAGGTCTCGCGTTCGTCGCGCTCGCGGACTGGGCGCTTGCCTACGAGGACATGCACATGTCCCTCCAGATCCCGTGGAGGCATTTCCTCGGCGACACGCCCGAGCGCGAGGAGGTCTTCCGGCGTCGCTCGCCCGTCACCTATGCGCGCACAACGTACGTGCGCCGTTGCTCATGTCTCAGGCGACGAGCGATACGCGGGCCACGCCGCGGCAGGCCGAGGAGTACGTGCGCCGTCTGCGCGCCGCCGGAGGGGATGTGCTCCTCAACTGGCTCGACGGCGGGCACGAGACCACGTCGACACCGGCGATGGTGCACGACCAGGAACTGGTAATCGAGCTCGCGCGGCGCGCCCTGCGCGGTGAACGCTGGGACGAATACGAGCCGGGGGTCACGAGTGCGCTCCGAGCGGCCTGCCGGGCGAGCAGCCCATGACCGGGCTCTCAAAGGACGGCTCGATTTGAGCGCCGGCGGCAATGGGAGCGACACTGCCGGTCCACGGTTCGACGGGGTGCTTTTCGATCTTCTCACCGGGCTTCTGGACTCCTGGTCGTTGTGGGACGCTGTCGCGGGAAGTCCCACTGCCGGTCGGGCGTGGCGCCATGAATACCTTGCTCTGACCTACGGCGCCGGCAGCTATCAGCCATACGTGGGGCTCGTAGCCGAGGCGGCAGGGCGGCAAGGCTGCCTGCCCACATCGCCGACGACCTCGTTGCCCGCTGGGATGAGCTTGAGCCCTGGCCTGAGGTCCCGGGAGCCTTGCGGGCCATCGCTGGAGGCTTCGCACTGGGGGTTGTCACAAACTGCTCTGAAGACCTGGGTCATCGTGCGGCGGCGAGGATCGGCACCAGCTTCGACGTCGTTGTCACCGCAGAGTCCGCCGGGTCGTATAAGCCGCGACCGGAGCCCTACCAGCACGCGCTTGCGAAGCTGGGTCTGCCCGCAGGGCGAGTCCTCTTTGTGGCGGGCTCCTACTACGACCTCCAAGGCGCCACCGGTGCGGGAATGTCGGTGTGGTGGCACAACCGCATAGGCATGAGCTCACCGTCGGCATCCGGGCCCGCACCTGTCGCTGAGCACACCACTCTCCACACTCTTCCGCAATTCCTCACCCGCTGAGAGACGTGAAGAGAGCCCGACGGGTCTCTGAGAAAGGAGCAGCACTGTGGAGCGAGCCCTGAGCTACGGCCGGGAAGGGTGGTGCTCGCTGGGTGCTGTCAGTGGGTGATCTGAACGGGGGTGCCCTGGGGGAGGTGGTGGGCCATCCAGGTGATGGGCTGGTTGTCGATCCTGATGCAGCCGTGGGAGGCCGCTGTGCCGAGGGGTCCAGGAGGCTGGTGCCGTCGCGGCCGTGGATCGCGACGCGGCCGGGGCCGCCGCCGAAGTTGTAGAGCACGTTGGAGAAGATCGTCAGCGGCAGCGCCCACGGTCCGAGGAACGCGGTTGGGTCGGGCTGGGGGTCGCGTTCGTAGATTGCGGCCAGGCCGGTCGGGGTGGGGGTGGCGGCCTTGCCGACCACCGCTCGATAGCGGTGCTCGGGCCTGCCGTCGTGGTCGATCGTGACCGTCCGGGCGTGCGTGTCGACCGTAACCCAGTAACGGGTGAATAGCAGGGTGGTGTTATCGCGGGGGATCCACCCGGTGCTGCCGTCGGGACGGATCGGCAACAGCACCCGCAGCCACTTACGCCCCCGGTGCATCGCTGATCCGAGCACGAGCAGCACCTGCGGCTCAGAAGACCAGCTGGTCTGCGTTCCGACCCGCCAGACCTTCCGTCCTGCACCCGGGCGTGACCGCGCTTCGGCGGAGAGCACGATCCCGGCGATCGTCGCCCCCCGCGCACGAGAGGGCCCGGGGATCGCCTTGAGCGGCTGCGTGACCACGGCGGCACCGGGCAGCGCCGGAAACCGCGGACGCGCGGAGGTCGACGCGGACGCGGTGGAGGCGACGGCCAGGGTAATCGTGCCCGCGAGCACGAGTGCCACCGCGGTTCGTACAGCCCCGCTGGTTGCGATGCGCCCCATAGATCGCTGCAGGCCAGTCAAGTCAGTAAGTCGTCGCCCAGCACTCGGCGGCGGCGGGCTGGCATCCGGCGAGCTGCGGCGCGGTGGCGGGCGCGGTTGGCGGGGGGTGCAGCAGGCCGCGCTGGCGGGCGACCTGAACGGCTTCGTGGCGGCTGTGGGCGCCGAGGCGCCGGTAGAGGCGATGGATGTGGCTGCGGACAGTCTCGGTGGAGACGTAGAGCCGTCTGGGCGATCTGGGGGGTGCTCAGATCGGTGGGCAGCAGTACCAGGACGCGCTGCTCGCTGGCGGTGGGCGCGGTGCCGTGCAGGCTGTCCCCGCGGGTGCGCGAGAGGGTGGTCTCGATCGTGGCCAGGCGGGAGCGAGCACACCGAGATCGGGGTAGCGGTCAAGAATCTTCCGGGCGGCGTCGGCGCTGGCGCGAGCGCGGCGGGGGTCGCGCGCGGTGAGGCCGAGCTGCGCGTCGTAGACGTAGGTGATCGCTTGAAACGGCGAGCCGGGTCGTTTGGCGGTGAGGTGGCTGGCGTGCGCGAGGCGCGCGTCGGCTTCGTCCAGCGCGCCGCGCAGCCGCAGCGCCTCGGCGAGCGCGACGTACGCCAGGTGGCTCTCCAGGGCGCCGATGCTGCCGTGGCTGACCGCGATGTCGACGGCCTGTCGACCGTGGCGGTGGGCGAGCTCGCCGTCGCCGTGGTCAGCGGCGGCGAGCGCGAGCGCCGCCAGCGCCCAGCCGCGGCTGCGGGCCAGCTCGATCACGGGCAGGTACGGTTCGATGACGTCACGCAGGGCGTCGTGGTCGCCGGCGTACCACAGCACCGCGGCGAGGTTGCCGGCCAGCTCACGGCGGATCGCCAGCTCGGGGTAGCGCTGCCACGCCGCCCAGCCGTCCTTGACGGCACGGCCGACGTCGCCGCTGTACGGGCTGACGCGCATGTGATCGATGATCGGCCCAACCCCGGGAGCGTCGCGGTGGGGTTCGAGCGCGTCGAGGCGCTCGCCGACGAGGCGCAGATCGACGTCGTCCAGGCCCATGCAGCGGATCTCGATCGCGTCACACAGCGGTCCGAGCGCGCCGCGATCAGCGGGCAGCTGGCTGATCAGCCGGCGCAGGGTCTTGTAACGCCGCTCGTTAAACAGCGACCGCCAGCTGTCGCGCAACAGCTCGACGGCGCGCGGGCCATCGCCGCCGGCGATGGCGTGGCGGATCGCGTCCTCGGGCAGCGCATGGGCCGCGCACCATTCCGCGGCCCGGCGGTGCAGCGTCGGGATCAGCTGCGGCGAGTCGTGGCGCAGGCGGCGTGAGAGCAGCTCGGCGAACAGGGGGTGGTAGCGCACCCACTCCCCCTCGCCGCCGAGCAGGGTCACGAACAGGCTGCAGCGACGAGCCTCGCTGAGCAGTTCACCCGCGGCGGGGTTCTCGAGCACCGCCTCGCACAGGGCCGGGTTGAGCCGCTCCAGGATCGATGTGCGACACAGGAACGCCTGCATCCGCGGTGGCTGCTGCGCGAGGACCTCCTCGGCCAGGAAGTCGATAGCCCGACCGTGAGCCAGCGCGCCGAGCACCGCGTCAGGCTCGCCGGCCGCCCCGTCCTGGGACAGCGCGGTCGCGACCAGCGCCAGGCCGGCCGCCCACCCCTCCACGCGATCATGAACCGTGGTCAGCTGCGCCGCGTCCAGACCGAGCGAGAACGCGTAGTTGAGCAGCCGCTCGGTCTCCGCGCTCTCGAACCGCAGGTGGTGTGACTCGATCTCGGCCAGCGTGCCCTGCGCGTGACGCCGCGCGAGCCGCAGCTCGGGCGCCGTGCGGCTGATGATCACGACCCGCACCGCGGGCGCGAGCGCGTCGATCAGGGCAGCGGTGAGCTGGTGGCAGGCCGGCTGGTCGATCACGTGGTAGTCGTCGAGCACGATCACCAGCCGCTCGTCAGGGTGGTCTGCAGTGCGCTCAGAGAGAACGCCGGAGACGATCGGCACGAACGTCTCGATCAGGTCTGAGCCGCCGAGCAGCGCTCGCCGGGCGCCGTCCATCGCATCCGGGCACACCCGTTCCACGGCGGCGACGAGGTGCGCGCACAGCCGCCGCGGATCGTTGTCCAACGAGTCCAGCGACACCCAGATGCGGTCACACCTCAGGGTGGTGAGCCATTGGACCACCGCGGTGGTCTTTCCGTACCCCGCCGGAGCGCACACCAGCGTCAGCGGCCGGTCCCGGGCGTCGTCCAGCATCGCGGTCAACCGATCGCGCGCGATCGCCTCCGGACGCGTCCAAGGGACGCTCACCTTGGCCGCGAGCACACGCGGCAGCGCATCGACCGTCATCCAACAGCATGATCTACCACATTCCTGCGCCGTTTGGATGACCGCACTGCCCGGCGTTCGATTCTGTGCAACCTCGACCACTGAACCACACGGCAGCCACACCACGGGTCAGCCAAACGGCCAACCGCTCACGATTTCCTCACGGCCGATCAAGCGAGCCGATCCCTGTCGCGGCGGGCCGTTCGGGCGACGCAGGGGAGCTGCGTCTCACCCAGCCCCCCAAAAGTTCATCTAGGTGAAATCACCCGCGAAACCTTCCGATGCACGCCGCCCTGGTCTACCGTGCCGCCCGCCAGACATCGGACTTCCGCGTCAGCGAGACGCGGGCCGTGATCGACAAACGCCAACCCCCTCGCTCGGGACGCGGGTCCCGTGGGCGACCGGTCGCTGGTGCGTGGTCACACGACAGACGGAGTGCTCAGATGAACGCAGCGAGACGTCACCGCAGCCGACCGACGGGAGTGCGGGGGCCGTGCCGGGCGCGGGCCCTGCTGATCGTGATGTCGGTCGTCGCCGCCGCGGGCCTGCTGGCCGCGTCGCCGGCGCTGGCGGGCACGACGAGTGCGTCGACGTTCACCAAGACTGGCACCGACGCCACGACCGGCTCGACCGCAGCCGCGACGAGCTCGGTCGGTAAGACCGCGGCGGGGGACACGATCAACTGGGTGTTGCACTACCGCAACACCACGGGCGCGGCCGCCAACGCCAACATTACCGACCCGATCGGCGCAAATCAGACCTTCGTTCCTGGCTCCTTGCAGACACCGCCTGGGCTCTCGCCCGCGTGGTCGACGAATGGCGGAGGCAGCTACACCTTGACGGAACCGGGCGCGGGCGTGAACGCGATCCGTGCCGCTGGGCCGAGCGTCGACGGTGCTACGGGTGCCCAGAGCCTGGTCAGCCCTCCACTCGCCTCTTTCAATGCCGGCGCATCGCTCGGGGACGGCTGGGAGACGCTGTTCGTCGGCGCGAACATCTGGAACATCCACCACCACACCTTCCAACAGAACTCGGGGGGAAACACGATCGTCGACTGTCACGTCGCGGCAACGGGCGCGGAGTGCCCGGGCTACCCCGCGACCGGGCAGACGGTCCCCACGACCGCAGGTACGCCGCTCGGCACCGCGCAGCCGCCGGCCCAGACGATCGACACGGCGTTTCATAACAACGCGGCGGTCTACAACGGCCGGATCTACTTCGCGTCCACGATCGCCGGAACCACGAACATCGGCGTCTCCTGCGTCGACACGACGAACAACACCTCGTGCGGCTACACCCAGCTCGGCACTTCAAGCTTTCCCACCCCCGCCGTTCCGACCGCCTCCGCGGAAATCTCCGGGGGAGCCCAGATCGGCAGCAAGTACTACACCCTCGGCGCGGCACCCGGCGCACCGGTGTTCTGCTTCGACATGGCGGCCAATGCGCCGTGCGCCGGCTGGAGTAACCCCGGCAGCATCCCCGGCTTGACGCCGGCCCAGTACGGGGTCGGTTCCTTCAGCGTGCTCGACTCGTGGGGTGGATACATATTCACGAGCAGCACCCCCTACGCGACCGTCGGCAATTCAGCCTCGATCGGTTGCGTCGTCGCCGCTACCGGAGCGCTCTGCCCTGGGTTCCCGAAGACCGGGAACGTCGGCCAGGCGGACACGCTGGCGCCGATCACCGACGCGAACGGCACGGTGACCGGTATCTGCCAGGGTAACGGGCCGAGCGTCAACGTCGCGACCTACGTCTGTTACGACGTCGCCACGGGAGCGCTGATCCCGGGTGGCGCGCCGTTTGCCTCGGTGATCCCGTCCGGCGACTCCGCGGGATTCAACGTGACCGCAGACCCGGTGCTGATCGGGACCCGGCTCTACCAGCCGTGGGTCAACAGCACCGGCGCCGGACAAAGCACGTACACCTGCTGGAACTACGCGACCAACAGCGCCTGCGCGGGGTTCACGCCCGTCAGTTCGGGGGCCAACGTGCGCGCGTATACGATTCGTCAGGATCCGAACGCTCCGGACTGTCTGTGGGAGCTGGGTGACGCGGGCGTGTTCGAGACGTTCTCGGCCACGTTCGGCGGCAGCGCTGCGTGCAATGAGGGCACCGGCCAGGTCACGCTGACGCCGTCACAGGCCTACTGCGACGGTCAGTCCGGGCACGTGACCGGCTGGAAGCAACTGCAGGTGTATGGCGTGAACCCCTCGCAATACGACGCCGTCGCGGTGACGATCACCGACGCCAACGGCAACCCGGTCCCGGGCTGGACGAACAAGATCGTGCCCAGCAGCCAAGTGCCGATCGACATATCGTCGATACCGTACTCCGGGTCAACCACGACCCTGAACGTCCAGGCCGTGATCGACTGGGGCCTGCACCCGGCCATCCAAGGCGCCGCTGTCGCCGCGACCTACACCGGGGACCCCGTCGAGGTCTGCTTCCAGACGAAGGTCGGCCAGCTCAGTGCACCGCCGATCAAGGGATCACCAACGACGGCAACGCGACCACGGTCGGGGCTAATAACGTCAGCGACACCCCGGATGGCGACAGCACGGGTGCGGCGACGTTCGTGGAGGCAGCCAACCCGACCACGGCTGGGTGTGAGGCCGATCTGTCGATCTCGAAGACCGCGGATGGGGCTTCGGTGAGAGCCGGCGGGCAGGTGATGTATACGCTGGTTGTCCCAAACCACGGGCCCGACACGGCCACGAGCGTGGTCGCTTCTGACGCGATCCCTGCCGGGCTGAGCGTCGTGTCGGTCAAGCCGTCACAGGGATCGTGCACGGCCGCGGGCGCGATCAACTGCTCGCTGGGGACGATCCTCAATGGCGGCTCAGCGCAGATCCTGGTGGTCGCCAACGTCGCCTCGACCGCGACCGGGTCGATCACCAATTGCGCGACGACGAGCGGCTTTCAGACCGACCCGAACACTGCCAACAACAGCGACTGCCGCACGGTTTCGATCCCGTCGCCTCCGTCTGTGGCCCAACCGGTTGACGTGCAGGTCGTCAAGCACGTCAACCATCCGGTGGCCAAGGCCGGAGAGGTGCTGACGTACACGTTGGATGTCAAGAACAAAGGCCCGGCGGCGGCTCCGAACGTCGGGATCACCGACACCTCGGCGATCGGGATGCGGGTGCTGTCGATCAAGCCCTCGCACGGCAGCTGCACCAGGGGCGTGCCGTTCAGCTGCCAGCTCGGTGCGCTGGCCGCGGGCAAAACGGCGACGGTCACGATTCGCGCGATCCCGCGCCAGACCGGATCTGAGATCAACAGCGTCAGCACCTCGCCTGGCTGCACGAGCTCGGGCAGCTGCCCCGCCGACTCCAAACCGAGCAACAACGTCTCGGACGCCAAGACGACGGTGCGCCCGGCGCTGGTGCTGGTCAAGACGGTCAACCACCACGTGGTCCGGGCCGGCGAACAGCTGACCTATCACCTCAAGCTCACCAACCCGACAGCGGTCGCGCTCAAGCATGTGCGCGTCTGCGACCGGCTCCCGGCCGGGCTCGTGTACGTCACGGCGCATCCGAAGGCCAAGCTCAGTCACGGCAGCCGATGCTGGACCTACACGGCGCTCGGGGCGCACAAATCACGGACGATCACGCTGATCGCCCGCACGTTGCACAGCGCCCACGGGAGCCTGACAAACCACGCGACCGCGACCGCCACCGGCGTCCCGATCGCACGGGCCAAGCAGCGGGTGCGCGTGATCCCCGCACTCAAGGCGCTGCGGCTGATCAAGACGGTCAACCACCACGTCGTCAGCGCGGGCGCAATGCTGACATACCACCTGAAGGTCACCAACCCGAACTCGGTCGCGCTCAAGCACGTGCGCGTCTGCGACCGGCTACCGCTCGGCCTGGTGTACGTCAGCGCCGACCCGAAGGCCAAGCTGGCCAACGGCAGCCAATGCTGGAGCTACACATCGTTGGGAGCGCACAAGTCAAAGACGATCACGCTGCACGCACGCGCGCTGAAAGGCACCAGCGGACACAAGATCAACCACGCCACAGCCACCGCCACCGGCGTGCGCAGGGTCAGAGCGAAGGCCACCGTCCGCGTCACGCCGGCTCCCAAGCCTCCGGCCACCCCCGTCACGGGATGACCCGGGATCCGCACGGTGATGATGACGAGCGGCGGTCCCCTGCCCGCCGCTCGCCTCACCGGTTGCGCTGTCGCTGAACGGCCTTCGGTGAGGCCGTCGTCGCGACTCCACCCACGGCCCACCGGCGACGCCCGCGCGCGCGCCGGTCGGCACCCGACGAGCATGGACCCTTCACCAGGCAATCCACGGCGCTCATCGCCACGCGAGCCGCTGACCGAGCGCGAGACGCAGATCTTGGCGCTGGTCGCGGCTGGTGAGCGAACGCCCGACATCGGCCAACAGCTGGGGATCGCCCAAAACACCGTCAAGAGCCACCTGACCAAGGTCTATGAAAAGACCGGGTCGCGTCACCGCGTCGACGCCGTCCGCTACTACCTGGATCACCACGCCACAGGCGATGACGGCCTGGCGGCTGCGGCCGCGATCCCTCGGCGGCGGCGTCAGCAGCCGTCATTGCTGCAACGCCAGATCCGAGAGATCGACGCCCGGATCGAACAGCTCAAACCCGCCGCCGACGAGCTCGAGCGCCTGCAACGGGCCCGCGACGCCCTACGCGCCGCCGCCTCCGACGCGTCTTGACCGTTCTGGTCGACATCGTGTTCGCGGCGCCTCGCTCCACAGCGTGCGGCTTCGTGCCGTCGCGGGCGATGCGCCGGTCGGTGTGGGTGCGACCATGCCTGCAGGCGCTGCACCTTCGACCCCGTCGCGGGTTGGTCGGCGCGGTTTTGGGCCAAACCCCCAACTTTCGTGGTGGGTTGCCGCCGCTCTTGGTCTGAATTTCTGTGCGCCGGGTTGCGGGGAATAGGAATGCTGGCGCGAACCGAAGATCGGTGTGGGACGGCGGTTTCTCTCTGGACGATGCAAGGAGTCGTGATGTCTGATCCGGACGCGCAGATGAACGTATCGACCGCCTTCGCTGGTGACAACCGGCGCGCCCGGCGCGAGTTGCGCCGTTTGCGCTCAGGGCTTGTCGCCTTGGCGCTGCCGGCCTGTGTGTTCGTGATGGTGCTGGTGGGTGCCGGTCCCGCGCGCGGGGGGACCACGAACGCCTCCACGCTGACCGAGATGGGCACCGACGCCCAGACAGGCTCGACCGCAAGCACAGCCGGTAAGGTCGGCACGACCGCGGCGGGCGACGCGATCAATTGGGTGCTGCATTACGGCAACACGACAGGGGCGCCCGCGGCGGTGAACCTGACCGATCCGATGGGCGCTGACCAGGCGTTCGTGCCGGGGTCGCTGAACGTGCCGTCGGGGACCGGCCTGTCGCCGCAGTGGTCCACGAACGGTGGTGGCTCCTACGTGGCCAGCGAGCCTGGTTCGGGCGTCAACGCGGTCGGCGCGACCGGGACGGTCGCGCCGGGCGGACTGGGCGCGACCGGCTCGTTCTCTGCGGTCTCGGCGCCGACCGCGGGGGGCGGCGGCGGGGGTGATGGCTGGAACGACATCTTCTACGCCGGCGATGTCTACAACCTGCACCACCACTACATGACCGGCGAGTCATCAGCGATCACGTTGATCGACTGCCACGTCGTAGCCACTGGGGCGGAGTGCCCGGGCTACGACGCGGGTGGCCTGGCCGGGCTGGATGCCTCCTCGACGGCCGGGACGCCGTTCTTCTCCGCGGCCGGCCAGCCGACCACCAGCGACTTCACGACCGCGGCCTACAACCTCACCGCGCTGGACTCCTCGACGGGAAAGCTGTATTTCGCGACGACGGTAGAGGGCACCGCCAATTTCGGCGTCGGCTGTCTGAACCTCTCCGACAACACCTCGTGTGGCTTTACCCAGCTCGGAACCGGACCGTTCCCGATCGCCAGCTCTCTCGCCAACGCGCAAGGCGATACGTTTGCCGCCGGCGGCGCGACGATCGGCAACGACTTCTACGTCGTTGACTTTTCGGGGCATATCGACTGCTACGACTACATCACCGCCAGCACCTGCGGAACGTACGCGGCCATGCCCACCCAGTCCGCGACCAATCCCAGTCTCGGCATGTGGACGTCGATCTACGCTCAGGTGCAGAGCTGGGACGGCCGTTACCTGTTCGCGACCGAGTCAAGCAACCTCTTCCCGCCTAGGCACTACATATCCTGCCTGAATGTTCAGACCGGGCTGACGTGCCCCGGCTACCCGATGACGGCGAACGGGACGACTCGACAAGCACTGCTGCCCGTGCTGGATGCCTCAGGTGCGGTCACCGGGGTATGCGCCCAGCATCAAACCGGGGGCACGGCCGCGACGATGCCATGCTACGACACGTCCGGAAACGCGATCACAAACCCATATCCGGTCCCGGCCGGCGGATCCACGTCCTGGGCATTTGACACGCAGGTGACGGCGATCGGCAGCAAGGTGTACTGGGATCTCGCGACCGGAACGTTCACGACCAACGGCACCCCGACGAGCTACCAGTACCAGTGCTATGACTTCGCCACCGCTGCGCCGTGCGTCGGGTTTAACTCGCCGGTCCAGAACTACACCTACAACGATACCGGGGATCTCCGGGCCTACTCGATAGTGCCCGACCCGTCGCTGCCGGGGTGCCTGGCCGAGGCCGGCGACGGCGGGATCATCCAGTACTTCAGCGCGATCACCGGAGCGCTGGGCTGCACCGGCTCAACCGCCCGTGTAGTCGTAAACCCAGCGAACTCCTACTGCGACGGCTTAACTGGCCATGTGACGAGCTGGAATCAGATCGATATCACCGAGATCACCGCCGCTCAGTACGCCGGCGCGACCTACACCGTCTATGACGAGAACGGCAATCCGGTGCCCGGGTTTGCGAACATTTCGGTGGCGGCGGGCCAGCAGGCCATCGATATCTCGGCCATACCGATCACCGGCGCGACATCACGGCTGAGCGTCGCGGTGACGCTCGCGGACTCCCAGACCGGAGTGTCGCCGCGGCTCAGCGTGACCTTTGCCGGCGACGCGGCGGAGGTGTGCTTTCAGACGAAGGTCAGGCCCGCCAGCTGCAGCGTGGCTCAGTCGATCACCAATCACGGAAACGCGCTCACCGTCGGCGATAACGGCGTCAGCGATCTCCCGGGCGGAGATGACTCGGGCGATGCGACGTTCATCCAGCCGGCAGACCCGACGCTGCCGGGTTGCGCGGCTGATCTGTCGATCCTCAAGCGGGCGTCGCCCGGGACCGAGGTGCCGGGATCAGATGAGGCCTACACGCTTGTGGTCAAGAACAACGGGCCCGACGGGGCGCTCAACACGTCGGTGGCTGATCCGTTGCCGACGGGCCTGTCGTTCGTTTCCGCGAGTTCGGGCTGCCGCTTTGCCGGCGGGAAGGTGATCTGTCCGGTGGGACGCTCGCCTCGGGCGCGTCAAAGACGTACACGGTCACCGCCAAGGTCGCCAGTTCGGTGACCAAGTGCGTGGCCAACACCGCGACGGTGTCCAGCAGCACCCCCGATCCAAGCCGGCCAACAACTCCGCGACGGTGTGTCCGCCGATCGCGCGCAAGACTGACCTGTCGATCAGCAAGATCACGTCGACGTCGACGGTCGGCGCCGGCGGGCAGGTCGATGTACACGGAGGTGGTCCATAACCACGGTCCCAGCGACACCCCGGACGTGACGGTCTCGATCCGCCCCAGCGGGACTGTCGCTCGCCTCGGCGAGGCCCAGCCAAGGATCGTGCACGACCAGGTCGGGCGTGACCTGCAAGCTGGGAACGATCGCCGGTGGCGGTAGCGCGCAGATTCTCGTGACCGCGCACGTCGCCTCCAGCGCCGCCGGCCAGACGATCACCAACTGCGCGTCAGCGACCCGCGGCCAGCACCGCTCGGGCACCGCTCGCAGCTGCGCGTCGATTCACGTTCCGCCTGGCTCGACCCTCCCCCAGCCGGCGTCTGACCTGCAGATCATCAAGCATGTCAACCACGGCAAGGCGTAACCCGGGACAGGCGTTGACCTACACGCTGAAGGTCCACAATCACGGACCCGACTCCGCGGCCAACGCCAAGATCATCGACACCGCCAGCCTGGGCCTGAGGGTGCTCAAGGCCAAGCCCAACCAGGGCACCTGCAAGGTCGCTCGGTCGATCACGTGCTCGCTGGGGACGCTGGGCACGGCAAGACCGCGACGATCACCGTCACGGCCAAGGTCAATCGGGCCGGTGCCGAGAAGAACACCGCGTCGGCGACCAGCGCCGGCAAGGACCCGAAGCCCAACAACAACCTGGCCTCGGCGAGGACCGTGCTGCGGCCGGTGCTGCGCCTGCACAAGACCGCCACGCCCAAGACGGTCAAGGCCGGCGGCACGATCACCTATCACCTGAAGGCCTCCAATCCCACCAGCGTCGTGATCAAGCAGGTCAAAGCGTGCGACGCGATCCCGCTCGGCCTGGTGTTCCAGGGCGCCACGCCCAAGGCCAAGCTGTCTGAGGGCAAGGAGTGCTGGACGATCAAGACCCTCGGCGCCGGCGACTCGCGGACGTTCACCGTCCACGCCCGGGCGCTGAAGGGCACCAGCGGCACCAAGACCAACCACGCCACCGTGACCGGCAAGGCGCCACCAGCGCGAAAGCCAAGAGCACGGTGCGGGTCGAGGCGCTGCCCAAGACCAAGCAGCCGCCTGCGGCCCCGGTCACCGGATGACGAATGGATGGGAGACTGGTCGAGCGATGCAGCCTTCGAATCCGGGCGCTCAGAGACGGCTGCTGCTGGGCGTCGCGGTGTGTCCGGCGACCATCGGGCTGGCCCTGGCTGGGCGTGCAGCAAGCGCTGTGCGTGGCACGACCGTGACGACCACGAACAGTGCGGCGAGGTCAAGCGTGCCCGCGGCGGCATCGCGGCTGCCGGAGGTGTGGACGGTACCTCTGGTCGGTCGCTTCGAGGGCCGCCTGTACCCCCGGCGCACGGCGGTGGACGCTGCGGTTTGTCGCCGGCAAGGCAATCAACGACTTCATCTCCTACCGGCTCGGTCGCGGACCGCGGCGAACAGTGAGTCTGCGACCGGCTCAAGCTCTGACTTGGCGGCTGCGGCCGGGGACGTTCCGCTCGCACGAGCCGGGTTTCCGGCAGGCGCCTGGTGATCCGACCACACGCTCTTCTCGTCGCGTCGCTTATCTCACGACCACACCGTTGCGCATCGTCATCAGCCAGGGCAGCGAGCCACAGATCTTCCGCGTCGACGCTCGACTTGCGCTCGCGGCAGCGATCGACGATACGACCAGTTGCGCCCTCATCGACAGCCGGTTGCGTGTGCTGACCTACTTGAACGGCGGCCAGCCCCAAGTTCCGTAAGCGATCGGGAGGGTCCCAGGATCTGTGTAGGCACGAACGTTCCGAGCAACCTGATACCCGCTTGTCAGGCTCGCGCACGGACCGGGACCCAGAAATCTGGTCGTTGCCGCTTCCTGGCGGTCGATGCTTCTGCTTGTTGGGGCGGCTGCGGGAGGCAGAGCATGGCCGTGACCCGGATAATGGACCTTGTCGCCAGCGGCCAGGCCGGCCTCTGGATCTATAGCTGAGTTCGCCGGGGTGCGAACGTGACCGGCTTGCCGAGCAGCGTCGTGTGGGCAGGGGTTGTCTGGGCGATCACCTGGCCGCGGCGGACGACGTAGCGGCGGGTCGCCCGCAGGCGGATGACCTCGAGCGCGCTGGGGGCGTCGAAGATCACGAAGTCCGCCGGCTTGCCCTCCTCGATCCCGTATTCGTCTTCGACACCGAGGGTCCGCGCGCCCCGTTCGGTCGCGAGGCGCAGCATCTCGGGGATCTCCTCGCGGCCGCTCATGTAGGTGAAGTGCAGCGCGAGATGCGCGGCGTCGACCAGGTCAGCCTTGCCCATCGGGTACCAGGGATCCATGATCACGTCGTTGCCGAGCGAGACGTTGACGCCGTCGGCGAGCAGCTCTTTGAGCTGCGCGAAGCCGCGGCGCTTGGGGTAGGCGTCGAGCCGGCCCTGGATGAGCGAGTTGGCGTACGGGTTGACGACGATGTTGATGCCTGACCGGCGCAGGAACCCGCGTAGCTTCGCGGAGTAGTACGGCTCATACGAGCCCATCGCAGTGCAGTGGCTCGCGGTGACGCGGCGGGCGAGGCCGTGTTTGACTGTGTCATCGGCCATCACCTCGAGGAACCGCGAGGCCGGGTCGTCGGTCTCGTCGCAGTGGATGTCGATCCGGCGATGATGGGTCTTCGCGAGTTCGAAGACGCGGTGCACTTCCCGCACGCCGAGCTCGTTCGTCGGCTCGTAGTGCGGAATGCCGCCGATGCAGTCAACGCCGAGTCGGACCGCCTTCTCGAGCTGCTGCTCGCCGCCGTCCCGGGCGTAGATCCCGTCCTGTGGAAAGGCCGTGACCTGGATCGTGCAGAGGTCGGCGAGCTCGTCGCGGACGCGCAGCAACCCGCGCACCATCGCCTCGTTCTCGCCGAGACGTCGGCGTGGGCGCGGATCCAGAGCGTTCCCTGCGCCGCTGCCCAGCGGACGATCTCGCTCGCCCGCTCAAACACCTCCTGCTCGGTCAGCGACGGCTTCAGCTCACCCCACACCTGGATCCCTTCGAGCAGGGTGCCGCTCTGGTTGAACCGTGGGCGTCCCACGGTCAGCGAGGCGTCGAGATGGAGGTGACAATCGACCAGCGGTGCGACAACGAGCCGGCCGCCGGCGTCGATGGTCGTCGTGGCGTCGAGCTCGAGCGATGGGCCGATCCGGGTGAAGCGTCCACCCTGAACGGCGAGGTCGAGCAGGCGGCCGTCGATGAGGCGTGCGTTGCGGACGACGAGATCGGTCATCGAAGTTCTCCTATCTGCGCGAGCGTCCTGATACGCTGCCAGCGCTGGATTCAAGCAATTCCGAAGGGGGCCGGGCTGATGACTGCTCTTGAGCCGCTGGCGGAGGTGCCGGCCGAGGTTCGCGAGGGGACCTACGGCGATCGGGTGGGTACGGTCGAGCCAGGTGGCGCGGAGTTCATCCCGCTGTCGGACCGTCACGGCAAGCCGCGGACCCTGTTCGGGACGTGGACGTCTCCGAACCTCGAGTTCGCGACGGTGTTCGTCGGGGTGATCTCGATCTCGTTCTTCGGCCAGACGTTCTGGCAGGCGGTCGCCGCCATCGTCCTCGGCACCGCGCTGGGGTCCCTTTCGCACGGCGTGCTGAGCGGCCGAGGCCCGTCCCTGGGGGTGCCGCAGATGGTGCAGAGCCGCATCTCATTCGGGTTCCTCGGCAATCTCCTGCCCGCCGGATTGAACTCGCTGACGGCCGGAATCGGGTGGTTTGCGGTCAACAGCGTCAGCGGCGCGCTCGCGCTCAACGCCCTGACGGGTGTCCCCAGCTTGGTCTGTCTGGTGTTCGTCGCACTCGTGCAGACCGCGATCGCCTTCGTCGGGCACAACCTCGTGCAGCTCTTCGAGCGCTGGGCGTTCCCGCTACTCGGCGCCGCGTTCGTCCTGGCCTCGGTCGAGATCCTCTCAAAGAGCCATCCGGGCAGCGTCCACGGCACCGGCGGTACCGGTGGCTTCCTGCTGAGCCTCGGGGCGGCGTTCGGGTACGCCTGCGGCTGGAACCCGTACGCGGCCGACTACACCCGCTACTTTCCGCCGAACACCAGCCGCATGAAGACCGGGCTGGTGGGCGGGGTTCGGCGTGTTCGCCTCCTGCGTGGTGCTCGAGATCGTCGGTGCGGCGTCGGCGACGATCCCGGGCACGGCGACTAACCCGACCACACTGTTCACCAGCCATATGCCGACGGCCATCGCCGACATCACGCTGGTGGCGATTGCGCTGGGTGCGATCTCCGCGAACGTCCTGAACATCTACTCCGGCGTCATGTCCTTCCTGTCGATCGGCGTCCGGTTGCCGCTCGCGCTGCGTCGCGCGATTGTTGCGCTCGGGTTCGGCTCGATCGGGTTCGTGGTGGCGTGGACGGGGCTCCACAACGGCGGCTCGAAGTATGAGAACTTCCTGCTGGTGATCGCGTACTGGATCGGACCCTGGCTCGGCGTGTTCTTCACCGACCAGATTCTGCGCCGCGGCCTGCGCGTCGACGGGTTCCTGTTCGATCGCAAGCACAACCCGTGGGCGGGCGCGGCCGCGATGGCGATCGGAATGGCCGTGTCGATCGTGTTGTTCTCAGACCAGACCGAGTACGTCGGGGTGATCCCCAAGGCGCACCCCGGGATCGGCGATCTCACGTTCGAGGTCGGGTTCGTGCTCAGCGCGGTGCTGTACGCGATCTTCTATGCCGTCGGTCGTGATCGCCGGTCAGAAGCGATGGTGATCCCCGGCGCGGCTGATGTACCGCCGGTCGAAAGTGATGGTGATCGCAGTACCCGCGGTGTGACAGCGCCGGGTATGGCACATGATCGCACTGCGCGACAAGCGATCACCGGGGCCAGCACGCTCCGGCGCTCGCAGGCGCGGCAAGCAGCCGTCGGTATCTATCCAGTCGGACGAGTGCAACCGGCCGCTCTATGGCTGTGCCCATCCTGCGACAGCGTCCCGGAGGCGGCCGCGACGCTCCTGTCGCCGATGCGATGTCAGCAGGGGTCGTGGGGACGTTCCGCTGACGGGCCTTCAGCTGCAGGCGCCATAGACAGCTGTCAGGTGAGACGAACCGGTCAGGCTTGGTGCGGTGCGTCGGCCGCGTCGGCGGCTGGCAGCGGGCCGCGGAACATGACAATGCGATGCAGCCGTCCGGCATTGTCGCGCTCCGCGAAATCGAGACCTTCCATGAGCTCACGGCCGCTGGGATCGACGATCCTCCAGGCGTAGCGCTCGATGCCGTTGTGCGCGTCGACGCCGCTTGCGGGGACCACCATCGTGCCGGGCGCGCTGGGCGTGATAGTCGCCGATCCGCTCTGAAAGCCCGGCCACCCCCTGCCAGCGCCCCGTCGGATCGATGAGCTTGCCGCGTCATCGCTCAGACACTGCCCGAGCAGCTGGCGCCGTTGGTCGGGGTCGGTCTCGTTCCACGCTGCAAAGTAGTCGCCGAGCGTTCGGTCCACATCGCAAAGCATGACCGAGCCCGCCGCGCCGGTCAACAACCTACGGCTTCGCCCGGCGGGGCTCGATCGCCGGCGACCAAAACCAGGGCGCTCAGGCCGCGGTCCTCGGGAGGCGAGATTCCGCGCGTGCGACGTTTCCGCCTGTCGGGAGCGCATCTGGCAATCGCCGTCAGCGCGTCGAATTCTCTCGATGAGCGCATCAGCGCCGTCACCGCTCAGATCACCGCTTTTCGTCGCGGTGTGCCCCACGGCGTCGCGTCCTGTCGCGGTTTGGCTCACCATCAGGACCGAAGGTCATCCGCGCTTGCGCCTGAATAGCGGCGATTTGGCGCGGATTGTCTCGGTCTCGACGCGCGATGACTAACGGGAGCGACGGGACTCGAACCCGCGACCTCCGGCGTGACAGGGCAGTGATCCACCCCCGTACATTCCGGCGAATCAATAGCTTCGTATCTCGCCGCTACCGCGCGAATCACTACTCTTTCGCGCAAGGCGCCTGAGGCCGTCGGATTGGCTCGGGTGAGCGCATCAGAACTCGCCATGTGCCGTGCAAGCCGGACATTCGTACGGCCGTCCGACGAGAGATTGGAAACCGTCGGCCGTAATGTTGCGCTTGGTCTATAGCGAAGCGCTACCGCGTATCAGCTCTTGCCGCAATCATCCGCCGCCGCTCAGGCGGAAACAGCGAAGATGGAGGGAGATCACATGACACCCGAACCGAGCTACGTGGCCGCTTCCGGAAGCCCGCTGCTCGCCGATCCCGACCTGTACGGCGCCATCGCCACCCAAACGGACGATCGAGAGCTGCTCCACCTGTGTCTGATACCGGTCAGGAGTGGTCGGGCGTTCGAGGCCCCGGCCGGAAGCGTTGTCCGGTTCTCGATCGTGGAGGGGCCCCAGGTCCTCGATGTGAACCTGTGGTGCCGGTGGGACGTGAGGGAGCGGTTCTGGGCCGCGCGCACGCGTCAGTTCTATGGCGCGCACGTCACCACCGGGGCATCGGCCGTGGTCGAGCCTGCCCTTCCTGCGCCCACTTGCCACGATCGTCGCCGACACGGTGACCTACGGGCTCGACGAGGACGGAGCCGGATGCCACGATCTGCTCGGAACCCGATGCTATCCGTACGTCAACCAGTTGCTGAGCGACACGAGCTACGACTTTCACTGCCACTCCAACCTCGTGCGCGCGATCCTGCCGTTCGGCCTCACCGAGTTCGACGTACACGACGTCATCAACGTCTTCCAGGTGACCGGGCTGATGCCCGGCGACGAGCGCTACTTCATGAAGGCCTGTCCGGTGCGCGGGTCGGTGACGTGTTCGAGATCTTCGCCGAGGTCGACCTGCTGGTGGCCGCCTCCACGTGCCCGGGGGAGATCTGTCGGTGCCTCTGTGGGGTCCTGATGCCGGAGCCGAGCCGGTCTGCAACGCCGTCCTCGCCGAAGTGTTCCGCATTCCGGATCGCCTCCTCGGAGGATGGAGTTCACCGCCGCGGGCGGCCTACTCGGGTCTACACGGCCTCCTCTCCGACCCAACCAGCGGCCAGCCCCCGCCGCCGCTGACAGAGGCGCGGAAGGTGCAGCCGCGTGATCGGTGAGAGCGCCGCGGAGCTGCTCGTCCCGGCGGCACGGCTCGCCACCGCGCTGCCCGATCCGCTCGACCGTGACGTCGCCGCCCTCGTGCCCTGCGTCGCCGCCCTCGTGCATCCGGCCGGCGACGATCTCGCGGCGACGAGGACCGGCCGGCTCTCGTAGGCGTCCCCTTCGACACCACGACCATGGGCCGCCGTGCAAGCAAGCACGTCCCGCAGCGATCCGGCAAGCGATGTCAGGCCTGCCGCCTATCACGGCGGATAC
>CAVPBY010000022.1:0-17104 GCA_963702225.1 uncultured Solirubrobacteraceae bacterium | reverse complement strand
ACCCGCCCGCGGCCCGTCGCCGGAGTCCTCGCCGTCCTGGACCGCCTCGGCCTGCGCCTCGTCGAGCCGGTGCAGGATCTCGATCGCCTCGGCCCGGAGCGCGCCGTCCATCTCGCGGTGGTCCTCGTCGGAGAGCCTGCCCGTGCGCAGGTCCATCTCGGCGTCGCGGATCTCCCGGTACTTGGCGTCGCGCGCGGCCTCGAGGTCCGCGACCGTGACGCCGAGGTCCGAGCGCCGGTGACGCGCCCCACGCAGCGGACCCGTGATCAGCGCGAGCACGGCGGCGAGCACGGCGAGGACGATCAGGTACTGGAACACCATCGCGCTCAGGCCGCCGGGTCGGGAGGGCCCAGTCGGGTGACGAGCTCGCGCTCGCGCGACCGGCCGCGGGGGCTTCCCGCGCGGTCTCGAGCACGGAGCGGCGTCTCGGACCGCCATCGGGCCCGCGGCGGCCGCCCGGCCGGCGCGGCGCGGCCGGCGCCAGTGCGATCAGCCCGCCGATCCCGGCGATGATCCCGCCCAGCCACAGCCAGGTGACCAGCGGCGAGACCTCGATCAGGAACTCGGTCGGCCACGGACGCGTGACCCAGCGCTGGGTGAGCTCGGAGACCGCGCGGTCGCGCAGCTGGAAGATGTCGGCGAGCTTGCGCGCCTGCTCGCCGCGCGGCAGCTTGGAGACCGCGCTGAGCGCGTGCGAGAACGCCGCGTCGCCCTTGCTGATGATCGGGTCCAGCGGCTGCGTGTTGGCCGAGATGACGACCCAGATGTCGTGGGTGAGCCCGGCGTCGAGGCCGACCGTCGACTCGTCCGAGGCGCCGAGGTTCGTCTCGAAGAAGCGGCCGAGCGGCGCACTGGAGGTCGACGACGGGTAGACGCCGTAGACCGTGCGCAGGGTCGTCACCCGGTGGCCGTCGCGCGACACGCGCATGATCGCGCCGAACTCGAGCTTCTGGGCGGTCGCGGCGGCGACCGGCTTGACGTAGGTGAACGTGTAGCCGTCGCTGCGCACGCTCTGACCGGGCCTGAGCGTCGCCCGCCGCTGATGCTGGAACGAGGTCGACGCGGCGACGCCGACCAGCGCGATCACGACGCCGAGATGAACGATGTAGCCGCCGTAGCGGCGCCGGTTGCGCGAGACGAGCCGCACGAGCGCGAGCGGCGGCGGCTCGCCCGCGGCGCGCCCGCGCACCCGCGTGCCGCGGACGAACTCCTGGATCACGGTCGCGACGACGAACGCGGCGGCGCAGAACATCGCCAGCGCGGCGGTGTGGTCGCTCACACCCGGGACGAGCGCAGCCCGACGAGCGCGACCAGGCCGGCGGCGAGCGGGAACGCGAAGTTGGCGGCCAGCTTGTCGCGCGACATCCGCCGCCAGGGGATGATCGGCGCGATTCCCGCGAGCGCGACGACCGCGATGGCGAGCGGATCGACGAACGGCAGGAACGCCGCCTGGCCGACGGTGATCTCGTTGCCGGTGACCGCCTGGGAGATGAGCGGGAAGAACGTCACCCAGAAGATCACCAGCGTGAGCGCGACCAGCACCATGTTCTGGGCGACGAACATCGCCTCGCGTGAGAAGATCGAGTCGAGGCTCGCCTCCGACTTCAGCGACTCGTAGCGCCACAGGACGAGGCCGATCGAGCCGAGCGTCATCACCGAGACGATCGCCACGAACGCGATGTCGAGCGCCGGGTCGGGCACGAACGCGTGGATCGAGGACAGGATCCCCGAGCGCACGAGGAAGTCGCCGACCATCGCCATGATGCCGGCGAGCATCACGAGCGAGACGTTCCACACCCGCAGCATCCCGCGCTTCTCCTGGATCATGCTCGAGTGGATGTAGGCGGTGGCCACCAGCCACGGCATCAGCGCCGCGTTCTCCACCGGGTCCCAGCCCCAGAAGCCGCCCCAGCCGAGCTCGGTGTAGGACCAGCGCGCGCCGAGCATGATCCCGATCCCCAAAAACAGCCAGGCGCCGAGCGCGAACCGCCGCGTCACCGAGATCCATTCGCTGTTCGCGCGGCCCGACACCAGCGCCCCGACCGCGAAGCAGAACGGGATCAGCATCAGCGTGTACCCCGAGTAGAGCATCGGGGGGTGGATCATCATCGTCGTGTGCCGCAGCAGCGGGTCCAGCCCCGCGCCCTCGGGCGGCGCCGGCGAGGTCGTCTGAAACGGGTTGGCGAAGAACGTGTTGAGCGCGAGGAAGAAGCCGACGAGCAGGAACAGCGTCGCCTGCGCCCAGGGGACGACCATGCGGATCTTGTGGCGGGTGAGGAACAGCGCGAGGCTCGCCCAGCCGCTGAACAGCATCACCCACAGCAGCAGCGACCCCTGCTGGGTGGCCCAGATCGCCGCCACCCGGTAGAAGAACGGCGTCGTCGAGGACGATCCCTGGGCGACGATGTCGTAGGAGAAGTCGTTGCGGATGAACGCCGCGTCGAGGATCACGAACGCGACCGCGGCGATCAGGCCGAGCCCGTACATCGCGCGCCGGCCGGAGTGGACCCACGCCTCGTCGCGCGCGCGGGCGCCGTACAGCGACGCGGCGAAGCCGTAGAGCGCGGTCGCGAACCCGAGGATCAGCAGCAGTCGGCCGACGGATGCCATGGGTCAGGGGCGCGGCCCCGGTCACTCCGAGCCGGAGCCGGAGGAGCCGGCCTTGGGATGGCGCCCGAGGCGGCCTTGTACTTCGACGGGCACTTCGTCGTCAGCGAGTTCGCCACCCCGGTGTAGATCGCCGTCGGCGTGCGGCCCTCCCGGACGTCGACGAGCACCGCTCGGCCCTGGGCGAACGGGTCGGGGATCACCCCGGTGTAGTGCACCGCGGCGGTGATGTCGTCCCTGGGGTCGCGGATGCGGAAGTCGAGCGCCGAGCCGGTGCGGCGCACCGAGCCGTTGACGACCGTGCCCGCGAGGATGTACGTCGTGCCCGGCTTGGCCCGGTGGATGAGCTGCGAGGCGGTCACCTCGTCGCGACCGGCGGAGAAGCTCGTGTAGACGAGCGCCGCCGCGAGCACGACCGCGCATGACAGCGCGACCACGAGGCGGAGCGCGCGCTTGCGGCTGGGATCCATACGACTCGTCATTCTCGCACGACGGCGGCCGGCCCCGGCGCGGTCGGAGGTCCCCTCCTGACCGGCCGATTGTTAGCGATCTGTTAGCGATCCCGGATTTGCGGCAGGCGTCGGGAAACCAAACCGATAAGAGAGCGTTGTTGATGATGACAGTGATGACACAACACACACCCGGCGCCCTGTTGCTCAGGCGCCGTCGTGACGGGCGACCGGGGCGGGTCGCGGAGCCACGTGAGGCTCATCGCGCCGCGCCGATCACCGATCCGACACCGTCCGGGGCCCACGCGACCACCGCCGAGCCCGCCCGCCGGCGGCTCGACGTGCCCCAGGACCAGGCGACGTACGCGTGCCGCTGCGGCTACGTGTTCGAGGCCGCGGTCTCGACGTCGGTCGGCTGCCCGCACTGCGGCGACGCGCAGGCCTGGTAGTTCGGTCCCGCCCGGACCGAGCCGGACCCATTCGGCGCCAGTTCTCCGGATGCGGACCGTTACAGCCCGTGTCGTACCCACACGACACGGCTCCCGATCCAGGAACCGCACGAGTCAGAGCTCCCGGCCCGCGCAGGCCGGCTGACCGACGCACGACGACCAGGCGGTGCCCGGACGCCGGCAGCGGCGACCGGGCACCGGCCTGCCGACTCCAAAAACCCCTGCTATCGTGCGCGCCGCGGTCGACCTTCGGCCGCGAGGCAGCTTGCTGGGTCCCGCGACAGAGGCGGTTCGGGTCAGCCGTCCGCCTCCCGAACCATGCGGACCGGGCGCACTCGCGCCACCCGCCAAGGAGTTGATCAGTTTCATGCAGTCCTTTGCCGAAATCGGCGTGTCCGATGCTGTCGTGGGCGCCCTTGAGCGCTGCCGGCATCACCACCCCCTTCGCAGTTCAGAACCTCGCGATCGGCGACGTGCTCGCCGGCCGCGACGCGCTCGTCCGGTCCCCGACCGGCTCGGGCAAGACCCTCGCCTTCGGGGTGCCGCTCGTCGACCGCACGGCCGCCGACGCCCGCCGTCCGGCCGCGCTCGTCCTCGCCCCCACCCGCGAGCTCGCCACGCAGATCACCGAGGACATCCGCTCCATCGCCCACGCCCGGGCTCTGCGCGTCACCGCGGTCTACGGCGGCGTCGGGCTCACCGCGCAGGCCAAGAACGCCGCGCGCTCGCACATCCTCGTCGCCACCCCCGGCCGCCTGGAGGACCTGCTGGCCCGCGGGGCGTTCACGCTCGACGCCGTCCGCATGCTGGTGCTCGACGAGGCCGACCGGATGCTCGACATGGGCTTCAAGCCCGCCGTCGACCGGATCGTCCGCGCATGCCCGCCGACCGCCAGACGATGTTCTTCTCCGCCACGCTCGACGGCGAGGCGGGCCGAGTCGCCCGCAGCTACACGACGGACCCGGTCGTCCACGAGCACGGACCGACCGCGCGGCGCGCGGCCAAGGACGTCGAGCACCGCTTCCAGGCCCTGCACGGCGTCGACCGCCTGGACGCGCTCGTCGACCAGCTCTCGGCAGAGCGCGAGCTGACGCTCGTGTTCGTGCGCACCAAGCACGGCGCCGACCGGCTGGTCAAGCGCCTCTCCCGCGAGGGGATCGACGCGCTGGCGATGCACGGCAACAAGTCCCAGCGCCAGCGCGAGTCGGCGTTGCGCCGCTTCGAGTCAGGCCAGGTCGACGTGCTCGTCGCCACCGACGTCGCCGCTCGCGGGATCGACGTGGACGGCATCTCGCACGTCATCAACTTCGACGCGCCGGCCGACCACGAGACCTACGTCCACCGCGTCGGGCGCACCGGCCGCGCCGGGCGCACCGGGGTCGCGGTCACGCTCGTCGGCGACGAGCAGCGCCGTGAGATCGCCGCGCTCGCCGACCGGCTCGGCATCGAGCATGGCCTCGGGCACGGCGTGCACCACGGCGCCCGGCCCGCCTCCGCGGGCGGCCGGCCCGGCTCCAGCCGTCGCCACGAGCCGCGAGCGGGCGCCCAGGGGGGGCGGACCGCGCCGCTCAGGCCGCAGCAGCGCCGTCGCCGCCGCCGGACCAACGGCCCGGGGCGGGGCGCCATCACGGGCAGCGTGACCGACGAGGGTGCGCGCCGTCGCGCAGGATCTCGATCTCGACCGCCCGCATGCTCGCCGGCGCGGCCGAGGCGGGATCCTCGCCGGTGCCCGGGTTGCGCGCGTAGCGCGGGTAGGCGCCCGAGGAGACCTGCAGCCGGATCCGGTGCCCGGCGGCGAAGCGATGGCCGAGCGGCCACAGCTCGAAGACGAGCCGGACGCTGCCGTCGGGCAGGCGCGGGTCGCCCTCGGGGCGCACCGAGGCGAGCGCGTCGCAGACGTTGCGTGATACCCCGTCCGCGTCGACGTCGCAGACCCGCGCGAACACGTCGAACGACGGCGCCTCGCACCGCACCCAGATCTCGACCGACGGACGTCCGATCGCCTCCAGCGTGGATGGCAGCGGGTCGCCGGTGAACGTGAGCACGTCGGCCCGCGCCTCCAGCGGCGCCGTTGTCGACGACCGCCTCGCGGGACATGAGCACCGGGCCGCCGAACGAGGGAGTCGGGTCGGCCGGGTCGTAGCGGTAGCGGTCGGCGCCGGCGTCCTCGCCGGGCTCGCCGTCCTCGCCGGGCGGGCCGGGCGGGTCGGGCGACAGCGCGCCGCCGGCGCGCACGTGCCAGCGGACCGGCTCGGACCCCGGCGGCGGCCACGACGCGAACTCGCGCCGGACCTCGCCCTCGCCGGTGAGCCGCAGCCGGATCGGCAGCGTCCCCTCGCCGTCGCGCAGCAGCCGGTCGTCGCCGAGCAGCCGCGCGCGCAGGAACGCGATCGCCTCGCGGTGGCCGACCGCCGCCAATTCGGGCGAGGTGTGCGTCCACGGGCCGAGCGTCACCCGCGGGGTGCGGCCGGCGTCCTGCAGCGCACGGACGTCGTCGAGCATCCAGGGCACGAGGATGTCGTGCCAGCCCCCGACGAACGACACCGGGGCGGTCACCCGCCCGACGGCGGCGGAGAAGTCGCGGTGCCGCCAGTAGTCGCCGTCGCGCGCGGGGTGCTCGAAGCTCTCGCGCAGCCACGCCACCGGCCCGCCGGTCGCCACCTCGTCCAGGCCGATCAGCGGGTGCTCGTGCAGCAGCCCACCGAGCGAGCGCAGCGCGCGGTTGACCGCCAGCGGGGCCAGCCGCCGCTCCTGGACGGCGACGATCGCCATCCACGAGGCGATCGTCTCCAGCGAGACCGAGCCACCGGCGTAGGTCTGGCTGTGGAACTCCGAGGCGCTCACCTGGATCGCGAGCGCCGCCAGGTCCTCGGGCTCGTCGGCGGCGAGCGCCCACTGCACGAAGCCCAGGTAGCTGGGCCCGAACGTCGCCACCCGGCCCGCGTGCCACGGCTGGACGCGCAGCCAGCGCAGGGTCGCCGCCCCGTCGGCGCGCTCGTCGAACGGCGCGAAGCTCCCGCCCGAGCCGAACGTTCCGCGCACGCTCTGCACGACGACCTGGAGGCCGCGCTCGGCGAGCAGCCGCCCGAACAGCAGCCCCACGAACTGCCGGCGGCCGTAGGGCGAGCGTACGAGCACCGTCGGCTGGGGCCGGTCCGCGTCCGGCGCCGCCGCCCAGCGGTCGGCGAGCAGCACCACGCCGTCGTCCATCTCCACCGGCAGGTCGCGATCGTGCACGAGCGCGGTGGTGAGCGGACGCACCAGGCGCATCCGCCGGCCGAGCACCTCGCTGAGCACCGTCATCGCCGGCGAGCCTAACCCGGATGGCACGGGCGGCGAATGCTCATCGTCATTGAGCAGGTTTACGAGTGTCAGCAACCGGACAAAAGATTCGGCATGGTCCCGGAGGCACAACTGGAGCGCGGGTCGTCCGGATTGCGGCCGAGCGGACCCGGGTGGTTCGTGCTCAACGCGCGCGAGGCGGAGTGGCAGGACGGCCCGTTCGGCGCGTACACGCCGTTCGAGAACACCGAGGAGCGCTTCGCCGAGCTGGGGATCAACATCGCCGTGCTGCGACCCGGGCAGCCCAACGCCTACTACCACGCCGAGAACGTCCAGGAGGACTTCCTCGTGCTCGACGGGGAGTGCCTGCTGATCGTCGAGGATCAGGAACGACCGCTGCGCCGCTGGGACTTCGTGCACTGCCCCCCGTACACCAGTCACATCTTCGTCGGAGCGGGCGAGCGGCCGTGCGTCCTGCTCGGGACCGGCAACCGCGACCGCGACGACCAGTCGGTGCACTACCCGGTCTCGGCGCTCGCCCGCCGCCACGGCGCGGGCGTGGCGAGCGAGACCGACGAGCCCCGGATCGCCTACGCCGCGGCCGCCCCGGACCGCCCGGTCGCGTTCGAGCCGTCCTGGCTCCCGGACGAGCGCGACGAGGTGGCCGAGACGCGCAGCCGCTGAGCGCCGGCCACCGCCGACGCTGTCGCGGTCTAGACCAGACCGGTGAACCGCGGGTCAACCGAGACCAGGACCGCGAGACGCCGCCCCGCGATCCGCGCCGCCCGGCGAGTCCGTCGCATCAGCGCAGCGGCGAGCACGGGCTGCTCGGACGAGACCTGCTTGGCGAGCCGCCTGCGCGCTGCGTCGGCACGAAGGTCGTCGGCGTGCTGCTGGGCGACTGAGTGTGAAAGCTGAGTGTGCATGTGAGTCCTCTCCTCCGGTTTGCTTGTGATCGGCGGGCTCGAGGGTGAGAATGCGCCCGGGCACTTTCAGGGCGCTAACCATCCGCTAAGCACATGGACTTCCGGATCCTCGGTCCGCTTGAAATCGCCGACGGCGATCGGGTGCTGCCGCTCGCGGGCGCCCAGCGATCGCTGCTGGCGCTGCTGTTGCTGAGGGCGAACGAGGTCGTGTCGTCGGACCGCCTGATCGACGAGCTGTGGGGCGAGCACTCTCCCGAGTCAGGGCGGACGGCGCTCCAGGTGCGCGTCTCGGGGCTGCGCAAGGCGCTCGGCTCCGGCGGCACGCTGCTGGTCACGCGCGCGCCCGGATACATGCTCGCGCTGCAGCCCGACCAGCTCGACCTCTTCCGGTTCGAGCGCCTGGCCGCGGACGCGGACGGTGAGCCACCGGACGTGGCGGCGTCGACCCTGCGCGACGCGCTGGCGCTGTGGCGTGGGCCCCCGCTCGCCGATCTCGCCTACGAAGCCTCCGCCCAGCCCGCGATCCGGCGACTCGAGGAGCTGCGGCTGGCGGCGCTGGAGCGGCGCGTGGCGGCCGATCTGGCCGTCGGGCGCCATTCGGACCTGGTCGCCGAGCTCGAGACGCTCGTCGCCGAGCACCCCCTCCAGGAGCACCTGCACGCCCTCCGCATGCTCGCGCTGTACCGGTGCGGGCGCCAGGCAGACGCGCTCGCGGCCTATCAGGATGCGCGGCGCTCGCTCGTCGACGAGCTGGGGATCGACCCCGGGGCGGAGCTGCGCGACCTCGAGCAGGCGATCCTGCGCCAGGACCCGTCGCTCGACCTCGCACCCGCCGAGATGACCTCGCGGATCGGACTTGCGCCGGCCGCCTCCTCACAGCGGCTGGACAACCTACCGTCGCTCGCCTCGAGCTTCGTCGGCCGCGAACGGGAGCTGGCCGAGCTGCGAGAGCTGCAGGCCCGTGGACGTGTCCTGACGCTCGCGGGAGTGGGAGGCGTGGGCAAGACGCGGCTCGTTTTGAAGCTCGCGTCGACGCTGATCGGTGAGGCGGCCGATGGCGTGTGGTTCACGGACCTGTCTCCGCTGTCATCCCCGACCCTGGTCGCGGCGACCGTCGCGGCGGCCGCGGGCGTTCGTGAGGAGCCCGGGCGGCCGGCGATCGAAGTGCTCGCGGGGGCGCTGCGCGGACGCGAGGCGGTTCTCGTCCTCGACAACTGCGAGCACGTGATCGCCGAGGCCGCGGCGGTGACCGAGCGGCTGGTGACGGCCTGCCCGCGACTCACGATCCTGGCCACCAGCCGCGAGCCGCTGCGGATCGAGGGAGAGCAGGTCTACCGCGTTGAACCGCTGTCGGTCCCGGTCGACGATGAGGAGGATCCGGACGGCGTGAGAGCGAGTGAGGCGGTCAGTCTGTTCGTGGAGCGGGCTCGCGCGCAGTGCCCCGGGTTCTCGCCCGACCTCGCGACCCGCGCGACGATCGGCGGCATCTGTCGCCGGCTCGACGGACTTCCGCTGGCGATCGAGCTCGCGGCGGCGCGGCGGCGCTCGCTGTCGCTGGAGGATCTCGGCGCCCGCCTGGAGCACCGCTTCCAACTGCTCACGCAGGGGAGCCGGACGGCGCTGCCCAGACAGCAGACCCTGCGCGCGCTGATCGACTGGTCCTACGATCTGCTGGCGCCGAGCGAGCAGGAGCTGCTCGAGCGGCTCTCGGTGTTCGCGGGCGGATTCGACCTCTCGGCGGCCGAGGCGGTCGCCGGGGGCGAGGACTGCGTCGATCGGCTGGGAGCGCTCGTGGACAAGAGCCTGGTCGGACTCGCCGGCGCCACCGGGGCGCGATACAAGCTGCTCGAGACCGTGCGGGAGTATGCCTCCGAAAAGCTCGATGCGCGCGGCGAACCGGCGGTCACGAGCACGCGCGGCGCGCATGCCGCTCATTACCTGGCGTGGGCGCAAGCAGCTGCCGCACACCTGATCGGGCATGGACAGAAGGAGTGGCTCGATCGCTTCGAGATCGAGATGGACAACCTCCGCGCCGCGATGTCCGCGGTGCTGCACGGGCGTGATCCGCAGCCTGCACTTCGACTGGCCGACGCCCTGCGTGACTACTGGCTGTGCCGCCGTGGACGCGCGGAAGGCCAGGCGATGATGAGCGCCGTGCTCGCCCGCGCCGACGCGCAGGAACCCACCGTCCTGCGCGGCCGCGTCCTGGTCGCCGCCGCATTCCTGCTCATGGGCGGTGACATGGCCACGGCCACTGCTCGCGCCGAGGAGGGCCTCTCCATCGCGCGCGCGCTCGGGGATGAACATCTTCGCTGCCGGGCGCTGTACGCGCTCGCCGGCATCGCCGCCAACCGCCGCGAGGACGAGGCCGTCCTGGAGCTCACCGACGAGGGACTCACGCTCGCTCGGCGGTTGGGCGATCCGCACCTGATCGCCCATCAACTCGGCGTCCGAGCGGTGTCGCCGCTCCTGAGCGGCGACGAGCGGCTCCGCCTCGGGGAGGAGTGCCTCGAGATGTATCGCAGGTGCGGCGACCAGGTCAGGTACGTGCGCGCCCTCGGCAACCAGTCATATGCGCACCTCGCGGCCGGCCAGGTCAGCCTTGCCCGCCGGGAGATGATCGAGTGCATGCAGCGCTTCCGCGAGGACGGAGACCAGGGCGGTCTCACCATGTGCGTCTGCAACCTCGGCTTCGCGTCCCACCTCGATGATCGGCCCGACGAGGCTCGACGGCTGTTTGACGAGCTGGTCCGCCGCGCCGAGCGCGACCGCGACCTGCTGATGCTCGCCTATGGACAGCTCGGCCTCGCGCTGCTGGCTCGCCGTGATGGCGATCTCGACGCGGCGGCAGAGCTGCACGGTCGCGCCGATGCGCTGCACGAGAAGCTCGGCACCGGCGTCGACGGCGTGGAGTCCCGGCTGCGCGACCAGGACATCGCCGCTCTGCGCGCCGCGCTGGGCGACCCCGCGTTCGACGCCGCCTACCGGCTCGGACGCGGCACGGAGACCGAGCGGCTCGCGTCCCCGACGGGGTGACGTCTCCGTCCGTCCCTGGTCCTACTCGGCCTGAAGCCGCCAGCCGTGCTCACCGGGCAGCGCGAGCGCGTCGTCCGGACCCCACGACCCCGGGGCGTAGGACTCGGCCTGCGGCCCGTGGTCGAGCACCGGCTCGACACCTCCCACAGCCGCTCGATCTGCTCAGAGCGAGTGAACAGCAGCCGCTCGCGCAGCATCACGTCGTGCAGCAGCCGCTCGTAGGCCTCCAGCCCGTCGTGACCGTCGAACGCCTCGTCGACGTCGAGCTGCAGCGAGGCGTGGCCGAGCGACAGCGTCGGCCCGGGGATCTTCGCCTGGACCTCGATCCGCACCTGCGGGTCGTCGGAGAGCTCGAACACGAGCTCGGAGGGACGCCGCGCCTCGGTCGGGTGCTGGTCCGGGAAGATCCGCAGCGGCGCCTCGGTGAAGCCGATCGTCACCGTGCGCCGGCCCTCGGCCATCGCCTTGCCGGTGCGCAGGTAGAACGGCACGCCAGACCAGCGCCAGGTATCGACCCAGACCTCGAGCGCGGCGAACGTCTCGACCGCGGAGTCGTCTGCCACCCCGTCGGTCGTCGCGGTAGCCGTCGTACTGGCCGAACACGACGCGCCCGGGGTCCAGCGGCCGGATCGCCTCGAACACCTTGGTGCGCTCGATGTGCAGCGCCTCGGCGTCGATCCGAGTCGGCGGCTCGAGCGCGACGATCCCGAGGATCTGCATCAGGTGGGTGACGACCATGTCGCGAAACGCGCCGGTCTCCTCGTAGAAGCCCGCGCGTCCCTGGATGTCGAGCTCCTCGGGCACGTCGATCTGCACGTAGGAGACGTGGTCGCGGTTCCAGACCGGCTCGAAGATCCCGTTGGCGAAGCGCAGCGCGAGGATGTTCTGCGCCGCCTCCTTGCCGAGGAAGTGGTCGATCCGGTAGATCGACTCCTCGTCGAGCACCTCGTGCAGGGCGGGGTTGAGCGCGCGCGCGCTCTCGAGGTCGTGCCCGAACGGCTTCTCGACCACCAGCGAGCAGTCGGTCCGCGATCCCGGTCTCGCCGAGCATCCGCACCATCGTCGCCATCGCGCGCGGCGGGACCGACAGGTAGACGAGCCGCTCGCCCTCGGCGTCGATCTCGCGCTCGGCCGCCGTCGACCGCCGCGGCCAGCTCGCGCCGTCCTCGGCGGTGGACACGACGAAGCTCAGGCGGTCGGCGAACTCGGTCCAGTGTCGTCGAGCTCGCTCCGCCCGTACTCGCCGAGCGCCTCGTGGACGAGCTCGCGGAACGCGTCGTCGGAGCCCGGCGAGTGGCGCCCGGAGCCGATGATCCGGAACTCCTCGGGCATCAGCCCGGCCCTGTAGAGGTGGTAGAAGCCGGGGAACAGCTTGCGCGCGGCGAGGTCCCCGGTGGCCCCGAAGAGCACCAGGACGCGGTGCGAGGGCGCCGGGGGGTGTCGGTGTCGCGTGAGGGCATGGCGCGGTCCTACCCGGGCCGGTCCGGCTCACGAGCGGCGCGGCCTCACCAGTGGCCTCACGAGTGGCCGCGCGATCGCGTGCGGAACGTACGGCTCCTCGAGCGCTGCCAGCTCCCGTGCGGACAGCTCCAGCTGCTCGGCGGCGAGCGCGTCCGCCAGGTGGCCGAGCTTGGTCGCGCCGACGATCGGCGCGGTCACCCCGGCCGGTGCAGCAGCCAGGCGAGCGCCACCTGGGCGGTCGGCACGCCGCGCGCGTCGGCGACCTCCCGGCGCGCTCGACGACGTCGAAATCGACGTCGGGCTTGTAGAGGTGTCCGCGAACCCGTCGGTCCGCGCCCGGGTGGTGCAGCTGCTCGCCGCCGCGGGCGCGGTTGCCGGCGAGCATGCCGCGCGCGAGCGGGCTCCACGGGATCACCCCGACCCCCTGGTCGATGCACTGCGGGATCATCTCCCGCTCCTCCTCGCGGTAGAGGAGGTTGTAGTGGTTCTGCATCGATACGAACCGCGGCCGGCGGCCGCGCGACCGCCTGGAGCTTGGCGAACTGCCACGCGAACATCGAGCTCGCGCCGATGTAGCGGGCCTTGCCGGCCTTGACCACGTCGTGCAGCGCGTCCATCGTCTCCTGCACGGGTGTGGCCGGGTCGAAGCGGTGGATCTGGTAGAGGTCGACGTAGTCCATTCCGAGGCGCTGCAGCGACGCGTCGATCGAGGCCATGATGTGCTTGCGCGACAGCCCGCGGCCGTTCTCGCCGGGCATCGTGCCGCCGTGCACCTTGGTGGCGACGACGTACTCCTCGCGCATCCCGAACAGCTTGGGCAGCACACGGCCGGTGACGACCTCGCTCTGCCCGCCGTTGTAGACGTCGGCGGTGTCGAAGAACGTGATCCCGCCCTCGACGGCGGCGCGGATCGGCTCGGCCTCCGCCTCGCCCAGCGCCCATTCGCGGCTCTCGTGCGCGCCGTAGCTCATCATCCCGAGGCACACGCGCGAGACGCGCAGGCCGGTCGCTCCGAGGTTCACGTGCTCCATTGGCGTCACAGCTCCTGAGTTGGAAATCCCGCCATCCGATCGCGCCTCACGCTACTCAGGGCGCAGCAGGTCGACGCGATGGGCGTGGGTGAACACCCGCCCGCCGCCGTTCGCCGCCGGCGTGCCGAGGATGGCGAACGCCCGCGCCAGGGCGTCGCGGCGCTCGTCCAGCACCCCCTCGCGCGCCGGGTCGGCGGCGAGCATCCGCGCGCGGAAGGCGTCGGCGCTGTCCAGCCTCGTCTCGGTGAGGTAACGCTCGGTGTGGACGCGGCGCAGGCCCTGCGCGTGGGAGCGTTCGATCGCGGCGAGCGCCCCGGCGCGCGTCTCGGTCTCCACCTCGATGAGCGACTGCAGCTCGAACCAGTCGCCCTCCGGCAAGGGCTCGGAGACGTAGACCGCCCCGCCCGCGCGCAGCACCCGGCGCGCCTCGCCCAGCGCCGTGTCCATCTCACCGATCGACACGTGGTGCAGCGAGCGCATGAACACGACGAGGTCCTGCGTCGCGTCGCCGAGCGGCAGCGCCTCGGCGCGCCCGACGGCGTAGTCGACTCCCGCCTGGTCCTCGCCCCCCTCACGGGCGGCGGCCAGCAGGTCACCGGAGATCTCCAGCGCGGTCACGCGCGCCCCGCCGGCCGCGAGTGCGCGCGCGAGCCAGCCGTTGCCGCAGCCGACATCGACGCACCGGGCGCCGGCGACCGGGTGCAGGCGCTCGAGCACCGCGATATCGGTCGTCGGCTCCACGCGCCCGCACTCTACTAATCGGGATCGCCCCCATGGCCCCCACCCGAGTTCCCCTCCGGCTGCCCTACACGCCACCGCTCGACGTCGCCGCGCTGCTCGACTACTTCGCCCGGCGGGCGGTCCCCGGGATCGAGCGGGTCGCCGACGGCACCTACGAGCGCAGCCTCGCCCTCCCCCACGGACCCGGCGTCGTCGCGCTCGACCTCGGCCGCGCGACCGGCGAGGGACCGCTGCGGGGAGAGCTCGCGCTCGCCGACGCGCGTGACCGGATCGCTGCCGAGGCGCTGCTGCGCGCCCTGCTCGACCTCGACCACGACCCCGCGCCGGTGCGGGCGCGGCTCGGCGCCGACCCGCTGCTCGGCGCGGCCGTCGCCGCCGCCCCCGGACGGCGGGTGCCGGGCACCCCGGACGCGACCGAGCTCTGCACGCGCACGGTGCTCGGCCAGCAGATCTCGCTCGCGGGCGCCGGGACCGCGGCCGGCCGGCTCGTGGAGCGCTTCGGCACCGGGCTCGGGCCGCTCGACCCGCGGCCCGGTGACGCACCTGTTCCCGGCCGCCGCGGCGCTGGCGGCGGCCGACCCGGCGACGCTCGCGATGCCCCGCGCCCGCGCTCGTTCGCTGGTCGGCCTGGCCGCGGCGCTCGCGGGCGGCGAGCTCGCGCTGCGCCGCGGCGGCGATTCCGCGGCCGCCCGCGCGAGCCTGCTCGCGTTGCCGGGGATCGGCCCGTGGAGCGCGGACTACATCGTGATGCGCGTGCTCGGCGACCACGACGTGTTCCTCGCCGCCGACCTCGGGGTCCGGCGGGCGCTCGAGCGGGCCGGCCTCGCCGCCGACCCCCGCTCGGCGGCGGTGCTCGGCGAGCGCTGGCGGCCGCTGCGCTCCTACGCGCTGCAGTACCTGTGGACGCTGTGAGCCCGGTGAGCGACGCTCAGTGCGAGCACTGGTGCAACCGGGTCCGCAGCGCCTTGCGGTCGATCTTGCCGACCGCGGTGAGCGGCACGGCGTCGACGACGTGGACCTGCCGCGGATACTTGTAGCCGCCGATCCGCTCCTTGGCCCAGGCGACGAGCGCCTCCGGGCGCAGCGTCGATCCCGGCGTGAGCGCGACGAACGCGACCACCTCCTCGCCGTGGCGCTCGCTCGGCCCGCCGACCACCGCGGCCATCGCCACCTCCGGGTGCTCGGTGAGCGCATCCTCGACGTCGCGCGGATAGACGTTGAAGCCGCTGCGGATGATCAGGTCCTTCTTGCGGTCGACGACGAACAGGTAGCCGCGCGCGTCCTGGTAGCCGACGTCGCCGGTGTGCAGCCAGCCGTCGCGGATCGCCGCCGCGGTCGCCTCCGGCGAGCGCCAGTAGCCGCGCATCACGCCGGGTGAGCGCACGCAGATCTCGCCGATCTCGCCCGGCGGCAGCGCCCGGCCGTCCCCGTCGCGGATCTCGAGCTCGTGCCCGGCACGGGCAGCCCGACCGAGCCGGCTCGCTCGCGCCCGACGGGGCTGGAGGAGATGAGCGCCGCGGTCTCGGTCATCCCGTAGCCCTGGCGGATCGTGTCCCCCGGCACGCGCCGGCGCGAACGCCCCCGGCTCTCCTGGGCCAGCGGCGCGCCGCCCGAGGTGAGGTAGCGCAGCGAGGAGAGGTCGTAGTCCTCCAGCGGGCAGCGAGCAGGAGCTGGAGCATCGTCGGCACGACCGCGCTCTGCTGGAGCTGGTGCTCCGCGACCATCTCCAGGAACTCGCTCGGCTCGAACCAGCGCAGCAGCACCGCGAACCCCGGCTCCTCGGCGTGCAGCGCCGGCGACCGTGACGAGCAGGCCGTAGGCGTGCGACAGCGGAAGCGTTGTCAGCGCCCGGGTGACGCCCGGGCAGTAGGCGGAGCGTAGGCCGCCTGGCCGGTGTAGTGCAGGCTGGCGTGCGAGAGCATCACGCCCTTGGCGCGACCGGTGGTGCCGCCGGTGTACAGCAGCGCGGCCAGGTCGTCGTCGGCGCGGTCGACGATCGGCGCCGGCTCGCGCCGCCTCGAGCGCGGCCAGCGCAGCACGGCGTCCGTCGGCCGCCTCGGTGCAGAGCACGTGCGCAGCTCGGCAGCCCGGCGGACGCCGCGGACCTTGTCCAGGAACTCGGGCGTGGTCACCACCGCGCGCGCCGGAGTCGGCGAGCACGTGGCGCAGCTCGGCCGACCGAGCAGGAACGTCACCGGGGTGACCACCGCGCCGGCGCGCCACAGCGCCTGATAGACGATCGACACCTCCGGGCAGTTGGCCATCCTCACCACGACCCGCTCGCCCGGGCTCGACGCCCAGCTCGGCCAAGCCGCCGCCATCCGCGCCGCGCGCTCGAAGAGTTCGCCCGAGCCGTGCCAGCGCCCCTCGAACAGCAGCGACGGATAGTCGCCGCGCCGCTCGCAGTCCGCGCTCGGCGAGGCGCGCGAGGTGCCGGGGGCTCGGGGGCGGACCGCTCGCCGGGGCCGGCGGCGGGCAGGGGCACCGATTTCCGCGGAGCGGTCATCCGCGGCGAGCTTATAACGCCCCATTCGCTCACCGGTCCACAGGTCAGGATCCGGCCGCCGCTGCCGATAACCGGGTCCGTATGGGACCGCCGACCCCCATCGCACACCGTCGGGAGCCGAGATGAGGCTCGTCCGCGCCGACCGGATCGCCGACGGGATGGAGCTCGCGCGGGACGTGCCGGCGCCGACGCTCGGCTCGGCGCCGCTGCTGCGCCGAGGCGTGCGGCTGTCGGGCGGGATCGGCTCGTCGCTGGAGCGGCGAGGGGTGCGCGCGGTGTGGATCGAGGACGACCTCGGCGAGGGCATCGCCCCCATGCAGCCGCTCTCGGACGAGGTCCGCCGCTCGGCCGAACGGGCGGTCGTGACGTGCCTGGACGGCGCCCGCGACGGTGGCGGCCGCGTCACCGGCGAGGCGCTCGCGCACCTGGAGAACGCCGCGCGCGGCGTCATGGACGCGATGGAGAACTGCCCCGAGGCGGCGCTCGCGCTCGACGACCTCGCCAGCGCCGACAGCTACACCTACAGCCACTCGATCCGCGTCACCACGCTCGGCATGGTGCTCGGCCATCGGATCACGCGCCTGGACGGCTGGATCGACTGGAGCGGCCAGCGTCG
>CAVPBY010000021.1:0-12250 GCA_963702225.1 uncultured Solirubrobacteraceae bacterium | reverse complement strand
CTAACCTACTGGTTCGGTTGGTCTTGCTGGCATGCTCGCCCGCCTGCGCACCTACGCCGAAGCCGAGGACCTCGACATCGAGATCATCGAGGGGCCGGCTGACGAGCCTCCCCGGGCCGTGGGACGCCGTCATCGAACGCCACCTCATCTGGACGCTCCCCGATCCCGTCGCCGCCCTCCGGGCCTGGAGGCACGTGGCACCCATGGGACGCCTCGTGCTGGTCGAGGGCATGTCGGGCGCCGTCGGATACCCGGTCGAGTCGCTGCGGACGTCGGGCCGGCAGGTGCTGCGCCGCCTGCGCCGGCGGCCCGGCGACCACCACGGCTCCTTATCGGGACGAGGTCAGGGCGGCCCTGCCCCTCGGCGGGGGCACCCACCCGTCGGCCCTGATCGACCTGGTCGTACAGGCGGGGTGGCCCCGCCCGCAGCTCGAGCGACTGGGCGATGTCGAATGGGCCGCCCGGGTCTCGCTGCCGATGCCCGAACGCCTCCTCGGCGTGCCCCCCGGTTCGTCGTCACGGCCGGCTAGAGTGCCGATCAAGTAGAACAGGGCCCATGGAAGCCGCCGACGCACCGGGCCCTGCCACCGCCAATGGGGGGAAAATCGGCATCTCCGCGGTCGCACGAGGTGCTGTCCGCAACCGGCCGTCGTGCCGTGGCCGGGCGGGTCGTCGACATCCAGGGCTTCTCAACCTGGGCGGGCGACGAGGTCATCGTCATGGACGACGCCGGTACCCAATACGGCGAGGTCCTCGGCCGGTTGGGTGCGGCCCAGATGCGCACCGCGGCCGACGAGCTCCTGGCCGAGCCCACGCCCCGTTGTCGAGGTGGTGCTTGCCGCGGCGGCCCCCGCGGCGGCCGACTAGGGCGGGCGCGGCGACGAGGATCCCCACGCGAGCAGCGCGGCGAACACGAGCAGACTGACGCGCGTGAGGCGACCTGGGTCAGCGCGCCGAGGCCGATCACGGGTCCTGCAAGACCGAGGTAGGCGCGAGGAGAGGCCGGCGAGCGCCTCGGCGCGATGCTCCTCGGAGGAGATCTCGGCGACCGTCGCGACCGCGCCCTTGAACATCAGACCGCCGCCGGCGCCGACGACGAGATCGCCCGGCACGAACACACCAAGACTGGGATGGGAGCCACACGGCGACGGTCAGCAGCCCAAGACCCGCCAACAACGTGGGGATCGCCGCGGCGAGCAACGAATGCGTGGGGCGCGAAGCAGTGAGCGTCTGCGCGAGGGCCGCGGTCGCGAGCCCGGCAAACGAGACCGCGCCGGCAAGCAGATGCGAGGGCTGATGGAGCGTTCCGGCCAGGAAGCTCGGCGCCAGCGAGGTCAACAGCCCGAAGACCGCGAACGCGACGCAGCACCCAGCGCGGCGGCGAAGAACCGGCCGCGTGAACGCGCCGGCACCGATACACGCTGCGGCCGATATCGCGGTCGCGGTGACGGGCCGATCGCGACTCGGGCGCGACCAGGAGCGCCGCCCACGCCACAGCAGCGCCACGGTGAACACCACGAACGGCACGCGCAGAGGGTCGCCGGCCCACTGCGCCAGCGCGCCGGCGATCAGGCCACCGAGGCCGAGCCGCCCAGTTCGCGGCCGTCGCGACGACCTGCGCGCGGCGGCGGCCGGCGCCCCAGCTCGACACCAGCCATCGCCGTAGCCGTCACCGCGCCGATGCCAGCCCGCTCAGGACCCGCGCGACGAGCAGCGCCGGGAGCGACGACCAGGCCACGAACACCAGCGCGGCGAGGATCTCCATCGCGAGCGCCGGCATCAGTACCCGGCGCCGGCCGTACGAGTCGGAGAGGTGGCCGACGAAGAACAGACTCAGGGCGACGGAACGCGTAGACGGCAAACGCAATCGTGACCGTGAGCGACGAGAACCGGTCGCGCTGCGCGTACACGACCACAGGGGCGTGGGCACCGTCGTGAAGGCCATGACCGTCTGAACGCGAGCGCGACGAGCCAGAATCCGGCCCCTGGTGGTCCGCTGGGGCGAAGCACTTCATGACGTTCATAGCCAATCCAGGATCGCCACCGCGGGATCGCGATCAACGCAAACAATTGCTTACGGTTATCGCGTTTGGCGATACTCTTGCCGACGTGGAGTTACGACAACTCGCCACGTTCGTCGCGGTCGCCGAAGAGGACAGCTTCACGCGCGCCGCTGAGCGGCTCCATGTCGTCCAGTGGGCCGTCTCGGCGGGTGTCCGCAAGCTCGAGACGAGCTCGGTGCAAGCCTGTTCGACCGCTGCACCCATGCCGTCAAGCTGACCTATGCAGGACGCGCGCTCCTACCGGCGGCGCGCGCCACGCTGGCCGCGGCGCAGGCGGCGACCGACGCCGTCGACGAGGTCCGCGGCGGGCTGCGCGGAACCGTCGTGCTCGGCACGATGCAGGCCCAGGGGATGCGTGCGATCGACCTCGCCGCGAATATTGACCGCGTTCCGCGCCGAGCACCCCGCGGTCCAGGTGCGATTCGCCACCCGGGCGGCTCCAGCGAGATGGTCCGGGAAGTCCGGGAGGGACGCCTCGACCTCGCCTTCGTCGCGCTGCCGGGCAGCGCGCCGCCGGGTGTCAGACTCGCACCCCTGACAAGGGAGCCGATCGTCCTCGCCGTCCCCGCGGGTCACCCCTCTCCAAGCGCGCGGGGATCGAGCTCGCGGCACTCGCGACGAAACCGTTGTCGACCTCCCAGAGGGCTGGGGCACACGTATGGCGGTTGACCGCGCCTTCGCCGCCGCCGGCCTCAGTCGCACCATCACCTACGAGGTCAACGACACCGCCACGATGATCGACTTCGTCCGCAACGGGCTCGCGATCGGCATGCTGCCCCGATCCTTCGTCGAGACCGGCGAACAGATCGCGTTCGTGTCGATCCGCGACCAGGCACCACAGTTCCAGACAGCGATCGCGATTCCGGCCAACCGCCGCCTCAGCGCCGCCACCCAGGCCATGCTCAGCACCCCTCGAGCGACACACACACCTCACCCCGGTTTGACGCCGTGGTCGGCCTGACGGTCAGCGGAATGCATCGGCGCCGCTGCCGCCCGACCTCCCCGCCGAACCCGTCACGCGAACGTGACGCGCCGATCCTCGCCGCGCCGGGCGATCCGGAACAGCCGGAACGCGAGCGCGAAGTGGGCGGCCGCCGCCGCGAGCAGCAGCCAGGCCCAGTGCCCGCCCTCGCCCGAGCGGTAGAGGATCGCCGTCAACAGGATCAGCCAGAGGCCGACCCCGACGCGCAGCCATGCGATCGGTCGCGGATGCCGCGCGCCCACGGTGAGGATGCGCCTGATTGATTGATGGTCGGCCATGATCCCTCCTCGGGTCACGCTCTCGGCGTGGTCTACGGGCTGTACGTCGTGACCGTGACGCTGCTCGTGCTCGGCGCGTTCGGGGCGGCGCGCGCGGCGGTCCGCGAGGACTGGACGCAGCTGGGCGGCGCGGTCGGGATCCTGCTCGTCGCGGCGGGCAGCGCGTTCGCCAACCTGATCACGCATCTGCGCAAGCTCCAGGACGCCGACTATCTCAGCACCGAGAAGACGGGGAACGGGCCGGCCTCGCGCACGTCGGTGGCGCTCACCCACCGGGGACGCGCGGCGCTCGAGGCCTACGCGGGGACGCTGCGGCGGCTCCTGGACGGGGTGTAGGCGGCGCGCCGCCCGAGAGCAGGGTGACGCGAGCCTCCCCAAAGCCATAGGGTGCCGACCATGCGATTTGCGAAGAAGAATCTCCGTGAGGTGGAGGACATGGCGGTCAGGTTCGGGCTCTCGGCGTCGCAGGAGGCGCGCTTTCCCCGTGAGGACCTCGGGGCCGAGCAGACGGGCCTCAACTACCTGACGATCAAACCCGGCAAACGGGAGGCGTTCGCCCATCGTCATCGCTCGGCCGAGGAGCTCTACGTGGTGATGGAGGGCTCGGGACGGGTGAAGCTCGATGCCGAGCTGACGCAGCTCAACGTCCTGGACACGGTTCGGGTGAGCCCCGGCGTCGCCCGTTGCTTCGAGGCCGGTCCCGATGGCCTGACCGTTCTGATCTTCGGTCCTCACGTCGAGTCCGACAGCGAGCAGGTGGAGGACTTCTGGGACCAGTGAGCGTGCGCGGCGGCGGGTGCCGTCGGTCGGTCCGGCGCGGTTTCACGGACCGGCCGACCGGGGAGAGTATTGGATGACCGAGTCTATAGCGAATATCGGAGGTGAGCATGACCCTGCGCCTCGAACATGTCCTCGTACCCGCGCGCGACCAGAGCGCCGGCGCGCGCTTCCTCGCCGACCTGCTCGACCTCGAGGTGACCGGCGAGAGCTCCGGCAGCCCTGATGCCCACTTCGCCGTCGTCCGGGTCGGCGACATCACCCTCGACTACGCGACCACGGCGCGCTTCGATCCCCACCACTACGCGTTCGCGGTCGACGACGCGACGTTCGACGCGGTGCTCGGCCGGGTGCGCGACGCCGGGCTGGAGTACAGCGCCGATCCGCTGCACCGCGAGACCGGCACGCTGAACGCGAACAACGGCGGTCGCGGCTTCTACGTCCGGGATCCGGACGATCACAACCTGGAGTTCCTGACCCGGCCGATCACGGGGTGACCGGCCATGGCACCGAACCACTGGAGGCTCGTATGCGGATCGCTGTCGCCGGAGGCACCGGAACCGTCGGCCGTCACGCCGTCACCGCCGCCGAGGCGAACGGGCACGATGTCCGCGTGCTCAGCCGCTCGCGTGGAGTCGACGCCCGCAGCGGCGAAGGCCTGGCGGACGCGCTCGACGGCGTCGACGCGATCATCGACGCCACGAAATCGGAGTCGCTCGACGAGGGTCCGGCCGCGGAGTTCTTCCGGACCGTCGCTGGCAATCTCGCGCGCGAAGGGGCGGCCCGCGGCGTCGGTCACATCGTCACGTTGTCGATCGTGGGGATCGACAACGTCCCGTTCGGCTTCTACGGCGCGCAGCTCGCGCGCGAGCAGGTGGCCCGGGACGGCGCGGTCCCGAGCACGATCATGCGGGCGACCCAGTTCCATGAGTTCCTCGCGCAGATGATCGCGGCCTCCCGCCAGGGCGACCGCGCGCGGCTCTTCGACGTGCAGGTCCAGACCGTCGCGGCACGCACGGTCGGGCAGGTGCTGGTGGAGCTGGCGACCGGCGAGCCCCAGGGCCGCGCGCCCGACCTCGCCGGTCCGCAGCCGGCGCGTCTGGTCGACCTGGCCCGCGCGTTCGTCGCCCACCGGGCAGCGGACCTCACGATCGAGCCCGACACGGAGTCGATGGCGGGCGCCCCGGCCGACGGCCTGCTCCCGGGCCCGGGCGCCCGGCTGGAGGGCCCGAGCTTCGAGCAGTGGCTGAGCGGGGAGGACGCCGCCGCACTGAGAGTGTGAGCGGCCCGGTCGCGGCGTCGGCGGCGACGAGTCAGTTGCATATTCGTAACCGTTCTGAAAGCACAACCTGCGCCCGGCCGGAGCGGGGTCAGGGCCCGCGGGCGCCGGACGCGCCGGCGGGGCGGTGCACCGCGACGCCCGCGACGACGAGGACGAGCCCGGCGAGCTCGACGGGCGACGGGATCTGGGCGAGGACCACGATCCCGATGACGGTGGCGATCGCCGGCAGCAACGCGGCCATCGTCGCGTAGGTCGCACGCGGCAGCCGCGCCATCGCCAGCTGATCGGTGACGTAGGGCACGACCGAGGAGGAGATCCCGACACCGACGCCGGCGAGCAGCAGCGTGGGCGCGGCGAACGCGGGGAGCGCCTGCCGGCCGGCGAGCGGCGTCGCCACGACGGCGGCGATCCCCATCGCGATCGCCAGCCCGTCGACCCCGCCGAGTCCGGGCCGCTTGGCGACCCGGTCGGCGAGCACGATGTAGACCGAGAACAGCAGCGCGTTGGCGAACGCGAACCCGAACCCGACCGCCGCGCCTCCGAACGTCAGGTGGGTGAGCAGGCCGACGCCGCACACGGCGAGTGCGAGCGCGGCCAGGTTGCCCGCCGTGCGCGCCCCGAATGCCGCGAGGGCGATCACCGGCAGGAACTCGATCGCGGACACCGTCGCCAGCGGGAGCCGGCTGATCGCGAGGTAGAAGCACGCGTTCATGGCCGCGAGCGTCGACACCCCAGGCGAGCAGCAGCCGGCTACCGTCGCGACCGAGGTCGCCGACCCGCCGCCACGGCTGCCGCCACGCCAGCAGGACGACCGCCGCCGACGCGATCCTCAGCCACGCGACCCCGAGCACCTGGACCCGCGCGAACAGCAGCACCGCGAACGACGGTCCGAGGTAGTGGAAGGTCGCGCTGACCAGGAAGTACAGGTGTGGTGGCGCCGCGACGATCCGGCGGCCGAGGGCGGGATTCGCCGGGGACGGGGTCGGTTCGCTCATGCGACGGAGTCTCGACCCGCGAACCGGAGCTGTCCATGCATGAAGAACGGTAGATTCCGTCATATGCCTGGGAATCGAAGGCGAAACGGGCGTCAGGCCGATGGTGCCCTGCTCGACGAGATCGACCTCCGCCTGCTCGGCGAGCTCCAGGACGACGCGCGCCTGCCGGTCGCCGAGCTCGGGCGGCGGGTCGGGCTCTCCGCGCCGGCGGTCGCCGAGCGGCTGGCGCGGCTCGAGCGCGAGCGGGTCATCCTCGGCTACCACGCGGAGCTCGACCCGCGCGCGCTCGGCTTCGCGCTGAGCGCGGTCATCCGTGCCAGCCGGGCGCCGCGCCAGCTGCACCTGGTCGGCGAGCTGGCCGCGCGGACCCCCGAGGTCGTCGACTGCCGCCGGATCACCGGCGAGGACTGCTACGTGATGACCGCCCACGTGCGGTCGGTCGAGCACCTGGAGGATGTCATCGACCGCTTCGCCGCCCACGGTCAGACGACGACCTCGATCGTCCAGTCCGCGCCCGTCCCGCGGCGCGGGATCGATCTCGCGCTCCGCCCGGGCGGATAGGCGCCGTCAGCCGGCGATGAGGTCCGCGTACGCGTCGGGGTCGCGGCGGACCACCTCGGCGACGAACGGGCACAGCGGGCGGACCGAGAGGCCGCGCGAGCGCGCGGCATCGAGCGCGCCGCGGGCCAGCGCCGTCCCGAGCCCCCGGCCGCCGTGCGCCGGGTCGATCTCGGTGTGGAGCATCGCGATCACGTCCTCGCTCACGCGGTAGGTGAGCAGGCCGACGCGGTCGCCGCCGAGCGCGATCTCGTAGCGGTGCAGCTCCGGATGGTCGGTGACGATCGGCTCGTCGGTCACCCCACGAAGCCTAGTCTCCGACGCTAACCGCGGCCGAGCAGGCGGCCGATCGCCGCCAGCAGCCGGCCCAGGGGTCGGCGCTCGGGCGCGACGACGATCGCCGGCACGGTCAGCGGACGGGCGGCCGGAGGGCCGCCGGGGGAGGCGGTCGCGACGGGCCCGCCGGCGAACAGCGACTCGGCGGCGTCGGTCGCCCAGATGACGGCGCGCAGGTAGCACTCGTCCGCGTGGCGGACGGGGGCGCGCCGCTGCCGTCACCGTGCTCGCGGGCGATGACCGCCTGCAGCAGGTCGCCCATCGGGCCCGAGCGGTCCACGAGCGCGTCGCGCATGTCGTCGGCGAGCGGCAGCAGCTCGGTCACCTCGCGCATCGTCGTGTCCATGAGCGCGTCGAGCACCGAGAACAGCCCGAGGGTGAACAGCTCCGACGGCCCGGCGGCGGTCTCGTTGTCCGCTCCCGCGAGCTCGCAGAAGCGCGCGCGGGTGAGCGCGGTGAGGGTGAGCTCGCTCGGCTTGTCGTCGACGCTGGCCAGGACGCTGAGCGTCGCCCAGCGCCGCGCGTTGTCCATGCCGAGCAGCGTGAGCGCCTGGCCGATCGAGCGGACCTCGCCGCGCAGTCCGACCGCGGCGGAGTTGACGTAGCGCAGCATCCGGAAGCTGAGCGAGACGTCGCGCCGGATCAGCTCCTGGACCTCCGGCAGCTCGACGTCCGGGCGCTGCAGCGCCGCGACCACCTGGAGCAGCGCCAGGCGGTTGGCCGAGACCCCGCGCGTCCCGGCGACCGCGGGGCGGCAGAAGAAGTCGCCCTGCAGCAGGTCGCAGCCGGCGTCGACGCAGGCGTCGCGGTCGTCGTGGGTCGCTATCCCCTTGGCGAGGATCTGGCACGACCCGCCCCGCAACCGCTGGACCTGCGCACGGAGCTCGTCGTACCCGAGCTCGCGGACGTCGAGCTTGACGACGTCGAACAGGTCGAGCATCCCGTCGGCGAGCGGCTCGGGGCCGATTCCGTCGAGCGCGAGCTCGTAGCCGTCGCGCTTGAGCGCGCGCAACGCCGAGACGAGCTCCTCGTCCAAGCACTCGGATCCGGCGATCTCCAGGCCGCTGAGTCCGGCCGGGATCGCCTGCGCGAGCCCGTCGAGCACGAAGTCGCGCGGCACGTCGACCCACGCCTTCTTGCGGCCGACGATCCGCGTGAGGTCGAGCTCGGTGACCGAGTTGAGCATCACCGTGGCCGTCGAGCGCTGCGGGCTCTCGGCCTGCTCCTCGTCGGCCCAGCCGTGGCCGCGGAACAGCAGCTCGCAGCCGACGACCTCGAGATGGAGGTTGAAGATCGGATGCCTGGCGATGAACGCGGAATGCATGAGAGTCCTTCACGGGTTGTCGGCATACGGACCGTTTCGCTGTAGCGCCCGGGCGCGCCGCTCGACGCGATCGCACCGGTCCGTCCGCCATGCTCTCGGAGTGGTCCACTCAGATCCGCGCGCGCGTGCAGCTCGAGCCCGCCGGCTCGACCAGGCCGGCCGACTCGTCGTGATGGGCGTCTCGGGCGCGGGCAAGTCGACCGTCGGCCGGGCGCTCGCGGCGGGCGCGCAGGTCCCGTTCGTCGACGGCGACGACCTGCATCCCGCCGCCAACGTTCGCAAGATGGCTGCCGGGTCGCCGCTCACCGACGCAGACCGGGCACCGTGGCTGGCGCGCGTGGGGGAGGTGCTCGCCGGCTCGCCGGCCATCGTCGTCGCCTGCTCGGCGCTGCGCCGCGTCTACCGCGACACGATCCGCGCCGCCGCGCCCGACGCGATATTCGTGCAGCTCGACGTTCATCCCGACGAGCTCGGTGCGCGGATGCGAGCGCGTCGCCACCACTACATGCCGGCCACGCTGCTGGCCTCGCAGCTCGCCGCGCTCGAGCCGCTCGCAGCCGACGAGGCCGGCGTGATCGTCGACGCGGCGGGCGCGCCCGAGGACGTGGTCGCGCGGGTGATCAGCGCAGTGCGATCTGCAGGCTCGCGGTGAGCTCGGCGACGTTCGTCGCGGGCAGGTAGCGGCCGCCCCCGCGCCGGGCGAGCGCGATCCCGGCGGTGCGCGCGTCCTCGGCGGCGCTGGTGCCGAGCACGTGCAGGCGGTCCAGCGCCCCGGCGGCGGCCCGCGGATCGAGGCCGCGGGTGTGCAGGCAGTCGGACAAGAGCAGCGCGGTCCGCCCCCCCGGGCGGCACGTCCCGGAGCTCACGCGCGCAGGTGCGCAGGGCGGCGGTCAGATCGGTGCGCCCGCGCCCGCGCAGCGACAGCAGGTCGTCGATCACGCGCTCGGCGGGCGCAGGGTCCCGCAGCGAGCGCAGCACCATCGTCTCCGACGCGAACGCGATCACCGCGCAGCGCAGCCGCTCGCCGCTCGCGCCCGGGCCGGTCGCCGCCGCCGCCGTGACGACCGCCGCGGCCGCGACCGCTGCGAGCGCGACCGCGTGGCCGCCCATCGACCCCGAGCGGTCGACGAGCAGGCACACCGCCCGCGGCGCGGCGGCGAACCGCCGGGTGACGAGCTCATCGGAGTAGACGCGGCCTGCGCGCGCCGGCGCGGTCGAGCGTGCGCTCGAGGTCGAGCTCGCCCTCGAGCGCCCCCGCGTGCACGGCGAGCCGATGGGTGCCGCGCCGTCGCGGCGGTCCGGCCGGGCCCAGCCGGGGCAGCAGGCGCGCGGGCAGCGCCCGCGCCCGGGCCCGCAGCGCCGGGTCGGTCGCGACCGCCATGTCGGCGAGCAGCGCGATCGCCTCGTCGGGATCGTCGCGCAGCAGCTTTGAGAGGGCGCGCTCCTCGATCCGCCCGACCCCGGGCGAGAGCGCGGGGAAGTGCTCGTGGGCGTCCGACAGCCGGCGGCGGCTGAGCGTCCGCCGGGCCGCCTCGGCGACCTCGGCGCGGGTCTGCGCCGCGCTCAGCGGCGGGCGGCGCTCGGCGCTCGCGTCCCGGCCCGGCCTTCTCCCGGCGGGCCGGCCGCCGGCGCGATCGCCGTCGGGCCCGGCGTCGGCGCCGGACTGGATGCCCGATCGTCGTCCACGCGGGCGAGGGCGGCGTCGAGCAGTTCGGCGATCACCTCCTCGGCGGTGCGCTCCTGGTCCTCGTGGACCTGGATGCGCCCCGACATCGCGGCCAGCGCCGCGTCGAGCAGGACCGTGCGCTCAGACCAGCCCGTGTCGCGGATCGCCGCCAGCTCGGCGGCGATCCGCACCATGTCCAGCGCGCCCCGGACCGACGATCCCATCCGGACCGCGGGGTGGTCGCGGGACCGCGGGCGATCGCCACCGCGACCGCCGCGAGCGGGACCGCCGGTGCCCGCCACCCGGTGACGATCTCCCGCTCGGACTCCTCGTCGAGGTAGCCGATCGCGACCCGGCACATGCGGTCGGAGATCGCCTGACTCACCCGCGCGGTCCCGACCGCGTCGTAGGGGTTCATCGCCGCGACCAGCACGAACCCGTCCGCGGCGCGCGATCCGTTCCCAGCCGCGGGACGACGAGCTCGCGCTCGGCCATCGCGGTGATCACCGCGTTGAGCGTCTCCTCGGGGATCCGGTTGAGCTCCTCGAGGTAGAGCAGCTCCCCGGCCCGCATCGCGGCCACGAGCGGCCCGTCGCTCCACGCCTGCGCGGTGTAGCCGCCGTCGAGCACGAGCGCCGGGTCGTGGGGATCCGATCAGCCGCGCGGGGGTGAGCTCCCCGTTGCCCTCGACGAACTGCACGCCGCGGCCCTCGACGGCCGCGATCGCGCGCAGCAGCGTCGACTTGCCGGTGCCGGGCGGCCCGTCGAGCGCGACGTGGCAGCCCTGGCGGATCGCCGCCACCAGCAGCTCCGCCTCGCGGTGCAGCCCGACGACCGATCGGCCCAGCGCGTCGTGAAGTCGATTCCCGCCCACCCGGCGCGTCAGTGCTCGTGGACGATCACGCCGCGGATGTTCTTGCCCGCCTCCAGGTCGGCGTAGCCGTCGTTGATCTCCTCCAGCGCGTACTTCCGGGTGACGAGCTCGTCGAGCTTGAGCTTGCCGGCCCGGTAGAGATCGAGCATCTTGGTGATGTCCCAGGCCGGGTTGCAGTCGCCGAACAGCGAGCCCTTGATGTGCTTGCGCCCGAGCGTGATGTCGGTGCCGGAGAGCTGCACGGTGAGCGCCTCGGGATGCGCGAGGCCGGTGAGCACGACCGTGCCGTTCTTGCGGATCGCGGCGGTCGCAGCCTGCACGACGCCCTCGTTGACGACGTCGACGGTGACGATCGCCACGTCGGCTCCGCCGGCGCGGTTTGACTGGGCCATCGCCAGCGCGTCCTCGGCCGTCTCCGCGGTGTGGGTGGCGCCGAGCTCGGAGGCGAACTCGCGCTTGGAGGCGAGCGGGTCGACCGCGATGATCGTCGTCGCGCCCGCGTGCGCGGCGCCCTGCACCGCGTTGGCGCCGATCCCGCCGATCCCGTAGACGACGACGGTGTCGCCGATCTGCACGTTGCCGGTGTTCACCGCCGAGCCCCAGCCGGTGGGGACGCCGCAGCCGACGAGCACCGCCGTCTCGAGCGGCAGGTCCTCGTCGACCTTGACGACCGAGTGCTCGCTGATCGTCGCGTACTGGGAGAACGTGCCGAGCATGCACATCGCGCCCGCGTCGGTGCCGTCGACCGAGAACGCATAGGAGCCGTCGGGCAGGTAGCCGGCGAGGATCGTCGCGCCCAGGTCGCACAGGCTCTGGCGGCCGGTCGAGCACCAGCGGCAGTGCCCGCACGCCGGGATGAACGCGCACACGACGTGGTCGCCCGGCGCCACCTTCGTCACCCCGGGGCCGACCTTCTCGATGATCCCGGCGCCCTCGTGGCCGCCGATGTAGGGCAGCTCCACCGGCAGGTCGCCGGTCATCAGGTGCATGTCGGAGTGACACAGGCCGGCCGCCACGTAGCGGATAGGACCTGGGCCTCCTTCGGCTCGTGCGACGTCGACCTCCCTGACCTCCCACGGCTTGCCGACCTCGACCAGCACGGCGGCCTTGCTCTT
>CAVPBY010000020.1:0-26544 GCA_963702225.1 uncultured Solirubrobacteraceae bacterium | reverse complement strand
GCGGCCCGCCCTCCGGGCTGGTGCAGTCGATCTCGGTGCCTGGACTGGTGGCCGCGCGGGCCACCTCGCCGATCGCGTCGGTCATCGCCTGGGTGGTGTTGGGATTGATCACCAAGATCCGCATCGTTCCTCCACGTCGGTGGGCGGGGCGGCTCGCTCAGGTGAGCGCGCGCACCGTGTTGAGCACGACTTCGCAGGCGAGGGCCGCATCGGCGGGCTCGGCCGACTCCTCCGGCGTGTGACTCAGGCGCCTCCCGGCAGGGGACGAACAGCATGGCGCTGGGCACGCCCGCGCGCGCGACGTTGACGGTGTCGTGGGCGGCGCCGGAGGGCATCTGTCGGTATGGCTCGTCGGTGGCGCGGGCGGCCGCCTCGAGGGCCGAGATCAGGGCCGGATCCATCGGCGTGGCGTCCATCGAGCCCCGTTCGCGGTACTCGGCGCCGGCGCCGCGGGCGATCGACCGCCTCCGTGCGAACGCCGCGATGTCACGCGCCACGCCGCGGACGGCCAGGTCGTCGGTGCCGCGGATGTCCAGCGACAGCCGCGTCGCCCGGGGACCACGTTGATCAGGCCCGGCTCGACCGTGAGCTCACCGACGACGCCGACCGTGTCCCGTCCGGCCGCGACCGCGAGCCGCTCAAGCTCAACCGCGATCTCGGCCGCCACCACCATCGCATCGACCCGGAGGCCCATCGGCGTCGCCCCGGCGTGATCGGAGCGGCCGCGGACATCGATGTCGGCGTGCACCAGACCGGCGATCGTGTCGACGATCCCGAGGCGCTCGCCCGCCTCCTCGAGCACGCGCCCCTGCTCGATATGGCATTCGACCCAACCGCGCAGGTCGGCGAGCGTGCGCGAGCACTCACGCCAGCGCTCGGGCTGCAGCCCGGCCTCCAGCGCGTGATCCCAGAACGACCGCCCGTCGTCGAGCGAGCGGTACTCCTCGCGCAGTTGCTGCTCGGTCACGTCGCCGGCGCACACGCGGCTGCCCAGCAGCACCCGGCCGAAGCCCGACGCCTCCTCCTCCAGCCACGAGATGATGCGCAGCGGCAGATCGAGGCCGTGCTCGTCGGCCAGCCGGCAGACCTCGAGCGCGATCACCACCCCGAGCGTCCCGTCCCAGGGACCGCCGTTGCGGTTGGAATCGCAGTGCGAGCCCAGGCCGAAGACGGGGGTACCCGCGGGAGCGCGCTGGAGCACGAGGTTGCCGATCGGATCCTCCTGCGCGCCGTAGCCGAGCTCGCCGAAGCGGTCGATGAACCAGTCGAGCGTGCGTCGATACTCCGGCGTGTACGCGTAGCGGCGGATCGCCTCCTCCGAGCTGGTGTAGCGCGACGTGCTCAGGGTGGCGACGTCCTCGGCGATCCGGCGGGCGCTGGCCTCGCGATCGATCCTCAGCGGCGAGGTCGTGGAGCTCACGGCTGCCCCGCCCGCGCGACGAAGCGGCCGTGACCGGGGCTCGGTGAGGATCCGTCCGCGGTCGTACACGACCGTGCCGCGGCACAGCGTCTGGCGGACGCTGCCGCTCGCGGTGTCGCCGTCGTAGATGTCGTAGTCGACGTTCATGTGCGAGGTCTGCGTCGAGAAGTGGAAGGGCTCGTCGGGATCGAAGATCACGAGGTCCGCGTCCATTCCCGCAGCGATCGCGCCCTTGTGCTCCAGCCCGAAGCGGCGCGCGATCGTCGTCGAGGTGAGATCGACGAGCTCGCGCGGCGTGATCAGCCCGCCGCACACGCCGACGTCCCACATCTTGACCAGCCGATGCTGGATCGCGGCCAGACCGTTGGGGATCCTGGAGAAGTCGTCGCGGCCGAGCGCCTTCTGCTCGATCGTGAACGGGCAGTGGTCGGTCGAGCAGCTCTCGAGCACTCGACGGCGCAGCATCTCCCACAGCCGCGCCTGGTTGGCAGCGTCGCGCAGCGGTGGCGAGCACACGTAGCGCGCGGCGACGAAATCTGGCCGGCGCAGGTCGTCGATCGAGTTGAACAGGTACTGGATGCAGGTTTCGGCGCTCACGCGCACCCCGCGCGCCTGGCCGGCCGCGACCTCGCGCGCGGCCCGCTCGCAGCTGACGTGCACGATGTACACGGGGGCGCCGGCCAGCTCGGCGAAGCGCACCGCGCGCGCGGTCGCCTCGACCTCGACCTCCTCGGGGCGGGTGAGCGCGTGGTGGATCGGCTCGGTCTGGCCGGCGGCGCGCGCCCGGCGCACGAGCAGGTCGATCGCCCAGCCGTTCTCGGCGTGCACCATGACGAGCGCGCCGAGATCGCGCGAGCGCTCGAGCGTCTGCAGGAAGAGGTCGTCGGTGACCATCAGCTCGCCGCGATAGGCGAGGAAGACCTTGAAGGTGGTGATCCCCTGCTCGACCATCCGCTCCATGTCGGCGATCGTCGCGTCGTCGGCCTTGGTGATCGCCACGTGGAAGCCGTAGTCGACGTGGGCGGCACCGGCGGCGCGGCCCTGCCACTCGTCGAGCGTCGCCTGCAGTCCCCCCGGCTGCTGCTGGATGGCGAAGTCGACGATGCACGTCGTGCCCCCGGCCGCAGCGGCGCGTGTCCCAGTGTCGTAGTCGTCGCTCGTGCGCGTGCCCTGGAACGGCATCGACATGTGGGTATGGTTGTCGATCAGGCCGGGCAGCACGTAGCAGCCGGACGCGTCGATGACCTCCGCGTCGACGCCGTCGAGCCGCCCGACGGCGGCGATTCGCTCGTCCTCGATCAGCACGTCGGCCGGCCCCTCGTGGTCGACGCCGACGACCGTCCCGCCGCGGATCACGGTTCTCATCTCGGTTGCCTCCTGGCGTGGATCACGGCATCACGTCGCCGCTGTTGGGGCCGAGCACCTGCCCGGCGTAGAGGTTGGAGTCCGGCTCGGCGGCGAGCAGCACCGCGGTCGGTGCCACCTCCTCGGGCACGCCGAAGCGCCGCAGCGGCAGCTCGGTGCGTTTGGCCGCCTTCCACTCCTCGCTGAGCCCGTCGAGCAGCGCTGTCTCGATCGGTCCGGGCGCGATCGCGTTGACGAGCACTCCGCGGTGGGAGACCTCGAGCGCGAGCGACTTGGTGAAGGCGATCACGCCCCCCTTGGCGGCGGCATAGTGGGCCATCCCGTCGGCTCCCTTGATCCCGAGCTGCGAGGCGATCGAGATGATCCGCCCCCAGCCGCGGTCGAGCATGGACGGCAGGACCGCTCGGCTGCACAGGAACACCGAGCGCAGGTTGACGCGCAGCATCTCGTCCCACATCGCGACGTCCATCTCGGCCACCGGCGCCTGAGTGCCGATCCCGGCGGCATTGACGAGCACGTCGACGTGACCGAGCGCCTCCCGCGCTCCGGCGACGACCGAGCTCGCGCCGTCGGGATCCGACACGTCACCGGTGGCGACGGACACGGCGGCGCCGTGCGCGCGGCAGCGGTCACAGGCCGCCGCCAGCCCGCGCGCGTCCTCGCGGTCGGCGAGGCACAGGGCCGCGCCCTCCCGGGCGTAGGCGCCCGCGATGGCACCGCCGATACCTCCGCCGGCGCCCGTGACGAGCGCCCGTCGGCCGGCCAGCCGATCTGTCACGCGGCGAAGTCGGGGTCGCCGGTGCCGGGGGCCACCGAACGGGCACCGAAGATGAGCACGCCGCTGAGCAGGATCGGCACCGCCCCGCCGATCGCCGCCGAGGTCGCCGTCGTCGTTCCCAAGTTGATCAGCGCGGTGAAGATCAGGCCGCCGAAGATCGCTCCGATGGGGCCCATCGCGTTGGCGAACGACGCGCCCGAGGCGCGGTAACGCGTCGGATAGGACTCGCCCATGTAGAACAGGAGCGCCGAGTAGGGACCGATCAGGAAGAACAGGCCGAGCGCGTTGAGGATCACCACCGGCCAGTATCCGTTGACCACGTACAGCATCAGTAGGTAGCACACGCCCGAGCACAGCCAGCCGACGCCGATCACGTTGCGCCGCGGGATGCGATCGCCGAGGTAGCCGGCGAGCATGTAGCCGACGAATGCGACCGTGTTGGAGATGATCACCACGATCAGCGAGCTCGAGTAGCTGATGTGCTTGCCGTTGGTGAGCACGGTCGTCGAGAGCACGCTCAGCACCTGGACCCCGAACCAATTGAGCAGGAAACCGACGCAGAGGAACAGCGTGTGTCGGATGATCGCGGGCTCGAACAGCGAGGCGTAGGACGGCTTGCTCGACTTGTCGCCGAGGTCGACGCCGTACTCGCGCTTGAGCTCGGCGACCTCTTCGGTGCGACCCTCGGCCTCGAGCTCACGCGCACGTTTCAGCACCTCGTACTTCGGTGACTCCTTCAGCCGGCGCCCGAGCAGCGCGATGATCACCGCCGGGAACGTGGCGATCAGGAAGGTTCCACGCCAGCCCACACCCGGCAGCACGAGCGCGACGATCGCGGCGCCGAACATGACACCGAGCGGCCAGCCGCCCTGCACGAGGCTGTAGAGAAAGCCGCGATTGTTGCGCTGGGTGTCGTCCTCGACCGACGCGTAGAGCTCGTTGAGGTAGGTCGAGTTGACCGCCTGCTCGGAGTAGCCGAAACCCGAGAAGTAGCGCACGACGATGATCCAGGGCGCGGCGATCGAGGTGATCGTCAGACCGGTGAGGCCGGAGCTGACCGCCGCCGCCGCGGTGGTGAAGATCATCGACAGGCGCCGACCGAAGCGGTCGATGAGCGGGCCGACGCACAGCGCGGCGAGGAACGTGGCGACGCTGACGAGGTCGGACACGGTCGTCGCGAACCCGTTGGACCAGCCGAACGCAACGCGGATCTTCGGCAGCAGCGTGCCGAACATGTTGAAGTCGTAGACGGAGAAGAACCATGCGAGGAACGCGATGAAGCTCGCATAGGTGACGTGCTTGGGAAGGATCTGCGTCGGCTTCCAGCTGCCGCCCGATCGCTGCGATTGGTCACCCGCTCTCGGGGGGTGGATCGTGCTCATGCTCTCTCCCTCGTCCGCTCACTGCCGATCATTCGCACGCGATCGATTGCGCGCGACAATGGGTGCGCAATCGATTGCGCGACCTGTCGGCGTGATCGTATGCGGGTCATCGGGCCAAGTCAAGGCAATGAGATCAATCGTCGAGAATGGCCACGGCGCGAACGGGCGTACCCATGGCGACCTCGAGTCGCAGCGGAAAGCCGTAGAACTCGAAGCGGCGCACCGAGCACGTCCTTGAGGTTGTTGAGGTTCTCGTAGTGGGTGATGCGATGCTCGCTGCAGGCCCGGTGGGTGCGGTAGTCATCCGTCGCGTAGACGAGGTCGGGGCTGATCGTCTCCGTGCCGAATATGCGGACGCCGCGCTGCGCCATCCACCCCACGGTTTCGGGCGCCACGCCGCTGAACCTATTGAGAAAGGCCGGGGTGCCTGCCGTCTGGTTGTAGTGGTCGGTGCAGAACAACAGCGCGTCCCCCTCGCGCAGTTCGACGCCGCCCGTGTCCAGCGCCTCCTCGGCCTCCTCGGGGGTGACCCAGTGGTCCCTGGCCCCGTACGGGCGGACATCGATGGCCACCGCGGGGCCGCCGAACAGCTCGAGGTCCATCTCGGCGATGGCCGCCGCGTCGGGGCTCCGGTCATAGTGGCCGAAGGCATCGACGTGGGTGGCGGTGTGGTTGGAGAAGATGAGCGTCTCGGCGTTGAAGGACGGACGCTCGGGATCGGCGACATCGGAATGGATCATCTGTCGCAGGATCTGGGCGGATCCAAAGAACGTATGGACCTGGCTCTCGCGCGACAGCGGCTGGCTGAGATCGACGATGCGGCGTGCCATGCGGGCTGACCTTTCTTCGCGGGTGTTTCTGACGGCGACCGCTCAGCCGGGGGCACCGCCTGCGGTACGCCGGATCGACCCGGGTGCGGGCTACGATGGGTGCGCCACGCGTGCGGGGTCCGCGCCGTCGTGTCGGCCTTGGGCGAGCGCGACCACGCCGGCGTCCCGGCGCAAACGGTTGCGCTCCTCGACCTGCGACGGTACGTTCGCGTCAAGAGGAAGTCAAGACCATGTCCCATCCCGAGCGACTCTGATGGCAGTCGGTCCGCGTCCGGATCAGCGGCGCGCCACCGTCACCATCCGCACTATCGCCGATCGCGTCGGCGTTCACCCGTCGACGGTCTCGCGCGCGCTGCATCCGTCGGGCCCTGACAGCCCGGTCACGCAGCGGATTCGCGAGGTCGCAGCCGACCTCGGCTACACCCCCAACCCCGGGGCCGCCAGTCTGCGCACCCGTCGCACGCTTGCGCTCGGGGTCACCGTGTCACATCTCACCGACATCGTGATGGCGACCCTGTATGACGCGATCGAGCGAACCGCCCGTGAGCTCGGCTACCAGGCGATGGTCTCGAGCACCCATGACGACGTCGACGAGCAGCGGCGCCTGATCGACTTCATGCTCGCTCGACGCGTCGACGGTCTGATCGTCGCGGATGCTCACCGCGACGGCCGTCACGTCCGCTGGCTGAAGGAGCGGGAGATCCCGTTCGTGCTCGCCATGCGTCAGGCCGGCGACCATTACTCGGTGACCGCAGACGAGTACCTCGGGGGACGTCTCGCCGGAACCCACCTCGCCGAGCTCGGGCACCGCCGCGTCGCCGTGCTCGCCGGCCTGCCCTGGTCGAGCGCGTTCTCCGGCCGCGCCGCCGGCTGCCTGGCGGCGCTTCACGACGCCGGCATCGAGGTGCCCGATCCGCTCGTGGTGCGCGGCGCGGTCGACACGATCGGCGGCTGGGTGCAGACCCGCAACCTGCTTGACGCCGGCGAGCAGTTCACTGCCGTGTTCGCGGTCAACGACGACGCTGCGCTGGGAGCCGGCGGTGCCCTGCGCGAGCGCGGGCGTCAGCCCGGGGTCGATGTCGCCGTCGTCGGCTACAACGACGTGCCTGCGGCCGCTGCGGCCGACCTGACAACTGTCCGCAACCCGATCGGCGACATGGGCACGATCGCCACCCGCCTGCTGGTCGGCCAGCTCGGCGGCGCCGCCGGGCAGAGCGTGCTGTTGTCGCCCGAGCTGATCATCCGCGGGACGAGCGCCGCTGCGTGATGAGCGTGGGTCACTCCCCGGGCGCCGACGGATCGAGCCGGGGACCGAGGAGGGCCGGCAGGTCATTGACGTCGCGGTGCGCCGCGCCGGCGACCGACTCGGCGACGGTCTGCTGTCCGCCTACGCCATCGGCAGTCTGGCCCACGGCGGGTTCACCGGCGCGGTGAGTGACGTGGACCTTGCGCCGCTCACGGATGATCGTCGCGACCGCCAGACGAGCCGCGTCGTCGCCCTCATCGCCGCGGATATCGGCGCTGGATCACGGACGAGGTCCACGACCTGCACGCCGAGCTTCTCTGGCGGGTGAGCAGGCAGCCCGGCGTTCCGCGCCGCGGCGAGATCGCTCGGCGTGCTCGGCAGATCGCCGCCGCGGCGTCTTTATGCTGGCGACGATGGCGCTCACGCCCCACGCGGAACCCGAGCATCGAGGTGAGCTGGCCGCCCACTCGCGGGGGGCGCTGATCGGCTTCCTCGGCTCGATCGTGCGCCCGCTCGGCGATTGGATGCCGATCGGCGCCGCGGTCGAGCTGCTCGGCCAGGCGGGAGTCGACGAGTCGAGCGTGCGCACCGGGGTCTCCCGGCTCAAGCAGCGCGCGTGGCTCGCGCCCGAGGCGCGCGGCGGCGCGCGCGGCTACGCGCTCACCGCGCGGGCCACCGCGGCGCTGCGCGCCGGCGACGACGTCGTGTGGCACGCCCGGCGGCCGGCGGACCTGGCCGACGGCTGGTGCATCGTGCACTTCTCGGTGCCCGAGTCCGCGCGGACGCGCCGCACCCGGCTGCGCTCGCGCCTGGCCGCGCTCGGCTTCGGCAACGTCGGGTCGGCGATGTGGATCGCGCCCGCGCGGATGCTCGAGGAGGCCCGGCGCGCGATCGACGAGCTCGAGCTCACCGGCCAGTGCGCGCTGTTCTTGGCGCCCACGCCGGTGGGGTCGGGCAGGCGCAGCTCGCCCGCGAGAGCTGGGATCTCACTCAGATCAACGCGGGCTACCGGCGCTTTTTGGAGCGCTACGGGGCGGCGGAGCCGCAGCTGGACCGGCTCGGTGCGGCGGGCGGCGCGGACGCGTTCGCGGCCTACCTGGCGGTGATCGAGGACTGGCGGCCGCTGCCGTTCCGCGACCCGGGCCTGCCCGCCGAGCTGCTCGGCCGCGAGTGGGCCGCCGGCGACGCGGGCGCGCTGTTCGAGCGCGTGGTCGCGGTGCTCGAGCGACCCGCGCTCGCCCACGCGGCGTGCGCCTGGCCCGCGGGCGCCTGAGGGGCGGCGCGGCCGGCGGGGGGCGTCCGGCCCTCGCCGGGCGCGCGTCGGCCGGCGCCTCGCCCGGCGTGGCCTCAGCCGCCCGGCCGGATCATCCCCTCCTGCAGGACGGTCGCCAGATGCACGCCGGCGCGACTGAAGAACCGCCCGCGCGCGAGTCCGCGGCCACTCTGAGCCGACTCGGTCTGCAGGGCGTAGAGCACCCAGTCGTCGGCGCGGCCCACCCGGTGGAACCACATCGCGTGGTCGAGGCTCGCGGTCACCAGTCCCGGATCCTGCCAGGCGAGCCCGTGCCCGCGCAGGATCGGCTCGAGGATCGTGTAGTCGCAGGCGTAGGCGAGCGCGATCCGGTGCAGCGCGGGGTCGTCGGGCAGTGGCGCGAAGGACCGCAGCCACAGAGCCTGATGGGGGACCTGAGCGCCGTCGACGGAGAAGTAGATCGGGCCGTCGACGTGGCGCATGGCAAAGCTCCGGCCCTCGCCCGACCAGTACTCGGCGGCCGGCCCGGTGCGGCCGGCGAGGGTGTCCGCCGCGTCGGGCAGGTCCTCGGGCGCGGCGACGTCGGGCGGTGTCGCCTGCAGCTCGCCGAAGCTCTCGCCGACGTGGTAGGAGCCGAGGCCGACGTAGAGCAGCTTGCCGTCGTGGTGGGCGCGCACCTCGCGCGTTGAGTAGCCGCGCCCGTCGCGCAGCCGCTCCACCTCGTAGCGCACGGCCGCCCCGATCTCGGCCGGGCGCAGGAAGTAGCTGTGGAACGAGTGGATCGCGCGGTCGCCGTCGACGGTGCGGTCCATCGCCGCGAGCGCGGGCGCGGCGAGGTCTCCCCCGTAGGCCTTGGGCCACGGGACCGGCTGGGTCACCGCCTCGAACGCCTCGCGATCGGTGTCACTCTCGACGGAGGTGAGCGCGATCGCGTCGAGCATCGCGAGGCGGGCGCCGGTCATGCGCGGCGGAACCCCTCGAGCGCCTCGTCGGGCACGTCGTCGAGGTTGACGACGATGTTGTCGGGCGTGCGGCAGGTGATCCACACGAGCTCCTCGGTGGCGCTCATGTTCACCTCGACGTGGGGCATGAACGGCGGCACGAACACGAAGTCACCCTCCTCCATGTCGACCCACCGGCGGTAGCCGGCGCCGTAGTAGATGCGGCCGCGGCCCTCCAACACGTAGCCGCCGGTCTCCGCCTCCCCGTGATGATGCGGCGGCGAGCGAAAGCCCGGCTCGTTGCTCACCTTCCCGTACCAGAGCCGCGCGGCGGGGGTGTGCTGGGGGCTCACGCCCGAGATGCGCAGCGTCCCGCCGGACTGGCCGGTGTTCGTGGACTCCTCGCCCCGGCGGGTGACGACCGGGACGGCGTCGCTGACGGCTGGGTCGGACATGGCGCTCCTCTCCTGCTCAGTTCGGTGGCTGCGGCCCCGGCGGCTCACGGGTCCGAGACGACGGCGACACCCTGGATCTCGACGAGCGCCCCGGGTTGCCACAGGGCGGCCACGCCGACGCCGGCCATCGCCGGGTACCACTCGCCGATCAGCTCACGGTAGACGGCGCCGATCTCGGTGCCGTGGCGCTGGTAGTCGGCGATGTCGGTGAGGTAGATCGTCAGGCTCACCAGGTGGCGCGGCTCGCCGCCGGCCTCGCGCAGCGTCGCCAGCACGTTGGACAGCGCCTGGCGAAACTGGGCGACGATCCCGCCCTCCACGATCCGCATCCGCGCGTCGAGCGCGGTCTGGCCCGCCAGGTGCACGGCGGACCCGGCGCGCACCCCATGGCTGAACCCCGACGGGGCGGGCAGGCTGGCTGGGTTGACGACGGTGTGGGGCATGGTCCTCCGGTCGCGGCTGGCGTCACGAATAGTAAACGATCGTCTCAGTTTTGTAATTCGTTATGGGCGGGGGACTGGCGGGGGACGCCGGTCACCTCGCCCGGCCTGTCACTCGCCCGGCCCCCGGGGGAGCACTCGGAGCGGAAAGTTGTCCGATATGAACCAGAATGCGCTCCAAGTCGGCGGCCCGGCGCCACTTGGAGCGGATCAAGGTGTCCGATATGAACCCAAATGCGCTCTAAGTGACCCGCCGAGGCCGCGCCCCCCCGCGACCCCCGGGCCCGGGCCGCGCCTCCGTCCGCCGCATCGGGGGCCCGAGCGGCGCCCCGGGCCCACGCCCGCAATCGCCCCGGGCGGGCGCGGCTCAGCGCGCGCGCCGGCGGCGCATCGCTCGCGGATGACCCGCGGCAGGAAGCTGAGGCCGAGCCCCAGGAGCACGATCGCGATGACGATCGCGAGCGTGGCCGGCCCGGCGGTGACGATCAGGGCGATCAGCGCGAGCACGATCGCGATGGCGAACTCGACGGCGAACGGGGAGCGCCTCACAGCGGCAGCCTCCGCCAGATCGGCCGCGGCAGCAATCGCAGGACGGAGAACGCGAGGCCGATCACGCGTGGGACCCACACGGTGTCGCGCCCGGCGGCCAGGCCGCGGACCGTCGCCTCCGCCACCGCCTCGGGCGTGGTGGCGAGCGGCGGGCGCGCCAGCCCGGCGGTCATCCGGCCGGTGACGAACCCCGGGCGGACGACGAGCGTGCGCACGCCGTGGGCCAGCGCCGCGTCGCCGAGGCCCGCGGCCAGCCCGTCGAGCCCGGCCTTCGCCGCGCCGTAGAAGGCGTTGGTGGCCCGGACGCGGACGCCGGCCACCGACGAGAGCACGACGAGCGTGCCGGCCGACCGCGCGGACAGGTCGCGCAGCGCGGCGTGCAGCAGCGAGCCCGACAGCGCGAACGAGACGTGCATCACCTCGGCGGCGCGCACCGGTTCGGCGTCGAGCCCTTCCTGGCCGCCGAGCAGGCCGACGGCGAGCACGATCAGGTCGATCCCACCGAGCGCCTCGCCGGCGCGCCGCAGCGTCGCCTCGTGCTCGGCGGACGCGTCGAGGTCGGCGACGATCGGCGTCGCCTGGATGCGCCCGCCCGCCCGCAGCTCGTCCGCGGCCCGCGCGAGCGCGTCCGCGTCGCGCCCCACGAGCGCGGCGCTCAGCTCACGCTCGGCCGCCAGTCGCCGCACGATCGCCAGGCCGATCTCGGAGGTGCCGCCGAGCAGGACGACGCGGCCGGCGGGCGCGTTCATCCCTCCACCAGCCCGGTCCGGCGCGCGAGATCCGACTGCCAGCGCCGCTCGGGGTCCACCCGGTCGCGCACCTCGCGCCACTCGTCCAGGCGCGGGTACATCGCCGACAGCGTCGCCGCGTCCAGCCGCGCGTCCTTGGCCAGGTAGACGCGCCCGCCCGCCTCGGCGACGATCGCGTCGAGCTCGGCGAGCAGCGCGTTCAGGCCGGGCGCCGCGCGCGGCAGGTCGAGCGCGAGCGTCCAGCCCTGCAGCGGGAACGACAGCGGCGCCGAGCTCTCCGCGCCGAAGTCCTTCAGCACCGCCAGATAGCAGGGCACGCCCGACCGGCGCTGGCGCTCGAGCACCGCCTGCACCGCGCCCTCGCGCCCGCGGGGCACGACGCACTGGTACTGCAGGAACCCCGCCGGGCCGTACAGCCGCGGCCACGCGTCGAGCACGTCGAGCGGGAACATGTGCGCGCCGAACCCCTCGCGCCGGCCACGCGCGCGTCGCGGCGCCAGGCGGAAGCGCAATGCGTTGTGGGCGCGCACGGTCTCGGGGCGCAGCGCGCCGGCGGGCCACCATGCGGGCACGCGCGCCCTGGACCCGACGGTGACCGCCGGCCCGGGGCGCCCGTCGGCGCCCGGTCCGGCCTCGGGGTCCGCGAGCCGCGCGCGGGTGACGACCCCCCGGACCGGGCGGGAGCCGAGCAGGTCCAGCCAGGCCACGCGGTAGGGCCCGCCGTCGGGCGAGTCGAGCGCCGCCAGCGCGCCGTCGAGGTCCTCGATCCGGTCGACGTCGACGCGGAGCTCGGCGCCGGCGGGGGCGGGCAGCAGCTCGATCTCGGCCCAGGTGATGACGCCGGTGAGCCCGAGCCCGCCGATCGTCGCGCCGAGCAGCTCGGCGTCGTCGTCGCGGCTGAGCTGCAGCGACTCCCCGGCGGCGGTGACCAGCCCGAGCGCGCGCACGTGACTGCCGAACGAGCCGACGGCGCCGTGGTTCTTGCCGTGGATGTCGCAGGCGATCGCGCCGCCGACGGTCACGTGCTGGGTCCCGGGCACGACCGGCAGCAGCCAGCCGGCGGGCGCCAGCTCGCGCAGCAGCTGGTCGAGGGTCGCCCCGGCGCCCGCGCGGACCGTGCCCCGGGCCGCGTCCAGCGCCGTCCATCGCCACGCGCGGAGGTCGAGCACGACGCCCCCGTCGCGCTGGGCGACGTCGCCGTAGCTGCGCCCCATGCCGCGGCAGATGAGCTCGCGATCGGTGCAGGCGAGCAGCGCGGTCAGCTGCGGCTCGTCGTCGATCGCGACGACGTCGGCGCGCACGCCGGGACCGCCGCCCCAGCCCGGAGGCGGACCCGCCCCCCCGTGGTGGCCCGCGGCGGGGGGCGGAGCACACCGGCCCGGCCGCGCTCAGGCGCTTGCATTGACGCTCAGCGCGAACAGGACGATCCAGAACGCCACGCCCAGGGACAGCACGCGGTCGGTGAGGACGAGCTGCTCGGGGGTCTCCGCAGCGCCGCGGGCGGCGAGCTGGAAGTACCGCGCCAGGGAGGCGACGAACGGCACGACGGTGAGCGCGCGCCACGGCAGGTCGCCCGGCCCGGAGCCCGACAGGGCCCACGCCGCGTACGCGCAGATCGCGCCCAGGCCGCAGAGCGCGAGCACGGCGCGGAGCCCGGCCGGCGAGTAGCGGCGCAGCACGCGCCGCATCGCCTCGCCGGCGCCGGCGGCGCGCACGAGCTCGCCGAGGCGCTTGCCGGTGGCCGCGAACACCGCGGCGAAGCTGACGACGAGCAGGAACCAGACCGACAGCGGCGTCGGACCGGCCGCGCCGCCGGCGAGCGCGCGCAGCACGAAGCCGCCCGCCAGCGCGATCAGCTCGACCACCGGGATCGCGCGCCACAGCAGCGAGTAGCTGACGGTGAGCACCACGTATCCGGCGGCGGCGGCGAGCAGCCACGGGGAGATCGCCGCGCATACCCCGAGGCCGGCGGCGAGCCACACCAGCCCCGCGAGCGTCGCCCCTCGCGGGGTGAGCTCCCGCGCGGCGACCGGGCGCAGCCGTTTGCGCGGGTGGCCGCGATCCTCGTGGTGGTCACGGACGTCGTTGAGGGCGTAGATTCCCGCCGAGATGAGGCAGAACGCCGCAGCGGCGGCGAGCACCCGGCCGAGCACGTCGTCGTGCCCGAGCGAGTCGGCGGCGCCCGCGGCCGCGACCACGAGCAGGTTCTTCATCCACTGCCGCGGACGCGCGAGTGCGACCAGGCCCATGACCCGGCCGCGCCGCGGCGCCGGGAGCAGCACCGGCGCAGGCGCTGCCGCAGTGATCGACGCATCGGCCTCAGACATCGGGTGGCGAACCGTATTCCTGCGTCTTCAACCGAGTATGACGGTTGTGTGAGGGGTCTCTCATGGAGGTTTTATCCCGTTCCGCCGTCCTCGCGGCACGGTGAGGGTGATGTCGACGCGCACCGGCCCTTCGCGGCGAACCGCCCCCCGCCGCGAGACGGGGCGCCCGGCCGCCCCCCGCCCCCGTCTCCGCCCACGCCCACGGCCACGGCAGCGCATCCGGCCCCGCCGGGTGCTCGTGCTCACGGTCTGCCTGATGTTCATCCCGGTGCTCGTCTCCTACGGATCGATGCTCAGCGGGCGCTCGAACTCGAGCCTGTCGGTGCGGACGGTCGAGTGGCTGCGCGCCAACGGGGCGCGCGGTCTGGTCGACACCGTCGAGAACTTCTACTACACGCTCAGCGCCCCCGGCAAGGGCGGTCCGGGGCTGAAGGCGCTGCCACGCCAGGCCGGTGGCGGTTCCGGGGAGTCGGTGAGCCGCAACGTCGGCTCGCGGCGCTCGCTCCCATCGCCAGACGATCACGCGACCGCCGCGGATCACGCCGATCATCCATCCGGCGCTCGCCGGCGAGGGCCGCTGGCGCGCGACCTTCTCGGCCGGCGGCCGCCAGCCGCCGGTCTACATCACGAGCTTCCGGCCCGAGCCGGCCTACCCGCGAATCGTGGCCGGGGTGGCCTGGATCGACCAGGCGCGGACGTCGGTGTGGCTGTATCCGGGCATCCAGGAGCCCGCCGTGTCGATGCCTTCGCGCGGGCCCGAGGAGGTGCCCACCGACAAGCGCCATCTGCTCGTGGCGACGTTCAACAGCGCGTTCAAGCTCGCCGACTCCGGCGGTGGCTTCGTCAGCGGCGGTCACACGTACGCGCCGCTGAAGAACGGCTACGCGACAATGCTGCGCTACCGCAACGGCAAGGTCGGGGTGGTCGACTGGGAGGGCGGCCCGACGGGCGGGCGCAACGTCATCTACGCCCGTCAGAACCTCGGCCTGCTCATCAACAACGGCCGGCTGAACCCCAACCTCTCCAACGGCCCCGAGTGGGGGGCGACGCTCGGCAACTCGGTGATGGTGTGGCGCTCGGGGCTCGGCGTCGACCGCCACGGCAACCTCATCTACGCCGCGGCCGACTACCAAACCGTCCGGTCGCTGGCCGAGATCCTCAAGCACGCCGGCGCGGTGCGGGCGATGCAGCTCGACATCAACGCCTACTGGCCGAGCTTCATCACCTACGCCCACCCGGGCGCCCGTGACCCCTCCAACCTGTTGTCGGGCATGCAGCGCTCGCCGTATCGGTATCTGACCCCCGACGATCGGGACTTCTTCGCCGTCTACATGAAGTAGACCTGCCTCCGCGGTGAGAGGATGGTCGGCGATGGCGGCCACCCCTCGCGAGGACGCGCCGCCCTGCTGGGACGCGACTCCGAGCGCCGCCGGCTTCGAGGCGCTGCTGCGCCTGCTCGGGCAGGGCCACTGCTGGGTGAAGCTGTCGGGGCCGTACCGGATCGCCAAGGACAGGGGGCTCGATCGCGTCGCCCCGCTCGGGCGGGCGCTGGTCGCGGCGCGCCCGGACCGCCTCGTCTGGGGCTCGGACTGGCCCCACCTGCCCGACGGCGGGCGCGACACCGGCGAGCTGGTCAACCTGCTGGCCGACTGGGCCCCCGACGCGGCGGATCGCCGGCGGACCTCGTCGCCGCCGCCGCCGCGCTCTTCTTCGGTGACGCATGAGCCAGGCGACCGAGACCCACGGCGGGCTCGCGCCGCGCGCGGTGGAGCGGCGGGCGCTGCTCGCGGCGCTGATGGACCGGATCGAGTCGGCGTGGGCGTCCTACGAGGCGCCGCGCCCCCACGAGCCGGGCGTCCCCGCGCGGCTGGAGACCGGTCTGGCGGGGGCGGCGCTCGCGCTCGCCTACGACGTTAACCTCGCCTCCAGTGCGGGCGGCGCCGAGCTGATCGAGCAGCAGGCGCTCGCCTGGATCGCCGAGTTCGTCGGGGTTCCCCATCGCCACGGCGCGTTCACCAGCGGCGGCATGACCTCGAACCTGAGCGCGCTGCTCGCCGCGCGGGAGCGGGCGCTCCCCGGCAGTCGCCGTGACGGCTTCGACGGCCGGCGGGCGGCCGTCTACTGCTCGGCCGAGGCGCACGCGTCGGTCGTGCGCGCGGTCGAATCGATCGGACTGGGAAGCCGCCAGCTGCGGCGCATCGCGATCGATTCCGGACGCCGGCTACGGCCCGCGGAGCTGGCGGCCGCGCTCGCGCGCGACCGGGCCGCCGGGATCGTCCCGATCGCGGTCGTCGCCACCGCCGGGACGACGCTCACCGGCGCCGTCGACCCGATCGCGCGGATCGGCGACGTCTGCGCCGAGCACCGGGTGTGGTTGCACGTCGACGGCGCCTACGGCCTGCCGGCCGCGGCGCTCGAGTCGCACGCGAGCCTGTTCGCCGGGATCGAGCGGGCGGACTCGCTCACGATCGACGCCCACAAGTGGCTCGGGATGCAGAAGAGCTGCAGCGCCGTGCTGCTGCGCGACGACGGTGCGCTGGACGCCGCCTTCGGGCACCGGGCGCGGTACATGCTGGCGCCGGAGGGCAGCAAGAACCCGGTCGACCGCACGCTCGAGTACTCCCGCCCGCTGCGCTCGCTGAAGCTCTGGCTCAGCTTCCGCGCCTACGGCGCGGCGACGTACCGGGCCTGGATCGAGCACACGATCGCGCTCGCCGGCCGGCTCGCCGACGCGGTCGAGCACGACGGGTCGCTGGAGCTGCTGCACCGGCCGATGCTCTCGACGGTCTGCTTCCGGCAGCGCCCGCCGGCCGGCCATGACATCGACGAGCACAACCGCCGCCTCGCGGCCGAGCTCAACCGCGACGGGCGCACGTACGTCGCCAGCGCGTCGCTCGACGGCCGGACCTGCCTGCGCGCGAACCTCGTCAACTATCGCACCCGGCGCGAGGACGTCGACACGCTGGTGGCGCTCGTCCGCCAGGTCGGCGACCGGCTGGCCGAGGCGGGCTGACGCGGGCGGACGCGGGCTGACGGCTCAGTCGGCGCCGGAGAGCGCCGGCGGGCCGGCCGTCCGCGGCACCCTCACCCGGGCGGTCCCGCGCCGCGCCGTGGGCGCGGCGACGAGCGCGCAGCCGGCGAGCAGCGCGAGCAGCGCCCAATCCATGCCGACCGGCGCGAACCGGAAGCTGACCCGGTGGACGCCCGCGGGCACGCTCACCGCCTGGAACAGGCCGTCGGCCCGGCGGATCGGGACCGAGCGACCGTCGATCTGCGCGCTCCAGCCGCTCGACCACGACTCGCGGCGGATGAGCGTCGACGGGTGACGGCAGACGAGCTCGACGCTCTGCGGCCGAGACGTCGCACGGCACCCCGCGGCACTCACGAACGGCGCCGCGTGGCTCACCCGGTAGATGAGCGTCGCGGCGCTTGAGGAACACGAGCCGCAGGCCGTGCTCGTGGGCCGGGAACGGGGCGTGGCTGGAGGTGATCACATAGCGCACCCCGGCCGCGCGATAGCCGGCGAGGTGCGCGAGCAGCTCCTGCCGCAGCGTGGGCGCCCGCGGTGAGCGGAAGCCGACGAAATGGGCGTAGGGATCGAGCCGGGTGTGGACGTAGGTGGCGTAGCTCGCCGGCGGGAAGTCGTCGAGCCGCAGCGAGGCGAGCCCGAAGTAGGAGCCGTAGTTGGGACGGATCGGGCCCAGCGAGTAGAACCGCTCGTTGCCGAGGTGGTGGCGCAGGTAGGCGACCGGGGCGAGATCGAGCCGCCCACCGCGCGGCGCGGAGAACTGCGGCACCGCGAACAGGACGACCGCGTCGACGACGACGAGCGCGGCGAGCAGCCGCCCCCTCAGCCGGGCGCGGGACAGGAGCGCGGCCGCGCCCACGACGAGGGTGGCGAGCAGCCCCCAGCCGATCGAGGCGCGGAAGAAGTCCTCCACGTGGCCGACCGACGGGATGAGCGCGTCGGCGCGCGGCTGCGCGGCCAGCTCGGTGGCGACGACCGTGGCCATCGCCAGGACCGAGGCCGCGAGCAGCCGGCCGCGGCGGCCGGCGACCTGGCGCACGTCGTCGAGCCCGAGCGCGGCGAGGACGATCACCGGCAGCGCGAGCGAGGCGGTCGCGTAGCGGTAGAACTGGATCCGCGAGACCTCGGGCAGCGCGCCGAGCACCGAGCCGAGCCCCGGCACCGCCGTACATGTGCGCGAACACGAGCGCCACCCAGGCGACGAGCAGCGCCTTGAGCCCCCGCCGCCCGGGGGAGGCGAGGCCGAGCACCGCGAACAGCAGCAGCGTGATCGACAGGTAGCCGCCGACCATGCCCCACAGCCCGGGCTGGCGGGTCGTGTCCAGCGGCCCGAACAGGTAGGGCATGAGCAGCTGCGGCGCCTCCGAGAGCGGCAGATGCCTGGCGCCCAGCTGCGTGCCGGCGTGACTGGCCAGGTCGGCGTGGCTGAGGTAGTCGGCCATCGCGAGCAGGATCGGGGCCGCCAGCAGCACGCCGGAGATGGCGCCGAGCCCGATCCGGGTCGCGTAGCCGCGCAGGTCGGCGCGCGGCACGCAGCCGGCGCGCCAGGCGACCCACACGATGGCGAGCAGCAGGTCGGGGTAGGCGACCTCGGGGAAACCCGCGTAGGCGGTGAGCGCCACCGCCGCCGCGATCAGCCGCCAGCCCCCGCGCCGCCTCGTCGTGGCCGCGTCGCGCGCCCGCTCGACCCCGAGCAGCAGCATCGGCAGGAACGGCAGCGGGTTGACGGTCGCGTCGGCGAACCACGCGAACTTGCCGTTGAGCGCGAACGCGACCGCCCCGGCGACCGCGGCCGCGCGCCCGACGCTGATGCGCCGCAGCAGGCGGTAGGTGCAGATCCCGGCGATCAGCTCCAGCAGCACGTGCTCGTAGAGCTGGCCGTTGGCGAGCATCATGAGCAGCGTCGGCGGGAACAGCGCCGCGGACTGGGTCTCGCCGAGCAGCGGCATCCCGGTGCCCTCGTATGGGTTCCACCAGGGCCAGTGCAGGTGCACGAGGTCGAGCGCGGCGAGATGGCCGATCGCCTGCGAGTTGAACCCGTTGCTCGGGTCGATCGTCGGCCGGCCCCCGAGCAGCCCGGGCGTGAGCGCCTGGCTCAGCTGCGCGCGGCCGATGAGCGGGTCCAGGTGGACGAACCCGACGAGCGCGGGCAGGTTCGCCAGGATGACCGCGGCGGCGACCGCGAGCAGCGCCACGGTGTCTGGTTGTGCCCCCAACATCGGCCTGCGCCGGGTCCACGGACGCACACATGGAGGGTAAGTCGCGGGGGGTTACGCCACGGTTTCAGGATGCGGCGGTTGTGAGCGATTCGGTGTTCAACGGTTGTCGGTGTGTGAGTGACAGGTTGGGTTCGCCCGCCGGCGCGACGAGGAGCGCCCAGGTGAACGGGCGCCCACGCCGTTCCCGGGCTTGGCCTGGGTCGATGATCGCCTCGATCCTGGTCGGGACGCCTGGACCCGCTGGGCGTTCGAGATCGAGCCGGTCGCGTGCGCGGGGCGCGGTCTCTCGATCGGGGTCCGTCGCCGCGCTCAGCACGTGCTGGAGGGGACCGAGACGCCGGGGCCGGCGCTCGGGGCGTCGACCTCGCCGCCGCTCGTCTGCCGCAGGATCGCCCCCAGGTGGACGACGTACCACCATCCCCGCCACGAGATCATCGAGGCGATCCCGAACGAGTGGACCGCGCCCGCCTGCCGGTAGACCATCCGCGCGTTGGGCACCTCGTAGTAGCCGACCCCGTTGGCGCACACGCCGGGCGGGATCCAGTGCGCGTCGGCCGCCGGCACCGAGACGCCCAGCAGGTGCGCGGTCGCCGGATGGGGACCGAGCAGCGCGTGGGCGGCCCCCACGTCCAGGCCGAACTCGCCCACCAGCCGCGCCTGCCAGTCCTGTCGCGCGGCGTAGATCGTCTTCACCTGGACGTAGGCGCCGGCGGGGAAGAACGCCGGCAGCCCCAGCGCGGGGCGGTCGGCGCGGACCGCGGCCCACAGCGCCTGCATCTCGGCATGGAAGACCCGGGTCTGGGCGGACGGCAGCCGCATCGTCTGCGGCCGGGCGCCGGCGTGGCGGATGCGCTGCAGCGTGCGATGCCAGCGCGGGACCGGCGGGCGCGGGGGCGTCTGCGTCTGCGTATGCGTCGTCGTCGTGGGCCGCGGCCGATGGGTCGTCGTCGACCGGGTCGTCGCCGCCGGCCGGTGCGTGCCGGCGGTGGCGGGCGCGCGGCTCGCGCCGGTCCGGCCGTGCGCCGACGTGCCGCATGCGGCGAGCAGCGCAGATGCCACGGCGGTGGCGATGACACGGACCGAGCCACGGCGGAGCCCCATCGCCTCCCAGGATGTCAGGGGCGCTCGACCTGCGCGCGGGTCAGCCTCCGAACGCCCACCTGACCATCAGCGGGAGCTCCTGTCTCCAGAACGGGCCGCCGTGCGTCCCGTCCCGCTCGACCATCATCACCTCGGCGCCCGCGCGGCGCAGCGCGTCCGCCCACCGGATGGCGTTCGCGCGGAAGAACGGCTCCTGCGTGCCGGCGACCAGGTACGCGCGCGAGGGCGAGCTCCCCATCACGGCCGGCGGTCGATAGCCGGCGCCCGGCGAGGCGCAGAGGACCACGCCGTAGACGTCGGGATGGCGAACCCCCATCGCGAGCGCCAGCTCCGCGCCCGCCGAGACGCCGAACACGGCGGTGCGGTCGGCCGGCAGCGCGACATCGAAGCGCGACCGCGCCCATCCGCGTACCGCCTGCACGAAGAACGTCTCGTGCGCCGCGAACCGCTCGAGGTCGAATGCGAGCTCGAGGGTGCTCTCGCCCGGTGAGTACTCGTGCAGCCGCAGCGTCTCGTCCGCCGGGCGGTGCGCGCCGACGATCATCGTCGGCGGGGCGCCGGCCGCCTCCAGGTCGGCGCCCCACGACGTGATCAGCCGGCCGTCCCCGGCGAACACGATCGCGTCCGGCGTGCCCGGGGCAGGTACGCCGTGACCTGACGGCCACCGTCGTAGTCCAGCGTCTCGGTGACGAGCCGGCCTGACGCGGGGCCCATCGGCGGTGTGTCCCGGTGCGGCGACGGGGTCAGGGGCGCGCCTTGAGCGCGAGGATGCGCGCAACGGCGGCGACGGACCCCGATCGGGGCAGCCGGCCGTCGGCCATCGCCGTAGCGAGCGCGTGCATCACGGTGAGGCCCTCGAGCGAGGAGCTGTCACGCGGTCCGGTGCCGGCGCAGAGGATGAGGTCCGCGCCGGCTCGGGCGGCGATGACGCTCGTGGTGCCCGGGGGGCCGAACGGCGCGAGCGCGCCGGCCCCGATCGCGTCGGTGATCGTCACGCCGCGGAATCCGAGTCGTCCGCGCAGTTCGCCCTGGATGACCGTCGGCGAGAGGCCCGCGGGGCGGGCGCGATCGAGCGCCGGGTAGCGGGCCCAGGAGGTCATGACCAGCTTCACGCCCGCGGAGATCGCGGCGTGGTAGGGCGCCTCGTCGTCGCCGCGCAGCCGGCCGAGCGGGACGCCGAGCGTGACCGGGCGCTCGTCGGTGTTCTGGCTGCGCGCGGCGGCGCCGAGGCCGGGGAAGTGCTTGGCGGTGGCCGCGACGCCTGCGGCCTGCTGGGCGCCGATGAACGTGCCCGCGAGCCGCGCGACCGTCCCGGGATCGCTGGAGTAGGAGCGCGCGTATTCGTCGATGAAGTCACCCGCATGGCGGTAGACGTCGAGCACCGGCGCGAGGTTGACGTTCATCCCCGCCGACCGCAGGACCGCGGCCGCGTTGCGCCCCGCCGACCGGGCGAGGCGCGTGCCGTCCGGGCTGTCCCCGATCTGCTTCTCCGACAGCGTCGGCGCGCCGGGCAGCCGGCGGACCTCGCCGCCCTCCTGGTCGGTCATCATCAACAGCCGGTCGTGCAGCGGGCTCGCGAGGCTGGCGCGCTGCAGCCGCCCGATGACCCCGTGGATCTGCCGGATGCTGCGGATGTTCCAGCTGAAGAAGATCACCCCTCCGGCCTCGCCGCGCCGGATCGCCCGCAGCAGCGACCCCGGCGGTCGCAGCCCCGAATAGGCGTACACGACGCGCTGGCCGGCGAGCTGGTCGGGCGACAGCCCGCGCGTCATCGCCGCGGCGCGGCTCTGCGGCGTGGCCCGCGCGGTGGCCGTGGCACGGCCCCGGGGGTCGCGCGGCGGGTGCCGGAGCGCGCGCGCCGCGCCGAAGCCGGCGATCGCGACGGTGGCAACGCTTGCGAGCAGGACCGCGATCCGGCTCAACGCGCTCGCCGCAGTGTTCGCCGAGCGTGGACGTCCCGCTCCATCACCGGCAACCGTAGCGATGATCGCGCGTGACCGCCCCCGGGTACGACACGATGACCGGGCCGGGCTCCCCGGGCCGGCACCCCGTTCCTCAAGGCGCTGCGAGCGCGCAGGTAGCACCAAGGAGGCTTCATGGACATCGAGTTCCTCTCGACGGTGGCGGTGATCGCGCCCGACCCGTCCGCCAGCCGCGAGCTGTACGCCGGCGCGCTCGGGCTGCCGCTCGAGGGCCAGGGTGGCGACTACCACCACAGCGAGCGGATCCCCGGCTGCAGGTCGTTCGGGATCTGGCCGCTGGCCCAGGCCGCCGAGGCGTGCTTCGGGAGCCCGCAATGGCCCGCGGACCGGGTGGTGCCGCAGATCAGCATCGAGTTCGACGTCGCCGACGCGGCCGCGGTGGGCCCGGCCGCCCGGGAGCTGCAGCAGGCGGGCTATGAGCTGCTGCACCCGGCGCGCGAGGAGCCGTGGGGGCAGACCGTGGCGAGGTTGCAGTCACCGGACGGAGGGATCGTCGGGATCTCGTACGCGCCCGTCCTGCACGCCCCGGAGTGACCGCGGGATCCGGCGGGCCCGCCGGCGACGGGAGCGGAAGCTACGCTGTCGGGCCGATGGCGATCAGCACGCAGATCGAGACGATCGCGATGCCGGATGGCGGCACGATGGATGCGTATGTGGCGGTGGCCGAGTCGGGTCGCGGCCCGGGCATGCTGGTGCTGATGGAGATCTTCGGCGTCGGCGACTACATCCGCGAGGCGACAGAGCGGCTGGCCGGGCTCGGGTATGTCGCGATCGCGCCCGACCTGTACCGCCGGATCCGCCCCAGGGCGGAGTTCGGCGAGGGCGACGACGCGCTGCAGGAGGCGTTCGCGACGTCTCAGCAGCTCGATGGGGAGGGCGCGGTCGCAGACGCGATCGTCGCGCTGGACGCGCTGCGCGCCCGCCCGGACGTCGAGTCCGGGTCCGGCGTCATCGGCTTCTGCCTCGGCGGCAGCCTCGCGTTCGGGGTCGCCTGCGCGGCCGACCCGACGGCGCTGGTGGCCTACTACGGCGCGACGATCCCGGAGTCGCTCGAGCAGGCCGATCGGATCAGGTGCCCGGCGCTGTTTCATTTCGGCGGCCAGGACCCCTACATCGCGCCCGAACGGGCGCAGCGGGTCGGCGCGGTCGCCGCCGGCCGCGACGGCTGGGAGTGCCACATCCACGCCGACGCCGGTCACGCGTTCGACAACTGGGACAACCCGAGGTTCCACCAACCCGAGCCGGCGGCTCGCGCGTGGACGCTCACCGCGGCGTTCCTCACCCGAACGCTCCCGGCCGGCCGGCCGTAGGCGCCGCGGACGCGCTGCGCTACGGCGTCGCGCAGCTCAGGACGCGGTCGGCGGCGGCGGCCACCGTCGCGTTCGCGTCCCACAGCACGGCCGTGATCTGAGCGGTCAGCTCCAGACGCCGGCGCAGCTCGGCGGGCTGGTAGTCCTCGCCGTCGACACGCTCGCGATACTCGCTCAGCTCCAGCAGGCACGCGCGCAGCTCGTCGTCGGTGAGCTGCACGATCGCATGTGCGCCGGCCCGCGCGAGCGGCGCGAACCGCTCAAGGAGCTCCGTCCGCCGGCGCAGCGCGAGCACATCCTCGGCGCTCTCGGTCGACTGCCGGCGGCCGCGGTCCAGCTGCTCGGAGAGCGCGACGAAGATCGCGTCTGCCGCGCCGGAGGTGATCGCCGCGCTCACCGTCACACGGCGCTCCGCCTGATCGGCGCGCACTTCGAGGATTTGAATCGGATCTTCCGGCATGGGTCGGTATCGGCCGTTCGGGCGCCTTCCTCAAACCTAGACGGCGGCGGCGCGCCGGCCGTGAGCTCGATCACAAACGAGCGTGCGCGCGTGCCCCTTGAACCGACGGCGGATCCGCGATGTCATCCCGGGTCATGGGCGGGTCGGTGGCGCGTGGTGTCGGGGTCGTGGCGGCGGTCGCGTGCGCATTGCTGGTCGCGTCCGGCGCGGGCGGCTCACCGCCCCCTGCCGGACCGTCAGGACGACCCCGGCCGAGCCGGCGCCCGAGCCGCCGGCATGCCGATCACGATCGTGTGGGGCTCTCGCCCGTCTCCGGCTGGAGCCATTCGGTGTCCATCTCGGGGGCGGTGTGGATCGCGGTGAGCCGCAGCTGACCCGTTCCGGTGTTCGTGAACCGGTGGGCGCTCATCGCGGGCGCGATCAGGACGTCGCCCGCGGCCCCGGCCAGCTGAAGGCCGCCGATCTCGAAGCGGGCTTCCCCGGCGTGGACGACGAACAGCTCCGCATAGGGGTGCCGGTGCAGCTGCGGGCCGGTCCCGGGCCGGCCGTCCACGACGAACAGCGAGATCGGCAGCCCGCCGTGGTGGGCGCCGATGAACCGATGGGCTCCCGACGAGCCGGGAAGCTCGTCGCGGCCGATGCGCAGCGGTTCGGCCGCCGGGAGCGGCGTCGCGGGTGCGGAGGTGTGGTGAGGGCGGCTGGGAGCGGTCATGGCCGCAGTCTCGGCCACCTCGCTGCATTCGTCCAACCGATAACAACAATGGGACTGAGTGATAGGCTCACTGAGTGGAGTTGCGGCAGCTCTCGCACGTCGTGGCGGTCGCCGAGGAGCGTCACTTCACCCGTGCGGCCGCCCGGGTCCACCTCACGCAGTCGAGCCTGTCGAGCTCGGTCCGCGCGCTCGAGCGCGAGCTCGGCAGCGACCTGTTCGTGCGCAGCACCCGGCAGGTGGAGCTGACCGAGGCCGGGCGGGCGCTGCTTCCGGCGGCGAAGCGGGCCGTCGCCGCCGCCGAGGACGCCCGGGATGCCGTCGCCGCGGTCCGCGGGCTGGTGCGCGGGCACCTGGCGATCGGCGCGATCCAGACGCTCGGCCAGGTGAACCTCCCGGGGCTGCTGGCCCGCTTTCACCGCACGCACCCGGCCGTGACGCTGAGGCTCCATCACGCCGGCGCTCCGGAGCTCGTGCGACGCACCGCGGACGGCGAGGTCGACCTGGCGATCGTCGATCCGCCGCTCGGACCGCGTGGGGACCGGGTGCGGGCCGGCACGATCGCGACCGAGTCCCTGCAGCTCGCCGTCGCCGCGGACGGCCCGCTCGCGCACCGCAGCCGCGTGCGGCTGGGCGACCTCGCCGACCATGAGTTCATCGAGTACCGCCCGGACTCCGCGCTGCGGGCGAGCATCGATCGCGCCTGTCATGCGATCGGGCTGGAGCGCCGGATCGCCTGCGAGGTCGATGCGCTCCCCGAGCTCGTCGAGCTCGTCGCGCTCGGCCTCGGCGTGTCACTGCTGCCGCCGGGCGCGATCCGGATGGCCGATGGCCGCGCGACCGGGATCGCCACCGAGCCCGCGATCCCGCGCGAGCTGGTACTCGTCACCCCGCTCGACCGCGAGCCCTCGCCGGCCGGCGCCGCGTTCCTGGCGCTGCTCGGGCGCCCGAGCACGAGCGAACCCGCCCGTCCCCGCCTCGCCTGACGCCGCCGCGTGCCTCCCGCGTCACGCGCGGGCCGGGCGCAGCGCGGTGAGCCGCACCAGGTTGCGGGTCGCCATCGCCACCGTCATCGGTCCGACGCGCGGTACGAACGCGGCCGCGACCTCCAGGATCGAGTCGTCGAAGTTGCGCAGCTCGGAGAAGTTCACGCAGATCGCGCCCGGCTTGATCTCGGACCCGGTGACGAGGTCGAACGCGCGTGATGGTACGCCGGTGATCACGATGTCGGCGTCTCGCAGCGCCGCCGCCCGATCGCGGTTGGTGTCGCGCACGACATGGGCGTGCCTGCGCTCGATCGCCGGCTCGAACACGACGGCGCCGCTGACGTCGAGCGAGATCACGGTCGCGCCATCGTTGGCGAGCATCGCGGAGAGCGGGCGGCCGACGATCTCGCTGCGGTTGATGACGCACGCGACCAGGCCCTCCAGCGGCGCCTGCTCGCCGCGGTCGCGCGTGCGCAGCCCGGCGGCCTGCAGCAGCTTGAGGACGTCTTTTCAAGCGGCAAGACGCCGATCACGCATTGCGGGGACGAGCCGAAATATGAAACCCTTGCGACGATCGATCAGCCCGGTGTGCACGTGATCGTCAATCCAGGAGGAACCAACGAGCGCTTCGACGAGCTCATCTACGGAAAGCGACGATCGTCCAGTGGAGCGACAACGCCACGATCTTCGACGCGCTGGTCGAGGGCAAGCGGATCTGATGATCACCGACGCTGTGGAAACGAGAGTGCAGGCGAAACTCCGTCCCGGCGTCCTATGCCCAGTCCATCCGGACGCGCCGTTCGACCATTCGGAACTCGCCTACTGGATGCCACCCGATCCGATCTTCGCGGCCTACGTCAATCAATGGCTCAACCTGCTCGACCTTTCGGGCGAGCGTCAGGCCATTCTAGCCCGATGGATGCCTTGATGCATTCCGTAGCTTCCGCGGCCCACGGCGCCTGTCGCTCTACTCGATGGCGACAACTTCAATTTCGCGACCATCCAGCTCCACGGT
>CAVPBY010000019.1:0-14262 GCA_963702225.1 uncultured Solirubrobacteraceae bacterium | reverse complement strand
GATGGTGTTGCCATGCCACACGCCGCCCAGGCCAGGCGTCGTATACATGGTGTCACCGTAGAGGGGACCAAAGGTCGGCTCGATGTCGGTCCCCCATACGTTATCGGTGAAAACCATATGGGTGCTGCTGCCGTTGGCGCCGCTGTTGACCATATAGCCATAACCAGAAAAGTAGTTTCTGGTTATGGTCACGTGATTGTAAGGCTGGCTGCCCTGGAGAGCCAGCGCGTTCGTGTTGCCGTTACCGACGATAGTGTTGTGATCGAACGTCATGTAACTCAGGCCACCGTAGTTCTCGAGGATCCCGTCGGTATGGTCGCTCGTGCCCGGGTCGCGGGAGTTATGAAACCACGAGTTTTTAATGATGACCTGTTTTGCCTGGCTGGAGTCGCCGAACTGGATCGCCTCCTCAAAGCCCCAGAAGTCGGCCCAGTCGTCCTACATCACCGGCGCGGTCTGGGGCGTCAACGGCGGCCAGGACATGTAGGCCGGCGCTCACGATCTCGCCCGATATCGTCGTCGGCAACCATGGCCGATCGCCGCGCCGCCTCGCTGGGCGAGATCATCCGTCAGCAACGTGAGCTCGCCGAGCTGTCGATGCGGCAGTTCGCCGCGGAGCTCGCGGGCATCTTCCAACCCGTATCTGTCGCAGATCGAGCGCGGATTGCGGGCACCGTCGCAGGCGGTGCTCGATCAGATCGCGCGCCAGCTCAAGGTCTCCGCGGACGCGCTCTACGAGCAGGCGGGCTTCGCGCCGCCGAGCGCGGAGCCCGAGGAGGGCGGCGTGCTCGAGGCGATCGCGCACGATCCGCGGCTCACCGCGCGACAGCGGACCGCGCTGCGGGAGGTCTACGAGGCGTTCGTCGCCAGCTCGCCGCGGGTTCGCCACCGGACGACCGGCCGCGGCGCGAAGCCGGACGCCGGCGCGCGCGACGGCGAGGCCGCCGCGGGCGAGAACGGCGACTGAGCGCGGCGGCGCGGCCGCGCCGCCGCCGACCAGGCGGCCGCTAGCTCGCGGCCACGGCGGTCCGCCGCCCGGGCAGCGAGCGCTCGAGCACCGCGGCCAGCAGCGGCGGCCACTGCTCGCGCAGCGCCTCGTGGCCCATGAACAGGCCGAGATGGCCGCCGGAACTCAGCCGGCGCACGATGTCCTCAGGCGCCGTCGAGGCGTGGTCGGCGAGCGCGTAGACCTGATCGGGTGGGGTGATGTGGTCGGTCGCGCCGCCAGCAGGTTGAGCGGCATCTTCAGCCGGCCGAGGTCGACACGCTCACCGCGCACCTCCAGATCGCCCGCGATCAGCTTGTTGTTCATGAACAGATGGCGCACGATCCACAGGTAGAACTCGCCGGGGATGTCCTGAGTGTGCTTGAACCAGTCCTCGAACACGCGGTAGCGGTCGACGTGCGCGCTCTCGTCGACGTGGACGAGCAACTCGAGTTGACGCGAGATCTCGGCGCCGGGGCCGATCACGATGAAGCCGTTCAGCATGTGGCGGCCGCGCAGCACGCCCCCGCCGGAGGCGACGAGCCATTCGTAGAACGCCAGGTCGCGGCCGGGGGCGAGCGTGTTGAGCACGCTGCCGATCACCGGCCGGCCCGCGCTGAAGTCGATCGGAGCCCCCGCGATCGTGAGCGTGTTGACCCGTTCGGGCGCCTGGGAGGCGTAGATCGTGGCCAGCCAGCCGCCCTGGCAGTCGCCGATCAGGTTGACGCGGCCGCCGCAGTGGTCGACGGCCCGGTCGATCACGTCGAGGTAGTCCTCGACCGTGGCGCCGGCGGTCGCCTCCGTCGCGCCGGCCCAGTCGAGCGTGAACGCGCGCGTCAGCCCCGACTCGCGGATCGCGCCCATCTGCGACTGCTCGGGCGAGAAGTCGACGATGCACGAGTCGTGGCCGGCCTGCGGCGGGAGCACCAGCGTCGGCACCAGGCCGCGGCGGCCACCGGTGACCGAGTAGTCGCGCAGCCGGGCGAGCGGCGACTCGAAGACGAGCTCATGCGCGGTGGCCCAGCGCGGCGGACGGCGCTCGGCCATCACGTCCAGCCAGCGGCCGACGTCGAAGGGACGCGGCCAGCGGCCGAGCGAGGCGGTGAACAGATCGGCGGCTCCCTGCGCGGCGGCGCCACAGGCTTCGAGCCATGGGCCGTACGGGCCGGCCGTGGGAGCGACCGGTGGACAGGATGGACTGGTCATCGTGACCTCCTCGGCAAAAAAGCGACGGCACCGGAGAACGATTTCTCCGGTGCCGTCACATTGTGCCCGATCGCGCGGGCGGAACCTGCTGAGAGCTACTTGATGAGCGTGCGCGCGGTGCTCGCGTAGGTCTGGGTGATCTCGCGCGCGAAGTCGGTCTGCGCGGCGACGATCGACTTCAGCCAGTCCTGGCGGGTGCTGTCGGCGAGCCGCAGCTCCAGCTCGATCGCGCGGTCGACGGCCTTCTCGTAGCTGTCGACGTACGCGTTGCCGGCCTTGCGGGCGGCGCTGACGAACTGCTCCTGCGCGTCGGTCGTGCGCTCGAACAGGCCGTCGAGCGTCGGGTGGTCTTCGTCTGGGTGCTGGTGGCCATGAGGATCTCCTGGGTTTCGGAAGCCAGTGTGCTTGCAGATTAGCACATCAGCCGCAAACAGAAGCACTTGAGCCCTCGCCGGGCGAAGCCCCGGAGATCAGGTCTGGCGCAGCCCGTCGCCGCGGCCGCCGGCGCGGGCGGGCAGCTTGACCGGCGTCGCGTGCATCGCGCGCAGCCGCACCTCGCGCCAGGACATGCCCTCCTTCAGCAGCGCGGGCGTGCCCATCAGGATCGCGGTCGCGACCTCGACCGCCTGCAGGATCACGCCGTAGGCGACCCCGGTGCCCAGCCGACGTGCCAGCCGGCGTGCAGCACCGCCGCGCACGCCGCCTGGAAGACGCCCAGGTTCGCGGGCGTGGCCGGCAGCACAGCGGTGATGTTGACCGCGAACAGCACCGCGGCGGCCGCGCCCACCCCGGCCTGGTGGTCGAGTCCGAGCGCGATCAGCAGCGATGTAGCAGGAGAACCACTGCAGCGCCCAGGCGCCGAGCTGGGCGAACGTCGCGAGCGCCCCGAGCCGCGGCCGGCGGAACACCACCAGCCCGGCGCGCACGCGGGTCAGCGCGCCCCGCGGCTGCGTGATCGCGTTCTGCGACGCGGCTCGAGCTGGATCGCGGCGCCGCGACGTAACAGCGAGCGGCGCGACGATCACCAGCACCAGCAGCGCGATCGGCGCGATCGCGGTGATCAGCAGGGCCTCCTGGTGGCCGCTGAAGAGGTCGACCGAGGAGAACATGACCGCCCCCGAGGATGGCCAGCGCGACGATGTTCAGCAGCGTCTGGGAGACGACCGTGCCGAGCACGATCGGCAGGTTTTCGCGCGGGCGGCCGGTCCGCCGCGCCACTACGAGCGCGCGGGACGGCTCACCGAGGCGGGCGGGCAGGGTCGAGGACATCAGCACGCCGATCATCGTCCCCTGCATCGCGTCCGCCAGCCGTATGTGCGCCGCGGGCAGCGCCGCGCGCAGGATCGCGTGCCACGAGAAGGCGCGGATGACCATCGCGCTGCACATCGTCGGCCAGCCCGAGGAGGACGAAGGTCGGGCTCGAGTTGACCAGCGCGTTGGCGATGTTGCTCGAGCCCGATCTTCTGCAGCGCCAGCACGGCGAGCACGACGCCGGCCAGCGTCACGGCGCCCAGGCCGACCCGGCGGGCGAGCGGATCGCGCGGCCGCGGCGTTCGAGCTTGGGCGACGGCTCGAGGCTGGGCAGCCGCTCGCCGGACGTGCGGCTTCAGGTCGGCGGCCCGGAGCACCGACGCGGACGGCCACGCGCTGCACGTCCCGACCGGCGCCGGCGTGGCGATCGCGTCCTCGTAGGCCTCCAGCACCTCGCGCGGCGACGCTGCGGCCAGGCGAAGCGCGCGACGTCGGCGGCCGCGGCGCGGGCCATCGCGGCGCGCCGCTCGGGCTCCTCCCACAGATCGCGCAGCGCCTCGGCGAGCGCCTGGGCGTCGCCCGGCGGCACCAGCACGCCGTCGACGCCTTCGCGGACGACGTCCCGATAGCCGGCGATATCGGAGGCGATCACCGGTGTGCCGGCCGCGAACGCCTCGGTGAGCACCATCCCGAACCTCTCGCCCCCGAGCGAGGGCGCGCACAGCACGTCGGCGTGCCCGAGCTCCGCGTGCTTGCGCTCGTCGTCGACCTTGCCGAGCACGCGCACGCCGTGGTCGTCCATCAGCAGCGGGGCGAGCTCCTCGTGGCCCGGGCCGATCACGGTCAGCTCGCGCGGGGATGTGCTCGCGCAGCGCCTCGAAGGCGCGCAGCAGCAGGGGCAGCCCCTTGCGCTCGACCGCCTGGCCGACGAACGCGATCCGCAGCCGATCCGAGCGCGGGGGGTCGGCGGCGCGCGCGCGCGCGCCTCGGCGTCGACGTGCACGCCGTTGGGGATCACGCGGTAGCGCCCTCCGAAGAAGCGCCGGCCGGTCCAGGCCGCCGCCTCGGAGACGGCGATCCGGACGTGCAGGTGGTTGAGCGTGCGCCGCGCGCCCATCAGGTTGCCGAAGCCGTTGCTCAGCCGGTTCTCGGAGTAGGAGTGGAAGGTCCCGACGAGCGGTGGCCGAGGCGAAGTTGGCCGCGACCCAGCCGGTGAGCGGCGCCACGGGCTCGTGGATGTGGGCGACGTCGTAGCCGCCGTCCCGCAGCTCGCGGTGCAGCGCCGCCATGCCGGCGGGCGAGAGCGAGATGTTGGAGACCGAGCCGTTGGCCTTGATCCCGACCGTGCGGCCGAGCGGGACGACGAACTCGGGCAGCGCGAGCTGCTGCGGGGTCGCGCCGCGATGCATCACCGTGGAGGGGCGACGTCCACGAGGGTCGGACGGAGCCAGGACGCGCACGTGGTGCCCGTCGGCGAGGTAGTGGCGCGGCCAGCGCCTCGATGTGCCGGGTCACGCCCCCGGATACGTCCACGAATACGGCGACACAAGCGCGATCCGCATAACAGTGATCCTACCCGCGTGCCGGTCGGTTACGCCGAGCGATCCGGACAACCCGGTCACTTTCCGGGCGGGGGCCGGCTAACATCAGCGCCGATGCGCACGCGGCATTTCGTGAAGTACACGTTCCTGCAGGTCGATCCGGCCTGGCGGCGACTCGGCGAGGACCAGCGCATCGCCGACAAGCGCGAGTTCGTCGCCGCCTGCGAGGACTTCGCCGACGGCCATCTGCTGCGCGCCTTCTCGCTGGTGGGCACGCGCGGCGACGCGGACCTGATGCTGCTCAGCCAGGCCCAGAACCTCGACCGGATCCACGAGTTCCACGTGGTTCTCTCCCAGGCCGGGCTGATGAAGTGGTGCCGGATCCCGTACTCGTTCCTCGCGCTCACCAAGGAGTCGGAGTACTCCGACGAGTCACGGCTCGAGGTGCGCCCGGCGCACGGCAGGTACCTGTTCGTCTACCCGTTCGTCAAGACCCGCGCCTGGTACGCGCTGCCCGCCGACGAGCGCTGGCGGATCATGCAGGAGCACATCCGGGTCGGCAGGGAGTACCCGTCGGTCGACCTCAACACGAGCTACTCGTTCGGCCTCGACGACCAGGAGTTCGTCGTCGCGTTCGAGACCGACAACCCGGCCGACTTCATGGACCTCGTGCAGCGGCTGCGCACGTCGGAGTCGAGCGCCTACACGCTGCGCGACACGCCCACGTTCACCTGCATCTCCTGCTCGGTCGAGCGGGCGCTGGGCGCGCTCGACGGGTCGGCGCTCGCGCTCAGCGCCTGAACACTGACCCGTGGAGCCGAGTCTGAGGCTCTACTTCAGGCTCGGCGGGCGGGACGTCGGCGGGCAGCTCCGGTGGAGCGCCCGGCGGGCTCAGACCGCGGAGACCTCTTCCTCGTCCGCGACGCGGAAGGAGGAGCCACAGCCGCAGGCGGCGACGACGTTCGGGTTGTCGACCTGGAAGCCGGCGCCCTGCAGGCCATCGACGAAATCGATCGTCGAGCCCTCCACGTAGGGCAGGCTCGGCGTGTCGACGATCAGGCGGATGCCCTTGTCCTCGAACACGGAGTCGCCATCGCGCTGCTCGTCGAAGGCGAGCGCGTACTGGAACCCGGAGCAGCCTCCACCCCGTACCCCGACCCGCAGGCCGGCGGTCGCGGCGACGGCGTTCTGGGCGGAGAGGAACTCACGCACCTTCTCCGCGCCCTTGTCGGTGAGCGTGATCATCACTTTCGGAAATATAGCGCCACGTCGCTACCCTTGACGAGGTGCCCGCCACGACCGACGAGATCAAGATGCGCATTGAGGCGGGGATCCCCGGAGCCGTCGCCAGCGTGACCGGTGACGGCCACCATTTCAACGCCGTCGTGAGCTCGCCCGCGTTCGACGGGCTGTCGCGGATCGCGCAGCACCGGCTCGTCAACGACGTGTTCGCCGGCGAGCTGGGCGACCGCATCCACGCGCTGGCGATCCAGACCCGGACGGCGTAGGACGGGCCCCGCCGCTCGCACCCTCGAACCGCACCTCGACCGAGGAGACCCAATGACCGACCAGACCAGCAACCCGATGCGCGAGGCGATCCAGGAGGCCATCTCCGAGAACCCCGTGATCCTCTTCATGAAGGGCAACCCCGACGCGCCCGCGTGCGGCTTCTCCGCCCGGACCGTCGCGATCCTGCAGTCGATGGACGCGAAGTTCGCCGCCGTCGACATCCTGCCCGACCCGCGGATCCGCCAGGAGCTGTCGGCGCTGTCGAACTGGCCGACGATCCCGCAGCTGTTCGTCGACGGCGAGCTGGTCGGCGGCTGCGACATCGTCAGCGAGATGTACGAGTCGGGCGAGCTCGCGCAGACGCTCGGGCTGGAGCAGCCCGCGGCCGAGGCGCCCGCGGCCGACGCCGAGCAGGCGCCGCTCACGATCGAGAACCGGCTCTGACCCGACCGGGCGGCTAGCGGCGACGGAACACGATCCCGCCGATCGCCGCGATCCCGCCGCCGATCACGAAGCCGGCGGCCGCGGCGCCGATCAGCACCGTCGTCTCGTTGCGCCGCAGCTGGGCGCGCCAGTCGGCGACGCGCGCGACCTCGGTGCGGAGCTTCTCGACCGAGGTGCCGAGCTCCTGACGGTTGCGCTCGATCGACTGGCGGATCTCCTCCGGGGTGCGCGTGGCCATCAGCTCTTCTCCTGCGAGGAGACCGCCGTGCGGATCTTCTTCGCCTCGTCGATCGCCATCTTCGGCGTCGGCGCGCCGACCTTCAGCTTGCGCCACGCGAACAGGAACGCGATCGCCGTGAGCAGCAGCAACGCGACCATCACCACGACGAAGCCGAGCCAGATGCTGCTGGTCGCCGAGTTGATGGCCCACGCGATCGACAGCAGCACGAACACGAGCGCGAACACGCCGAACACGGCGCCGGCCGCGACCGCCGCGGCGCCGCGGGAGAGCGAGGCGACCTTGGCGCCGACCTCGGCCTTGGCGAGCTCGATCTCCTCCCGGACGAGCAGCGACATCCGCTCCGAGACCTCGGTGACGGCGGCGCCGAGGCTGTCAGGCGCCGGCTTGGCGGACAGCTCGGCGGGCGATGGGCCCGCGGGCTTGGTGGGCGGTTGCGCGGGCGATGTGCCCGCGGGCGTGATGGGCGGTTCAGCGGCCAAGGCGCTTGAGGATCATGGCGAACACGAGCCCGCCGGCGAACGCGGCACCGACGGCGACCTCGGGACGCTCGACGGCGATCTCGGGAAGTCCGTGGGGGTTGGGCAGGCCGGACGCCGTCCGCGGCCCGTCGGGCTCGCCTGAGATCGCGTGGGTCTGAGGCGCGTCGTCGCTCACTCAGGGGGCTCTTCGCCGAACACGCGCATCCAGATGATCGCCGCCAGCCGGGTGGCGACGAGACCTGCGAGCGCGCTGGTTCCGGCCAACACTCCGGACCACAACAGGCGCTTGACCAATGGGCTCTCCGTCATGCGAGTTGATTCAAGCAGAACGGGCGGCGGGGCACCGGGCCGGCTCACCGCCGGCGCAGCCCGTCGCAGATGAGCTCGACGATCATCGCCTTGGCGCGCTCGAACTCCCGCTCGTCCACGGGGGCCGCGTCGAAGATCCACCCGGTGAGCACCTGCTCCACCGAGCCGTAGAACGCCTGGGCGGCGAACTCGGGCGTGATCGACTCGCCGAACTCGCCGTCGCGCTGGCCGGCGGCGACGATCTCGAGCGATCGACTCGTAGGCGTCGCGGATCTTCACCAGGTGGGTGCGCCCGAACGTGTTGGCGGCGCGCGTCACCTCGACGATGATCACCTTCATCACGTCGGGATCACGGCGGTAGGAGTCGATGATGAACGAGGCGACCGCGCGCAGCTTCTCCCGCGGCGGGCGGTCCGACGCGTCGGCCTCGGCGATCGCCGCGAGCATCACGTCCCAGCGGTCGAGGAACAGCGTGTCGAGCATCTGCTCCTTGGAGGAGAAGTAGTGGTACACGAGGCCGTAGGCGACGCCGGCCTCGTCGGCGATGTCCGAGACGCGGCAGGTGTGGAACCCCTGACGGGCGAACACCCGCACCGCGGCGTCGAGGATCAGCCGCCGCTTCTCGGCGGCGGTCGCGCTCACGGCGCCCCCTGCCAGTCATACGCCTCCGGGCGCCGCCGGGCGAGCGTCGGCAGCCGTTCGCGGATCGCGCGGCCGCGCGCCAGATCGAGCTCGGCGACGATCGCGGTCTCGCCGTCGGGGGCGCAGGCGAGCACCGTCCCCCACGGGTCGACGATCATCGACCGCCCGCCGCTGCGGTTGCCGCCCGGGTGGGCGCCGATCTGGTTGGGCGCGACCACGAAGCACTGGTTCTCGATCGCGCGCGCGCGCAGCAGCGGCTCCCAGTGGTCGCGCGTGGTCGGCAGCGTGAACGCGCTCGGGACGGTGATGACCTCGGCGCCGCGCAGCGCGAGGATCCGGTAGAGCTCGGGGAAGCGCAGGTCGAAGCAGATCGTCATGCCGAGCGTCGTCGGCGGCTCGTCGCCGAGGGTCGAGGTGACGATCGCCGAGCCGGAGTCGAACGTCGCGGACTCGGCGTGGACCATGCCGTCGATCTCGACGTCGAACAGGTGGATCTTGCGGTAGATCGCGCGCGGCTCCCCGTCGCGGCCGACGTGGACGCTCGTGTTGGCGCAGCGGTCGGTGTCCGTCCGCTCGACGATCGAGCCCGCGACGAGGTCGACCCCGAGCTCGGCGGCGGTCGCCCGCGCCCAGCTGACCGCTTCGCCATCGAGCGGCTGGGCGCCGGCCCGCAGGGCGTCGCGCGGGCCGATCACCGACCACACCTCCGGCAGCACGATCAGCTCGGCGCCGAGCGCCGCGGCCTCGCGCACCAAGCGGTCCCCGGTCGCCAGGTTGTCGGCGAAATCGTCGCTCGCGTTCAGTTGGATGGCGCCCGCGCGCACCGCAGCTCCTCCCTCGATTGACGAGTCAGTCAATCGCTCACTGTAGAGCACCACAACCCAGCCATGCGGGGAGCTTTATCGACCGTGACGGTCAAGAACCTTCCCAGCATCCGTTGGTGGCGCCGCTCAGCGCGGGGAAGCCGGCAGGCCGAGCAGCGCCCGGGCCTCCTGCACGGTCGCCGGCCGGCGGCCCGCCCCCTCGCACAGCGCGCGCGCCGCCGCCACCAGCTCGCCGTTGGAGCGCGCCATCGCGCCGCCGGGCAGGTAGAAGTTGTCCTCCAGGCCGACGCGCACCGAGCCGCCGAGCGACAGCGCCGCCGCGACCATCGGCCACTGCGGGCGACCGATCCCGATCACGCCCCGGTGGTGGCGCTCGCCCGGCCACGCCTCGCTCAGGTTGTCGGCCATCGCGGCGAGGTTGCGGACGGTCGCGGGCGCGCCGCCGAGCACGCCCATCACGAAGTCGGCGTGCAGCGGCGCCGCCAGCAGGCCCAGGTCGACCAGCGGCGCCAGAGAGCCGACGTGGCCGAGGTCGAAGCACTCGTGCCCGGGCTTGATTCCAAGCTCGCGCATCGCCTCCAGCAGCGCCACGATCTCGGAGAACGGGTTGGCGAACCCGAAGTCGAACAGGAACGCCCGCCGCGACGACGAGTACTTCGCGTAGGTGAGCGACCCCATGTTCAGGGCGGCGATTTCGGGCCGGCAGGCCGACAGGTACGCGACGCGCTTCTCGACCGAGACCCCGAGCGTCCCGGTCGACAAGTTGACGATCGCGCCGTCGCCGACCTCGGCGACGATCGCCTCGCGGATCGCCCGGTAGTCGTCGATCTCGTAGCTCGGCGCGCCGTCGGGACGTCGCGCGTGGATGTGGATGTGCACGCCGCCCTCGTCGACGATCCGGCGCGCCTCGGCCGCGTACTCGGCCGGCGTGTAGGGGATCGCCGGGCACTGGTCGCGGTCGGCGATCGCGCCGGAGATGGCGCAGGTGATGACGGCGGGATCCGCGAGGCTCACCGGGGCCTCACACCGGCACGACCCCGCCGCGGCGCGCCGGCCGCGCGACGCGCTTGCCGGCGGCCATCTCCAGCCCACGGCAGATCGTCGCCCGGGTCTCGCGCGGGTCGATCACGTCGTCGATCATGCCGTTGCCGGCGGCGCCGTAGACGTCGATCGTCCGCTGGAAGCCGGCGACCATCTCCGCCCGCGCCGCCACCGGGTCCTCCGCCTCGGCGAGCCGGCGGCGCATGAGGATCTCGACCGCCCCCTCGGCGCCCATCACCGAGATCTCGGCCGTCGGCCAGGCGACGATCAGGTCCGGCTCGTACGCGCGGCCGCACATGACGTAGTAGCCCGCGCCGTACGCCTTGCGCACGACGACGGTGAGCTTGGGGACCGACGCGCTGGCGGTCGCGAGCAGCAGCTTCGCGCCGTGGCGGATGATCCCCGCCTCCTCGACCCTGGTGCCGACCATGAACCCGGGCACGTCGACGAGGTACACGAGCGGGATCCCGAACGCGTTGCAGAGGTTGATGAAGCGCGCCCTTGTCGGCGGCGTCGTTGTCGAGGATCCCGCCGAGGTGGCGCGGCTGGTTGGCGACGATCCCGGCGGGCCGGCCGCCGAAGCGGGCCAGGCAGGTGATGATCGATCTCGCCCAGCGTCCCTTGAGGTCGAACCACTCGCCGTCGTCGACGATCCGGCGAATGATCTCGTACATGTCGTAGGCGGCCCGGGTCGACGCCGGCAGCACGTCGAGCAGGTCCTCGTCCGCGCGCTGCACCGGATCGGCACACGGACGCACCGGCGGCGCCTCGTCGCAGTGCGCCGGGAAGTGGGACAGGTACCGGCGGATCGCCTCGATGCACTCCCCGTCGTCGGCGGCCTCGAGGTCGCCGACGCCCGAGCGCCGGCAGTGCACGCGGGCGCCGCCGAGCTCCTCGGCGCTCACCTCCTCGCCGACCGCCGCGCGCACGAGGTGCGGGCCCGCGAGCGCCATCGAGCCGCGCCCGGAGACCATCGGGACGAAATCGGCGAGTCCGGGGATGTAGGCGGTGCCCGCGGCGCACGGCCCCATCACCGCCGCGACCTGGGGGATCACGCCGGAGGCGAGCACCTCCTCGCGGAACAGGTGGCCGGTCCCCGCGAACTGCGAGCCGATCGCCTCCTGCACGCGCGCGCCCGCGGAGTCCAGCAGCCACACGAACGGCATCCGCTCCGAGAGCGCGAGCTCGCGCAGGCGGCCGACCTTCAGCTCTCCGGTCATGCCCATCGAGCCGGCCATCACCGTGAAGTCGTAGGCGGCGACCGCGCACAGACGTCCGTCGACCCTCCCCCACCCCGTGATCACGCCGTCGGCGGGCGCCTCGCGGCCGTCCATCGCGCGCTGGGAAGAGTGCGGGCGCCCGTGAATCCCGAGCTCGGTGAACGTGCCCTCGTCGATGAGCAGCGCGATCCGCTCCCGCGCGGTCAGCTTGCCGGCCGCGTGCTGGGCCTCGATCCGCTCCGCGCCGCCGCCGAGCCGCAGCTGCTCGCGGCGCTCGCGCAGGTCGTCGGCGAGCGGACGCAGCGGACTCGGGTTCTCGGTGTCGGCGGCCATCGGACGGGTGAGGATCGATCGCACGGCGCACCGCCGCACGTCATCTCCTCCGGTGAGCAAAACTTTTCGCGCCTGGACGTGTCGGTGCAATCGGAACTACCTTCGATGGGCGAGATGAGCGCGACGGCGATGCAGAACCCGACAGCGGCGGACGGCCGGCGGACGGCCGGCGGCGTCCGCGTGCTCGCGCTCGTGCTCGCCGCGCTCGCCCTGCTGGGGGCGGGTGCCGCGACCGCCTCGGCGCACGCGGCCCACCGCGCCCGGGCCGCCCGCGGGCCGGCCCACCGCACGCCGGAGGCCGCCGGCCCGCTGTCGACGAGCGGCGTGTACGTGCAGGGAGCGCACCTGATGCAGAACGGCAGCACCGTTCATCCCCCGCGGCGTCCAGATCGTCGGGCTCGTCGCCCCCGACGCCGAGCTCGCGGGCAAGTACATCCCCGCCCACCAGCACTTCGGCGCCGCCGAGCTCGCCCAGGCGGTCGCCGACCACGCCAACCTCGTCCGCTTCCAGGTGAGCGAGTTCGGGCTGAACCCGTCGGACCCGTTGTACGCCCCGCACTACCTGGCGGAGGTCGAGTCGGGGATCGCGCTCGCGCGCGCCGCGGGCCTCGACGTGATCGTCTCGCTGCAGGCCCAGACGCCGGCCGGTAACGAGACGCGCTGCCCGCTGCCCGATGCGGGCGCAGCGACCGACTGGCGCGAGCTCGCCCAGGCGTTCGCCGGCGACGACGACGTCATGTTCGAGCTCTACAACGAGCCCGGCGTACCCAACAGGGCGGGCGAGTGGGGGCTGTGGGCCAACGGCGGCGCGATCTCCAACGGCGCCGGCGGGCAGTGCACCGCGGTGGGGGTCCAGTCGCTCGTCGACGAGATCCGCGCGCTCGGCGCCGACAACGTGATCATCCTGCCGGGCCTCGCCGGCGAGCAGACGCTCGCGGGCGTGCCGCCGATCACCGACCCCGCCGACCCGAGCGACCCCCAGCTCGCCTACGGGATCCACTACCCGAACCTCACCCAGACGAGCGACGCTTGGGACACCGAGTTCGGGAACGTCGCAGAGCGCGTTCCGGTGATCGTCACCGAGTGGCAGGCCAACGGCACCACGAACTGCATCCCGGACGCGCCGCGCAGCGCGCCGCTGCTGCTCACCTACCTGTCGCTCAAGCAGATCGGAGTGGTCGGCTTCTCGTTCGACCTGCCCGGGACGATCGTCGCCAACTACCAGTACACCCCGACGACATACGCCGGCTTCAGCTGCGGGATGTTCACCGGCGGCGCCGGACAGGTGCTGTTCGACGACTTCGCCGGCGAGGCCAGCGCGCTGGGCGGCGCGGGCGGCTCCCCGGCCTCGTGGCTGCTGTCCGCGCCGACGCTCGCGCAGCTGCAGACGCTCGACCCCGCGCTCACCGACCAGGCGTTCAACACGCCGCGGACGTTCGTGCTCGGCGGCAGCTCCGGCGCGCTCGCGGCGAGCGGCCTCGGTTCGCGACCCCGGCGGAGGCGTTCACCAGCCTCACCACGCTCAGCCGGGCGCTCGCCACCGGCTCGGTGTTCCCGGGGACCGAGGCGGTCGTGCTCGATCTCGGCCCCGGCTCGCCGGTCCGGCAGCAGCGCCACGCCCGGCAGACGTTCGACGTCGCGGCGGCCACCGCCCATCACGACGGCTACCTGTTCATCGCCGCGCCGCAGATCGGGCTCGTCCGCACGCTCGAGCCCCGGACCCGGCCGAGCTGGCGCAACTTCGACTTCATCCGGCGTGACCTTGCGGGCGTCGCCGCGCGCTACGCCGACGCCGTCGTGCTGCCGTTCGGCTCCACGCAGAAGCGCACGCTCGGCTACACCGACCTCACCCGCACCGCGGTCGAGCAGGCCAACCGCGCCCGCCGCGGCGTGCAGATCATCGGCAGCCTGAGCGTCGGCAGCCACAGCACCGCAGACGCGGCGTCACTGTTCGCCGCCGCCCAGGCCACCGGGGGGTACGTGACCGGGTTCTCGCTGAGCGGCCAGTCGGCCGCCGGCGCGACCTCGTCGCTCGGCCTGCTGCAGCAGCTCTACACGGCCGGCTGAACCCGGCCCACCCCGTCCCCCGCTCAGCGGCCGCGCCAGCGCGGCTCGCGCTTGTCGAAGAACGCCTGGACGCCCTCCTGGATGTCCTCGGTGGAGAGCGCGACGGTCAACTGGGCGCGGAGGTAGTCGAGCGCGTCGGCGAGCGCCATGTCCTGCTGGCGGTCCATCGC
>CAVPBY010000018.1:0-57572 GCA_963702225.1 uncultured Solirubrobacteraceae bacterium | reverse complement strand
CCCCCCCCAGCACACAGGGCCCACGGTGCCGGTCGGGTACGGGTCGACCTCGAAGCTGTCGCCCACGGTCAACGGTTGCGCGCCGCCCTGGATGCTGTCGCGGTCGGGCTTGAAGTAGACCCCCCACGGCTCGTCGGCGATCAGCCGCCCCTCGTCGGAGCGCAGCGGCTGGTCGGAGTCGACGTGCAGCACGGGCGACATCGTCCCGTCGGCGGTGACGAAGATGCTCGGGTCGAACTCGACCTCGCCCTCCTGCAGGTACCAGTAGGTCCACATGGCGACGTTCTCGCGCACCGACCCGTCGGGCTCATGGACGTCGATCCGGTCCGCCAGCCCCAGCATCCGCCACAGCGCCGGGGTCCACGGCCCGGCCGCGACCACGACCTGATCGACCGCGATCTCGCCCGCGCTCGTCCGGACGCCGCGCACCGCGCCGGACTCGTCGAAGTCGAACCCGGTCACCTCGACGCCCTCGGCGATCCGGGCGCCGGCGGCGCGGGCCTTGCTCGCCAGGCCGAGCATCGACTCCCGGTTGAAGGCGAACCCACCCGTGTGCTCGTGCAGGCAGACGGTCAGGCCCGGCGCGCGCCAGTCCGGGTACAGCGTGCGCATGTGCGCCGCCACCTCGGCCTCGCCGACGTGGAGCTCGGAGGGGTAGCCGATGCGCTGATGGCGCTCATACACCTGGGCCAGGTCGTCCTCCTGGCCGGGGGGCCGAGCGCGATGTAGCCCGACGTCGTGGTAGTGCAGCGTCTCCGGATCGGATCGCCACACCTCGACGCACGCGGCCATCAGCTCGGACATCGCGGGCTGGAAGTAGTTGTTGCGGATGACGCCGCAGGCGATGCCCGAGGCGCCGGCCGCGACGGCGGTCTTGTCGACGACGAGGACGTCCTGGCCGGCGTCGGCGAGATGCCACGCGGTCGAGAGGCCATGCACCCCCGCTCCGATGACCAGGAACGGGACCGATGACGGCAGACGATCTTCCACGAGTTCTCCCTTCCGTATTGCGCTGTGCGCAACGGTATTGCATCAGGCGCACGCCAGCAAGAATTGGTCCCTCCTCGCTTCTCCTCGGCGCCGACACTTGATACAATGTAGACAAATTTGTCCATCGAGGAGGGGCAAGGGATGACGATCGCTGTGGACGGCAGCAAGGGCCCAGACGCGCCGAAGGTGTTCGGCGGCGTCGTTGACGACGTTCTCCGGAGCCCGCGGATCGTGCCGCCGCCTGCGACCCTGGAGGAGGCCCGAGCCCAGCCTGGCCGGGCCGAACGGATCGACCAGCTCGTGCGCCGGATCGAGGCCGAGGACATCCGGTACGTGTTCTTCCAGCAGGTGTCGGTGACCGGGCGGGTGATGGGCAAGGGCGTGGTGTCCTCGTTCTTCTCGCAGGTCGCAGAACGGGGCTACCAACTCGTCTACGGCGCGACCGCCAACCTGTTCACCGACCGCTACGGCGATTACATCGGCTTCGGTCCCGAGGAATCCGAACTGGCCGCGATCGCCGACCTCGACACGTTCGCCGTCCTGCCGTGGGACAAGCGCGTCGCCCGCGTGTTCTGCGACTGCTACGACACCGAGACGGGCGAGCTGCTGGACGCCGACTGCCGTCAGAACCTCAAGCGGATCGCGCAGGAGTTCGAGGAGGAGCTCGGCTACCAGTTCCTGATCGGGATCGAGCCCGAGATGATGTGGCTGAAGAAGCCCGAGGACGGCGCCGCCCCAGAGGGCGTCACCAAGCCCTACTGCTACCACATCCATCAGTTCGAGGAGCTGCGCCCGGTGATCCTGGATGTGATCGAGTACGGGCAGGCGCTCGGCCTGGACATGAGCTACGGCGACCACGAGGACGCGCCGGGGCAGCTGGAGCTCAACTTCCGCTTCGACCGGCCGCTGCGCACCGCCGACAACATCACGACGCACCGTCAGATCTGCGCCGCGGTCGCGCGCAAGCACGACCTGCTCGCCAGCTTCATGCCCAAGCCGTTCACCGGGGTGTCGGCCAACGGCCATCACCACCATTTCACGCTCATGGACGAGCAGGGCGTCAACGTCTTCCACGACCCCGACGGCCCCGCCCAGCTCTCGCAGCTCGCCCGCCACTTCCTCGGCGGCATGCTCGAGCACTTCCCGGCTCTCATGTGCGTCGGCAACCCGACCGTCAACTCGTACTGCCGCATGTGGGACACCGGCTTCTGGGCGCCGATCTACAAGAACTGGGGCTGGCAGAACCGCACGACGACGGTGCGAGTCGCCGCCGGCGGACGGTTCGAGTACCGCGGCGTGGACTCCTCGTGCAACCCGTACCTGACGGTGGCGACGCTGCTGCGCGCCGGCCTGGACGGCGTGCGGCGCGAGCTCGACCCGGGTCCGCCCCAGCAGGGCAACACGTACGACCTGCTGCGCGAGGGCGCGGAGATCGAGAAGGTCCCTGACAGCCTCGGCGCGGCGCTGGTCGCGCTGGAGGCCGACGAGGTCGTGCGCTCGGCGCTCCCCGGCCGGCTGTACAAGGTCTTTCACCACTACAAGCGCGACGAGTGGGAGCGTTACCTGGCGGCGGTCACCGACTGGGAGCGCGACGAGTACCTCGAGGTGCTTCCGTGACCCCCCACGACTCGCCGACCCGCGGCGTCAGGAGCCCTTAGAGATGTGCGGAATCGCAGGCGTGATCTACCGGAACGGCGGCGAGAACCGGCTCGGCCGCGACATGACCGCGATGCTGCAGTCGATGCGCCATCGCGGGCCGGACTCCACCGGGGTCGCGCTCTTCCACTCGCCGCGCGAGGAGCTCGTGCTGCGGGTCAAGCTCGCGGAGGGGCCGCCCGACGACGACCTGGAGCTCGAGGAGGCGATCAACCGCCGTCGCCGTGAGGTCCCTGCGCGCCTGCGCGCGGGCGGCGCCGAGATCACCTCCACCGACGAGGTCAACGCGTACACGGCCGCGCTGAGCGTGACCTACGACGGCGAGCTCAAGCGGCTGGTCGACCTGGTCGAGTCCGTGCCGGGCGTCGAGGTACTGTCGGCCGGCCACGCGCTCGACATCGTCAAGGACCTCGGCGACGCGAACAGCGTGGCCCGTCAGTACGGCCTGGACGACTACACCGGAAGCCACGGCATCGGCCACGTGCGGATGGCCACCGAGTCCGACGTCGACATCGCCAACGCCCACCCCTACTGGGCGTATCCGTTCTCCGACGTGGCGGTCGTGCACAACGGCCAGCTCACCAATTACTTCCAGTGGCGGCGCCGGCTCGAGCACCAGGGCCACCGGTTCGCCTCCGACTGCGATTCGGAGATCATCGCGGTCTACCTGGCCCAGCGGATGCAGGAGGGCATGGGCCTGGAGGCGTCGATGAAGCAGAGCATCGAGGAGCTCGACGGCGTGTTCACCTACCTGTGCGTGACCCAGGACGCGCTCGGCATGGCCAAGGACGAGCTGGCCGCCAAGCCGATGGTGCTCTACGAGGGCGACGACATGGTCGCGCTCGCCTCCGAGGAGGTCGCCATCCGCGCCGTGATCGACCACGAGATCGACACGTACGACCCCTACGAGAGCGAGGTGATGGTGTGGACAGGTAGCGGAGCCCAATGGCCGGCCCGGACGGTTCGACGCCCGCGGGCTGGTCGAGCTCGACGTCGCGGTCCCCCACGTCTCGGAGATCGACGGCAACCGCGCCCGCCTCGACGCGCGCGAGCTGACGATCCGCCAGATCAACCTCGAGCTGCGCTGGCTGCTGTACGAGCAGGGCGTCACCGACGTCACGGTCCTGGAGCCGGGCGCGCGGCATTCGCTCGCCGTCGGGATCCTCGACCCGCTGCCGGATCAGGTTCGAGGGCAGCCTCGGCTACTTCGGCTGCGGCATGATCGACGGGCCGGAGATCCAGATCACCGGCCGCGTCGGCTGGTCCTCGGCCGAGAACATGATGTCCGGCGTCGTCGTCGTCGAGGGCAACGCCGGCTCGCTCACCGGGCGCCGCGCTGCGCGGCGGCGACATCGTCGTCGGGCCGGGTCGGCGCCCGAACCGGCATCGACCAGAAGGGCGGCACGATCATCGTCGGCGGCGACGCCGGCTCGATGACCGGGTTCATGATGCAGCGCGGTCGCCAGATCATCTGCGGCGACGTCGGGCACGGCCTGGGCGACTCGATGTACGACGGCGAGATCTACGTCGGCGGCAAGGTCGCGTCGCTGGGGATCGACTGCGTCGAGGCCGAATGGACCGACGCCGACGCCGAGCTGGTCGAGCGAAGTTCCGGATCCACGGCCTCGGCTCGCCCGCGGCCCTGCAGAAGTTCGTGTGCGGCAGAAGCTCTACAACTACGACACGCTCGAGCCTTCCGAGCGGAAGCTCGTCCTCTGAGGAGGGATCGAAGTGGCTGACGAAAACGCTCCCGACGGCCCAGAACCGGCTCGGCCACAGCCGGATCTTCACCCCCGAGGTGATCGACGACATCCACGTCAAGTCCGAGCTCGGCCGCTACCGGATGCGCGGCTTCTCGATGTTCAAGAAGATCCCGCACTGGGACGAGCTGATGTTCATGCCGGGGACGCTGACCCGCTTCGTGATCGAGGGCTACCGCGAGAAGTGCGAGACCAAGACGGTGCTCGGCGCCCGCTTCGCCAAGCACCCGATCGAGCTCGACATCCCGGTGTACATCACCGGCATGAGCTTCGGCGCGCTGTCGCTGGAGGCGAAGATGGCGCTGGCCAAGGGCGCGTCGATGGCCGGCAGCGCCACCTGCTCCGGCGAGGGCGGGATGATCCCGCCCGAGCGCGACCTGTCGACGAAGTGGTTCTACCAGGTCATCCAGAGCCGCTACGGGTTCAACCCGCACCACCTGATGCTCGCCGACGCGTGCGAGTTCTTCATCGGCCAGGGGTGCAAGGTCGGGCTCGGCGGCCACCTGATGGGCCAGAAGGTGACCGAGCAGGTGGCCGAGATGCGCTCGCTGCCGGTCGGGATCGATCAGCGCTCGCCCGCGCGCCATCCGGACTGGCTGGGCCCCGACGACCTGTCGCTGAAGATCCAGGAGATCCGTGAGGCGACCAACTACGAGATCCCGATCCAGCTCAAGCTGGGCGCCGCGCGGGTCTACGACGACGTGCGGATGGCGGCCAAGTGCGGCCCGGACATCATCTACCTCGACGGCGCCGAGGGCGGCACCGGCGCCGGGCCGCACATCGCGGCCGAGGAGACCGGGATCCCGCTGATGGCGGCGATCCCTGAGGCGCGGCGGGCGCTGGAGGACATCGGGCTGGCCGACGAGGTCGACCTGGTGGTCGCCGGCGGGATCCGCAACGGCGGTGACGTGGCCAAGTGCCTGGCGCTCGGCGCCAAGGCGGTGGCGATCGGCCACTCGGCGCTGATGGCGCTCAACTGCAACAAGGAGATCGAGGGCGTCACCGACTACGAGGGCACCGTCGGCGTCCCGGCCGGGCAGTGCTACCACTGCCACACCGGCCGCTGCCCGGTGGGTGTGGCCACGCAGGATCCGGAGCTGCGCAAGCGGCTGGTCGTCGACGACGCCGCGCAGCGGGTCTACAACTTCCTGCACACGCTCACGCTCGAGACCCAGATGCTCGCCCGTGCGTGCGGCAAGACGAGCGTGCACAACCTCGAGCCCGAGGACCTGTGCGCGCTGACGACGGAGGCCGCGGCGATGGCCAAGGTTCCGCTGGCGGGCACCCAGTACATCCCCGGGTCACCGAGGAGAATGCGCTGAGGAGATCAAGCGGATGCTGGAGCGCCACATCGAGAACCCGATCGACTACCTCGCCCCGAGGTGGAGCGAGCCGGGAGGGCCGAGTAGATGAGCGACTGAGCCCCCAGCATGCCGGCCGCAGCCGCAGAAGATCGTCACGATCGACTCCGAGTATCTCTCGGGCCGTCGCCTGCCCTACCAGGAGGACGATCGCCGAGGTCGAGGATGTCGACCTCGACGCGGCCACCCCGGGCGGCGACATCAACTGGCTGGAGGATATCCACTGCTCGAGGAGGACGGAGTGCCGGCCGTGTTCGACCGCTACTCGAACTCGTTCGTCAAGATCTACTTCTCGATCCCGGCCGGCCGCGAGGACGAGCTCGCGCGCAAGGTGCTGATCAAGCATCTGCAGTCGGGCAACTCCTACGGGATCGCGCTCAAGGAGCGCCACTGCAAGTTCCTGCAGCCCGAGCTGGGCCCTTGGGTCACGGGCTCAGAGCTGGTCGGCACCGACTATCACCCGTCGGTGCTGGAGGGCTGGGAGCCGCCGGCGCACTGAATGCACACCTCCCGCGAGTTGCGCGCCGGCTCGTTTCAGATCGAGCTGGCCGGCGAGCCCGCGACGATCGATCAGGTGCTGCCGGGCTTCGACGCGGCCGACCGGCTCGGGATCGTGGTGCGCGAGCCGTGCGCGGCGGTGGGCGCGAGCTGCCTGCTGCTGTCGGCGGTGACGGCGTTCTACGACGCAAAGCGTGCCCGCTCGCCGGAGTTCTTCGTCTACCCGGACTACTTCCTGCTGCACGTCGAGCGCCCGCTCGGCGACCACTCGATGCTCGACGTGTGGCCGTCCCACAAGGAGGTCGTGGTCGCAGACGACGCCGAGGCGCTGCTGGAGGCGATCAACGACCGCGGGGTCACGTGGCTGGCGGTGCCCGACGGCACGCCCGCCCCGCCGACGCTGTCACCCGAGTCGCTGGCGAGCGCGCGCGACCGCATCCGAGGGGCGTTTGCGTACTCGCCGACCGGGCACGTCACGAACGCCGACGTGCGGATCACCGGTGACGAGGTGACCGAGTCCTACGTGCACGCGGTGCTGGCCCCCGAGCAGCTGCTCGCGACCCTGGGCGACGCCGCGGATCCGTACGCCGCCTCGGTCGCGCGCCGCGCCGACGAGGTGAGCCGCGAGGAGCGCGAGCGGCTGTGGGCGCTCCGCGAGCGGTTGCGCGGAGCGGCGGGGCGTCCGGTGGAGAGCTATCGCAGGCTGACGCTCGACCGGGCGCTCGAGCTGCTGGCTCCCGCCCGGTCGAACGTCGCGGCCGCCCCGGCCGCGTAGCTCAGCGCGTCACCAGCAGCTCCGGGTCCGGGGCGTCCGGCACACGCACGTCCATCGCCTCGAACGCCTTGACGCTGTCGGCGTCGGGGACCGCGGGAACCGGCTCGCGGACCCGCAGCGGCCTGCGGTCCTGGACCGTCGTGCGGAAGACCCACGCCAGCACGCCGATGCACAGCACGGCGAGGCCGATCAGCGTCTTGGACAACCCGTACCCGTACGTGTTGGCCTCGACCCAGCCGCCGATGACGAGGAACGCGATGTTCACCGACAGCACGAAGCCGGCGATCGGTATGAGCGAGGATCGCAGGCGGTAGGGCCGCGGCCAGTCCGGGCGGTCCCTGCGCAACAGGAAGAAGCCCGACTGGGCGAAGATGTTGGCCAGGAAGTAGCCGAGGTTGCCCGCGGCGATGATCGGCAGCGCGCCGTGGAAGAACGTGAGCAGCCAGATGTTGAGGATCATGTCGAGCGTCATCGCCCGTGCGGGCACGTGCGCCTTGTTGAGCACCCCGAGCTGCTTGATCGTCATCCCGTCTCGCGCGACGCCGAACAGGGCGCGGGAGCCGTCCATCGTCGCTGTGTTCATCGACAGGATCAGGCCCGCGACCATGAACGCGATCATGAAGTCCGCGGCGACGCTGCCGACGATCTTGTCGAACGCGGTCACGTAGAAGGCGATCGCGGTCGGGTCGCCGGCGATCGCCTTGGTGCCGAGCACGCCACCGGTGCCCAGCGGCACCAGCGCGTAGATGAGCACCGAGAAGAGCGCCGCCGTCTTCAGCCCGGTCGGCACGTCGTGCTTGGGCTTGTGGTACTCGGGCCCGAACGTGGCCACCGCCTCGAACCCGTACGCCGACCAGCCCATGAAGTACATCCAGGTCAGCGCGAGCAGGGCGGCGCTGCCGCTGTCGGCGGGGAAGTTGAATGTCATCCTGGCGCCGTGGAACGTGCCGGAGATGTAGCCGCCGAACATCAGCACGACGAGCGGGATGATCAGCAGGGCGCCGGTCACGTAGCCGACCCACAGGCCGACGGTCATGCCGACGACGTTGAAGATCCAGACGGCGAGGATGATCCCGATCCCGATGAAGATCGCGAGGTCGAACAGGAAGTGGCCGCCGGAGGCGGAGAACGTCGAGGTCGGGAACCACTTCGCCTGGATCAGCGTCCCGACGACCAGGCCGTTGACCGCGAGCACGCTCGACCACGCGAACCAGTAGCCGAACGTCGAGATCGCGCCGATCGGCGAGAAGTACCTGCGCCACGCCTCGTGCGCGAACAGCGAGATCCCGCCCGCCTTGGTCGGGAACATCAGCGCCAGCTCGGCGTAGACGAGGTTCTGGAAGAAGCCGAGCAGCACCGAGGCCAGCCACAACACGGTGGCTCCGGCAGTGCCGAGGCCGAGCACCGAGCCGCCCAGCGCCGCGATCAGGAAGCCCGGGTTCGCCAGGCAGACGACGAACCCATCCCACCAGCGCATCGTCTTGAGCAGCTCGCGCTCCTCGATCTCCACCTGCGCGGTGGGTACGTTGACTCCGTCCATCTTCACTTCACCGCCTTGTCGCCGTTGCTCAGGATCACTCTCACGCCTGACCCCTCAGGGTCCACTTCCGCTGACGCGCCGCGATCGCGCCGCGGTAGCGACGCCGGTGCGCGTCCCGCAGGAACGCGAACCAGGTGAGCAGCGCGATCGGCAGCAGGAGCACGATCGCGCCCGGGCTGCCGGTCACCGTGAAGAAGACCGCCAGGCCGACCACGAGCAGGCCCAGCAGGATCGGGAACAGCCTGAAGCGCAGCTGCAGGCGGCGGATCTCCTGGTAGTCGCCGCGCGGGATCGCGCTCGTGTCCCACGTCTGCCCGCAGCTCTCGCAGGTCCAGCTGTCGCCGTAGCGCGCCGACTGCCGGCGTCCGCAGGCGCAGGTGATCGTCACCGGCGGCCCGTGGAGCGCCGATCCGGGCCGCTCGCGGCGTGCCGAGCGGACGGGCCCGAAGTCGGGCTCCGCCCCGCCGGCCATCCGGCGGCGCTGGCTACGCGCCATGACGCGGCGCGGCTGCTGTGGCCATGCTTCTCTCCTCCAAGCTGCAACCCAATGGGTCCAGACGGCAATTTGTTCTACCACTTTGTCCAAATGTCGTCAAATCGAGATAGCCTGCCGGAGCCTGTCCGTTCACCGCAGCCGGGCCGGGATCTCGCTGAAACGCTCCGTCTGGATCTGCCTGTTCCGGCTGAGGTTGACTGAGAGGGCCGGGTGCGGTGGACTTGGGGGGGCAGCTGTCCGTTGAACCCAGCCTGCCGGACCAATTTGTCTGAGTCGAGGCCGACCGAGGAGAGAGCACCGTGGCGCGCGATCCCAAGTACGACATCCTGTTCGAGCCGATCAACCTCGGGCCCAAGACGCTGAAGAACCGCTTCTACCAGGTGCCGCACTGCATCGGGGCGGGCTCCGAGAAGCCGGGCTTCCAGGCCTACCACCGCGGCATGAAGGCCGAGGGCGGCTGGGGCGCGTGCTGCACCGAGTACTGCTCGATCCATCCCGAGTCCGACGACACCTCGCGGGTGTCGGCGCGGATCTGGGACGAGGGGGACGTCCGCAACCTCGCCGCGATGTGCGACAAGTTGCACGAGCACGGCGCGCTGGCCGGGATCGAGCTGTGGTACGGCGGTCCGCACGCGCCGTGCATGGAGTCGCGCGCGACTCCGCGGGGACCGTCGCAGATCGCGTCGGACTTCGAGCTGAACATCTTCCCGCGCTACATGGACTCCGACGACATCGAGACCGTCCAGCAGATGTACGTCGACGCGGCGATCCGGGCCCGCGACGCCGGCTTCGACATCGTCTACGTCTACGGCGCGCACGCGTACCTGCCGTTCCAGTTCCTGTCGCCGTTCTACAACCGGCGCACCGACAAGTACGGCGGCTCCTTCGAGAACCGCGCCCGGTTCTGGCGCGAGTCGCTGGTCAAGGTCAGGGAGGCCGTCGGCGACGACTGCGCGATCGCCTCGCGCTTCGCGGTGGACCACCTGCTCGGCCCGGCGTCGATCCAGGTCGGCGAGGACGGCATCCGCTTCGTCGAGTACTGCGACGACGTCGTCGACCTGTGGGACTTCACCGTCGGCGACATCGCCGAGTGGGGCCAGAACGCCGGCCCGTCGCGGTTCTTCGAGGAGAACCACGAGAAGCCCTACACCGGTCAGGTCAAGGCCGGCGACCACACCAACAAGCCGGTCGTCGGCGTCGGGCGGATCACCAATCCGGACACCATGGTGGCGATCATCAAGTCGGGCCAGTTCGACATCATCGGCGCGGCGCGGCCGTCGATCTCGGACCCGTTCCTGCCCAACAAGATCGACGAGGGCCGCCTGGACGACATCCGCGAGTGCATCGGCTGCAACCAGTGCATCTCCCGCTGGGAGATCGGGGGTCCGCCGATGGTCTGCACCCAGAACGCGACCGCCGGCGAGGAGTACCGCCGCGGCTGGCATCCCGAGAAGTTCCACCAGGCTGCCAACGCCGACAAGGGCGTGCTGATCGTCGGCGCGGGCCCGGCCGGATGGAGTGCGCGATGGTGCTCGGCAAGCGGCAGATGTCGGCCGTCCACCTCGTCGAGGCCGACAAGGAGATCGGCGGCAGCGTCAACTGGATCTCGCAGCTCGGGCATTCCGACGGCAAGGAGAACCTGTTCCGGGGAACCGCCCGCGGCCTGGGCGAGTGGAAGCGGATCGTCAACTACCGCCAGATCCAGCTCGACAAGCTGCGCAACGTCGAGGTTCACACCGGCTCGCGGCTGACCGCGCAGGACGTGCTCGAGTACGGGGCCGAGATCGTCGTGATCGCCACCGGCTGTCACTTCGCCACCGACGGCATGAACGCGGCCACCCACGAGCCGATCCCGGGCGCCGACACCTCCCTGGACTGGCAGCTGACGCCCGACCAGGTGATCGCCGGGGCCAAGCCGATCGGCAAGCGCGTGCTCGTGCTCGAGAACGAGGCGTACTTCATGGGTGCGTCGGTCGCTCAGAAGCTGGCCGGTGAGGGTCACGAGGTCCACCTGCTCACGCAGGCGGGTGACATCGCCAGCTACATGGAGTACACGCTCGAGGCGCCGATGCTGCACCGCGACCTGCACCGGCTCGGCGTGGGGATCCACCCGTACACGATGGTCGAGCGCCTCGAGCCCGGGGTCGCGCACGCCTACAACGTCTGGAATCCCGCGCACAAGGAGCGGTTCGAGATCGACTCGGTCGTGCTCTGCACCGCGCGGATCTCCAACGACGAGCTGTACCGCGAGCTGAAGTCCGACAAGGCCCGGTCCGAGCAGGAGGGGATCGAGGCCGTGTACGTGATCGGCGGCGCCGCGGCGCCTCGGATGATCGTCGACTCGATCTTCGACGGCCACCGGCTCGCGCGTGAGATCGACTCGCCGCACCCGGAGATGCCGCTGCCGTTCATCCGCGAGCGACGGCTGTGGGGCGAGAGCTCCAACGACGACTATCTGCAGCAGCTGCAGGGCGCCTCGGACGTGGCGTCGCCGGCCTGAGCCGTGAAGATCGTCGTTTGCGTCAAGCAGGTGGCCGCGCTCGATGACGAGTTCGAGCTGCGCGAGGACGGCCTCGGCGTCGATCCCGACTCCCTGGAGCGCGACCTGAACGAGTGGGACTCGTTCTCGCTCGAGGCCGCGCTGCAGTTGCGCGAGCAGGCCGGCGGCGACGGCCACGAGGTGGTGGCCGTCACCGTCGGCGACGAGGAGGCCGACGACGCACTGCTCGGCTGCCTGGCGCGCGGCGCCGACCGCGCCGTCCGGGTGTGGGACGAGGGCGCTGGCACGGGGCGATGTGCTCGTCACCGCACGTGTGCTGGCCGCGGCCGTCTCGCGCGAGGAGCCGGACCTCGTGTTGTGCGGGGTCCAGTCCTCCGACGCGGTCAACGGCGCGACCGGGACCGCGCTGGCGGGGCTGCTCGGGCTTGCGCGGGTGGCGGTCGTCAAGCAGCTCGAGTTCGACGCGGCGGCGGGCGTCGTGACCGTCGCCCGCGAGCTCGAGGGCGGGATGGTCGAGCGCCTGCGGATCTCCCTGCCGGCGCTGCTCACGATTCAGACCGGGATCAACGAGCCGGGCTACGCGACGCTGCGGGCGATCAAGCAGGCGCGCGACAAGCCGCTGGAGGCGGTCGAGCCCGGCGATCTGGGCCTCGAGTCCCGCGATCGAGGAGATCGCCGGTGCGCGCCTGGAGGCGCTCGCCCCGCCGGAGCGGGGCGCGGGAGCGGAGATGCTCGACGGCTCGCCGGCCGAGCTGGCGAACCGGATCCTGGAGCTGGTGAGAGAGCGGGTGACGTCATGAGCGCGGGTGTGCTGGTGGTGGCCGAGAGCCGTCAGGGCGAGCTGCGCGAGGTCTCCCGCGAGCTGCTCTCACTCGGCGCCGAGCTGGCGAGCGCGGCCGGTGCCGGGCTGTCGGTGGCGGTGATCGGCTCCGGCGCCGAGAGCTTCGCGCCGGCGCTGCAGGGGCCCGGGGTGAGCGAGGTGCTCACCGTGTCGACCCCGACCGAGCACTTCGAGGCCCATGTGTGGGAGCGCGCGGTGGAGCGGCTGATCGAGTCCGAGGACCCGGCGCTGATCCTGTGCGGTCACACGATCGACTCGCTCGGGTTCGCGCCCGCGCTGGCCGCGCGCCTGGCGCTCGGGTTCGCCTCAGACGTCACCGAGGTGTCGTGGCGCGACGGCGCACCGCACGCCCGCCGCGGCGCCTACGGCGAGAAGCTGAGCGCCGAGCTGTCGTTCGGCGGCAAGCGGCGCACGCTCCTCACCGTGCGGCCGGGGATCTTCCCGCCGGCCGAGGCCGGCGACGCGGGCGCGCCCGTCCGGGCGGTCGAGGTCGACCTCTCCGGGGCGGCGCGCACCGACCACCTCGGCTTCGTCGAGGCCCCACGTCGGGCGTCGACATCACGCAGGCGGAGTTCCTGCTCTCGATCGGCCGCGGGATCGAGGACAAGGACAACATCCCGCGCTTCCAGGAGCTCGCCGACCGCCTCGGCGCCACGCTGTCGGGCAGTCGCCCGCTCGTCGACGCCGGCTGGATGGACTCCCCGCAGGTCGGGCAGTCGGGCAAGACGGTCAAGCCGCGCGTCTACCTCGCGATGGGGATCTCCGGCGCGGTCCAGCACCTGGCCGGGATGCGGGCCGCGGAGACGATCATCGCGGTCAACTCCGACCCGGAGGCGCCGATCTTCGGGGTCGCGCACTACGGGGCCGTCGCCGACATGTTCGAGGTCGCCGACGAGCTCGAGACCTCGCTCGAGTAGGTGAGCGCGGCGCTCGGCACGCTGCTGGTCGCGTCGGTGAAGACGCGACCGGTGTTCTGGGGGGTATCCGGGGGCCTGAAGGTGCTCTGGTACGTCCTGGCGGTCCTGTCGGTGCTCGTGTTCGCCTACGGGGTGATCCGGCCGTTCGCCAAGTACCGCCACGGCCGCGGCGGCGGCTGGCCGGCCAGGGCGCGAGCTCGTGCGCGGGCTCGGGCGCGCGACCGCGATGACGCTCTCGCACGTGACGATCCGCCGCCGCGACGGGCTGGCCGGGTTCGCGCACATGCTCGATCTTCTACGGCTGGATCGTGCTGTTCGCCGGCACGGTCGTCCTGGGGTTCGACACCGACCTCCTGCATCCGGTGTTCGGGATCGACTACTTCCACGGCGACTTCTACCTCGGCTACAAGGAAGTGCTGAACCTGCTCGGGACCGCGCTCGTGCTCGGGCTGCTCGTCATGATGGTCCGCCGCGCGGTGATCCGGCCGCGCAAGCTCGACTACACCCGCCCGGACCGAGCGCCCGGCGACCCCGGCGCGGACCGCCGGCGCTACATGATCGGCGACTGGGTGTTCGTCTCCACGCTGCTGGTGATCGCGCTCACGGGGTTCCTGCTGGAGGGCGTCCGGATCACGATGAGCCACCCCGGCTACGGCGGCACCCAGTTCGGTGGGTGGGTGGTCGCGCAGGCGCTGTCCGGGGTCTCGCACTCCACGCTCGGCGGCCTCCGTCACGCGCTGTGGTGGTTCCACGGATTGCTCGCGATCACGTTCGTGGCGAGCATCCCGTACACGAAGGCGACCCACATGCTGCAGAGCTTCCTGTCGCTGGCGCTACGCGACGAGCACGCCGGGCAGCGCCTTGAGCCGATCCCGCCCGAGCGGGCCGAGCTGCCCGCGGGCTATGGCGTGCTCGCGGACTTCAGCCCCCGGCACCTGCTCCAGCTCGACGCGTGCACGAAGTGCGGGCGCTGTCATGAGGTGTGCCCGGCGAACGCCACCGGGCGCCCGCTGTCCCCGCGCGACGTCGTCCTCGAGCTGCGCGAGCAGCAGAATCGCGCGCTGCACGCCGAGGCGTCGGCGGGGTGCTGGGCGCGCTGCTCGACCGCGCGCCCGCGGGCGACGGCAACGGCGACGGCAACGACGGCGGCTTCTCCGCGCCGGTGATCGGGCACGACGGAGTGCGCATCGAGACGGTCTGGTCCTGCATGCAGTGCAACGCGTGCGTCGCCGCCTGCCCGGTGGGGATCGAGCAGGCGCCGATCATCAACCAGCTGCGCCGCCGCGCGGTCGAGGACGGCGAGCTGGACTCCAACCTGCAGTCGGTGCTGACGGTCATCCACCGCTCGGGGAACTCGTTCGGCGAGAACCGCCGCAGGCGCGGGCGCTGGACGCGTGAGCTGGACTTCGAGGTCAAGGACGCGCGCAAGGAGGCCGTCGACGTGCTGTGGTTCGTCGGCGACTACGCCTCGTTCGACCCCCGCTCGCAGAAGGTCACCCAGGCGCTCGCGCGCCTGCTGCACCGTGCCGGGGTCGACTTCGGGATCCTCTACGACTCCGAGCGCAACGCCGGCAACGACGTGCGCCGCGTCGGCGAGGAGGGGTTGTTCGAGTCGCTCGCCGAGGAGAACATCGAGACGCTGAAGGAATGCGACTTCCAGCGCATCGTCACCACCGACCCGCATTCGCTCAACACGCTGCGCAACGAGTATCCGCGGCTCGGCGCCGACGGCTGGGAGGTCACTCACCACACCGCCCTGCTGGTCGAGCTGCTCTCGTCCGGGCGCCTGGAGGTGGCCACCCGCCTGCCGTATCGCGTCACCTACCACGACCCCTGCCACCTCGGGCGGTTCAACGGCGAGTACGACAACCCGAGGCGGATCCTGGAGCTCCTGGGCTGCACGCTGATCGAGATGGGGCGCAACCGCGAGCAGAGCTTCTGCTGCGGCGCCGGCGGCGGGCGGATCTGGATCCCGGACACGCCCGGGTGCGAGCGCCCGTCGGAGAACCGCATCGTCGAGGCGGTGTCGCTCGGCGAGCTGGACTACTTCGTCGTCGCCTGTCCCAAGGACGTGACGATGTACGAGGACGCGATCAAGACCTCCGGCAACGGGGAGCGGATCGCGCTGCGCGAGCTCGCCGACTCGTCGAGCAGGCGGTCGTCGGCGCGGGCGAACTGGTCGCCGGATGATGAGCGCCCGCACTGAAAGCGGCGGCGCATGAACCGAAAGGAGACAGGCAGTGTCCACTGATGAACTGAAGCGCAGTGCCTTCTACGACGCCCAGATCGAGGCGGGCGCCACCGACGCCGACTGGGAGGGCTGGTGGTGGGCCGGCGACTTCGGCGACGCGGTCGCCGAGCACGTCGCGACCCGCACGGCCTGCAACATGTGGGACGAGTCGCCGCTGCGCAAGTGGGACCTGCGCGGCCCCGGAGCGCTCGCGCTCGCCGACGCCGCGTTCAGCAACGACATGGCCTCGCTGGAGGTCGGTCAGGTCCGCTACGGGGCGATGTGCGACGAGCAGGGCCAGATGGTGATGGACGGCACGGTGTTCAACCTCGGCGACGACCGCTGCCTGTCGATCACCAGCTACGACTCCGACCTGCAGTGGCTGCAGGGCGTCGCCACCGATCGCGGACTCGAGGTCGAGATCACCGACCGCACCGCCGAGATGCCGCACCTGCAGGTGCAGGGCCCGCTCGCGCGCGAGGTCCTGGGGCCGATCACCGAGGGCGCCGACGTCGGCTCGTTGCGCTACTTCCGCTTCGTCCACGAGGGCGTGCGCGTCGCCGGCATCCCGGTGTGGCTGTCACGGACCGGCTACTCGGGCGAGCTGGGCTTCGAGCTGTACTGCGCCCCCGACGACGCCGGTCGCCTGTGGAGCGCGGTGCTCGAGGCGGGACGCCCGCACGGCCTGCGCCCGATCGGCCTCTCGGCGATCGAGACGCTGCGCATCGAGTCCGGGCTGCTGTTCCCCGACATCGACTACTTCCCCCACAAGACCGACCCGTTCGAGGTGAGGCTCGACAACGTCGTCAAGCTCGGCAAGCCCGGAGACTTCTCGGGCCGCGACGCGCTGCGCGCGATCGCCGACCGCGGCACGGCCCGGCTGCTGACGACGCTGCGCATCGACGGCGACGAGGTGCCCGAGTACGGCGCGGCCGTCACCCACGACGGGCGCGAGGCCGGGATCCTGCGCAGTCCCTGCCAGAGCCCGACGTTCGACATGCAGGTGATCGGCACGGCCGCGATCGACCGCGGGCTGGCGACCGAGGGCGAGCGCCTCGAGGTCGCGCTCGGCGACGGCACGGTCGGTGCGACGGTCGCGTCGTTCCCGCTCTACGACACGGAGAAGCGACGCCCTCGAAGCTGATCGGGAGCTGAGGCGCTGTCCGCGTGCGCGCGGCGCGCGCATTCGGCGAACGCGGGGATGAGCGACGAGCCGTCGTCGGCCCGGGTGACGAGCGCGAAGCTCGGCCGCCGGCGCGTGGGTCAGCGGACGGTAGGCGACGCCCCGGAGTGCGAGGCTGGCGACCGACGCGGGGACGGGCGACACCCCGACCCCCGCCGCCACCAGTCCGATGATGGTGAGGGTCTCCGGCGCGCGCTGCACGATGTTGGAGGCGCCCCCCGTCGCGGCCAGCCGATTGACGATCAGGTCGTGAAAGCCCGGGGCCTGCTCGCGGGAGAACAGCACGATCGGCTCGGCGGCCAGCCGGGCCAGCGGGATCCGGCGCAGCCGCGCGAGCGGGTGGTCTGAGGGGACCGCCGCGATCGTCGGCTCGGAGGCGATCGGCTCCAGTCTGATCTGAGGCGAGGGGTCGAGCGGCGGGCGGACGAGGCCGGCATCGATCACGCCCGACTCCAGCGCGCGCAGCTGGTCGACGGTCGAGCTCTCGCGCAGCTCGAGGGACACCCCGGGCCGCACCTGGCGGAAGCGCTGGACGAGCGTCGGGACGACGGAGAACAGGGCCGAGCCGACGAAGCTCACGCGAAGCACGCCGGAGAGCCCCTCGCCGAGCGCCCGGGCACGGCCGACGGCTCCCTCGAGGTCGGCGAGCAGCGCGCGCGTGTCGCGCAGGAACGCCGCGCCCGCCGGGGTGAGCTCGACCTGGCGCCGGGTGCGCGCGAGCAGGCGGCAGCCGAGCTCGGACTCGAGCGCCGCGATCTGCTGGCTGAGCGGCGGCTGGGACATGTGCAGCCGCGCGGCGGCGCGGCGGAAGTGCAGCTCCTCCGCGACGGCGACGAAGTACCGCAGCTGGCGCAGTTCCACGCGACCGACGGTACTGATCTGGTTCGCAGATCACAACGTGCAAATTTGATATTGGACGGGATCAATCGCCGGTCGTACGGTTCACTCATGTCGTACGTCCTGTCGTGCCCGAACTGCGGCCCGCGCGAGGTCACCGACTTCGGCTTCGGAGGCGAGTTCCATCCGCGGCCGGCGACCGTCCCCGAGGAGCGGGAACTGAATCGCTACCTCTACTTCAGGCGCAACGTCGCCGGACCGCAGGTCGAGTGGTGGCATCACCGCTCCGGCTGCCGGGCCTGGTTTCTGGCGCAGCGCGACACCCGCACCAACGCGGTCGCGTGGACCGCGCTGCCCGCGGACGCGCCGTTGAGCGAGTCGCCCGGCGAGTCGCCCGGGGCATGACCCGCCTCGCGCCGCAGCCCGGCGAGCGGATCGACCGCTCACGCGCGATCAGCTTCAGCTTCGACGGCAAGCGCGTCGCCGGCTACGCCGGCGACACGATCGCGAGCGCGCTGTACGCAAGCGGTCGCCGGACGTTCTCCCGCTCGTTCAAGTACCACCGTCCCCGCGGTGAGCTGTGCGCCTGCGGCCAGTGCGCCAACTCGCTCGTCGACGTCGACGGCCGCCCCGGGGTCCGCGCCTGCGCCGAGCCGATCGCCGAGGGCATGCGCGTGAGGCACCAGAACGCGTGGCCGTCGCTCGAGTTCGACGTCATGCGGGCGGTCGACAAGTTCGGCGGACCGTTCACGCCGGTGGGCTTCTACTACAAGACGTTCATCCGCCCACGGCGGCTGTGGCCGCTCTACGAGAAGGTCCTGCGCAGCGCCGCCGGCCTCGGCCGCCTCCCCGCCCGCCAGAGCGAGCGCAGCTGGGAGACCGAGTATCGGCGGCGCCACTGCGACGTGCTCGTGATCGGCGGCGGCGTCGCGGGCCTCAGCGCCGCGCTGGTGGCGGCCGAGGCGGGCCTCGACGTCGTGCTCTGCGACGAGGACGCGGTGGCCGGCGGGCTGCTGCTGTCCGAGGGGCGCGCCGCGCGCGCGGCCGAGCTGGTCGCCGCGGCCCGCGGCGCGGGCGTCGAGATCATCGAGCGCGGGGTCGCGCTCGGCTTCTTCGACGGCCTCGTCCCCGTCTGGCAGGGGGCGACGCTGCACCAGGTGCGGGCCGCCCGGCACGTCGTCGCGACCGGGGCCATCCAGCAGCCGCTCGTCTTCGGAGACAACGACCTGCCCGGGGTGATGCTGTCCGGCGGCGCCCGCCGCCTCGGTGCCGTGTACGGCGTCCGGCCGGGCACGCGCGCGGTGGTGGCGACCGTCGACGACCGCGGTCTGGACGACGCGCTGGCGCTGCTGCGCATGGGGGTGAGGATCGAGGCGATCGCCGACCTGCGCCCGGAGTCCTCGGCGTCGAGGGCCGCGTCCGAGCTGGAGGCGGCCGGGGCCGAGCTGCTGCAGGGCGCGACCGTGATCCGCGCCCACGGAGACCCGCGGATCGAGGCGGCGACGATCGGACCGTCGACGGCGCCGGGCGCGCGGCGTCGGCGGCGATGCGGCGCGTCGAGTGCGACCTGCTGGCGATCTCGGGCGGCGAGCATCCCTCGGCCTCGCTGCTGCTGCAGGCGGGCGGCCGCGCCGACTACGAGCCCGAGCGCGCCGGCTACCGGGTCACCGCGGTGCCGGATCCCCTCCACGTCGCCGGGTCGGTCGCCGGCGACGGCGAGGACGGGCTCGCCGAGCTGTCCGGGCAGCTGGCGGGCCACCAGGCCGTCGCCGCGCTGCGAGGCGAGGGGAGCGCCGGGTCCGCCCCCTCGGCACTGCAGCGGCAGATCGCGGAGATGCGCCGGGCGCCGAGCGTCGCCCGCCCGCCGGCCGTCGCGACCGACGGCGAGCGGTCGGGCAAGCGCTTGTCGACCTCGACGAGGACGTCACGGTCAAGGACATCGAGTACGCGATCGGCGAGGGCTACGAGTCCCTGGAGCTGGCCAAGCGCTACACGACGGTGACGATGGGGCCCTCGCAGGGCCGCTTCTCGCAGCTGCCCGCGGCCCGCGTCCTCGGGCGGGCGACCGGGACCGACCTGGGCACGGTCGGCCTCACCACCGCGCGGCCACCGTGGCAGACGGTTCCGCTCGGCGCGCTCGCCGGGCGGCCGTTCGAGCCGGCCAAGCGCTCGTCGCTGCACGACCGCCACCGCGCGCGCCGCGCCGACGTGCGCTGGGCGGGCGACTGGCGCCGGGCCTACCACTACGGCGATCCGCAGGGGGAGGCGCGGGCGGTGCAGACGAGCGCCGGCCTGATCGACGTCTCCACCCTCGGCAAGCTGCTCGTGCAGGGCCCCGACGCCGGTGAGCTGCTGGACCGCATGTACCCCAACCGGATGTCGAACCTGGCGCCCGGCCGGATCCGCTACGGCGTGATGCTGTCCGACGCCGGCCGGATCATCGACGACGGCACGGTCTGCCGCGTCGACGACGAGACCCTCTACGTGACGACGACGAGCTCCGGCGCGACGGCGGTCGAGCAGCAGCTGAACTGGTGGGTGAGCGCGTGGGGCTGAGCGCGCGGATCACCGACGTCACGCAGGGCGTCGCCGCGATGAACCTCGCCGGGCCCAACGCCCGCGCGATCCTCTCAGAGCTCCCGAGATCGACTGCTCGGCGGACGCCTTCAAGTACCTCGACGCCAAGCAGGCGCAGGTGGCGGGCGTGCCCGCGCTGATCCTGCGCATCGGCTTCGTCGGCGAGCTCGGCTACGAGATCCACTGCCCCGCCGCCGCAGGCGACGCACCTTGGGACGCGATCCTCGGCGACGGCTCGGTCGCGATCTCCCATTCGGCCTGGAGCCCCAGCGCATCCTGCGCCTGCAGAAGCTGCACGTGATCGTCGGGCAGGACACCGACTCGGAGGCGACGCCGTTCAACGCCGGGATGGGCTGGGCGGTCAAGCTCGACAAGGAGCAGGCCTTCCTCGGCCGCTGGGCGCTCGGCAACCGCAAGGACGCAGACGCCCGACGACCGCGCTGGTCGGTTCGCCGCTCCCCGGCGGCGAGGTGACGCGCGAGGGCGCCGTCGTCGTCGATCGGCGGCGAGCGCGCGCGGCAGGTGACGAGCGCGCGCTGGTCACCCCATCTCGGCGTGTCGATCGGCATGGCCTGCGTGCCGGCGCTCTGGCCGCCGACGGCCGGCCGATTCAGATCTCCTACGCGCGGCCGCGTCCACGGCGGTGGTGACGACCCGGCCCTTCTACGATCCCGACGGCGAGGTGCTGCGCTCGTGACCCTCGCTTCCTGAGTCCCTCGGCGCAAGCGGGTCCCCGCCGCGCCGAGAGCCCGATCGCGCCCGTCGCGGCGCGCGCCGGAGCCCTCCTGGAGGTCGCGACGGGTGGCGCGTGCCGGTGACGTTCGGCGACCAGGCCGCCGAGCGCCGCGTCGACAGGAGGCCGTCGGCTTCGCCGACGCGTCCTGGCTGGGCAAGACCCGCTCGACGGCCCCGCCGACGCGCTCGACGGCTGCGCGCCCGGCCTGAGCCCGGAACCGCCGTCGCGCACCGCGGCGCCTGGTGGTGCCGGCTGACCCCGAGCGCGCGCTCGTGCTCGGCGGCGCGCCGCGCCCGGCTCGCTCGAGGCGGTCGACCCGCTCGACGTCACCGCCGCAGTACTGCGCGCTGCGGATCGCCGGACCGCGCTGCCGCGACGTCATCGCGCGGTTCTGCGCGCTCGACCTGCGGCCGGCGCGTCGCCCCACCGCCGCGCTTCGGCCGGGTCGGTCGCGCGGACGCCCGGGCTCGTCGTGTCGAGGACGCCGATCGCGCTGTTGCTCTGTCGGCGCCGCGCTCGGCGGAGTACCTGTGGACGGTCGTGATCGACGCGGCCGGCGCTCGGCGGCGGCCCGGTCGGGATCGACGTGGCCGCGGCGGCGCGCCCGAGCTGCAGGAGGCGGGCGCCGATGCGTGACCTGTTCCGCACCCGGCGGATGTGGCGCCGCCGGCCCGAGCTGAAGTCCCACTACGACGTCGTGATCATCGGCGGCGGCTCGCACGGCCTCGCGACCGCCTACTACCTCGCGCGAGCACGGCATCACGCAACGTCGCGGTGCTCGAGAAGGGCTACATCGGCTCCGGCGCCGCGGGCCGCAACACGACGATCATCCGCTCCAACTACAAGACGCCTGAGGGCGCGCGCTTCTACGACGCGAGCGTCAAGCTCTACGAGGGTCTCTCGGCGGAGCTCGACTTCAACCTGCTGTTCTGCCAGTGCGGGCATCTGACGCTCGCGCACACCGACCGGGCGCTGTTCGTGATGGCCAACCGCGCCGAGGTCAACCGGCTGCACGGGATCGACTCACGAGCTGGTCGACGCCGCCGAGGTCAGCGAGCTCTGCCCGCAGCTGTACGTCTCCGACGGACGCGACCTATCCGATGCTCGGCGCTCTGTACCACCCGCCCGGCGGGATCATCCGCCACGACGCGGTCGTCTGGGGCTTCGCGCGCGGCGCCGACCGCGCGCGGCGCCGAGATCCATCCGTACACCGAGGTCACGGGCTTCAGACGTCCCGGACGGCCGCGATCACGGCGTCAGACCAACCGCGGCACGGTCAGCGGCCGGGCACGGTGCTCAGCGCGACCGCCGGCTGGTCCACGCTGGTCTGCGCGCTGGCGGGCGTCGAGCTGCCGATCACGACGCACATCCTCCAGGCCTGCGTCACCGAGCCGGTCAAGCCGCTGCTCGACGTCGTGATCGTCTCCTCGCAGATGCACGTCTACATCTCCCAGTCCGACCGCGGCGAGTTCGTGATGGGCTCGGAGATCGAGCCGTGGACGACCTACCGGATGCAGGGCACGCTCAACTTCCTGCAGGACCTCACCCGCCACACGCTCGAGCTGTTCCCCCAGCTCGAGCACGCGCGCCTGCTGCGCACATGGGCCGGGCTCTGCGACCTTCCCCGGACTACAGCCCGATCCTCGGCCGTCACCGAGGTCGAGAACTTCCACGTCAGCGCGGGCTGGGGCACCTACGGATTCAAGGCGGCTCCGATCGTCGGCAAGACGCTCGCCGAACTGGTCGCGCACCGGCGCGACCCCGGAGCTGATCGCCCCGTTCGCGCTCGAGCGCTTCTACACCGACAAGCTCGTCTCCGAGCTGGCGGCCGCCGCCGTCAGCCACTGAGCGACTATAATGTCAGCCGACACCTGACACCACCACCCAGAGCACCGCCGGACGACGCCGACCACCCGATCGGCTGCTGATCTCCTGCCCGGACCGGCCGGGCATCGTCGCGGCCGTTCCCGGCTTCCTGTTCGACAGCGGCGCGAACATCGTCGCCTCCGACCAGTACTCGACCGACCCCGACGGGTGGGTCGTTCTTCCTGCGCACCGAGTTCGCGCTGCCCGTGGACCGCCCACGAGGGCCTGCCGAGCGGTTCGGGATGCTCGCCGATCGCTTCGGCATGACCTGGCGGCTGTGGGAGGCCCGCGAGACCAAGCGGGTCGCGGTCCTCGTCTCCCGCTATGACCATTGCCTGGTCGATCTCCTCTATCGCTGGCAGCGCGACGAGCTCAAGGTGACATCGTGCTCGTCGCTCCAACCACGAGGACTTCCGCGGCAGGTCGAGACGGCCGAAGTCCCGTACCATCACGTCCCGGTGCAGAAGGGGCACAAGCCCGAGGCCGGAGGCGAAGCTGCTCGAGGTCCTCGACGGGCAGTGTCGACGTCGTCGTGCTGGCGCGCTACATGCAGATCCTCTCCGGCGACTTCCTCGACGCGGGTCGGTGTCCGGTGATCAACATCCACCACTCGTTCCTGCCCGCGTTCGCCGGCGCCGGCCCTTACGCACGCGCGCCCGGGAGCGCGGCGTCAAGCTGATCGGCGCGACCGCCCACTACGTGACCGAGGAGCTCGACGCGGGCCCGATCATCGAGCAGGATGTCGTCCGGGTCAGCCACGCCGACGACGTGCCCTCGCTGGTCCGCCAGGGAGCCGAGGTGGAGCGCGCCGTCCTGTCGCGCGCCGTCCAGTGGCACTGCCAGGACCGGGTCCTTCGCCACGCCAACACGACCGTCGTCTTCTAGCGGCACTTTCACTGCAGCGGCCCGGTCCGGGACGCCGCGTCCGCGCCGGCACCGGCTCGGGGGCGACATGTCGCCCGCGGAGGCGACCCGCTGGCTGCGCGACGACCCGCGTCCGTTCGCGCTCGTCGGCGAATGGCTGGGCACCGAGGCGATCCTCGGGTCGGCGCCGTCGCTCGTGGCCTCCCCCCGGGAGGATCCGTTCGCCGTCCTCGACGCGGCGATGAGGCCGGCGCCCGGCGAGGCGCGCGTCGGCGGGGGATGGGTCGGCTGGCTCGGCTACGGGCTGGGCGGCGAGGTCGAGGAGCTGCCGCCGAGCCCTCCGGCGCCATGCCCGCGCCCGCGGTTCTCGCTCGCCTTCCATGACCACGTCGTCGTGCGCGACCAGGACGGGTGGTGGTTCGAGGAGCTGTGGACGCCCGAGCGCGAGCCGGTCCTGTCGGCCCGGCTGCGGCTGTGGCGATCACGGCTGGCGGGACCGGCCCCTGCGGCGCGGGCGGTCGCGCTGTCGCCGATGAGGATCGCCGGCAACGGAGGGGCGGGTCACCTTTCGGCCGTCTCGGAGTGCCGATCGCGCATCGCGGCGGGCGAGCTGTTCCAGGCCAACCTGTGCCTGCGCCTCGAGGGGACGTTCGACGGCGCGCTCTGCGACGTCTTCTCGGCGGCGGTGGCCTCGTCACCGCCGCGCTTCGGCGCCTGGGTGGACGGGACGGTGAGCCTGTCGCCCGAGCGGTTCCTGCGCCGCAGCGGCGATCGCGTGAGCAGCGAACCGATCAAGGGCACGCGCCCGCGGGTCTCCGGCGGCGACGAGCGCGCCGCGCGGGAGGCGCTCGAAACGTCGGCCAAGGACGCGGCCGAGCACGTGATGATCGTCGACCTCATGCGCAACGACCTCGGCCGGGTGTGCCGCTACGGATCGGTGCAGGCGCACGCGCGCCGCGTCGAGGCCCACGCCGGCGTCTGGCACCTGGTGAGCGAGGTCTCCGGACGGCTCCGTGACGGCGTTGGGGACGGGGCGCTGCTGCGCGCCACCTTCCCTCCCGGATCGGTGACCGGCGCGCCCAAGGTCCAGGCGATGAAGGTCATCGCGGAGCTGGAGGGGACCCGGCGCGAGCTGTACACCGGCGCGATCGGCATCGCCGCCCCGGTCGCCGGCCTCGAGCTCAGCGTCGCGATTCGCACCTTCGAGGCGAGCGGCTCGCGGATCTGGCTCGGGGTGGGCGGCGGCATCGTCGCCGATTCCGACCCCGAGGAGGAGCTCGCCGAGGCGCTCGCCAAGGCGGCCGGCCCGCTCGCCGCGATCGGCGGCCGCCTCGGCCCGTCGCCGCCGCGCGCGCCGGCGGCGGGGAGGCTCCCGCGGGCGCTCGCGCACGGCGACCGGCCCGATCCCCGCGCCGGCGTGTTCGAGACGATCCTCGTGCAGGCCGGGGAGCCGGTCGCCCTCGACGCGCATCTCGCACGGCTCACCGCAGCCTCGACACCCTGTACGGCCGCGTCCCGCCGGCCGACCTGCGCGCCCGGATCGCCGCTGCCGTCGCCGCGACCGCCGGTGAGCGATCTCGCCTGCGCATCGGCGCGAGCCGCTGCGGAGCGAGCTCGCTGTCGACCGTGCCGGCGCCCGTGGCGGCGCCGGCGCCCGCGCTGCTCGCCCCGTTCGTGCTCCCCGGCGGCCTGGGAGCGCACAAGTGGATCGACCGGCGCGCTGCTCGACGCGCTCTCCCGTGCCGCGCGGGGGGCGGTTCCGCTGCTCGTCGACAGCGATGGCCTCGTCCTGGAAGCGGCGTTCGCGAACGTCTGGATCCTCGAGCACGGCACGTGGCTGACGCCGCCGGCGGATGGCCGCATCCTGCCGGGGGTGACCCGCGCGACGCGCCTGCGCACCGACCCCTCGGCTCGCGAGCAGCCGGTCGCGTTCACTCGCCTCTGCGATGCGACGCAGATCGAGGTCACGTCGTCGATCGGCGGAGCCCGACCCGCCCGCGTGCGACCGCGCTGAGCCGTGAGCCCCTCGGCGGCTCTCCCGTAGCCTGTTTCGATGATGCGCTGGCGCTGGATGCTCGTCGCGACCGCATCGGCGGCGCTGCTGGTGGGCTGCGGTCACACGACCCGGAGCGGGCGCCGGCTGTTCGCGCGGGAGTGCGGCGGGTGCCACACGATCTCCGGCACCGACTCACCGGATCACCTCGGGGGCGATCTGCTCCGGGTGCGGCTCAGCCGCCGGGTGCTCCTGCAGTTCATGCGCGAGATGCCCGTCCACCCGCGGCCCGGCCCCGCGCAGCTGCAGAGCGTCGCGGACTACGTGCTGGCCGTGCAGCGCGGCACGCGGTGAGCCGGGTCAGCGACGGGTCGCCGGCACGAGCTCGCCGACGCCGGCGACGGTCGTCCCCGACCGGGTGAGCCCCCCGGCGACGACGATCCCGTGCCCGACCGCGAGCACCCCGGCGTCGGACAGCGGTTGCGGCAGGTGCCCGGCGGCGCGGACCTTTCCGGTCCGCGGGTTGATCGCCCACACCCGCGCGGTCTGCGCGTCCAGGGCGTCGCCGCGGCCGCCGACGAGGTAGACGGTCGAGCCGAGCGTCGCCGCCGCGCCGTGGGTGACCGGCTGCGGCAGGGTCCCGATCCGCCCGACCGTTCCGCTCGCGGGATCGAAGCTGTAGATCGCGTCGCTCGCGCGCACCGGGGTCGATCCCCCGATGATGATCAGCCGCCCGCCGGCGGCCGCGACGGCGGCGTAGCGCAGGCCGACGGGAAGCCGGGCGGCGACCTCGACCGACGACCCCGGGCGCCACGACAGGATCGTGTTCTTCCAGTCGGCGCCGTCGAAGCCACCGACGACGTACGCCCGCCCGCCGAGGCCGGCGACGGCGACGTCGGACTGGGCGCTCGGCAGCGCGCCGGCCGATCCGACGGCGCCGTTCGCCGGGTCGAAGCTGACGATGTGGTCGAGCTCGGAGTACGAGCCGCCGCCGAACACGTAGACGCTGCCGCGCAGCGGCGCCGCCTGCGCATCGTGCTGGGCGACCGGCAGCGACGCGGTGCGCGTGACCCCCCGCAGGTCGGCGACCTCGATCCCGGCGTCGAGGTGTCGGCCGCGTCGAGCCCGCCCAGCAGCACGAAGCGCCCGCCCGGCAGCGCGGCGCTCGCCGGGTCGCGCAGCGGGGCTCCGAGCGCGAACAGCGGCCGGTACGCCAGCCTGACCGGCGGTGCCGGCCGGTGACGGGGCCGGTGCGCCCCGCTGCGAGACCGGGTCGAGGCCGACGCCGGCCGCGACGAGGTGTGCGAGCCTTGACCGCAGCCGGACACGGCTCCGCAGCTCGCCAGTGCGGCGACGACAAGCGATATGTGGAGCCGGTGACGGACGCGGTCAGCCTAGCCATCGCGCCGAAGGGCCCGCCTGTGGACATGAAGACTCTCACGCACCCCGTATCCGGCTTTCAGCGGGCCTGGGCGATGCTCGCGTCCGTGCGTCTGCGCCGCCGTCTGTGCGTCCTGTCCGTCTGCGGGCTGCTGCTCAGTGCCTGCGGGGCGGGACATCACGCGCCCGCCACCAGGTCAACGTCGACGCACGGCTCGCGGACGGCGACCGTCGCCGGCGGCGGCACGCGCGCCGAGACCCGCCGCCCCGGCCCTGTCAACGTCTACGCCGGCGCCCGCGCCGGGGACCTCAGCCCGGCGGTCCGCGGCGACCCGGCGCTCGTGTACGTGCCCAACAGCGAGAGCAACACCGTCGACGAGATCAGCCAGCGCACGTTCAAGATCGTCCGGCAGTTCCCCACCGGCGCGCTCCCCCAGCACGTCACTCCCTCATACGACCTCAGGACGCTGTACGTCGACAACGACGTGGGCAACAGCCTGACCCCGATCAACCCGCGCACGGGCCGCCCCGGCAAGCCGATCGGAGTCGAGGATCCCTACAACCTGTACTTCACTCCCGATGGGCGGTACGCGATCGTGGTCGCCGAGCGCCTGGAGCGGCTTGACTTCCGCAACCCGCGGACGATGCACATGGTGCACTCGCTGTCGGTCCCCATGTGCTACGGCGTGGACCACATGGACTTCTCGGCGAACGGACGGTACGCGTACGCGAGCTGTGAGTTCAACGGCAACATGATCAAGGTGAACCTGCGGACGCAGCGGGTCGTACGTGTGATCACGCTCAAGGGCGGCAACGCCTCCCCGCAGGACGTCAAGCTGTCCCCCGACGGACGGACGCTCTACGTCGCCGACCAGGACAACGGCGGCGTGTGGGAGATCAACCCCCGCACGTTCAAGGTGACCGGGTTCCTCCCCACCGCCGCGGGCGCCCACGGCCTGTATCCGAGCCGGAACACGAAGTTCCTGTACGTCTCCAACCGCCTGGCGGGCTCCATCTCGGTCGTCAGCTTCAAGACGCGTCGTGTCGTGGCCACCTGGCCGCTGCCGCAGCCCGCGAGCCCCGACATGGGGGGCGTGTCGGCCGACGGCCGAACCCTGTGGCTGAGCGGGCGCTACAACGCCGTCGTGTACGCGATCAACACCGCCAACGGCCATCTGCGAGCCACCATCCCCGTCGGCCAGGGGCCGCACGGACTGTGCGTCTGGCCCCAGCCCGGGCGGTATTCCCTGGGCCACACCGGCATCACGCGCTGACCCTGACGTCAACTCGATCCGCGGCGCTCCGTGAGCACGTTGATCGTCCGGAACGCCGGGTCGCTCGCGCCGTGCAGGCGCGCGCCGGCGTCGGCGAGCGCTCGCAGGTGCTCGGCCGTCGCCGCCGAGATCCGCTCGCCCGGCAACAGCGCCGGGATCCCCGGGGGATAGGGGGCGATCGACTCGCACGAGATCCGCCCGGCCGCGTCCTCGGTGGCGACGATCTCGGCGGCGCCGAGGAAAGCCTCGCGCGGCGTCACCGCCATCTCGCTCGCGCCCGTGACGCTCTCGGAGACGACGGCGGTCGTCGGCTGGGGTCGCGTCAGCCGCTTGACGACCTCGTCGATGTCGCCGGCGAGCCGCCGCAGCGCCGCGGTCGTCTCGCCGAGGCCGACGATGAACACGATCGTCGCCTCCGTCGGCAGTTCGGCATGCGTGTCGTACGCGCGCCGCAGCTCGTCGGCGATCTCGAAGCCGGTGCAGCCCGTCCCGCGGACGTCGATGACGATGCGCATCGGGTCGTAGGCGGCGACCCCCGAGCGGCCGACGAGCGCGGCGTCGACGAGCCCGATCCCCGGGATCGAGGCGAGCTTGGCGCGCGCGACGTCGAGCGCCTCGAGCGTCTCGTGCAGGAGCTGCTCGCCGTGGAGCGCGAGCTGGCGGCGGGCGCCGTCGAGCGACAGCAGCAGCAGCGACGACGGGCTCGTCGAGCGCAGCAGCCGCAGCGCGCGGGCGATCGCCCCCGAGTCGAGCCGGTCGCCGTCGCCGAGGTGGAGCATCGCGCTCTGGGTGAGCGAGCCCGCCGTCTTGTGGATGCTCGTCAGCATCGCGTCGGCGCCCTGGGAGAGCGCGGTCGGCGGCACCGCGGCGTGGAAGCCGAAGTGCGGCCCCCACGCCTGGTCGACGACGAGCGCGACGCCCTCGTCGTGGGCGACCCGCGCGAGCGCGGCGATGTCGGCCGCCATCCCGTAGTACGTCGGTGAGGTGATGAGCGCGGCCCGGCAGCCGGGCGTCGCCCGCAGCGCCTCGCGCAGCGCCTCGGGCGTCACGCAGTGGGTGATCCCGAGCTCGGCGTCGTACTCGGGGGCGACGAACGCCGGCACCCCGCCGCTGAGCACGAGCCCGTCGACGACCGAGGCATGGGCGTTGCGCTGGACGACGATCCGCGCGCCGAGCGGCGCCAGCGCGAGGCACAGCGCGTGGTTGCCCTGGGTCGCGCCGTTGGTGAGGAAGAACGTCCGGCGAGCGCCGTAGGCCTCCGCCGCGAGCCGCTCGGCCCGGTCATACGGCCGCGGCTCGGGGCCGACGTCGATGCCGTGGATGAGGAGCGGGACGTCGGCGGCGAGCGCGTCGGAGCCGATCGCCTTGCGCACCCCGGGGTCCGCGCCGGGCCCGCCCTTATGCCCGGGGACGTGGTAGCGGCCGGTCCCGCGGAAGGCATAGGCGACGACCGCGTCGAGGTACGGCGCCGTCGGCTGTTCGTCGCCGGCGAGCCCGCCGAGCAGATCACCGCGCTCCATCCCGCCCGAGGGCTCCATCAGCCCCAGTCTCGCCGAGCGCCCGGATCGGCGCGCGCCGCCACGGCGGCCGTGATCTGCGCCTCGGTGACTGGGGCGGCGCGGCCACCGCCCATCAGAGGAGCACCCCCGAGACGACCTGGAGTCCGCGCGCCCGGTCCATGGATGGGGGTGAATCATGCCGGACCGGAGGTGCGGCGTCGAGTCGCACGGTCGCGCGCACCACGAGGCCCCGGCGGCGCGACGTCACCGCCCGGATCAGAGTCTGGGATCGACCAGGTGCTTGCCGCCCGTGCTCGCCCGGCCGTACGTGCGAGCGATCTCCGGATCGAGCGCCTGGGCGAGGCCGATCGAGCCGCTGAACGACGTCGCGAACGTCGTCGTCAGCTCGGCGGCCACCCGCGCCTGCATCCGCGCGGCGACGTCGGCCCCGAGCTGCTGCAGCCTCCTGAGCAGGAGCCATCCGCCGATGCCCCAGGACATCCCGTAGCTCCCTCGCAGCGTCGTCGGGCCCGAGTCGAGACGGCCGTAGACGTATACCTGCTTGTGGGTCGGCGAGCCGTAGCGGTCGAACGGCGCGTCCCGCATCAGGGCGCGCTCCATCGCGTCGAGGATCTGATCGGTCAGCTCGCCGCCCCCGATCGCGTCGAAGGCGAGCGTCGCCCCGGTCTCGGCCACCGCCCGGGCGAGATCGCCGGAGAACGCGCCCGACGACGAATCGCACACGTATTGCGCTCCCGCGTCGCGCAGCTCCGCCACCTGCTCCGGCCGGCGGACGACGTTGACCAGCCCCACGCCGTCGGCGACGCACAGCCGCACGAGCATCCGCCCGAGGCTGGAGGCGGCCGCGGTGTGGACCAGCGCCGAGTGGCCCTCGTCGCGCATCGTGGCGAGCATCCCCGACGCGGTCATCGGATTGATGAACCAGCCGGCGCCGTCGGCGGCGGAGGCCCCGTCCGGGAACGGCTGGCAGAGGCTGACGTGGACGCAGCGCCGCTGCGCGTACATGCCGCCGCCGATCACCCCGACGACCTTGCCGAGCAGGGCCTGCGCCTGCGCGGACGACCCGGCCGCGACCACCGTGCCCGCTCCCTCGTTGCCGACCGGGAGCGACCGGCCGACGCGTCCCGCGGCGGATCCCGCCGCCGCCTCCGACAGCGGAGCGACCAGCGCCGGTCGTCCGCCGGACTGCCCGGCCCGCGCCCGCTGGAGGTCGCCGCCCGCGAACAGCACGCCGAGATCGGACGGGTTGATGGCGGCCGCCTGCACCTCGACGACGACCTCATCGGCCTGCGGCGCCGGGACCTCGACCTGCTGCAGCGACACCTCGACCGTCCGCTCGGCGGTGACGAGACTGCGCAGCGTGAGCGCCTCGGTGGGGCCGGCCATCCCTGAAACCTACCTCGCGATCGTCCGGGCGCGTACGATGGCTGCCATGGAACGGGCATCGCCGGCCACCGCGCCGCGTGACCTGGAGGACCAGCTCGAGCGGCACCGCCGCGGGCTGGCCGGCTACTGCTACCGGATGCTCGCCTCGCCGTTCGAGGCCGAGGACGCCGTCCAGGAGACGTTCCTGCGCGCCTGGCGGGCGTACGACCGCTTCGAGGGACGGGCGGCGCTGGGGTCGTGGCTGTACCGCATCGCCACGAACGTCTGCATGGACATGCTCGCCAGCCGCAAGCGCCGCGCCCGGCCGATGGACCTCGGCCCCGCGCTGGAGCCGGTGGCCTCGAACCTCAACGCGCTTCCCGAGACGACGTGGATCGAGCCGATCCCCGATTCGATGCTCGACGAGGCGGGCGACCCGGCCGACGTGGCGCTCGCCCGGGAGACCGTCCGCCTGGGCTTCGTCGCCGCACTCCAGCACCTGCCGCCGCGCCAGCGGGCCGCGCTCATCCTCTGTGAGGTCCTGCGCTGGAAGGCCAAGGAGGTCGCCGAGCTGCTCGACATGAGCGTCGGCTCGGTGAACAGCGCGCTGCAGCGCGCGCGGGCCACGCTCGGGTCGGCGGACGCGGGCGCGCTCGAGGCGCAGGCGTCGGGGAGCGTGATCGCCCAGCCCGACCGCGACCTGCTGGCCCGCTACGTGGAGGCGTTCGAGGCCTACGACATCGACCGCCTCACCGCGCTCATCCGCGAGGATGCGATCCAGTCGATGCCGCCGCCTCCCTGTGGCTTGACGGCCGCGAGAGCATCTTCCGCTGGTGGTATGGCCCGGGGATCGGCTGCAAGGGCTCGCGGGTGCTGCCGGCGCCGAGCGCGAACGGGACGGTCGCCTTCGGCCAGTACAAGCCGAGCGAGACCGGGTCGGGGTTCGACCCGTGGGCGCTGCAGGTGGTCGAGTTCACCGGCACGGGCGTCGCCGAGCTGACGTTCTTCCTCGACACCGAGCGGCTGTTCCCGCTGTTCGGGCTGCCCCCGCGCCCCGACGCCTGACGCGGCGGCTACGGCGCGTCGCGCAGCACCTCGGTGAGGCCCATCAGCGCGGTCAGCGCGTGGAGCTCGGGGGTGGCGTTGCGCAGCCGCACCCGGCAGCCGCGGCGGCGCGCCGCGAGCGCCAGCCGCGCGAGCGCGTCGACGGTGACCGCGTCGGGCCGCGGCACGCCGCCGACGTCGCAGTAGGCGAGCACCGGATCGGTCGCCGCGAGCAGCGCGCACACGCGATCGCACAGCCCCGGGAGGTCCTCCCGGGTCAGCGGCGCGTGGATCGTGAAGTGCACCGTGCGCGGCTCACCGATCGTCATCACTGATTTCGACCGTCCTGACGGGCGTTCTCATCGGAGCGATGAGTTCCGGCGCGACCCGCCGTCCTACTCACCGAGATGCGAAATCGACGTGAGGAGAACCAGATGACACCCGAACCCCGCACCCGCTGGTACGCGCTGGTCGTGCTCTGCCTCGGCTCGCTGATGATCGTCCTCGACACGACGATCGTGAACGTGGCGCTTCCCTCGATCCGGGCCGACCTGCACTTCTCGCAGACGTCGCTGGCCTGGGTGGTCAACGCCTACCTGCTCACCTTCGGCGGGTTCCTGATGCTCGGCGGGCGCCTCGGCGACCTGTTCGGGCACCGTCGCCTGTTCATCGCGGGCATCGGGCTGTTCTCGCTCGCCTCGCTGGCCTGCGGCCTCGCCCCCGACCAGGGCTTCCTGATCGCCGCGCGGGCGGTCCAGGGGTTCGGCGGCGCGGTCGTGTCCGCGGTCGCGCTCTCGCTGATGATGGTGCTGTTCGTCGAGCCGGCCGACCGCGCGAAGGCGATGGGCGTGTTCGGGTTCGTCGCCGCGGCCGGCGGGAGCATCGGCGTCCTGCTCGGCGGCGTGCTGACCGACGCGATCAACTGGCACTGGATCTTCCTCGTCAACGTGCCGATCGGCGTGGCGGTCTGCGTGTGCTCGATGCGGCTGCTCCCCGCGGGCGGCGGCGGCCGGGGCCGGCTGGACGTCGCCGGGGCGCTCACCGTGACCGCCGGGACGATGCTCGCGGTCTACGCCATCGTCGGCGCCGGGAGCGCGGGCTGGCTGTCGGCCCGGACGCTCGGCCTGCTCGCCGGCGCGGTCGTGCTCCTGATCGGATTCGGCGTCGTCGAGTCGCGGGTCTCGGCGCCGCTGATGCCGCTCGCGCTGGTGCGTCTGCGCAACCTCGCCACCGCCAACCTCGTCGGGATCCTGTGGGCGGCGGCGATGTTCGCGTGGTTCTTCCTGTCGGCGCTGTACCTGCAGCTCGTGCTCGGCTACAGCCCGCTGCGCGTCGGCCTCGCGTTCCTGCCCTCCAACCTGATCATGGGCGCGTTCTCGCTCGGACTGTCGGCCAAGCTCGTCATGCGCTTCGGCCTGCGGGCGCCGATCGCGGTCGGCCTGGGCACCGCCGCCGTGGGCCTCGCGCTGTTCGCGCGGGCGCCGGTCGGCGGCCACTTCACCAGCGACGTGCTGCCGAGCATGATCCTGCTCGGCGTCGGCGCCGGCATGGCGCTCAACCCGGTGCTGCTGGCGGCGATGAGCGAGGTCGACGAGCAGGACGCCGGCGTCGCCTCGGGCGTCGTCAACACCTCGCTCATGCTCGGCGGCGCCATCGGCCTGGCCGTGCTGGCGAGCATCGCCGGCTCGCGAACCAGCTCGCTGCTGCACGCCGGGCAGGGCCACCTCGCCGCGCTCGACGGCGGCTACCGGCTCGCGTTCGTCGTCGGCGCCGCCTTCGCCGTCGCCGCGGCGGCGCTCGCGGCCGTGCGGCTGCGCGAGCCGCGCCGGCAGCCGGCCCCCGAGCACGACGCCGAGCCGGCGATCCGCTGCGAGCCCACGCTCGACCCCGCGAGCTGACGCGAGCTCGCCGGCCGGGCCCCCGGGCGGCTCCCGCGGGAGCCGCCCGCGGGTCAGAGGCTCGAGACCGCGGCGGTGAGGCGGCCGATCGCCTCGTCGACGGTGGCGCGCGGGCAGCCGAGGTTGACGCGCATGTAGCCGTGCCCCGCGAGGCCGAACTTCTGCCCCTTGTCCAGCCACAGCCGGGCCCGGGTGAGCATGAACGTCTCGAGGGCCGCGGCGTCCATGCCGAGGCCGCGGCAGTCCATCCAGGCGAGGTACAGCGAGTCGGCGGGCAGGACGCGCACCCGGGTCGTGGCCGCGTTGACCGTCTCGGCGAAGTGCGCGTGGTTGGCGCGCAGGTAGCCGAGCAGCTCCTCCAGCCACGGCTCGCCGTGGGTGTAGGCCGCCTCGGCCGCGACCATCCCGAGCAGGTTCACGACTCCGAAGAGGTTGCGCTCGTACTGCCGGGCGAACGCGGCGCGCCGCCGGGTGTCCGCGACGAACGCGTTGGCGCACTGCAGCCCGGGGAGGTTGAACGACTTGCTCGGCGAGGTGCAGGTGATGCAGTTACGCGCGAACTCCGGTCCGAGGCTGGCGAACGGGATGTGCCGCCGGTCGGGGTTGATGATGAGGTCCTGGTGGATCTCGTCGGAGATGACCAGGACCCCGTGCCGGGCGCAGATCTCGCCCATCGTGCGCAGCTCGTCCTCGGACCAGACGTTGCCGGTCGGGTTGTGCGGGTGGCTGAGGATGAACAGCGTCGTGCCGGGTCCGATCGCCCCCTCGAACACCGCGGGATCGAGCCGGTAGCCGTCGTCGGTGCGCGCCAGCGGCGCGAGTGCCAGATGGCGGCCGTTGATGAGCACGTCGTGGTGGAAGTGCGCGTACACCGGCGGCTGGATCAGCACCGAGTCACCCGGCGCCGAGAACGCCTGGACGGCGGTCTTGAGCGTCGTGATCACCCCGGCCGTCGGCACCACCCACTCGCGCGGGACCTCCCAGCCCAACCGCCTGGCCTGCCAGCCGACGACGGCGTCGAGGTAGCTCCCACGCGGGCCGGCCGGGTAGCCGAACACGCCGTCCTCCACCGCCTCGTGCAGCGCGTCGACGACCGCACGCGGCGCCCGGAAGTCGGTGTCGGCCACCCACATCGGAAGCGGATCGGCGGCGGCCTGCTCAGGGGTGAGCATCGCCTCGGCGGCGCCCCACTTCATCGAGTTCGAGCGCCGGCGGTCGACGATCTCGTCGAACCGCGATGCGCCCGCCGTGGCGGGGTCGCTGGGCGCTGCGGAGTCCATCGGCCGCACACTACCGCCCGGCTCACGCCCAGCCGGCGGGCCGCCCGAGCGCGGCGCTCTGGAGCACCTTGAGCGAGAGCAGCGCGCAGCGCAGCCGCAGCGGCGGGATCGCGATGCCGAGCAGTGCCAACACGAACGACCGGTCGAGCGCGGCGATCTCGGCGGGCGTGCGGCCCGGGATCCGGTCCGACGTCATCGACGCGGCCGCGGTGCAGATCGCGCAGCCGTGGCCCTCGAAGCGCACCTCCGCCACCCGGCCGTCGGGCGCGAGCGTCAGCGACACCGCGAGCTCGTCTCCGCACGTCGGGTTGAGCTCCCGGTGCCGGAGGTCGACCCGCGCGAGCGGCCGTTCCGGGGGGCTCCAGTTGTGCGGGGCCCGCGAGTGGTCGAGGATCCGCCCGCGGTACAGCTCGTCGTCGTCGCGATGGGGAGGTTCCACGGCGCTCACCCCGCGCCCGCGCGCCGCGCCAGCTCGCGGGCGCCGGCCCGCGCGGCGGCGGCGAGCTGCGCCACGTCGGCGGTGCGCAGCTCGCCGCGGTCGACCACCGCGCGACCGCCGACGAGCAGCAGCTCCAGCGGCGCCGGCGGGCCGAAGACGAGCGCGGTCACCGGGTCGGCGATGCCGGCGTGTCCGAGGCCGTCGAGCCGCCACAGCGCGACATCGCCCAGCTTGCCGTCCTCGAGTGAGCCGATCGCGTCCGCGCGGCCCAGGCAGCGCGCGCCGCCTGCCGTCGCCATCCACAGCGCCTGGCGCGCGCCGAGCGCCCGCGGGCCCAGCCGCGCGCGGGCGACGAGCAGCGCCTGGTGCAGCTCCTCGGCCAGGCCGCCGCGCTCGTTGGAGGCGACGCCGTCGACGCCGAGCCCGACCGGCGCGCCGGCCGCGAGCAGCTCCGGCACCGGCGCGATCCCCGCGCCCAGCCGCGCGTTCGAGCTCGGGCAGTGCGCGACGCCGGTGCCGGTGGCGGCGAACCGCGCGATGTCGGCGTCCGAGACGTGCACGCAGTGCGCGAGCCAGACGTCGTCGCCGAGCCAGCCGAGCGATTCGACGTAGTCGACCGGACGCGCGCCGAAGTGCGTCAGGCAGTACTCCTCCTCATCGTCGGTCTCGGCGAGATGGGTGTGCAGCCGCACCCCGAGCGACCGCGCGAGCTGCGCGCAGTCGCGCATCAGCTCGGTCGTGACCGAGAACGGCGAGCAGGGCGCGAGCGCCACCTGCAGCATCGAGTCGAAGCTCGCGTCGTGGTGTGCGGCGACCGCCGCCTCGCACTCCGACAGGATCCGGTCGGCGTCCTCGACGACCTCGTCGGGCGGCAGGCCGCCGGACGAGCGTCCCAGGTTCATCGAGCCGCGGGTGGCGCAGAACCGGAGCCCGATGCGGCGCGCCGCCTCGACCTCGGCGGCGAGCAGATCGCCGCCGCCGGCCGGGAACACGTAGTGGTGGTCCATCGCCGTCGTGCAGCCGGAGAGCGCGAGCGCGGCGAGCCCGGCGCCGGCGGCGACGTGCTCCAGCTCGGCGTCCAGGTGCGCCCACACCGGGTAGAGCGCGGTCAGCCACTGAAACAGCGTGCCGTCGGGGGCGTACCCTCGGGTGAGCCATTGGTAGAGGTGGTGGTGGGTGTTGACGAAGCCGGGCGTGGCCAGGCAGCCGCGTCCGTCGACGCGTCGCGCCCCGTCGGCGGGCGGCGCCGGACCCGGGCCGACCGCCGCGATCCGCCCGCCGGTCACCACCACGTGGCCGTCGGCGTGCTCGGTCGCGCCGGCGTCGACGGTGGCGACCGCGCACCCGTCGATGACCACCGTGTCGCCGCCCGCGGGCGCCACCGGGTCAGCTGCCTCGATAGGTGGAGTACGCGAACGGGCTGAGCAGCAGCGGCACGTGGTGATGGGCGGTGGCGTCGGCCACCGTGAAGGTGACCGTCACCTCCGGGTAGAACGTGGCCACGCCCGCCTTTGCGAAGTACCCGCCGGTGTCGAAGCGCAGCCGGTGAGCCCCCTCGCCGGGGTCGCCGAGCGCGCCGATCCGCCCGTCGGCGTCGGTCCGCCCGTCCGCGGTGGCCCGCCACTCGCCGTCGACGCGCTCCTCCACCAGCACGGCGACGCCCGCGGCCGGCCGGCCGGTGGTCGCATCGAGCACATGCGTCGACAGGCTCATCGTGACGCCTCGAGCAGCTTGGCCAGCCGCAGCCGGTTGATCTTGGCCAGCTCTCCGAGCACGACGCCGCGCTCGGTCTGCGGGTCGTTGCCCAGGCGGGCGCGGCAGACGGCGAGCAGCTCCGCGGCGTCGCGGCCCGCGGCGCATACCAGGTAGACATGGCCGAAGCGCCGTTCGTAGGCCTCGTTGGCGGCCGCGAGCTCGCCCAGCAGGTCCGCGCCGGCGTCCGCGACCCCCGACTGCTCAGTGCGCGACCAGGCCGCCGAGCGGGCGTCGCCGCCGTGCGCCGGCGCCCGGTCGCCGATGCGGGGATGGCCGGCGAGCGCCTGCGCGAGCCCCGTCGCGTCCAGCGTGGCGGTCGCGCGGTCCGACGCCGCCAGCAGCGCGTCCCGCGATCCGTACGGGCGCCCCGCCTCCAGCTGCTCCACCCACGCCTCGGCTGCGCAGCAGCTGCGCAGCCGGACGCGCAGCTGGTCGGCGGGAGCCCCGTCGAACGGGCCCACCCCGTCGTGTGCAGCGTGCGGTGTCACCGCTGCGATCCTCACGTCCTACCGGTCTCGGTGACCCCGCCGGTGACCACGGCCCCCTCGCCGACCGCCAGCTGGACGGCGCTCTCACGCGAGCCGGTGCCCCAGTGGTTGAACACGAGGTTCAGGACGAACGCGAAGATCACCGTGGCGGTGATGCTCGATCCGAAGATCACCTGGAAGTCCTTGGGGAACGCGTCGTAGAAGTGCGAGTCGAACGCGGGCAGCAACCCGACCGCGAGTGAGATCGCGACGATCAGCAGGTTGTTGTTGTTGCGGAAGTCGGCCTTGTGCAGCGTCTGGATGCCGACCGCGGTCACCATCGAGAACATGATCGTGGCCGCCCCGCCGATCACCGGGCCGGGCAGGTCGGCGATGATCTGCCCGATCTTCGGGATCAGGCCCATGACGACGAGCAGGCAGCCGCAGACGGTGACCACCCAGCGGCTGCGGATCCCGGTGAGGCCGACCAGGCCGACGTTCTCCGCGAACGCCGTGTCGGGGAACGAGTTGGTGAACGACGCGATGAACGCCGACAGCGCGTCGGTCGCCAGGCCGCGGGCGATGTCGTTGGGCTTGAGGTCCCGGTCGACCATCTCGCCCACCGCGAGCATGTCCGCGGTCGACTCGGTGAAGGTGACGAGCATGACGATGCACATCGTGATGATCGGCGCGGCCGCGTACTTCGGATCGCCGAAGCGGAAGATGTGGGGCGCGCCGAACCAGCCGACGCCGCCGAGGTTGCCGAAGTGGGCCTGGCCGAGGATCGCGGCGAAGATCGTGCCGATGACGATGCTGAGCAGCACCGCGATCTGTGAGATGAAGCCGCGGAACATGCGGCTGATCACGATGATCGACAGGATCACGACGCCGGCGATGACGACGTCCCGGACGGCGGCGACGTTCGCCCCGCCGACGACCTTGGGCGCGATCAGCGAGATGTCCGCCCCGCCGAGCGACAGGCCGATGATGCAGATGACCGTTCCGGCGACCAGCGGCGGGAAGAAGCGGACGATCATCGAGAACGGCTTGGCCAGGATCAGGCCGAGCACGCCGGAGACCATCATCGCGCCGTACACGTAGGGCAGGCCCTTCACTCCGCCGTACTGGGTGGCGATGATGATCATCGGGTTGAGCACGGTGAACGTCGCGCCGGCGACGACCGGCAGCCGCACGCCGAACAGCTTGGAGATGCCCGCCGACTGGATGATCGTGGCGATCCCCGAGACGAGCAGGTCGGCGCTCACCAGGGTGGCGATCTGCAGCGCGGACAGGCCGATCGCGGGCCCGACGATGAGCGGCACCGCGACCGCGCCCGCGTACATGATGCACAGGTGCTGCAGGCCGAAGATGAACAGCTTGTGCGCCGGAAGGACCCGGTCCACGGGATGCGGCCCCGTCGACGGCTCGGCGCTGTCCGGCTGCAGGGTCGTGTCTGATAACGACATGGTTCTCCCCTCTCCGTCTCCTTCGCGACACCCGTTGGGCAGTCACACCCCGAGGCCGCCGGTTTCCATCTAGTGGACTTCTATTTCCACTGGGCAGACACCGTATTGGGGTCGCGCGCCGTTGTCAAGCGCGATCGCGCGGACGCACGGGCGCCGCGTGCCCGGACCGGCGCGTCGTCGCGGCAGCGGCCTGCCGATCAGCCGGCGGGCGCGACCTGGGCCGCGCGCAGAGGCGCGGGGGCGGCGAGCTCGGCGCCGATCTTCTCCGCGGCCCGGCGCAGGACCGGGGCGGCGCGCTCGATCGCGTCGTCGGACATCCGGGTCAGCGGACCGGACATCGACACCGCCACCGGCCGGGGCGCGCCCGCCACCGCGAGCGCCACGCAGCGGACGCCCAGCTCCTGCTCGCCGTCGTCGAGCGCGTAGCCGCGCTCGCGCACCCGCTCGAGGTCGGCGAACAGCATCTCGGGCGTGGTGAGCGTGTGCTCGGTGCGTCGCGGCATCCCGGTGTGCGCGAGCAGCCGCTCGACCTCGTCGTGGGGCTTGGTGGCGAGGATCGCCTTGCCGACCGCGGTCGCGTGCGGCTTCACTCGGCGCCCGACCTCGGTGAACATCCGCATGAAGTTCTGCGAGGGCTGCACCTGCGCGACGTAGACGATCTCCTCGCCGTCGAGCACCGCGAGGTTGACCGACTCGCCGAGCGTCTGGACGACCTCGGTCATGTGGGGGTGGGCGAGGGTCGCGAGCCGCTTGGTGCTCGTGTCGACCAGGCGCATCAGCCGTGGCCCGAGCGAGTACTGGCGCGACGGCTCCTGGCGCACGTAGCCGAGGCCCACGAGCGTCCTCACCAGCCGGTGGATCGTCGCCGGCGGCAGCTGTGCCTGAGTGGCCAGCTGTGACAGGCCGATCTCGCCCCCGGCGTCCGCCATCGTCTCGAGGATCAGGAACGCGCGGCTGAGCGACTGGACGCCCCCGTTCGAGCGGGGCTCGACGGAGCCGTCGGATGCCATTGCCCGCTAAACGATATCAGAATTCCGCATGACGGTAACGGGCTTCCGAATCGGTTCGTCCGATTTCACCCTCGCGCCATCGACCCAGACGGACGCCACGTCGGCGCTCACGCCGAGCGCGAACGCCCGCGCGAGCGCCTGCTCGGGGTCTGGGGCGTGGCGCAGCCCGACGTCGAGCGGGCCGCCGGGCGACGGACTGAGCCACAGCGCATCGAACCGCTTGCCGATCCCGAGATCGCCGATCTGGCCGTCGAGCCCCAGCGCGGCCGCCCCGGCCGCGGTGGCCAGGTGCAGCAGGTGGGTCGCGGTGAGCGCGACGCCCCGGGGACCGCGGAGCTGCTGCATGAAGTAGGCCTGCAGCCCCTCCTTGAACATCGAGTAGCCGGTGCCGCCGCCGACGTCGGTGCCGAGCGCCACCCGGACCCGGTGCGACAGGTGGCGGTCGAGCGGGAACATCCCGCTGCCCAGCGAGGCGTTGCTGGTGGGGCAGTGCGCGACCGCGGCGCCGCCGGTCGCCAGGCAGTCCAGCTCGGAGTCGGTGGGGTGAACGTTGTGCGCGAGCACCGTGCGCGGCCCGATCAGGTCGTGACGGCGGTAGCTCTCGACGTAGTTACACCCGAAGAGGCCCTCGACGGCGGCGATCTCGGCCGGATTCTCGTTCACGTGGGACGTCAGCCAGCTGCCCGGGACCTCGGCGTGCAGCGCCGCGCACGACGCGAGCAGCTCATCGCTGCACGACAGCGCGAACCGCGGGATCACCGCATACCGGGCCAGCCCGCGCCCATGCCAGCGGCCGGCCAGCGCCAACCCCTCGTCGTAGGCCCGCTGCGCGGTGGTGTGCAGCTCCGGGCGCAGTCGCCGGTCGCTCACCACCAGTCCGCTCGTGACCCGCAGCCCGCGGTCCGACGCGGCGTCGAACAGTGCGTCGACGGCCGGCGCGAAGTGGGCGCCGAACACGAGCGCGGTCGTCGTGCCCCCGTCGATCAGCCCGGAGACGAACTCGGCGGCGACCTCCCGCGCATAGTCGAGGTTCTCCATCCGCGCCTCCTCGGGCAGCGCGCAGCGGTCCAGCCACTCGAGCAGCGGCAGGCCGAGGCCGCCGATGATGCGGGCCTGCGGGAAGTGCACGTGCGCGTCCACGAACCCCGGCAGCAGCAGCCCGCCGGCGAGCTCGCACACGTCATCGGCCGGGTGGCGGGCGCGCACCTGCGCGAACGGGCCGCGGTCGGCGATCACGCCGTCGGCGCCGACCACGATCCCGCCGTCCTGTTCGGCGCGCAGGGTCCCGCCGGTGAACGGGTCGTCGGGCACGTCGAGCACCCGGGCTCGATAGATCGTCATGGCCGCGCGCCGTCGCTCTCGCGCTCGAACGTCCGCAGCAGGTCCGCCGCGACGCTCACCGCGATCGTGGCCGGCTCCTTGCCGGCGATGTCCGACAGCCCGATCGGCGTCGTGATCCGGGCGATCGTCTCCGCGTCGTGGCCGCCCTCCTCGGCGAGCCGGCGCCGGAAGCGCGCCCACTTGCCGGCCGAGCCGATCAGCCCGATCGAGCCGAGGTCGGCGCGCCGCAGGGCGGCGTCGCACAGCGCCGCGTCCTCGGCGTGGTCGTGGGTCATGATCAGCACGTGGGCGCCCCCGGGCAGCTCGCCGATCGCCGACTCCGGCAGCACCCCGACCCGGTGGACGTGGACGGTGGCCGTCGCGTCGGCGAGCACGGCGAGCCGGGGCTCGGCGAGCATCTCGGGCCGGGTGTCGATCAGGTGCAGCTCCAGGTCGTGCCGGGCGAGGATGCGCGCGAGCTCCAGCCCGACGTGCCCGACGCCGAAGATCGCCACCGCCGGGACGGGCCGCAGCGGCTCCAGCAGGACGGTCACCTTGCCGCCGCAGCACTGCGCCCCGTGCTCGGACGGAGCCCGCTCCGACAGCTCGCACGTCATCAGCTCCGGCGAGGCGGTCGGGTCGGCGAGCTGGGCGCGGGCCCGCTCGATCGCGACCGCCTCGACGTTGCCACCGCCGATCGAGCCCCACGCGCCGGTGGCGCTCACCACCATCTTCGCGCCGGCCCGGCGCGGGCGCGTGGCCGCGGACCGAGGCGAGGGTGACCAGAACGGCGGGCTCGCGGGCCTGCGCGCAGGCGCACGGCCGCGTCCAGCCACGCGCCATCAGACATGCACCACCGCGTGCTGCGCGCGCTCCGAGGACTTGTGCGGCAGCGGCGCGTCGGAGTCGCGCTGGGCAGCGCGCGCCCCGGGAAGCCCTCGACCATGTCGCCGTCGCCGCCCTCGCGCGACTGCTCGATCGCCCAGAACACCGCCTCGGGCGGTGGCCGGGCTGGCCAGGCTGACGCTCGTCGCGGCCGGCCCGAACGCGGCGGCGGCCTGACGCAGCGCCTCGCGCACCGAGAACGCGAGCATCAGCGGCGGCTCGCCGACCGCCTTGGAGCCGTACACCGCCCCCGCCTCCGTCGCGTCGCGCAGCAGCGTCACGTTGAACGTCCCGGGCATCTCGGAGAAGCTCGGCAGCTTGTACGTGCTCGCCGCCTGCGTGTTCAGGCGGCCCCGGCCCGGACCGTCGCTCGTGTCCCACCGCAGGTCCTCGAGCGTGAGCCATCCGGCGCCCTGCACGAACCCGCCCTCGATCTGGCCGAGGTCGATCAGTGGCGAGAGGCTGTCGCCGACGTCGTGGACGATGTCGACGCGCAGCGTGCGATAGGCGCCGGTGAAGCCGTCGACCTCGACCTCGGTCGCGGCCGCCCCGTAGGCGAAGTACTTGAACGGGCTGCCCTGCATCGCGCGTCGAGTCCCAGTGCAGGCCCTCGGTGCGGTAGAACCCCGAGGCCGACAGCTGGACACGCTGGAAGTAGGCGGTGCGCACGCAGCTCCTCCCAGCGCGACCCGCGTCGCCCGCAGGCGGCCAGCGGTCGCGCCGTCGCCGTCGACGATCCGGACGTCGTCCGGATCTGACGCCGAGCATCCCGCCGGCGACGGTCAGCAGCCGCTCGCGGATCTGCTCGCAGGCGTGCTTGACCGCTCCGCCGTTGAGGTCCGCGCCGGAGCTGGCGGCGGTCGCCGAGGTGTTGGGCACCTTGTCGGTGCGCGTCGGGCGCCAGGCGCACCCGCGCCAGCGGGACGCCGAGCGTCGTGCGCGGCGACCTGCAGCATCTTGGTGTGCAGGCCCTGGCCCATCTCGGTGCCGCCGTGGTTGATCAGCACCGATCCGTCCTTGTAGACGAGCACCAGCGCGCCGGCCTGGTTGAACGCGGTCAGGTTGAACGAGATCCCGAACTTCACCGGCGTCATCGCGAGGCCGCGCTTGACGTGCTCGTGCGTCGGCGTTGAAGCGCTCCACCTCCCGCCGGCGCTCGGTCACGTCGGCCGCCGGCGATCGTCTGCTCCCAGACGGCCTGCATCCGCTCGGGATGGCGCACCGGCTGCCCGTAGGGGGTGCTCTGGCCGGCGCGGTAGAAGTTGCGCGCGCGCAGCTCGCATCGGATCGATGCCGAGCAGCGGCGCACAGCGGCCGAGGATGTCCTCGAGGACGAGCATCCCCTGCGGGCCGCCGAACCCGCGGAACGCGGTGTTCGAGGTCTTGTGGGTCTTGGCGATCCGCCCGTTGAACCGCACGTTCGGGATCCAGTACGCGTTGTCGACGTGGCACAGCGCCCGCGCGAGCACCGGCTCGGACAGGTCCAGGCTCCATCCGCCGTCGGCGGTGAGCGTCGTCTCGAGCGCGAGCAGGCTGCCCGTCGGGGTCGAAGCCGGCGCGCCAGTCGGCGTGGAACCCGTGGCGCTTGCCCGACATCGTCAGGTCCTGGGTGCGGTTCAGCCGCACCCGCACCGGCCGGCCGGTGAGCACCGCGCCGAGCGCCGCGATCGCGGCGAAGCCGTGGGGCTGCATCTCCTTGCCGCCGAAGCCGCCGCCCATCCGCAGGCACTGCACGGTGACCTCCGAGCTCTGCCGGCCCAGCACGTGGGCGACGATCTCCTGGGTCTCGGACGGGATGCTGCGTGCTCGACTGGATGAACACCTGCCCGGCCTCGTCGACGTGGGCCAGCGCGGCGTGCGTCTCCAGGTAGAAGTGCTCCTGCCCGGAGAACTCGAACTCGCCGCTGAACACCCGGTCGGCCGCGGCGAGCGCCGCGTCGACGTCGCCGCGCGACCACCTGCGGCTGCGCCCCCTGGAAGCTGGCGGCGGCGATCGCCTCGGCGACCGTCACGTAGGACGGCAGCGGCTCGGTCTCGACCTTGACGGCCGCCGCGCCGAGCCGGGCCGCCTCGAGCGTCTCGCCGAGCACCCAGCAGACCGCGTGGCCGTAGAACATGATCTCGGCGCGGGAACAGCGGCTCGTCGTGCTTGACGCCGGCGTCGTTGACCCCGGGCACGTCTGCCGCGGTGAGCACCCGCACCACGCCCGGCACGGCGAGCGCCGGCGCGGTGTCCAGCGCGGTGACCCGCGCGTGCGCGTGCGAGGTCTGCACCGGGTGGGCGTGCAGCACGTCCTTGGTCCGGTGGACGAGGTCGTCGGTGTAGAGCGCCGCGCCGGTCACGTGCAGCGACCGCGCTCTCGTGCGGGACCTCGAGCCCGACCGCCGGGTCTCTCCGGCCGCTGGCAAGCTCACTCATGGCCGTCTCCTCATCGAGACCGGAGCTCCCGTCCTTGGACGCGCGAGAGCTGCTCGGGTTGTCCGCGTGCAGCTTGAGCAGGCTGGTGCGCAGCATCGCGGCGCGGTACCGGGTGCTCGCGCGATGGTCGTCCATCGGCGTGCCCTCCGCGCCGAGCATCTCCGCGGCCGCGGCCACCGTCTGGCGCGACCACGGCCGGCCGGTGAGCGCCGCCTCGGTGGCGGCGGCGCGCACGGGGTGGCGGCCACGCCGCCGAGGCCGATCCGGGCGCCGCCGGACGACTCCCGCGTCGTCGTGGTCGATCGCGACCGCGACCGCGACGCTCGAGATGTCGTCGAACCGGCGCTTGGCGATCTTGTGGAAGGCGGTCAGCCGGGCGAGCGGCAATGGGATCCGGACGGCGCGGATCAGCTCGTGGGCCTCGCACGCTCGTCCGGTAGCCGGTGAAGTAGTCGGCCATCTCGACCTCGCGCTCGCCGTCGACGCTCGCGAGCACGAGCCTGCGCGTCCAGCGCGAGCAGCACCGGCGGGCTGTCGCCGATCGGCGAGCCGGTGCCGAGGTTGCCGCCGAGCGTCGCGCCGTTGCGGATCAACCGCGAGGCGAACTGCTCGAACAGCTCGTCGAGCAGCCCCACTCGACCCTCGAGCCGGCGCTCGATCTCGGTCAGCGACAGCGCGGCGCCGATCTCGATCCGCTCCCCGTCGATCGTCAGCTCCCGCAGCTCCGGCAGGCGCTCGATCGCGAGCACCGCCTCGGGCCGGGTGCCGCGCAGGTTGACCTCGACCCCGTGGTCGGTGCATCCGGCGATCGACGGCGATCTCCGGCTGCTCGCGCAGGACCTCCAGCGCCTCGGCGAGCGTCGCGGGCCGGATGAAGGAGAGGCCGTCACGGCGCAGGCGGGTGGCCACCTGGCGGGGCGCGGGCCGCGCCGAGCGGGCGGCGAGCGCGTCCGAGCCCGCGGGCGCGCCGAGCGCGTAGGCGGCGTCCCGGATCGGGCGGTACCCGGTGCAGCGGCACAGGTTGCCGCTCAGCGCGTGCAGGTCGAAGCCGTTGGGCCCGTGCTCGGCGTCGCCGCCGTCGCCGGGCGGCGTGCGGTCGGGCCGGTAGTACTCGCCCGCCATGCTGCACACGAAGCCCGGGGTGCAGTATCCGCACTGCGAGCCGCCGCGCACCGCCATCTCGTGCTGCACCGGGTGCAGCGTGTCCCCGTCGGCGAGCCCCTCGGCGGTGATCACCTCCTGGCCGTCGAGCGCCGCGATCGGCACCAGGCACGCGTTGATCGCCACCCACTCGGTCGGCGTGGTCACGCCCGGCCGGGCGATCAGGACCGAGCAGGCGCCGCACTCGCCCTCGGCGCAGCCCTCCTTACACCCGGTGAGACCCCGGTCGCGCAGGAAGTCCAGCGCCGTCGTCCACACCGGGACATCGCCCAGCGGCGTGCTGAGCCCGTTGATGGTCACCTCGGCCTCGGCAGCAACAGCCATCGTCCCGTCCTGTCCTCGTTCCAGCTCGACGGCCGCCCTCGGGCGGGTGGTTTCCGTGCCGGAGCACTCTCCGAGCCGACCCCGATTGTACAGGGCGTGATCGCTCGGCACAAGGAAAACGGAAAACTGTTTCTGTCTTGCGGAATCCCGGTCGGGCGCGCGGCGCCGCCATTTGCGATCGGCAGCCCGGCGGCCACTTGGAGCGCATCCGTGCTCGCATACGACACCGATCCGCTCCAAGTCCCGCGACGTGACCCCGTCGAGCGAAGCTCCCGGACGTCAGGTGAGGCGGAGCCCCGGTGCGCTGAACGACCGGGTCGGCTCCGCCTCCTGCATCACCAGGGCCCGACCGCCGGACAAGGGGTCCTCGATCAGCCCGAGCACCTCTGCGGCGATCGATTCGGGGGCGATCAACGCGGGTCTCTGCGCCTCGGGCATCGCCTCGACCTCCGCGATCGCGCGGGGCAGGCCGATCCAGTCCGGGACGACGCACGAGACGCGAACGCCATAGCGCTGCGGCCAGTCGGCGACCGCGCTCGTGAGCCTCACCAGCCCAGCCTTGGCGACTGCGTACTCCGGAGAGCCGTACGCGCCTGCCGACAGCGCCGCACTCGACGCGATGCACACCGCGGCCCCGAGCGGCGAGGTCGTGAGCGCCGGGCGAAGCTCGCCGAGCAGGCGCATCGGCGTGAGCAGGTTGAGCGTCAGGACCGCCTCCCATTCGGCCGCCGGCGCCTCCGGGAAGGATCGGCCGGCGCGACCCCACCCGCCGGCGACGTTGACCAGGACGTCCAGTTCCGGGCCAACCGCCCGCAGCACCCGGCCGGCGTCATCCGGGACGCTGAGATCCGCCACCACCGGTCGGCCGCCGACCTCTGCGGCGACACCGTGCGCGGCGTCGCGGTCCCCATCGGCGACGACCACATTCATTCCCCGGGCGGCGAGCGCGCGCACGATCACGGCGCCCAGCCCGCCGCCGCCACCGGTCACGAGCGCGCTGCGTCCGCCGAGCTCCATCCAGCCACCGTACCCCCGCCGCCGACGCCGACGGGCGCCGCCGGCCGCGATCGTCGCAGACGGAGCGACGCTCTCGGCGTCTCGGCCCGCTGGTCGACGTCAGCGCAGTGCGCTGATCAACCCCATCACCCGCGCCCACATGGCGGACCGACCGAGCCGCTCTCCCCGGTCCCGGCTCGAGCAGCGATCCTGAGGCCCGCCGTCGCCGCCGGGACCTCAGACGGTCATGCGGGGAAGCGGCGCATGGCGGTTGACGTCCTTGTAGAGCAGGTAGCGGAACGGCTCGGGGCCGGCCGCGGTGCATGCCTGCGGGCAGAACGCGCGCAGCCATATGAAGTCGCCGGCCTCGACCTCGACCCAGTCCTGGTTGAGCAGGTACACCGCCTTGCCCTGCAGCACGTACAGGCCGTGCTCCATCACGTGCGTCTCGGCGAACGGGATCGACGCCCCGGGCTGCAGGGTGACGATGTTGACGTGCATGTCGTGGCGCAGGTCGGCCGGGTCGACGAACATCGTCGTCGCCCACGCACCGCCGGTGTCGGGCATCGCCACCGGATCGATCTCCCGCTCGTCGGCGATCACCGGATCCGGAGCGTCGACCCCCTCGACGCGCCGGTAGGCCTTGCGGATCCAGTGGAAGGTGACGAGCCGGCCGCTGCGGTTGCGCAGCGTCCAGGAGCTGCCCGGCGGCAGGTACGCGTACCCGCCGGGCGCCAGTCGGTGGGCGGCGCCCTCGATCGTCACCTCGACGGCGCCGTCGACGACGAACAGCACCGCCTCGGCGTCCGGGTCGGCGTCCGGCCGGTCGGACCCACCGCCCGGTCCGACCTCGACGACGTACTGCGAGAACGTCTCGGCGAACCCCGACAGCGGCCGGGCCAGCACCCACAGCCGGGTGTCCTCCCAGAACGGCAGCCGGCTGGTCACGATGTCGCGCATCGTGCGTCTGCCGATGACCGCGTAGGAGGTGGTGAACCGGGTACGGTCGCTGGCCAGCTCGGTCTGTCCCGGCAGCCCGCCGCGCGGCACGTGGTAGCTCGTCACTCTCGCCGTCCTCTCTCGATCAGTCTGCCGTGACCGGCGGCGCCCGACAGGTCGATCCGCTCACCTCGCAACCACGTCTCGCGGACGACGCCGGCCAGCCGGTGACCAGCGTAGGCGGACACCGGGTTGCGCTGGTGCAGGTGCGTGGGGTCGACGACGAACTCCGCGTCCGGGTCGAACGCGACGAGGTCGGCGTCGGCGCCGACCTCGATCCGCCCCTTGTGGGTCAGCCCCACCCGGTCGGCGGGAGCGCTCGCCATCCAGCGCGTCACCTCGGCGAGGCCGAGCCCCCGCGCGCGGGCCGCCGTCCACACCACCGGGAGGCCGAGCTCCAGCGACGCGATCCCGCCCCAGGCCGCGGCGAAGTCGCCGATGTCCCGGCGCTTGAGGTCGGCGGTGCACGGCGAATGGTCGGAGACGATCATGTCGATCTCGCCGCCGGCGAGCGCATCCCACAGCAGGTCGCGATTGTGGGCGTCGCGGATCGGCGGCGCGCACTTCAGCTGCGTGGCGCCGTCCTCGATCGCCTCGGCGGCGAACGCGAGGTAGTGTGGGCAGGTCTCGACGGTCACGTCGATCCCCTCGGCGCGCGCGGCCTGCAGCTGTGCAAGCGAGCTGCCGCTCGACAGGTGCAACACGTGGACCCGTCCGCCGGTCTCACGGGCCGTGTCGAGCACTCTGGCGATCGCACGGTCCTCCGCGGCCGCCGGACGCGAACGGAGGTAGGTGTCATACGACGGCCCGCCGGGTGCGGGCGCCGCCGCGATCAGCTCGGCGTCCTCGGCGTGCACGATCAGCATCGCGCCCAGCCGGGATGTCTCGGCGATCGCGGCTGCCAGGCCGGCCGGGTCAAGCGGGGGGAACTCCGGCACGCCGGAGTCGACCAGGAAGCACTTGAAGCCGAAAACCCCGGCCGCGTGCAGCCCCTCCATGTCACCCACCGACCCCGGGACGGCGCCGCCCCAGAACCCGACGTCGACGTGCGCCTGGGGGGCCGCCGCCTCGCGTTTGCGCGCCAGCGCCTCGGCCGAGGTCGTCGGCGGGATGCTGTTGAGCGGCATGTCGATCACGGTGGTGACGCCGCCGGCCGCCGCGGACCGCGTGCCGGTGTCAAAGCCCTCCCACTCGGTGCGGCCGGGCTCGTTGATGTGGACGTGCGTGTCGACGAGGCCGGGCAGCAACACCTCGCCATCGCCTACATGGACCGTTGAGCGGCGGACGACCGATCCGAGTTGCCCGGGCTCGAGCACCGCCGCGATCCGCCCGTCCCGCACCCCGATGGCGCAGGGCCGTTCGGCGCCATCGACGATCGCCCGCGCCGCGACGAACACGCGGTCGAAGACGGGTTCAGTCATCCGGCAGCCGATCTCCAACGCGCGCACCGATCCGCTCCAACAGCGCGGCCCCGTCGGTCAGCGCCTCCTGCGGGCTCGCCGCCTCGGCGAGCAGCGTGTAGACGGTGTCGAAGCCGGCCGCTCGCAGCCGCGCGGCGTCGAGCAGGCAGCGACCGGCGACCGCGATCACCGGCACCCCCGCCGCCCGGCCGGCGGCCGCGACCACCGCCGGCGCCTTGCCGCGCAGCGTCTGCTCGTCGAGCGATCCCTCGCCGGTGACGACGAGGTCCGCGCGCGCGAGCGCGGCGGCGAACCCGAGGTGGTCGAGGATCAGCTGGGCGCCGGGACGCAGTCGGGCGCCCAGCACGGCGACGGCGGCGAACCCGACCCCGCCGGCCGCGCCCGCGCCCGGGTCGGCGCGGTGGTCGTGGCCGGTCGCCCCGGCGACGACGTCGGCCCAATGGGCGAGCGCCGCGTCCAGCCGCCGCACCTGGTCGGGGTCCGCGCCCTTCTGCGGCCCGTACACGGCGGCCGCGCCCTGCGGCCCGGTCAGCGGGTTGTCGACGTCGCAGGCGACGTCGATCTGCGCCGCCGCCAGCCGCGGATGCAATTCGGAGAGATCGATCGCCACGGCCGTCTCGGCCCCCGCTCCGCCCGGTCCCGCCTCCGCTCCTGACGCGTTGCGCACCCGGGCGCCGAGCGCCTGGACGAGCCCGAGGCCGCCGTCGGTCGATGCGCTGCCCCCGATCCCGACCAGCAACCGCGTAGCGCCCGCGTCGAGCGCGTGCGCGATCACCTCACCGAGCCCGTGGCTCGTCGCGGTGAGCGGGGCCGGCGGGGTGGGCCGGGTCGTCATCCCCGCCAGCCCGGCCACCTCGGCGAGCTCGATCGCCGCATCCTCGCCGCGGCGCACGTACCAGGTCGGCGCGGCGCGCCCGGCCGCGTCGGTCGCGACCAGCCCCACCCGCTCGAAGCCGGCCGCCTCGAACGCGGCGAGCGACCCGTCGCCGCCATCGGCCACCGGCACCGAGACCACCTCGGTCTCAGGCCGCCGGCTGCGGATGCCCTCGGCGAGCGACGCGGCGACCTCGGCGCCGGTGAGCGTTCCCTTGAACTTGTCGGGAGCGAGCAGGACCGACGCCATCAGTCGAGGTTCGCATACGCCGCCGTGGGGGCGTCGGCTCCGCTCATCGCCAGCTCCTCGAACTCGGTGACGTTGTCCAGCTCGGTCCCCATCGCGATGTTCGTCACCCGCTCGAGGATCGCCTCGACGATCACCGGCACCCGGAACTCCGCGATCAGCTCCCTGGCCTGCTGAAGCGCGGGCAGGATGTCGTCGGGCTCGAACACCCGCATCGCCTTGCAGCCCAGCCCCTCGGCGACCTTGACGTGGTCGACCCCGTAGCCGCCCAGTTCGGGAGAGTTGATGTTCTCGAATGCCAGCTGCACGCAGTAGTCCATGTCGAACCCGCGCTGGGACTGACGGATCAGCCCGAGGTAGGCGTTGTTCACCACGCACGTGGATGTAGGGGATCCGGAACTGCGCGCCGACGGCGAGCTCCTCGATCATGAACTGGAAGTCGTAGTCGCCGGAGAGCGCCACGACGGTCGCGTCCGGGTCGGCGGTCGCGCACCCCGAGCGCGGCCGGGCACCGTCCAGCCGAGCGGGCCGGCCTGCCCGCAGTTTATCCAGTGCCGCGGCCTGTACACGTGCAGCATCTGCGCGCCGGCGATCTGGGACAGGCCGATCGTGGAGACGTAGCGGGTCGTCCGCGCCGAAGGCCTTTTCATCTCCTCGTAGACGCGCTGCGGCTTGATCGGCACGTTGTCGAAGTGCGTCTTGCGCAGCATCGTGCGCTTGCGGTCCTGGCACTGAGCCGACCCACGCGCGAGCGATCGGGCAGCTTGCGGCCGCGGCTCCCTGGCCACCTCGACGAACAGCTCGAGCGCCGCGCCTGCGTCGGAGACGATCCCGAAGTCGGGTGCGAACACCCGCCCGATCTGCGTCGGCTCGATGTCGACGTGCACGAACTTGCGGCCCGCGGTGTAACGTGGCCAGCTCGCCGGTGTGGCGGTTGGCCCAGCGGTTGCCGATGCCGAGCACGAAGTCGGCGGCGAGCATCGTGGCGTTGCCGTAGCGGTGCGAGGTCTGCACCCCGACCATGCCGGCGCTCAGCGGGTGGTCGTCCGCGATCGTGCCCCAGCCCATCAGCGTCGGCATCACCGGTGTGCTGGTCAGCTCGGCGAACTCGACCAGCAGCTCGGCCGCGTCCGCGTTGACGATCCCGCCCCCGGCGACGATCAGCGGCCGCTGTGCCGCGGCCAGCATGTCGAGCGCCGCTCGATCTGCGCCCGGCTCGCCCCGGCTTGTAGACCGGCAGCGGCTGGTAGGTCTCCGGGTCGAACTCGATCTCGGCCAGCTGCACGTCGATCGGCAGGTCGATCAGCACCGGTCCCGGGCGTCCCGAGCGCATCAGGTGAAACGCCTGCTGGAAGGCCCCGGGAACCTGCGCGGGCTCCATCACCGTCACCGCTAGCTTGGTCAGCGGCTTGGCGATGGAGGCGATGTCGACCGCCTGGAAGTCCTCCTTGTGCAGCTTGGCGACCGGCGCCTGGCCCGGTGATGCACAGGATCGGGATCGAGTCCGCGCTCGCCGAGTAGAGCCCGGTGATCATGTCGGTGCCGGCCGGGCCCGAGGTGCCGATGCAGACGCCGATGTTGCCGGCGCTGCCCGGGTGTAGCCCTCGGCCATGTGCGAGGCGCCCTCGACGTGGCGGGCGAGCGTGTGCCGGATGCCCGCCGTCGCGCGCCATCGCGTTGTAGAACGGGTTGATCGCCGCGCCGGGCACGCCGAACAGCTGGGTCGCGCCCTCGCGCCTTGAGGATGTTCACTGCGGCCTGCGCCGCCGTCATGCGTGCCATGTCAGGTCATCTCTTTCGTTCGTCTTGTCCGGCGAGCCGCTCGACGCCGCGCAGCAGCCCCGAGTGGTCCAGATCGCCGTCGCCGCACGCGCGTGCGGAGACCATCAGCTGGGCGACGACCGCCCCGATCGGGAGCGCCACGCCGGCCTCGCGCGCCGCCGTCGTGACGATCCCCATGTCCTTGTGGTGCAGGTCGATCCGGAACCCCGGTTCGAACGAGCGGCCGAGCATGTTCTCGCGCTTCTGCTCCAGCACCTTGGAGCCCGCGAGGCCGCCGCCGAGGACGTCGAGCGCGGCGGCGGTGTCGACGCCGTAGGCCTCCAGGAACACGAGCGCCTCGGCGAGCACCTCGATGTTCGCGCCGACGATCAGCTGGTTGGCCGCCTTCACCGTCTGGCCCGCGCCGCTCCGACCGACGTGCACGATCGTCTTGCCGACCGCGTCGAAGATCTCCTTGGCCGCCTGGAAGTCCTCGGCCGCCCCGCCGACCATGATCGACAGGGCCGCGTTCCTGGCGCCCGCCTCGCCGCCGGAGACGGGGGCGTCGAGCAGGCGCAGGCCGCGCTCGGACGCCTCTTGCGCGAGCTCGGCGGTGACGTCGGGGCGGATGGACGAGAAGTCGATCACGAGCGTCCCGGAGGCGGCGTGCTCGAACACGCCCCCGGGGCCGGCGAGCACCTCCCGCACGTCGGGTGAGTCGGGGACCATGATCGCGACGACGTCGGCGCCGCCGACCGCGTCGGCGATGTCAGACGCCTTGCGCCCGCCGGCGGCGACCAGCGGCCCTGAGCGGTCGCGGCGCTTGTTGTAGCCGCTCACCTGATGGCCGTCCTGTTGCAGGTGCACGGCCATCGGGCTTCCCATGATCCCCAGGCCGATGAAGGCGACGTTGCTCATGCTCGATCTCGCTTTCCTTGTGTCGTGGTGCTCATCGGCCGGCCACGCCGCGGCGCGCCGCCCGTCGCGCGCGAGGCAGCCAATCGAGGCTCGTCTCGGTGTCGCTGGTGGGCGCGTACTCCAGGCCGACCCAGCCGGAGTAGCCGCGGCCGGCGAGGTCGCCGAGGTGGCGGTCGATCGCCAGCTCGCCGCTGCCGGGCTCGCCGCGACCGGGGCAGTCGGCGACCTGCACGTGACTGGTGACGTCGGCGTGCGCGGCGATCGCCGCGCTGACGTCGTCGCCGTTGTTGGCGAGATGGAACAGGTCGCACAGCAGGCCGATGTTCGAGTGCCCGGCGGCCCGCACGTCGGCGACGACGGCGACCGCGTCATCGGCGGTGCGCAGCGGGTAGGGCTTGGGCCCGCTCACCGGCTCGACGAGCACGGTGGCGCCGATCCGGGACGCGGCCTCGGCGGCCATCGCCAGGCTCGCGCGGCCGAGCTCGTCCTGGCGCTCCGGGATGACGCCGTCGACCCGGTTGCCGTAGAGCGCGTTGAACGCCGACACCCGCAGCTGCTCGCCGATCGAGACCGCGACGTCGAGATTGTCGCGGAACTGCGCCGCGCGGTCGGGAATCGACAGCACCCCGGCATCCGGTCCGGCGAGGTCGCCGGCGAAGAAGTTGAGCCCGACCAGCTGCACGCCGGCATCGCGGATCGCGCGCACGAACGCGTCGACCTCGCCGTCGCCGGGCATCGGCTGCTGCGGCCACGGCCACCAGAACTCGATCGCGTCGAAGCCGGCGGGCGGCTTCGACGCGATCGAGTTCTGGTGGCCGTGGCCACAGGAGCCGTGCCGGGCGACGCCGAGGTCGACGCGTTCGTGCGCGCGATCCGCGACGCCGGCGTGCAGCTGGTCGGCCTGAACTTCTTCGCCGGCGAGCTCACCGGACCGGACGCCGGAGTGCTGTCGATCCCCGATCGCGCCGAGCAGTTCCGCGACAACCTCCCGGTCGCGGTCTCGATCGGCGAGCAGCTGCACGTGTCGGCGTTCAACGCGCTCTATGGCAACCGGGTCGACGGCGTCATCCCTGAACGCCAGGACGAGCTCGCCCGGGAGAGCCTCGCGGTGGCCGCCGAGGCGGCGTCTCGCATCGAGGCCACCGTGCTCGTCGAGCCGGTGAGCGGACCCAAGCCTACCCGCTGGCGCACCGCCGACGACGCGGTCGCCGTGGTCACGGACGTGCGGGCGGCCGGGCATTCGAACATCGGCTTGCTGTGCGACCTGTTCCATCTCGCCAACAACGGCGACGACGTCACCGCGGCCATCGCCGCCCACGCCGACGTCACCAGTCACGTGCAGATCGCCGACTGCCCCGGTCGCGCCGAGCCCGGCAGCGGCGAGCTGCGATCGACCGCCACCTCGCCGACCTGGCCGGTCGCGGCTACACCGGCTGGGTCGGCCTGGAATACGCGCCGACCACCGACCTGACAGCCCCGCTGGCTGCCGCGGAGCGACGGGCCGCGCGCGGCGCGTGGTCAGCCGATGAGCACCGCCGACACAAGGAAAGCGAGCACATGAGCAACGTCGCCTTCATCGGCCTGGGGATCATGGGAAGCCCGATGGCCGTGCACCTGCAGCAGGCCGGCCATCAGGTCAGCGGCTACAACAACAAGCGCCGGGACCGCAGCGAGCCGCTCGTCGCCGCCGGGTTGCGCAAGGCGTCGGACATCGCCGACGCGGTCGACGGCGCCGATGTCGTCGCGGTCATGGTCCCTGACTCGCCCGACGTCCAGGAGGTACTCGCCGGCCCGGTGGCGTGTTCGAGAGCGCCGCCTCCGGAACGCTCGCTCATCGACTTCTCGAGCATCCGGCCCCCGCGCCACCGCCGAGCTTGCCGCCGAGGCCAAACAGCGCGGGCTGCGCCTGCTCGACGCACCGGTCTCCGGCGGCGAGGCGGGCGCCAGGAACGCCGCCCTGTCGATCATGGTCGGCGGCCGCGGCCGAGGACTTCGAGGCGGCCGAAGCCGATCTTCGACGCGGTCGGGAAGACGATCGTGCACGTCGGACCGAGTGGATCCGGGCCAGACGGTGAAGGCGGCAAACCAGCTCATCCGTCGGCGCCCAACCCCCCCTCGAGGTGCTCGCCGAGGCGCTCGTATTCCTGGAGGCATACGGAGTCGACACCGCGGCGGCGCTCGACGTCCCTCGGCGGTGGCCTGGCCGGTTCCAAGGTGCTCTGTAGCAGAAGCGCCAGAACATGCTCACCCGCTCGTTTTCGACCCGGGCCTTCCGCATCGACCTGCACAACACAAGGACATGGGGATCCGTCACCTCGGCCGCGCGCGAGGCGGGGGTAGCGCTTCCGATCGGGGCGATCCGTCGCCCAGCTGATGGTTTCCGCCGCGCGCGCTGCGGCGACGGCGATCTGGACCACTCGGGGCTGCTGCGCGGTGTCGAGCGGCTCGCCGGTCATGACAAACGAAGATGACCTGACATGGCACGCATGACGGCGGCACAGGCCGCATGACACTCCTCAAGGCGGAAGACTGAGACCGAGCTGTACGCCTCCCCGGCGCGGCAGTCGACCCGTTTCTACGAGGCAATGACACTCGACGGCGGGCTCGGCGGGGCCGCGCTCACCACTACATGAGGGCACCTCTCGCACGTGGCCAAAGAGCTACACCAATGTTTCTGTGACCCCTCGCTTCAGTTACATTGTATTGCTCGCGTGATCGACCACAACGATCGCCATGTCGGCCTGGCGCTCGATGACGGCACGAACCAGCACAGCTTGTCCTCGAAGTAGTGGTAGAGCTGCGAGCTGCTCACCTGCGCGCCGTCGCGCACTTCCTCGATCGTCGTGCCGGCAACGCCCTGCTGGAAGATCAGCTCTGCCGCGGCGTCGACGATCCGCGCGCGCGTCTCCGGCGCCCTTGCGCGTCAACCGCGGCCGACCAGAACTCCTTGAGGACATCGGGAAGAGTATACCGATCGAACTGGCTTTGACATGCCAGTATAGGTCTGACATAGTGGATTGTCGCAGATCCAGTTCGGCAGCCAACCTCGGGCCGCTACCGCCGGGAAAGCAAGAAGCCGCTGTGCTGGGCCAGGCCGAGCAGGGCCTCGCCGTCGTATCTGCCCGGCGGTCCGACCGCGCCATTCAGCCCACCCTGGCTGGATCTACAAAAACGATGAGAGGGAAACCCTATGAGCGCATCCCCAGGGAAGACGGTGCTGATCACGGGCGCCAACGCCGGGATCGGCAAGGAGGTGGCCCGGCAATTGGCATCACGTCCCGAGTCGCGCGGATCTACCTTGCATGCCGAACCGGGATCGGGCGACAGCGGCAAAGGCCGAGCTTGAAGCGGAGACCGGCCGGGGCATCTTCGACATCGTTGTCATGGACGTTGCCGATCTGGGTTCGGTCCGCGCCGGCCTGTCGGCCATCGACGATCCCTCGATGCGCTGGTCATGAACGCCGGCGTCATTGGCCCGCAAGACGATGGACTTGACCGCTGACGGGGTCACCACCGTGTTCGCGACGAACGTCCTTGGCCACGTCGTCCTCCTCGAAGGGCTCCTGGCCGAGGATCGGCTTGGCGAGGTTGCGGTCCTCGCCGGAAGTGAAGCAGTCAGGGGAGTTCCGAAGTTGCGGATGAAGGGGCCATCGTTCGTCTCAACCTCCGCCGACGAGCTCGCCACCGTCATCGACGGCAGCTACTTCGCCAGCAGAAAAGCTGACTTCAA
>CAVPBY010000017.1:0-6086 GCA_963702225.1 uncultured Solirubrobacteraceae bacterium | reverse complement strand
GTTGTTATGCGTGTGCCTGACTTCATTACGTATTGCTCCTCCAGGGGCTGCTGCTTGCCAGAGTGTTGAGCGGTGTGGGCGTCGGCGCGGTGACCGCCACCACGGCATGGCTGTCCGACCTGCGCGGCGCGGGCAGCCGGCACGCCCAGATCGTCGCGAGACCAGCACGATCTGGGCGGTCTCGGCCTGGGCGCGCTGATCTCCGGGGTGCTCGCGCAGTGGTCAGGTCAGCCACTGCGAGTGCATATCGTGGTCTTCACGGTGGCGCTCCTGGCGGTGTGGGTGGCGCTTCTCGTCGCGCCTGAGACGCATTCGCAACCGTCACCGCAGCATCGCCACTACCGCCGAGCGGATATCGGTTCCGTCCGGTCACGAGGTCGTCTTCTCGCCGCCGCGCTGGGCGCCGCAATCACGTTTGGGTCTTCGGCTTGCTGGCCTCGTTGACGGCGACTTCGTGGCGGGACCGCTGCATGAGCCGTCGCACGCGCTCGCCGGGGCCGTGTCGTTCGCGGTGTTCGCAAGCGCGGTACTCGCCCAGGGGCTGACTGCCTCGCGGCCCACGCCACAAGCTCGGCCGCCGCGATCCCGACGCTGCTCACGGGCCTGTCGCTCCTGACCCTTGCCGTTTGGCTCCCCACCCCCCGAGCATCGGTGTGTTCGTGGCCGGTGACCTGGTCGTCGGCGCCGGCGGCGTCTGATGTTCAAGGGCGCGGTTGCCACGGTCGCCGAGATCTCCTCCGAGGAGCATCGCGCCGAGGCGCTCGCCGGCTTGTTCCTCGCCGCCTACCTCGGTCTCGCCGGACCGGTGATCGGCCTCGGCGCGCTGACCCAGCTCGCGTCGATGCGCGTCAGCCTGCTGGCGTTCGCCGGGGTGCTCGCGTTCGGGATTCTCGCCGCCGCGCCCGCCCTAGTGGGCCGCCGCGGGGGCCGCCGCGGCAAGCACCACTCCTCACAACCGCGACCCAGCTCGCTCTGGAGAGGGCCAACGATGTACCAGACACAGCTCATGAGGACACAGCGACCGAACACGGGTCTCGAGATCACCCGCTGCCGGACGGGCTGCTTGCCGCACCCCTACTCCGACCAGCCAACGAAAGCTTGGCACGCAATGACCGCAGTCAATGCCCATACGAAGCACCCGAGGTTGCGCGGCAGACCACGTCTCGAGCGCGAGTCGTTTCTCCTCCAGCGCGTCCAGCCCGGCCTCAGCGGCCTCATGGACGGCGCGTTGTCGACCCTCGCGCCCATCTTCGCGGTCGCCCTGGCGACACATCGGCCGCTCACCGCTTTCTACACCGGGATCGCGACCGCGCTCGGCGCCGCGTCAGCATGGCGTTCTCCGAAGGCCTGTCTGACACCGGCGGGCTTACGGCCGCGGCAGCCCCGTGCTGCGCGGCGCGATCACCGGCGGCGGGACGTTCCTCGGCGGTGTCTTTCACACGCTGCCATTCCTGATCGCGAACTATCAAACCGCGGTCGCGGCCGCGATCGTGATCGTCGCCGACGGCCCCTGCTGCTGGGCTGGCTTCGCCACAGGTTCTTCGGCACCAGCTTCCTCCGCTCATTCGTATCGGTCACCGTGGGCGGGGCGATCATCGCCGGCCTCAGCGCAGCGCTTGGAGTGCTCGCAGCCGGTTGACCGGTGTCGCCTGGCCTGCGGTACGAGGGGTTCGACGCGCGCAGCGCTTGAAGAACACCGCGGCGTGGTACGGGTCGCGGTCAGCCGCTCTCGCCGGCGTGCGCTCGCACGTAGGCGATCACGTCGGGATCGACCGCGCTGCGCCGCTCGACGGCTCGCCGGTGCACTGGCACAGCTCGACCGTCACCCGCCCGCCTCCGGTCGCCACCGGCCTCCAGCGCGCGCCGAACGCCACCCACCGCTCGAGCTCGGGGATCGTCACCGGCCGGGCGTCCGGCTCGCCGTCCATCAGCGTGGCCGCGCCTGGGGGCGGATCGGAACGTCCATGCGGTCAAGCTTGGCACAGCCGGATGCGCCGATTCGGCATGTCCGTCGTGATCGAAGGTCAGATCCGGGTGCGGCCGCGGATCGCCGCGACGAGGCCGGCGCCGGCCGCGACCGGCGCGAGCCACAGCGCGGTGCGCGCGCCGTCGCCGGCGACGAGCACGCCGGCGAGCCCCTGGCAGATCGCGGCGCCGCTCGCCGCGGCGAGGCTCGCCCAGGTGAACGCCTCGGTGAGCGCGCCCGCCGCGGCGGCGTGGCGGACCGCGACGAACCCGGCGGTCAGCGTCGGCGAGAGCACGAGCCCGACGAGTGCGGCGGTGACGGCGAACCCGGCGAGAGTCGTGCCGAAGCCCGCGAGCAGCAGGCAGGCGACGGTGAGGCCGCCGGTGCCCGCGATCAGCCGCCGTGGCAGCGTCCCGACGTGGCTCACCGAGCCGTAGGCGAGCGCGCCGACGAGGCTGCCGGCGGACAGGACCGAGAGCAGCAGGCCGCTCAGCGCATGGTCGTGGTGCGCGGCGGCGACGCCCGGCGCGAGCACGGTCATCGATCCTTCGGCCGCGCCGATGCAGAAGCTCATCGCGATCAGCGGGCGGACCGCCGCGGTCAGCCCCCGCGGGGCCCGGCCGTCCTCGCCCGGCTCCCGGTCCAGCGCGGCGGCGACGGGCGCGGTCGCCACCACGGCGGTGCCCGCGAACCCGAGCGCCGAGATCGCGATCAGCGCCAGCGGGGCCGACGCGGCGACCGCGAGCCCGCCGACGAGCGCGGGCGCGGCGATCAGCGAGAGCTCGTAGCTGAGCGTGTCCAGCGCGTAGGCGTGCTCGCCGGCGTCGGGCGCGAGCCGCGGCCACAGCGCGCGCATCGCCGCCGACAGCGCGGGCAGCGTCACGCCCGCGAGCGCGCTCAGCGCGACGAGCACCCACACGGGGGCGCCGCGCCAGGCCGCCACCCCGACGAGCACGAGCGACAGCGCGTTCATCGCCGACCCCGCGAGCAACGGCACCCGCGTGCCGGCCCGGTCGACCCAGCGGCCGTGCAGCGGCCGTGCCGCCGCGGCGGCGGCCAGATAGGCGGCGGACGCCGCGCCCGCGGCCGCGAACGAGCCGTGGGTGGAGCGCACGGCGAGGATCAGCGCGAGGCCGGCTCCGCCCTCGCGGAAGCGGCCGACGAGCCCTCCGGCGACGACGCGCCGGGCCTCGCGGGTGGAGAGGACCCGCGCGAAGGATCCGGCGCTCTCGGTCAGGCGCTGAGGGTGAGGCGGCGCGGGCCCTCCTGGAAGCCGAGCGCGGTGAGCGCGGGGGCGAGCGGCGAGCTCATCGCCGGCTCGCCGTCGACCTTCTCCAGGCCGAGCCGCTTGATCCGGCCGGCGCGGACATGATCGGCGAGCGCGGCGAGCGCCGGCCGCAGCCGCCCGTCGCCCGCCGCCACGAGCGTCGACAGCCCCTTGCCTCCGCGCTCGACGTACAGGACCGGGTCGCCGCCGACGAGCACGACGTACGCGCCGGCGGCGCGCGCGGGACGCCGGCGGCCAGCGCCGTCACCGTCCGCCTTGGGCCAGGGGAGCGCAGCTCCGTAGGGCTGGGCGGGGTCGACCGCGGCGAGCGCGAGGGCACTCGTTCCGGCTCGGCATCCGGCCCACGCCCGACCCCGGAGCCGCCGGCCGGCCGGCGCGCCCGCAGCCGCTCGACCGCGCCGGGCAGCGCGAACTGGGCGCCGCCGAGCCCCTCCAGGAAGTAGCCGCGCCGGGCGACCCCGAGCGTCTCCAGCTGCGACAGCTCGCCGTAGATCGCGGAGAAGCCGCCGGCGATCCCCTCGGCGAGCACCTGCTCGCGGGTGACGATCCCGTAGCGCTCCAGCAGCAGCTCGCCGAGCGCCCGGCGGCGCTCGCTCGGATCGACGGGTCCCCCGCGGCCAGCAGCGGCGCGGTGAGCGACCAGCGGCCCTGGACCTGCGCCGCCGTGGTGGACGCGGCGCGCCGGCCGGCGCCGAAGCGGCCGCGCCGGGCCTGCCCGCGCCGCAGCTGCTCGCGCTGGGCCCGCGCGAGCGTGAGTCGTGGAGCCCGCAGCGGGGCGAATGCGTCGTTCGTCGCCTCCCCGGCCCACGCGAGGTCCCACAGCGCCTCCTGGATCTCCTCCGGGCTCAGGCCCTCCACGTCCGCCAGCAGATCGGTGAAGAACGAGGCCCCGCGCGCCAGCCTCTCCCGGATCGCCTCGTGGGCGGGCCCGGCGGGCGGCTCGCCTTTGAACGGCGGGGCGCCGAGCAGGGCGAGATCGTCGCGGAAGTAGAGCGCAACCCGGCCCGAGTCGCGCCCGAGCGCTCCGGCGCCGATCCACACGACCTCGCCCGCTGCGCACAGCTGGTCCATCCACGACGCCGAGTAGGCGCCGGTGCGCCGGGGCAGCACGTCGCGCTCCCACACCTCGGCGGGGAGCGGAAGCCCCTGCAGCGGGACGAGCACCTCGCGCAGCCGGTCGATGCCGGCGCCGCTCGCGGGATGGCGGTCGACGCCCTGCCAGGCGGGCAGGAAGCGCGCGAGCTCCCGCTGCTCGGCGGGCTCGATCTCCTTGCGCAGCACGGCGAGCGAGGCGCGGCGCAGGCGGCGCAGCACCTCGGGGTCGCACCACTCGCGCGTCGACCCTCCGGGGCGCAGCTCGCCCTGGACGAGCTCGCCCGCGCGCTCGAGCTCGCGCAGCGCCGCGCCCCCGTCGATGCCGTAGCGGGCCCGAACCTCGCCGGTCGTGAACGGGCCGTGCGTCGCCGCGTAGCGCTTGAGCAGACGCGCGAGCGCGTCCGGCACGTCCTGAAGGAACGCGGTCGGCAGCCCGCCCGGCGGCGCGGCGCCGAGCGCGTCGCGGTACAGCCCCGCGTCGGTCCCGTCGATCCAGCGCGCCTCGCCGTTGACTCGGATGCGCGTCGCTCGCCGCTCGCGGCTGAGCTCGTCGAGCATCGACCCCGGGTCGAGGCCGGGCAGCGTACGGGCGGCGAGCTCGTCCTCGGTGAGGTCCCCGACGCGCCGCAGCACGTCGAGCAGGCCGTCCCGGCCGGTGGCCCGGGCCGGCTCGGAGAGGCACTGGAGGTCGGCCTCCACCTGTGCGAGGGCGCCCGCGTCGATCAGGTCGCGCAGCTCCTCCTGGCCGAGCAGCTCGCGCAGCAGGTCGCGGTCGAGGCTGAGCGCGGCGGCGCGGCGCTCGGCGTTCGGCGTGTCGCCCTCGTACATGTACGTCGCGACGTAGTCGAACAGCAGGCTGGAGGCGAACGGCGAGGCGGTCGCTGTCTCGACCTCGACGAGCGTCAGCTCGCGGCGATGGATCTTCGTGAGCAGCTCGACCGCGCCGGGCACGTCGAGCACGTCGCGCAGGCACTCCCGGTAGGTCTCGAGGATGATCGGGAACTCGCCGTACTTCTTGGCGACCTCCAGCAGCGACTGGGACTAACACCAATAATCCTTAATGTTCCGCTGGAGAATCACTTATCCTCTAGTATTGTATCCGCCAAAGATATATCGTCTCTCTCTAACCCAGGATCGGAATTTGGTCAGAGAACAAGTAATGAAGCAATGCCCATCCTGCCAAGTTTCTAGACTGTCCCAAGATTTTCAGGGTACTGATTGAATCCAGTGATTTTACAAACTCCCAGGACCAAGTGTATATCTCTTCATTGGAACAACACACCAAGCTAAAGCAATTACATTTCAAGGGTTAGCTAGTGGAAGTCTTATGACGGCAACGCTGGCACGAACTCCGAAGTCAAATACTTTACAGAAAAGTTACTGCACACTAGTTGATCCCTGATGATAGTTCCATTCGTTTCGCAATGAACATGGCTGCTCAATCAACGTACCATGCAAAGTCGAAACCGGACGTTGCTCTTCCTCTTATCATTGATCAGCGAAGGGACGCTATTTTCGTTAATGTACATCCCTCACTCACAGAATTAGTGACAAAAGCAGGAAGCGTCCGTTCGAAGATGGGGGTCAGGGTTCAGCCCCTCTGGCAGGGAATCATTTACGAGACGCTGTGGTTCCAAGTGACCAGGAGGGACGACATATCAAGGGGGCTGTGGATAATGAAGTTAAGAGGAATAGGAGGGAATGAGAGCACGAGGACCTACTGTAAGCTGAAGCATC
>CAVPBY010000016.1:0-25981 GCA_963702225.1 uncultured Solirubrobacteraceae bacterium | reverse complement strand
GCTGGCGGTTCAGGGCCTCGATCGCATTGGTAACCGGTATGAAGCCCGGTAGATGCCGCTGCGCCCACCGACCGGCCCGACTGCCTGAGTGCGTCTGGTCTGGCGCGACGGTGCGACCGTCCGGGCCGTGGGGCATCGGGAGCGAACGCAGGCTGGGCAGGCCGGTCTTGTTCGATGCGCCTTGAGCGCGAGTTAGTAGTTGGCCGCCCCTGCGACTTGCCCGGAGGCGCTTTGAGCGCGGATCCGTAGGTGTCGTTCGCCCGCCTGGCTCCCACCCGTCAACCCGCAGAAGTGGAGGTGAGCAGTGGGGACGCAGATGCATCGGCTTGGACGTGCACCGTGAAGTCGCGCAGGTCGCGATCTGGGAGGACGGCCTGGTCCGTCACGCCGGTCAAATCACGCTATGCGATGACAAGCTTAGGATCTTTGCCGAGGGCCTCGGCCCGGAGGATGAGGTCGCGATCGAGGCGACGTGCAACACGCACGCGATCGTCCGGTTGATCGAGCCGCATACACGCGCGACGCTGCACGCTGCCGCCCTCGCGGATCTTCAAGACCAGCGCGTCGAGGAACACGACCGGGTAGACGTCCTCCAGCGGGCGCCGCCGCCACGCGCGGGCGTCGTCCATCACCGCGTCGGTCACCCGGCTGATCAGATCCCGGCCGACCTTCACGCCGTAGATCTCGGCGATATGCGCCTCAATATCCCGCGTCGACAGGCCACGGGAATAGAGAGCGCGAGGATCTTGTCGTCAAAGCCCTCAAAGCGCCGCTGGCGCTTCTTGACGATCTTCGGAGAGAAGCTCCCATCGCGATCACGGGGCGTGTCGATCGGGACCTCGCCGTGTTCGGTGATCAACCGCTTCGACGTCGACCCGTTCCAGTGTTCCCGGCACCGCCGGGTGGCTCCTGGTGGGGCTTCATAGCCGAGGTGGTGGGTGATCTCGACCTCGATCGCGCGCTCCACCAGACGCTTGGTCAACTGGCTGAGCAAGCCGCCCGGACCGACGATCTCCTCCTCGGTCCTGGCTCCCGCCAGCAACCGTCCACCACGTCATCCGGGAGCTCGCCGCGCAGATCATCCGGCACGCCTCTGAGGATCTCAGACGGGGTCGCCGACATCTCGCCCAAGGGCTCGCCGCCGGCTCCCTCAGGGTCAAAGACCCTCGCTCGATCGATACTTCGCCTAGTTGATGAAGGCATGACGCTCCTTTCACGTCATTGCCTACACAGTTCGTTGGACACTCCCGATTTGCCAGCTTCGTCGGCCTGGAGCACAGGGCTGGGGTGACCCCAGAGCCGGTGATGGATTTCGCCCGGGCGGCGGCTTCGGGTTTTGGCGCGGACGCAGCTAATCTCCTGCCGTGAGCGCGGCGCTGCGCACTCTCGGGGGGGCTATTGTCCGGTCTGCGGCAGGTGACCGGCGGGAGCGCTGGACCGGGCTGTTGGTGGGCAGCGTCGCCGTAGGGGTCGGTTATTGGTTTCTCGGTCAGCTGGGCTCGGTGGCGCAGTACAGCGACAACATCGAGGTCGCGTGGTTACCGGTGGGCTTCGCCGTGGGGATGCTGTATCTCGGCGACCTGCGTTGGTTCGCCGGGGGCCTGATCGGCGATTTGTGTGTCGGCAACGGTTGGATTCCGGGCCACGGCGTCACGCTGAACGCTCAGACATACGTCACGACAACGGGCAACACGATCGAGTTCGCGCTTGCCGCGCTGCTGCTGCGGCGCTGGCTGGGGAGCCGCAACAAGCTCGAGCGTCCGGTGGATGTGGCGTTGCTGTTCTTGGCGATCGGGGTCGGAACAGCGATTTCGGCGGTGGTCGGGACACTCGCGTCGGTGCGGTGGGGAGGCCTGGACTGGAGTGAGGTGCTGCCGACGCTGCGCACGTGGTGGCTTGGTGACACGTCGGGCGGCCTCTTGATCGCGCCGTTGCTGATGGTCTGGGGAGCGCCTCCGTGGCATTTGGGCTGGCGGGCCCGCGAGGGGGTGACGGCGACGGCGATCCTCGCGGTGGGTGGTTGGCCTGAGCATCGCTGTGTTCAGCTCGCATCACCCCCTCACTTACCTCGTCTTCCCGGCGCTGGTCCTCGCGGCCGTCTACCTCGGCCAACGCGGCGCGACTGTGGCGCTGCTGGCTGCGTTCGTGGTCGCGGTGGCGATGACCGCCGCGAACGTCGGTCCGTTCGTGGAGAAGTCAATCAACGACGAGGCGCTCAGCACCGAGCTCTACATCCTGATCGCGATCATCACGACCTTGACGCTCGGCGCGGCTGTCAGCGGGCGGCGCCGCGCGGCGGTTGAGCTGGTGCAGTCACAACGGCGCGAGAGCGAGCGCGCGGCCGCGGAGCGCCAGCGGATCGCCCGTGATCTGCACGACTCCGTCTCACAGACCCTGTTCTCGTTGGGGCTGCATGTCGGGATCGCCAAGCACGAGACCGCGCGGGCGGAGCTCGACTCCCAAAGCCCGCTGGCCGCCACGATCGATGAAGTGGCCAAGCTCGCCCGCGGCGCGCTGTTGGAAATGCGCGCGTCGATCTTCGAGCTGCGGGGCGGGGCGGTCGCCGAGCAGGGGCTGGTGGCCGCGCTCGGCGCGCACGCAGCCGCGTTGGCGGTCCGCCATGACGTCCAAATGAGCGTCGATGGCCCGTCCCAGCGGCTGTCACTGTCGCCGGAGGCCGAGGAGCTGCTGTTTCGGATCGGCCAGGAAGCCATGACCAACGCGGTCAAGTACTCCCGCAGCACGACCATCGCGGTGCAACGACGTCCACGGCGGAATGGTCGAGCTGCTGGTGTGCGATCACGGCGTCGGCTTTGATCCGGATCGCTCCTACGGTGGACATCTCGGGCTGGAGCTGATGCGGTCTCGAGCCACCGATGCCGGCGGCTCCCTGGGGATCGAGAGCGTGGCGGATGTGGGCACAACCGTGCGAGTGCTCGTGCCGGCGACGGCTACGGCTGCGCCGCCAGTCCCTCCCGCGCCGCGAGCAGCGCCGCCTGCGTCCGTGAACTGACGCCGAGCTTGCGCAGCAGGTTGCTCACGTGCGTGCGCGCGGTCCGCTCGCTGATCACCAACCGGCGTGCGATCTCCTTGTTCGGATGGCCGTCGGCGATCAGCCGCAGGATCTCGAGCTCGCGGTCTGAGAGCTCGTCGAACGGGCCCGCGCCCCGGCGCGCCGGAGACAGCCACTCCATCAGGCGGCGGGCCACTGCGGCGTCGAGGTGAACCTCGCCACGGTGCGCGGCGCGGATGGCGAGCGCCAACTCCTCGGGAGCGGCGTCCTTGACCAGGTAGCCAGAGGCCCCCGCCTCCAGCGCTGCCTGGACACGGGACTGGTCGATCAGCGAGGTGACCGCGACGACCTCGATCTCCGGCAGAGTCGCGCGCAGCTCCCGGGTTGCCGGACTCCGTCGACCGGCTCCATCGCGAGATCCATCAGCACCACGTCGGGCGCCTCGCCGGCCGCGGCGCTCGCATGCAGGCGCTGCAGCGCCTCGCGTCCGTTGCTCGCCTCGCCGGTGACCTCGATGTCGTCGAAGATCGACAGGTAGGCGCGCACGCCCCGGCGCACCATCCCATGGTCGTCGACTACGAACACGCGGATCACCGCGCTCTCCTCTGGGGGGTGGACCTCGAGACCGGTCACGGAGCCGATCATACGGCGCCCCGAATCGGGCGCGGAGCCAATCGAGACATGTGTCGTACCGGGCGCGACACATGTCCTGGCCAGGGCGGCGGATCGGCCGCGGGGCGTCGGGCGAATGTCCCGGTTTAGTCGAGTCATCTGTCCGATGCGCGCCGGCAGCTGGTGGCCGATGATCGGTGCCGTCCGATCGAACCCCGGGAACAACCCGGATGATGAGGAGGGGCTGGGAGTGAGCGCAGCTGCGAGAGAGGGCCGGGGCGCGCTGGGCGGCCGTGCGTTTCATCTGTTGCTGGTCAGCCTGGGGGTACCCTCGTGCGGGGACTGGCTGTACAACGTCGCGCTGCTGGCGCTCGTGTACGGGCGCACGGGCTCGCCGACGTGGGTGGCGTTGACCACGGCAGCGCGGGTGCTGCCGGTGGTCGTGCTCGGGCCGCTGGGCGGCGTCCTGGCCAACCGCTACGACCGTCGCGCGCTGATCATCGCATCCGATCTCACCCGCGCGGCGCTGATGGTCGCCCTCGCCGTCGTCGCGGCCGCTGGGCTGCCGATCGTGCTCGCCCCGCTGCTTGCCGCCGCGGCGACCGCCGGGGGCACCGTGCAGCCGCCGTGCGTCGCCGCGTGCACCGCGCGGCTGGTGCCCGACGCCGAGCTGCAGCGCGCCAACGCGCTGCGCTCCGGGATCGGGCAAGGAGCGGTCACCGCCGGTCCGGCGCTCGGCGCGGTGCTGCTCGCGGTGTCCTCCCCGGCCGTGGCGATCGCGCTCAACGCGCTCAGCTTCCTCGCTTCGGCCGCCGCGATCGGCTGCATCCCGCCAGGTCCGGCGTTCCGCCCCGCGAACCGAGGCGCGGTTGCCCGGCCGAGCCTGGTGTCGGAGATCGGCAGCGGCGCGCGGGCGCTGCGCGGCGCTTCCACCGCCGTGCGGCTGGTCGCCGCCGATGTGTTGTGCAGCGCGGTCTATGGGCTTTTGACCGTCACCCTGGTGCTCGTCGGCCAGCGGGTCGGGGCGGGCGACGGCGGCTACGGTCTGCTCCTCGGCGCCTTCGGGGCCGGGGGCGTGATCGGAGCGGTCGTCACCGCACGCATGCGCGCGGCATCGCACTGGCGGCCGATGCTCGCGATCGCGCTGGCCCTCGTCGCGCTGCCTCTGGTCGGGCTTGGCCTCTCGCACGCGCTACCAGTCGCGCTTGCCCTGGCGGTGGTCGGCGGCGCCGGGATGATTGTCGGCGAGGTGCTGTCTGAGACCGCGCTTCCGCGGATGCTCGCCGACGACGTGCTCGCCCGCGCATACGGACTGGCGCTGCCGACGTCGCTGGCCGGAGTCGTCGCCGGCTCGCTGGTCGCCGGGCCCCTCGTCGCGCTGCTCGGCCTCACCACGACGCTCACCGTGGCGGGCGTGTTCGTGCTGCTCGTCGCCGCAGCCCTGCTTCGCCGACCCCTGGATCTCACCAGGCTCACCCCGACCGAGCGTCCACCCCTCCTCGATCCGACCACCTAGCACCCCATAAAGGAGAGCATCATGACAAAGCTTCGACTCACCCGGCGCATCGCGATCATCGGCACTGTGACCACCGCCGTCGCCGCGGGCGGCTCCGCCGCCGCGCTGGCCACCACCCAGGGATCGTCTGACGTCTACCAAGGCTGTCTGCAACACAATCTCGGCGCCCTCTACAACGTCAAGGTCAACCCGATATCACCACCAAGCTGCCTACGCAGCGACACGATCATCAGCTGGAACCAGACCGGTCCAGCCGGCGCGCCCGGCTCACAGGGACCCAAGGGCGACACAGGGCCCGCCGGACCGGCCGGTCTCACCGGCGCGATCGGCCCGCTGGGACCAAGGGTGACGCCGGCCCCACCGGGGCCAAGGGCGACACCGGACCCGCCGGTGCTTCTGGCCCCAAGGGGGACACCGGCCCCGCTGGGGCCAACGGCGATATTGGACCTGCCGGGCCGCAAGGACCCACGGGCGACACCGGCCCCGCCGGGGCGCAGGGGCCCCAGGGACCGAAGGGAGATCCCGGAACGGGCCTCGGCGGCATGTACTGGGAAAGCACCCAGTTTACCGTACCCAGCGGCCCAGCAGACAGCAACACCGAGCGCCTCCCCTGCAATACTGGCGACCAGGCCTACGGAGGCGGCGCCTGGGTCGAGAATCCCGACGGCGACCAGGCCGTCACCGAGAGCGCACCCAGCGGAGACCTGAGCAGTTGGTATGTCGAGGTCACCAACAACAGCCCCTTCGTCACCTTCACGGCTCACGCCTACGTGCTGTGCGGGCCGTCGGGATTGGGCTCCCAGTAATGACGAGTCGATGGAGGGCCCGTCGCGACCGGGCCCTCCACTCTCGGTGGTCCCGCTCTCGTCGGCCGTCACTCCCCAACTCCGGCTCGCCGCCAGCGAGACGCATTCCTCTTCGGCCGTCCTCCGTTCTGGTCCCGGCTGCTTCACGCGGGATTGGTTGCGACGGATCGAGCGGCCGGGCATCGTGAGAGCGAAAGCGGGGCCGCGCAGCCCCAATCGGTTGAGCAGAAGACAACGCGATCCCGATTCCCGGCGAAGTTCTGCCGGACGCTGGCACGGGCACCTGTTCCCCGCCGGACCGGTGCAGATCCTCGTGCAGATCCAGCGAGACCATCACTGGACGACCACCAAGATCATCGGGCTCACCGTCCGCCACACCCGGTAGTGCAGCCGACCAAGGCAGAGGTTGAGCTCAATGGGGAGGGACGCGCTTCTGCGTCTCGCCCCGAGCGTGACCCACCGCCGACGCCGGGAGCTCGCTACCGCGTCCCACCAGATTCGCGCGATCGTGGCGTGCCCTGAGCTGCGGTCGCGGTCCGACGGTCGACGTTCAGCCGGCGCGAGGCGTGACCGGGGTGAGATATGCGCCACGCTCGTGCGCGGCCCAGTAGGCGGCGTGCAGCGACCGGGTGACCGGACCGGGCAGCCCATCGCCGACCGGCCGGCTGTCGAGCGAGGTGATCGGCATCACCCCGCCGGCGGTCGAGGTCGCGAACAGCTCGTCGGCGCCGCGCAGCACCGCCGCCGGCATGTCGCACACCTCTGCAGGGATGCCGGCGTCCAGGGCCAGCTCGAGGACCGTCGCCCGAGTGATCCCCTGCAGCACCCCGGCGGCGGGCGTGAGCAGCCGTCCGGCCACGACGGCGAACACGTTGTAGCCCGCGCCCTCGGTGACGTTGCCGTCGCCGTCGAGCAGGATCGGGTAGTGGGCGTCCCGGTCGTAGGCCTCGAACAGCCCACGCGTCAGATCGCCCCAGTGGAAGTTCTTGACCGTGGGGTCGATCGAGCCGGCGGGGATCCGCCGCACCGAGGCGGCGATGACCGCGTCCATGCCGCGCTCGAACGCGTCTCGTCCCAGCAGCCACACGTACGGCACGGCGTAGGCGTAGAAGCGGTTCTCAAAGGTCCGTGGGTCGCGGGCGCCGTGGCGCGAGACCCCGCGCGTGCAGATCATCTCGACGTATGCCTCCCGGAGCCCCGAGGCCCACACGACGTCGATCAGGATCTCGGCCATCCGTTCGGCGCCGAGGCGGGGATCGAGCCGCAGCTCACGGCACGAACGCTCGAACCGGCCGAGGTGCTCGTCGAGGCGGAAGAACGCGCCCTTCCACACCGCGACGACGTCGTAGGTGACGTCCGAGCGCGAGAAACCGGTGTCGAGGATCGAGATCGTCGCCTCGGCGATCGGCACGATGCGGTCATCGACGTACGCGGCGCCGTCGGCGAACGGCCGTGAGGACGACTCGGGTCCCTCCGGGACGGAGCTCATCGATCGCCTTCGTTCGCGGTCGGGCCGACCACGTATGTGCGGTAGAGCTCCTCGCAGCGCGTGCTGCAGAACCGCCGATCGGTGTTGTCGACCTCGACGATCCACAGCCGACGGGCGACGACCTGGCCGCAGCAGTCACACGGCGTCACGACCGTGTCCCAGATCTCGGGGTGGATCTCCTCCCAGCGTCCCACCGCTCAATCCCCCGTCCAGTCGTAGAGCCGGCGCGCCGCCTCCTCGGAGACGATGCCCTCCGCGATGTCGTGGGCGAGCCGGTCGGGGTCGCGCTCCCGGGGATCGCCGAACCCGCCGCCCCCCGGCGAATCGAGCAACACCTCATCGCCCGCGCGCAGGATGACGTTGGTGAACTTCGCCGGCGAGACCGTCCCGAAGGCGTCGGTGAACGTCCGAAACTCGGTGTCGCCGGCGCGCTTGACCTTGATCGCGCCGTAGCCGCCCGGCAGGCCGCTCTCAAGGCCCCACGCCCGGAAGTCGCCCTTGGTGCGGTCGAACAGCGCGCTGGCCGTCACCTCCGCGCCCTCGCGCACGCGCATGATCCGGCGCGTGCCCAACCCGCCCCGCATGCGGCCCGCGCCGCCTGAATCGGGGATCAGGCGATACTCGACGGTCTGCAGCGGATAGCGCGTCTCGAAGATCTCCACCGGCGTGTTGCGGCAGTTGCCGTTGACGACGATCATCGCGCTGTTGCCGTCGTCATAGTCCTTGGCGCCCCAGCCGCATCCCTCCAGGTGGTAGTTGGCGTAGTACTCGCCGGTGTCGGGATGGATGCCGCCGAACAGGAAGTTGCACGCGCTCGCGCCCTCGGCGGCCGCGACCTGCTCGCGCATCACCGGCGCCAGCGCCCCGGTGACCATGTCGACGAGCTTGGGATGGGTCTCGGTGTTGCCGCCCACCGACGGGCCCGGGTAGACGACGTTGACCACGGTCCCCGGCGGCGCGATGATGTGGATCGGCCGGTAGGCGCCGCTGTTCTTGGGGATCTTGTCGTCGGTGACGTGGAACACCGCGTTGTAGACGGCGCCGGCGGTGACTCCGAAGGTGGCGTTGATCGGTCCCCGGACCTGTGGTGCGCTGCCCGTCCAATCGACGATCAGACGGTCGCCGTCGACCGTCACCGTGACGTGGAACCTGACCGGCTCGGCCTCGACGCCGTCGTCCTCCATCCAGTCGGTGAACTCGTAGCGGCCGTCCGGGATCGCCGCGATCTCCGAGCGCATCCAGCGCTCCGAATAGTCCAGCAGCTGGGCGGCGGCGTCGGCGACCAGCTCGGACCCGTAGCGGTCCAGCAGCTCGATCAGCCGGCGCTCGGCGACGCGCAACGATCCGATCTGGGCGTTGAGGTCCCCCCAGGTGTTGCGTGGCGTCCGGTGGTTGGCCATGATCAGCCGCCACAGGTCGAGGTTGTTCTCATCGCCGCTGACGATCTTGATCGGGGGGATCCGCAGGCCCTCCTGGAAGACCTCGGTCGCGTCCGCGGCGAAGCTGCCCACGGCCTTGCCGCCGATCTCTGCGAGATGGCCGACGTTGGCGACGAAGCCCCACAGCTCGCCGCGGTGGAACACCGGGCGGATCACCGAGTGCTCGGGGATGTGCGCGCCGCCCCGGTACGGGTCGTTGTGGAGCACCACGTCGCCGGGCGCAAACGACTCGATCCCCAGCTCCTCGACCGTCCAGCGGACGATGAACAGGCTCGCGGCCAGCTGCGCGGGACAGAACTCCGCCTGCCCGATCATGTTCAGCTCGCGGTCGAACAGCACGCACGAGAAGTCCAGGCCCTCGTTGAAGATCGGCGAGAACGCGGTGCGCATCATCGTGATCCCCATCTCGCGACAGATGTTCACGAAGCTGTTGTTGATGATCCCCAGCAGGACGGGGTCGATCTCCTCGCCCCGTTCGCGTCGGGCGGTCGTGTCATCGGTCATCGGCGCGCTCCTGTCGGTCGTCGATCCGGGTCGCGGCTCAGCTCCAGCACCCCCACCGTGTCGCCCCGCACGCTCCAGCTGGGTGGGACGACCACGGTCGTGTCCATCGACTCCACGATCAGCGGCCCCGGGCGGCTGTCTGAGCCGACGAGGTCGGCGCGGGCGACCACCTGCGTCTCAGCGAAGTCGTCGCCGAAGTGGGCACGGACCGTCCGCTGCGGTTGCGACTCCGACGTCGCGGCGCCGAGCACGTCCGCGCTCAACGGCGGCAGCCCGCCGTCCCGCGCGGTCGCGATCACCATCAGCCGGATCATCTCCACGGGCAGCGCCTCCATCCGGTAGCCGTAGAACTCCTCGTGCAGGTCGTGATAGCGGCCGAGCACGCGCTCCAGCAGCGCGGCCGTGATCGGCCCGTCCGGCACCGGGATCTCCTGCTCGTAGTTCTGTCCCTGGTAGCGCATCGCGATCACGCGGGCGAGCTCGGGCGGCTCCGCGGACCCACCCTGAGCGGCGAAGTCGGCCTCGGCGGTGGCCTGCAGATCGGCGAACAGCGCCTGCAGCTCGTCGGGCTCGACGGTCGTGCTGGTCAGCGCCACCGACGTGATCTGGTCGACGCGCACCCGCGCGGCGAGCGCGCCGAACGCCGACGTCAGCCCCGGATGCAGCGGCACGATCACGCGCCGGATCCCGATCGCGTCGGCGATCTCAGCGGCGTGCGTCGGACCGGCGCCGCCCATCGCGATCAGCGCGTACTCCCTCGGATCCACGCCTTCGTCGACGGTGATCAGGCGGACCGCGTTGGCCATGTTCTCGTTGGCGACGCGCAGCATCGCCGATGCCGTCGCGACCGCGTCGGCGTCGAGCTGATCGCCGAGCGGCCGCACCGCGTCGTGCGCCCGCTCGGGGTGCAGCGACAGCGCGCCTCCCAGGAAGTAGTCGGGGTTGAGCCGGCCGAGCAGGACGTTGGCGTCGGTGAGGGTCGCGTCGAGCCCTCCGCGGCCGTAGCACGCGGGCCCGGGCTCGGCGCCCGCGCTCTGGGGACCGACGCGCAGGAATCCTCCGGGGTCGATCCAGCCGATCGATCCGCCGCCCGCGCCGATCGTCTTGGTGCTCACCGTCGGCACCGCGAGCGGGAGACCGAATTCGATCTCGAACTCCGACGAGAACGCGGGCTCGCCGTCGGCGATCAGGCACACGTCGCAGCTGGTGCCGCCCATATCGAGCACGATCGACTGCGCGGCGCCCTGCTGGCGCGCGTAGAAGGCGCCTCCGATCGCTCCGCCCGCGATCCCCGACAGCAGCATGTGCGCCGGCCGCTCGCCGGCGGTCGCCGACAGCGCGTGGCCGCCGTTTGACTTCAGGATCGACCAGGTCGAGCCGACGCCCTGGTCCTCCAGCGCGCTCGACACCCCGGACACGTAGCCGGCGACGACCGGCTTGACGTAGGCGTCGAGGATCGTCGCGGTCCCGCGCTCGTACTCGCGCCAGATCGGCGCGATCTCGTGCGACAGCGACACGCCGATCTCGGGGGCGGCGACGGCGATCGCGTCTCGCGCGGCGAGCTCGGACTCCGGGTTGAGGTAGGAAAACAGGAAGCAGACGGCGACGGTCGCGTCGCCGTCGATCTGCGCGACCGCGGCCCGCACCTGCTCGGGATCGAGCGCCTCCACCACCCGGCCGGCGTAGTCGATGCGCTCGTCGATCCCGAGGCAGTCGCGGCGCAGCGCGAACGGCTCCGGCTTGCGCCAGCGGAAGTCGTAGTGGTTGCGGCGGTTGATCCGCTGGATGTGCGGCACGTCCTCGAACCCGCGGGTGGTCAGAAACACCACCCGGGCGCCGGTACGGGTGAGCACCGCGTTGATCCCGATCGTGGTGCCGACGACCAGGAAGGTGACGTCACCGGACGCGAACTCGGCGCGCTGCAGCGCTTCGACGAGCGCCCGCACCGGCGCGTCGGGGCTGGACGGCACCTTGGCCGTGTACCAGCGCCCGCTGTCCTCGTCGACCGCGACCAGATCGGTGAACGTGCCGCCGGTGTCGATGCCGACGCGAACTCCCATGGCTAGACACGACCTCCTGTTCGCTGGTTGCGGGCCGCGACATCGCCACCGGCCCGCCGTCCCGCCGCAGTGATCGCCGCCGCGTCGCCGAGCACGTTGTCACACCAGCGCGGGGCGATGTGCTCGAGCGCCGGCGGCTGCTCGCGTCCGAGGATCGTCGCCAGCACCCGTACCGGCGTCATCGGCAGCCTCGTCATCCGATGGCCGGTGGCGTCGGTGATCGCGCAGCCCACCGCCGCCGCGACGTTGAGGATCGGCACCTCTCCGGCACCCTTGGCCCCATGGGGTCCGAACGAGGGGGCGCCCTCGTGCAGGGCGATGCGCACCGGCACCGCGTCGGCGGCGAGCGGCAGCCGGTAGGACTCCCAGCCGCCCTGACGCACCTGGCCGCGGTCGTCGAAGGTGATCTCCTCGTGCAGCGCGTAGCCGAGCCCCTGGACGACCCCGCCCTGGACCTGGCCGGCGATCGCGCGTGGATTGATCGCCCGCCCCACGTCCTGGACGACGCGGTAGTCGAGGACCTCCACGTGGCCGGTGTCGGGGTCGACGGCGATGTCGCACTCGTGCACGGCGAACACCGGCAGGTCGAGCGCCTCGACGATGTGCCCGGCCGCGCACCCCGGCAACGCGCGCAGGCCGGGCGCGGTGAAGGAGCCGTCGCCCGCCAGCGGCCCGACGACGGCGTGGGCGTGAGCGACCACCTCGGCGATCGTACGGCGGCTGGCCGGCGCGCCCACGACCTGAACCTCGCCGCCGTCGAGCAGCAGATCCTCGGGGGCGGCCTCGAGCAGATCGGCGGCGTGCTGCAGCAGCTTGCGCCGCACCTCGTCGGCCGCGACGCGGCTGGCGCCACCGAGTGAGACGGTCGTACGCCCGCCGCCGACGCCCATGTCGAAGCCTCCGGTGTCGGTGTCGGCGGCGGCCACGGTGACGTCGGCGGGCGCGATCCCGAGCCGTTCGGCGACGATCTGCGGCAGCGCCTGCATCAGCGATCCGGAGCCGATCTCCACACCGGACGTGACCAGCGTGGCGCGGCCGTCGGGGCTCAGGCGCACGGTCGCCGACGAGGGACCGACGAAGATGAACCAGGTGCCGATCGCCACCCCCGTCCCATACAGCCGCCCGTCCGCCGGTGGCCCCGGCCGGCCGTCACGCAGCTGGTCCATCCGCGCCAGCATCGGCGCCAGGACGTCGCCCTCGAACACCTGGCCGGTCGGGCCGAGATCGCCGTCGCCGATCACCGCGCGGGCCCGGAACGCGTGCCGGTCGGCGCCGATCGCGGCGCAGATGTCGTCGGTGTGACGCTCCAGCGCGAACGTGCACCAGGTGCCCGAGCAGGCCCGGAATGCGCCCGTCGGCGCGGTGTTCGTGTACACGGCCCGGCTCGACAGCCGGACGGAGCCGAGCCGGTAGTTGCCCATCAGCGTGTGGGTGACCATCGACGTCAGGAACGTCTGCTCGCCGCCGTACGCGCCGCAGTCCAGCAGCGCCGTCGCCTCGCGCGCGACGATCTCGCCGTCGGTGGTGACCGCGGAGCGGATTCGGATCTCGGCGTTCTCGCGGCACAGCGCCGTGCGCATCTCCTCCTCGCGGCTCAGCGCGAGCCGCACCGGGCGACCGCTCCTGAGTGCCAGCAGCGCCGCGATCGGCTCGATGCTGGACTCGTACTTCTGTCCGAAGCCGCCGCCCACCGGCGGCACCGTGACCCGCACGACGGACGGCGGGACGCCGAGCTGACGGGCGATCGCCGCCTTGACCGCCCACGGGTACTGCGTCGAGGTCTCGACGATGAAGCGGCCGTCCTCGTAGCGCGCCAGCGCCACGCGCGGCTCCAGCGATGCCTGGTTCTGGCGGCCGGCCGCATACGTGCCCTCGACGATCCGCACGTCGCCGCGTGCGAACGCCGCGTCGACGTCGCCACGCACGACGGTCGCCTCCCAGGCGATGTTGCCCGCGCGCGCGCCGCCGCCCACGAGCTCCTCGTAAGAGCGCCAGTCCGGGTGGATCTCGCGCGCCCCCGGCGCCAGCGCCTCGGCCATCGTCAGCTGCGCGGGCAGCGGCTCGAGCTCGACCGCGATCGCTGCCGCGGCGGCCCGCGCCAGCTCCGGCGTGTCCGCCGCGACGGCGGCGACGGGCTCGCCCTGATGGCGGACCACCCCTCGGGCGAACAGCGGATGATCGGCGATCCCGACGCCGTACAGCCCAGGCGCGTCGGCCTCGGTGACGGCCGCGTGCACCCCCTCGATCGCCAGCGCCGGCCCCGGGTCCACGCGCAGCAGCCGGGCGGCGGGCAGCTCGGCGCGGCGCAGCGCCACGTGCAGCATCCCGGGCTCGGCGCGGTCGATCGCAAACCGCGTCCGGCCGCGCAGCTTGTCCGGCGCGTCCCGCCGCCGGACGCTGTCGCCGATCGGCGACCCGCTCACGCCTCGGCCCCCGCTGGCCGCCCCGACGCCGCCAGCGCGGCATCGATGATCGCCTCGTAGCCGGTGCACCGGCACACGTTCCCCTTCAGCGCCCCGCGCACCGCGTCGGCGGTCACCGGGCGCCCCGCCTCCGCCTCGTCGCGCAGGAACGAGGTGAGCGTCATCAGCATCCCGGGAAAGCACATCCCGCACTGGACGGCGTCGCGCTCTGCCATCGCGTCCTGCAGCGCCGACGGTCGCCCGCCGCGCTCCAGGCCCTCGACCGTGCCCACGCAGCGGCCGTCGACGAGCGCGATCGGGGTCAGGCAGGCGAGCGCCGGCTGACCATCGAGATGCACGGTGCACGAGCCACAGAACCCCTCGCCGCAGGCGAGCTTGGTGCCGGTCTGCAGCAACGTCTCGCGCAGCACCCGCGCCAGCGACGTCAGCGGCGCCGCCTGGACGCTGACCGGACGGCCGTTGAGCTCCAGTGCGACGTGCACGCTCACCCCACCTCTCCGAGGGCGTCGACGGCGAGCCCGGCGGCGACGTGGGTGCGGTACCACGCCGGCGCCTGGACGCCGTCGCGCGGCTCGAGCTCCGCGCTCGCGTCCGCGGCGGCCGCGCGGACGGTGGCCGCGTCTCGCCGACCATGCGCGAGCGCTCGCTCGAGGCCGCGCCAGCGCCGGGGCGTCGTCCCGACCGAGCCGGCGGCGATCCGCAGCTCGCCGGACGCGGTCACCGCCACGCTGACGATCGCGACCGGGTAGTCGCCGCCACCGCGCCGCATGCACAGGCGCCGGTGGGCGGACGTCCGCGGAGCGGCGGGCACTCGCACCGCGGTGGCGAGCGTGCGCCCTCGATCCTCGTGGCGGCGAAGATAATCCTCCAGCGGCGTTGCGCGGCGCTCGCCGGCGGCCCCCATCAGCTCGACCTCGGCGTCGAGCGCCAGCAGCGCGGGCAGCAGGTCAGACGCGCGGAACGCGGCGGCGCCGAGCGCGCCGCCGACCGTCGCCATCCGCCGCACCGCCGGGGTGGCGGAGGTCGCGGCAGCGTCGCACAGCCCGCGGAACGACGGCTCCCCGGTCAGCGCGTCGGCCAGCGCGTGGTGGGTCACGCATGCGCCGATCGCCGGACCGGACCCTGGCCGCCGGCGGATCTCGCCGAGCTCGGCGATCCCGGTCAGGGCCACGTAGGCCTCCGCCGGGGCCTCGCCGCGCAGTGGTGCGCGCATGATCCAGGTCGCGCCGGCGATCGGCACGCCGCCACGCTCGCCCATCAGCGAGGCGGCCTCGTCGGCGGTCGTCGCCCGCAGGACCTCGGCCGTCATCTCCGCCCTTCCGGGGCGCCGGACGGGTTAGGCTGGCGGTCGTGCAGCGACGCGCGTTCGGCACCACCGGCGTGCAGGTGCCGGCCATCGGCCTCGGCACCTGGCAGACGCTCGACCTTCCGCCCGATCGGGAGTCGGTCGCGGCCGACGTCGTGGGTGCCGCACTCGACCACGACGTGGTGCTGTTCGACTCCTCGCCGATGTACGGGCGCGCGGAGGAGGTGCTCGGGCGGGCACTTGCGGGTCGCCGCTCGCAGGCGTTTCTCGCGACCAAGACCTGGTCGCAGACCCAGGAGCAGGCGGAGGCACGATTCCAGCGCCAGCTGGCGTTCTTCGGGGGCCACATCGAGTTGATGCAGATCCACAACCTGATCGAGTGGCCGCAGCGGTTGACGTGGCTGGAGCGCCAGCGCGAGCAGGGCCGGATCGGATTGATCGGCGCGACCCATTACCAGGCCGGTGCGTTCGGCGAGCTCGCCAGGATCATGCGGACCGGGCGCATCCAGGCGATCCAGATCCCGTACAGCCCGGCCGAGCGCGACGCCGAGCGGGAGATCCTGCCGCTCGCCCACGAGCTCGGACTCGGCGTGATCGCGATGCGCCCGCTCGCGGAGGGGCAGCTGTTGATTGCGCCCACGGAGGCCGAGCTCGCCGAGCTCGGCACCGCCAGCTGGGCCGAGGCGCTGCTGAAGTGGGCGCTGTCGGACGGACATGTCCATTGCGCGATCCCGGCGACCCGGCGGGTCGCCCATGTGATCGCGAACGCGGCGGCCGGGGACGATCCGTCGCTGGACCCCGGCCGGCGGGAGCTGGTGGAGCGGATCGCGGCCCGCGCGAGAGTGACCGGACCGGCGACGCCAGGTCTGTCATATAGGTGATCGCGTGGTGGCCGGCGCCGGCTCGTCCGCGAGCGCCGGTATCACCTCGGAGGCGAACAGGCGAGCCGACCGCTCCGCGTCGGCTCCGCTGAGGCCGGGCAGGTGCATCCAGCAGCTGACCTCGGTGACGCCGAGCTCGTCGCGCAGCTCGGTCAGCCGCTGGATCGCGTCGTCGGGCGTGCCGATGATGTAGCGCCCCTTGAACCTCGCGAAGTCGACTCGGTCCATGTCCTCGATCAGGGCGCCGTCGTCGGAGCGCAGCGCACGCTCTCCTGCGGCGGACTTGCGTCCGTACAGCTCGCGGAATAGATGCGTCACCGCCGGATCGGCCAGCCGCTCGGCCTCCGCGCGGGTCTCGGCGATGTACACCTCGCGCATCGCCGGTCGCTCGGTCGGCGAGAACCCGTGCTCGGCGGCGGCCGCCGCGTAGATCCGGAAGTGCTCGGAGAGCTCGGCCACGGTGTGCCGCGGCGATGCGGTCAGCACCGCGTGGCGCCGCGCCGCCCGGCGCAGCAGACGCGGTCCGGACACGCCGTAGCGGATCGGCGGGTGGGGCGACTGGACCGGCTTGGGCGTCAGCGTCGTCTCCGGCACGTGGAAGAACTCGCCGTCGAAGCTGAACGCCTCCCGCGTCCACGCCAGCTGCATCAGGTCGAGCGCCTCCTCGAACCGGCGGAACCGCTCGCCGTACGGGACCTCCATGCCGGCGAACTCCTCCGTCACGTATCCGGGCGCGACCCCGAGCGTCAGGCGACCGCCACACAGGTTGTCGAGCACGGCAATGTCCTCGGCGAGCTTGACCGGCTGATAGAGCGGGACGAGCAGGATGTTCGTCTCCAGACGCACGCGCTCGGTCACGCCCGCCGCCGCCGCCAGCGCGAGGAGCGGGCTCGGCAGGTATCCGTCCGGTTGGAAATGGTGCTCGACGACGCTCACCGTGTCGTATCCGAGCTCTTCGGCCAGCCGCGCCCCGCGCACGAAATCGCCGGCCGCGGCACGCCAGGTGAGCGCCGCTTCCGATGGCGTGACGAAGCCGAAGGTGAGTCCGAATCTCATGCCGAGCTCGGCTTCGACGCCGCCTCCGTGGCCCCGGGGTAGGCCTCGCGCCGGGCGGCGATGTAGAAATGCTGGCCGGTGGCGCACTCGGCGCAGATCGCCTGGTGATCGGCGGTCGGATCCCGGTCCATCTCCCGCGCCAGGAAGTAGCGCTCGCAGCGATGGCAGCGGATCCGCACCTCCCATGGGTCCTCGACCTCCAGCGCCGGGTCGTGGGGCCGCTTCATCTCGAACCACGACGCCCGGGCGCCGACCAGCGACGCCCCGTAGATGACGGCCGCGATTCCGAACGTGATCGGCAGCCCCCAGGTGGCGAAGAACTGATCGGTCGAGCTCAGGCCGATCTTCATCCACAGCCCGACACCGGTCGCCACGCCCCAGGCGACGACTCCGCCGGGGTTGAATGCGGGGATCCGACCGGGCCGGAACTCCTGCTGCTCGAGCGTCTGGCCGTGCAGTGCGCGCCAGCCGATGTGCGTCAGCGCGATCGACACCCACGCGACGATCGCGATCCCCTGGTAGGCGAGCGCGTCGTTGACGTAGCTGAAGATGTTGGTGAGCATCAGCACGTAGCCGATCGCGCCCGCGACCACCAACCAGAACACGCGCGGCAGGTTGAGGCGGAACAGGCGTGAGAAGAAGCTCTGCAGGTTCGTCGACGCCAGGTACGCGTTGACGACGTTGATCCGGAACTGCGTGATCGCGATCAGCAGCAACCCCAGGACTCCGGTCACGCCGACGATGTCGACCGGTAGTGCGCTCTCCTTGCCCGCAAGCCCCGCGAAGGTGATTCCGAAGCTCGAGACGAGCAGGATCCCGATCAGGCCGTTGATCATGAACGTCATCAGGTAGTAGGCGAAACCGAACGTGACCACGACGTGATAGCGCTCGTCGCGCGGCCGCGCGAGCCGCGCGAAGTCGAACGTGAACATCATCAGGATCCACACGCCCATGTAGGCCGAGAACACCTGGAGCCACGGCAACGTGGTGCCCGGCGCGGCCTTGGCACCCGGCAGGAAGCCGTGGTACCCGTGGTCTGCCAGCGTCCAGACGATCACCGCGGTCATGCCGATCACGAACAGCGGCAGCATCCAGCCGTTGAACTTGTCCATCCATGTCCGCACGCCGCGCCACACGAGCGGGATCGTGGCCACGATCACGATCGCGTACCACATCTTCAGCGGGCCGCCGAGCAGCGACTGCGCGGCGACCGACACGACCGAGCCCTCGAACACCCAGTAGTAGATGCACGTCGCGGCGAAGATCACCGTCGCAATCGACGCTCCGACGAAGCCGAACATGCTGCGTGAGAACAGCGCGACGGTCAGCCCGCTGTGCGAGGCAGCGCGCAGCATCACCCAGTTGACGAGGCTGTAGACGATCACGGTCATACCGAGGCCGATCAGCGCGTTGACCGTTCCATAGGCGAGCGCCGCGAACGCCGCGAAGTAGATGTAGAAGAACGCGGTCGCCACCCCCCACCACGCGAGCGTGAGCTTCCCGCGATCCATCCGCCAGGTGTGAGGTACGACGTGCAACGAGAAGTCCTCGCTCGCCGCTTCGGCGAGCGCCCGGGGATCGTCCTCGAGCGATGTCTGCAGTGCGGGATCGGCAGGACCCCTCTCCTCCTGGATAGCCATCTCCTGTTCCTCTCCTGTTGGTGGCAAGGGGCGGTCAAGCGCGGCGGCCGGTCGGTCCGGCGCGGTGCCGCGGCGGCGATCGACCGGATCGCGCTGCGGCGGCGAACGGACCGGCGGCGGGTGGCGAGCGTGGCGCGCGCATCAGGCCGGCTGCGCCTCCAGGCGGCGCTCGAGCGCCTCGGTGTCGACCTGCGCGTCGATCAGCGCATCCCAGTCCAGCAGCGTGCGATGCAGGCCCAGCGTCGTCGTGATCCCGTCGATCTGGAACTCGTCCAGTGCTCGGCGAGCGCGCGCGAGCGCCTGCGGGCGGTCGCGCCCGTACACCATCAGCTTCGCGACCAGCGAGTCGTAGTACGGCTGCACGACGCCGCCGGCCTCGAACCCGGTGTCGATCCTGACGCCGGGACCGCCGGGCACGTGCCAGCCGGTCACGGTTCCCGGCGAGGGCATGAACCCGTTGTCGGCATCCTCGGCGTTGACCCGGAACTCGATCGCCACGCCCTGCAGCCGCACCTCCGGCTGCGTGATGTCCAGCGCCATCCCCGACGCGATCCGCAGTTGCTCGGCGACCAGGTCGACGCCGGTGACGAGCTCGGTGATCCCATGCTTGACCTGGATGCGGGCATTCATCTCGATGAAGCACGCGTTGCCGTCCCGATCGACGAGGAACTCGCAGGTTCCGGCCCCGCGGTAGCCGACGCCGCGGGCGAAGTCGGCCGCGCCCCGGCACAGCTGCGCGCGCACCCCGGGGTCGAGCCCCGGCGCCGGAGCCTCCTCGATCAGCTTCTGCTTGCGCCGCTGGACCGAGCAGTCGCGCTCCCCGAGGTGGATCACGTTCCCGTGGCCGTCGGCGAGCACCTGCACCTCGACGTGCCGAGGGCGGACGAGCAGCTTCTCGATGAACAGCCCGCCGTCCCCGAACGCGGCTGCGGCCTCGTTGGTCGCGGTCCGGTAGGCGTCGTCGAGACCTTCGGCGGCCTCCACGACGCGGATCCCCCGGCCGCCGCCGCCCGCGGCGGCCTTGAGCATCACCGGAAACCCGATCGCCTCCGCCGCGTCGTGCGCCTGCTCGGCCGAGCTCACCCGGCCGTCGCTACCGGGAACGACGGGGACCCCGGCGGCGATCGCGGCCGCGCGCGCCTGCACCTTGTCGCCGACCGCCGCGATCACGTCAGCCGGCGGGCCGACGAACGTGACGCCGGCGGCGTCGCATGCGGCCGGCAGCCGCGGATCCTCCGACAGGAATCCGTAGCCGGGGTGCACCGCGTCGGCGCCGGACCGGCGGGCGGCTTCGACGATCGCGTCCGGGAGCAGGTAGCTCTTGGTCGCATGCGCCGGCCCGATCTCGATCGCGTCGTCGGCAAGCGTCACGTGCAGCGCATCGCGGTCGGCCTCGGAGTAGACGGCGACCGGGCTGATGCCGAGGTCGCGGCAGGCGCGGATCACGCGGATCGCGATCTCGCCGCGGTTGGCGACGAGCACCCGCCGAAACAGCACGCCGTCGCCCATCACCCGGTCAGCTTCAGACGGGCGACGACGTCGCCGGGCGAGATGACCTGCTCGTTGTCGGCCTCGAACGACGCGATCGTCCCGGCGCTCTGAGCCATCACCTCGTGGAACTGCTTCATGACCTCCACGAGCCCCACCACGGTGCCCGCCTCGACCGCGTCACCGACCTCGACGAACGCCTGCGAGCCCGGATCGGGGCGACGGTAGAAGATGCCGGGGAGCTGGCTTCGGATCACGTCGTCATCGGCCACGGCGGACTCCCTTCATCGTGCGTGAATGGCATCGGCGATCTCCTTCAGCTCCGCACGACGCCGACGGCGGGCGGCCAGCGCCTCGTCGAGGGTCACTTCCTCAAACCTGGTCGGGTCGTTGCTCCTGGACTGCCCGAGCACATCGAGATCGACGGAGATGACGGTCGCCACGGTGGCGTATCCGCCGCCCGTCACGGCGTCATTGAGCAGGCAGATCGGCTCGATCCCCCCGGGAACCTGGATCGAGCCGACCGGGTAGCCGAAGTCGACGACGTTGGAGGGATCGCTGCCCGCACCCGCCGGCGGCTCGCGATCGATGAAGTGCAGCTCGGTGCCGCGATAGCGGTACCCGACGCGGTTGGCGTCCGGGGTCACCGTCCATGTGGTCTCGAACAACGCCGCGAGTGACTCTGGCTGCAGCCGGTAGCTGGCCAGCCCGACGACGACGCGCGCCTTCGGGGCGGAGGCATACGCCGGTCGCAGCGCCTCCGGCACCGCCCGGTCGGCTGTCCCCTGCACCGCGTCTGAGACCGGCACCGTGTCGCCGGCGGCGAGCGCCCGTCCCTGGAAGCCGCCGAGTCCCACCAGCGTGTACGTCGAGCGGCTGTGCTCGTACTCGGGGACATCGACGCCCCCGGCGACGCTGAGGTATGTCCGAGCGCCCTCGGTCAGATAGCCGAACGACAGCACGTCGTCGGCGCCGGCGGCGTAGGAGCGCCAGGTCTCGATCTCCTCGCCGGACAGCTTCGGCGCCATGTCGGCTCCGCTGAGCGCGAACACGGTCGGCTCGGTGAACCGAAGCTCGGCGCCCAGATAGGTCATCTCCAGCCCGGCGGCGCCGGCCGGATTGCCGACGAGCAGGTTCCCGATCCGGTACGCGTGCTTGTCGAGCGCTCCTGACGGAGGCAGGCCGGCCGCGTAGGTACCGATCCGACCCTCGTCCTGGACCGTGGTCTGCAGTCCGGGCTTGGCGATCTCAAGCGCCATCGAGGGACCTCATGAGCCCGGCGTTGACGGCATCCGGGTCGGCCTCGAACTCGGCCGGGACGAACTCGACGGCCGCCTGGCGGTAGCGGAACCGCTCCGCTTCCACCTCGGCGCGGATCCGGTCGTAGTCGCCCCGGTCGACCGGCGTGAACACCGCCAGGTCACCCACACGGAAGAACCAGTCGGCGTTGTGGAAGTCGGGCAGCCGGCGGGACGGGTCGACCTGCGGGGTGGCGCACATGCCCAGCAGCTGATAGCCGCCGGCTCCGCGCACCGGGTAGATCGCGGCGAACGCGCCGCCCCAGCTGAACGCGCGCTCGGGCGTGTCCGTCCGAGGACGGACGTACTTGGGGACCTGCAGCAGCTTGTCCGGCGTGGTCAGCTGGTACCACCACGCCAGCGACGGCACGAAGCCGGTCATCGCCGCCAGGAACGGCGTCGCGCACACCGCCTCCTTGAACTCCTCCTTGGAGGAGAAGCCGTTGCGCTCGGCGGCGAACTCGATATCGGTCTTGTCGGGCGTCTGATGGCGATCGCGGAACCGCATCAGGGTCTCGAGGGTCCACTCGTCCTCCCACAGGATCGGGACCTCCACGACGCGCGTCTGCAGTTGGAAGTCGCGCGCGTCGCCGACCTCCTGCTCGATCTCGCGGAGGGTCTCCACGGCGGCGCGTGGGTCGAGCGTGTCGGGGTCGACCCGGATCAGGTATGAGGCGTTCGCGCAGCACACCTCCAGGACGCCGGACATGTGCCTGGCCTCGAGCACCCGGCAGATCGCCTGCGCGCGCATGTTGACCTGCAGCGACATCGCCTCCGACAGCTCGACGAGGATCCACTCGTCGCCGCCGTGCGTGTACCTGGTGCTCTGTCCGACCGGGGTCGTCGCGCCGGGCCCATCCGCGCTCGTGGCAGGCGAATCGCCCATCTCAGCCCACCGCCCGCACCTGGTGTCCGGCGGACTGCACGGCGGCGCGCACGGCCGCGGCGACCTCGACGGCGTTGGGACCGTCCCCATGCACGCAGATGCTGTCGGCCTCCAGCTCGACGGGGGTCCCGTCCTCCGCGGCCACGGCGCCATCGGACAAGAAGCGGGTCACCTGTTCGACCGCGAAATCGACGTCCGTCGTCTTCTTGTGGCGCTGGATCAGCAGATCTCCGGCCGGGCTGTAACTGAGATCGGGATAGATCTCGCCGACGACGCGCACATCTCTCGCGCGAAGCTCGTCGCACAACCTGACTGCGCTCGTCGGCGCCGGGAAGTAGAACGACACGCCGGGACCGAAGCCGGCGATCGCGGCCGCCACGGCGGCCGCCACGGAGTCGTCCTCACGCAGGTAGGACGCCAGCGCGCCATGCGGCTTGACGTGGTGCAGTGGGAGCCCGTCGGCGGCGAGGAACGCCTTCAGCGCGCCGGTCTGGTAGCGAACGTACGCAGCGGCCTCGTCCGGCGTCAGCCGATACTGGCGCCGCCCGAAGCCGAGCAGGTCGGGATAGCCCGGATGGGACCCGGCCGCGACACCGTGGCGCTTGGCGAGCGCCGAGGTGTGGGCCATGACCAGCGGGTCGCCGCCGTGGAACCCACACGCGATGTTCGCGGTCGTGACGACGGGCATGATGCCGTCGTCGTCGCCGAGCCGCCAGTTGCCGAAGCTCTCGCCGAGATCGCAGTTGATGTCGATCGCGCGAGCGCTCATTCGACGACGACTCTCGCCGGTGAAACGCCGGTCATCTGTCGACGAACCTCTCAGCAGAAATCGCGGGGTACAACCGCCCGCATGTACAACTTCTGCCTCCGATCCCGTTCACAACGTCCAGTCGACACCGGAGGCGGGCGTCTCGGGCTTGGCGCATCCGGCGAGCGTCGCAAGCGCGCGGACCTCGCGCCATCCTCTGATCGGCGCTTGCGCGGATGAGGAGCCCGTGGCCGCGACCCCGCGGCCGGTCACCGCAGCAGCCCGGCGCGCATCACCTTCGCGACCGCGGCGGCCCGGTCCGAGACGCCGAGCTTCTCGAACGTGTGCTGCAGGTGGGTCTTGACCGTGGCCGGACTGAGGTGCAGCTCGCAAGCCATCTCGGCCGTCGACAGCCCCTCGGCGCTCAGTCGCACGATGCCGAGCTCCCGGGCGGTCAGGGCGGGGAGCTCGGGGGTGTCGCGGCGCAGCCTCACCTCGCTGGCGAGACATTCCTGCAGTTCGGTGGCGATGACGGTCTGCCCGCGGGCGACCGCCGTGATCGCGTCGCACAGCTCGCCGGCCCGCGCATTCTTGCCGAGATATCCGTGCGCTCCCAGCCGGATCGCTCGGTAGACGATGGCCGCGCCCTGCGACGCGGAGACGATCAACACCCGCGTCGGCGACGACTCGGCGACGATCGCCTCCAGCACGCCGAAGCCGTCCAGCTCGGGGAGATCGAGATCGAGCACCAGGACGTCCGGGCTGTCCGCGCGCACGCGTCGCAGCGCCTCGATCCCGTCGTTCGCGGTGCCCAGCAGTTGCAGCTGTGGGCATGCCTCGATCTCGGCGACGACGCCGCCCAGGAAGATCGGGTGGTCGTCGGCGACGATCACCGACGATCGTCCCGTCACGACGCCAGCTCCAGCGAGCGGCGCACGGTGCCGATGAACGACGGGATGTCCAGCGGCTTGGTGATGTACGCGTAGGCGCCGTCGTCGATCAGCTCGCGCCGGCGCCCCGGCGTCGCGTCCGCCGACAGCACGATCACCGGGATCGCGCGCGTGTCCGGATGACCGCCGAGCGCACGCAGCACGGTCCCGCCGTCGATGTCCGGCAGGTTGAGGTCAAGCAGGACCAGGTCGGGGCGGGCCTGTGCGGCAAGCTCGATGCCGAGCTCGCCACGCTCGGCGGCCGTGACCTCGACGTCCCCCGCATGCTCGAGGATCCGGCGCACGACGTCGAGGTTCGAGCGGTTGTCCTCGATGTAGAGCACGCGAGCCGGCCCCAGCGGCGCATCGTCGGCCTCGGCCGCGGCCTCGCGCACGCTGGAGGCGACTTGCGGCGCCGCCGCGATCCGCAACTCGACGTAGAACGCCGAACCCTCGCCCGGCGCCGAATGCGCAACGCCCAGGCGACCGTCCATCGCCTCGACGAGGCTCCGCGCGACGCTCAGTCCGAGGCCGGTGCCCGGTGTCTGCGCCCGGGTCGCCGACAGCCGCTCGAACGGGAGGAAGATCTGGCGCTGCTCGGCCTCGGTCAGACCCGGACCCGTGTCGACGATCAGGATCCGCACGAAGCCGGCCTCGCCAGGGCGGACGACGACGCGCACGGCGCCACCGGCCGGCGTGTACTTGACGGCGTTGCCCAGCAGATTGAGCAGGGCCTGGCGGAGTCCCTGGGAATCGGCGAGCACGTGCGCGAACACGGCGCCGTGGAGGTCGGCGGCGAGTTCGATGTCGCGCTCGAGCGCCAGCGGCCGGATCAGCTCGAGCGCCTCCTGCAGTGCGTCGCAGACCGGGATCGGCGCGGCGCTGATCCGCAGCGCTCCGGCCTCGATCCGCGACATGTCGAGCACCTCGTTGATCAGCGCCAGCAGGTGTTGGCCGGCGGCGAGGATGCCGTCGACGCTCTCGGCCGAGTGGGTGGGCAGCTCGTCGAGCGCGAGCAGCTGCCCGAAGCCGAGGATCGCGTTCAGGGGGGTGCGCAGCTCGTGGCTCATCCGCGACAGGAACTCGCTCTTGGCGCGGCTGGCGCGCTCGGCCTCGTCGCGGGCCTCGCGCGCGGCCGCCTCCATGTGCAGCCGCTCGGTGATGTCGGTGGAGATTCCGCCCAGCGCGTAGGGGCGCCCACGATCGTCGAGCAGCGGAAACTTGATCGACAGCCAGGTGCGGCCGACCTCCCCGGCGCGCTCCTCGACCTCGAGCGGCTGGGCCGTCTCGAGGACGTCGCGATCGTGGCCTCGGTAGTCGGCCGCAGCGTCGGCCGGGAACAGATCCTCGTCCGTGCGCCCGAGGATGTCGCCGACGAGCAGCCCGAAGCGCTGCTCGAAGTATCGGTTGACGAGCAGGTAGCGGCCCTCGAGATCCTTCACGAACACGAGTGCCGCGCAGTTGTCGACGATGTCCTGCAGCCGTGCGACGGCATCGCGCAGCGATCGCTGGGCGGTCTCGCGCGCGGTCACATCGACGAGCTGGACCACGCGCAGGTTTCGGATCGGCGCGCCGACGCGCGCGATGTACAGCTCGACGGTCACGCGGGCGCCGTCGGGAGGCTCGATCACCCACAGGCTCCCCGGCGCGCGGTCCAAGTCCGGCGCCGCCCGGATCGCCGGACGACCGGGGGCAGGCGCGAGAATCGCGTCCAGCCGCAGCCCGGACAACTCCCGCGCCGGGCGGTGCAACAGCGCGCCGAGGCTGTCGGACGCGGTCACCACGCAGGGACCGCCGGAGGCATCCATGTCGACGACGCAGCCCGGCACCGGCGATGCCGCGAACGCCTCACCGAGCGCCGGCGCCTCTGATCGCAACGTCTCCTCC
>CAVPBY010000015.1:0-22266 GCA_963702225.1 uncultured Solirubrobacteraceae bacterium | reverse complement strand
CTCGCAAGCGCGTTCGAGCCGCAGCTGATCCTCATCTCTGCGGGGTTGGACCCGCACCCGCGCCGACCCGCTCGCCGAGTGCACGGTGAGCGAGCGCGGGTTCGCCGCGATGACCGCGGCGCTGCGGGGCGCGGGCGACGCGCTCGGGTCCCCGGTCGCGGCCGTGCTCGAGGGCGGCTACTCGCTGCAGGCGCTCGGCGGCTGGAGTCGGTGGCGGCGATGCATGCGCTGAGCTGCGGGCCCGGCGGCCACGGCGACTTGCGCCCGCTCCGGGCGAGACCGCCCGCGAACCGGTGGTTTCCGAGCCGATCGTGGCCACGGCCCGCGCGCATCTGGCGCGCTGGTGGCCGGTGCTCGCCTAGTGTCCCGTTTGACAAATTCGGTGAGAGCCTCGCGGCGTCTGGACGCGCCTGACGCGCGGCGCTGACACCGCCGTATCGCCCGATACGTCTTGTGTCATCGCCGCACGTCAGCCACGCCCAGCCACCCGCGACGCTACTCACGAATTTCCCAAACGGGACACCAGCGTCCGGGCCCACCCGGTCCGCGGGTCCGGACGAGTCAGCGGGTCCGCCCGGTCCGCGGGCCCGCCCGGTCCGCGGGCCCGCCCGGTCCGCGGGCCCGCCCGGTCCGCGGGGTCGGACGAGTCAGCGGTCCTGGACTCAGCCGCGCTCGAGCGCGGCGCGCCAGGCCTGCAGCACGCGCGCCGCGCAGGCGGCGGTCCCGTAGGGCTGCGCGCGGGCCCGGCCGCCCTGCAGGCGCTCCGGCGCCGCGTCGAGCGCCCGGCGCCAGCGCTCGAGCTCGAACGGGGCGCACAGCGTCCCCGGCAGGTCGCGCAGCAGCTCGGACGCGGCGCCGACGGGCGTGGAGAGCACCGGCACCTCGCAGGCGAGCGCCTCCAGCACCGCCAGCCCGAACGACTCGCGCTCGGAGGTGACGAGCACCGCGTCGGCCGCGTTGATCCAGGGCGCCATGTCGGCGGGCGGCGTGGCGCCGAGCGTGACGAGCTGGCGCCGGCCGCGCGGGCGAGCGCGCGGCCCCGGTCGGCGCGCTTCTCCGGGCGGGCCGGGTCGGTGGGGAGCAACAGGTAGCGCGCGTCCGGCCGCAGGCCGAGCGCGTGCCGGGCCCGCTCGCGCGACCCGGGTGCAAAGCGGGCGAGGTCGACGCCGGTGGGCAGGATCGCGACCGTGCGCCCCCGGGCCGCCGCGCGGGGCACGCGCCCGGCGAGCTGCGCGCGACACCGTCGCGACGAGGTCCTGCAGCGGCAGCGCGGCGAGCGTGAGCGCCCGGGAGCGGGGGTGGGCGAGGTCGGTGCCGTGCAGGGTCGACCGCGCGCACCTGCGCCGCGACGGCGAGGGCGGGCCAGGCGGAGAGCCCGAATTGGGCGTGGACGACGTCGATCCGCCGGCCGCGGAACCGCCGGCGGGCCTGCGCGCCGCCCGCAGATATGCCCGCGGATCGCCCGCGCCGCCGCCGAAGGCGAACACCTCGAGCTCGACCTCCCCGCTCGCGCGCAGCGCCGCCACTTGGTCGGCGACGAACGAGCCGAGCGCCGGGCGGGCCTCGCTCGGCCACATGTTGGTGACGATCAGCGCGCGGATCACGGTGTGCGCCCATTGAACCGCCCGCGGGCACGGAGGCCGGACGCGCCGCGCGCTCTGCCACCATCGGCCGATGCGCGCAGAACAACCCGTGGCCGTGTTCGACTCCGGCGTCGGTGGCCTCACCGTGCTGCACGACCTGCTCGTCTCGCTGCCCGGCGAGGACTACGTCTACCTCGGGACACGGCGCGGATGCCCTACGGCAGCTCCCGCTCAAGCTCGAGCGGTTCGCCGTGCCAGATCGCCGAGCACCTGCTCGCGCTCGACGCCAAGCTGCTCGTCGTCGCCTGCAACACGCTGAGCGCGGCCGCGCTCGGCGCGCTCCAGGACCATGCTCGACCGCACGGGCGTGACGTCGACATGATCGGGGTGCTCGCGCCCGCCGCCCAGCAGGCGGTTGCCGCCACCCGGACCGGCCGCATCGGCCTGCTGGCGACGCCGGCGACGGTCACCAGCGGTGCCTACGAGCGCACGATCCGGGCCGCCGACCCGCATGTGCTGGTGCGCAGCGTCGCCTGCCAGGACCTGGCGACGTGATCGAGGCCGGCTTCCCGTTCGACGAGGCCCTGATGGCGACCGTGCGCGAGCACTGCGCGCCGCTGCGCGACGCCGACGTCGACACGGTCATCCTCGGCTGCACCCACTACCCGCTGATCGCGCCGATGCTGCAGCGGATGCTCGGGCGCGGGGTGACGCTGATCACCTCCGGGTTCGCGGTGACGCGCTCGGTCGAGCGCGCGCTCGCCGCCCGCGATCTGCTCAACCCGCGCAGCGGCGAGGGCAGCTACCGCTTCCGCTGCACCGGGGCGGTCGAGTCGTTCGAGGCGCTCGGCAGCCGCTTCCTGCAGATGCCGCTCGGCGAGGTGGCGCACGTCGACCTCGACCGGGCGGACGATCCGCTGTCGGTGGGGGGCCTCGCCGCGTGAGCCCGGCGGCCCCCGGCCGAGCGCAGCGGCGGGCGCGCCGGCGACGAGCTGCGCCCGACGACGATCCAGCCCGGATTCGTGCCCCACCGCGACCGGCTCGGTGCTCATCTCGGTCGGCGAGACGCGGGTGATCTGCACCGCCTCGGCGGAGAGCCGCGTACCGCGCTGGATGGCGGGCTCCGGCCGTGGCTGGGTGACCGCCGAGTACGGGATGCTGCCGGCCTCGACCCGCGAGCGCAAGCCGCGCGACGTGTCGCGCGGGCGACCCGACGGCCGCTCGATCGAGATCCAGCGGCTGATCGGCCGCTCGCTGCGCGGCGTCGTCGACTTCGTCGCGCTCGGCGAGTGCACGATCACGATCGACTGCGACGTGCTCACCGCCGACGGCGGCACCCGCTGCGCCTCGATCACCGGGGCGATGGTGGCGCTCGAGCTCGCCTTTCGCCGCCTGGTCACGGAGGGAAGGCTCGAGCTGTTCCCGCTCACCGGGACGGTCGCCGCCGTCTCGACCGGGATCGTCGACGGGGTCCCGCTGCTCGACCTCGACTACTCCGAGGACTCCGGCGCCGAGGTCGACGCCAACGTCGTCATGACCGGCGACGGCGGGCTGGTCGAGGTGCAGGCCACCGCCGAGCGCACGCCGCTCTCCCGCGCCCACCTCGACGACCTGCTCGCGCTCGCGGCGGGCGGGATCGCGTCGCTGAGGGCGCTGCAGCAGCAGACCGTCCGGGACGGCGGCGATGACCGCCGCGTCCGCCGGCCCGCGCGCGTCTGCCGCGATCGCTGCTGCTCTCGACGCGCAATCCGCACAAGCTGCGTGAGTTCGGGCGGCTGCTCGGAGCGGCGGGAATCGAGGTGCAGCCGCTGCCCGAGGGGGTGCAGCTGCCGCCCGAGGTCGGCGAGACGTTCGCGGACAACGCGCTGCCCAAGGCGCGCGCGGCGGCCGCGGCGACCGGGCGCGTGGCGATCGCCGACGACTCCGGGATCGAGGCCGAGGCGCTCGGCGGACGGCCGGGCGTGCGCTCCGCCCGCTACGCCGGTGAGCACGCCGGCGACGACGAGAACCTCCACCGGCTGCTCGCGGAGGCGCCTGCCGGGAGCGCCCTGCGCTACGTCTGCGCGCTCGCCTGGGTCGATCCGGCGAGCGGCTCAGGAGCACTCGTGTTCGGAGAGTGCCGCGGCACGCTGGCCGAACGGCCGGCGGGCGAGGGCGGGTTCGGCTACGACCCGGCGTTCCTGCCCGACGGCGGAGGGCGCGGCGGCCGCCGGCGCGATCCGCACGATGGCCGAGCTCAGCGACGACGAGAAGGACGCGATCAGCCACCGCGGGGACGCGGTCCGCGGGCTGCTGCGGTGGCTGGCCGAGCGCTCGGGGTAAACCCGCGCGAGCCGCTCAGAAGAGGTTGATGAACGCCGAGACGGCGACGGCCAGGGTCACGCCGGCGTAGCCGTAGTACCCCTCCAAGAGCAGGATCGCGGCCGTCACCAGGCACACGAGCACGGTGGCGATCCAGGTGGCCCGTCCGAGGTCCATGACCGACATTCTGGTCATCGCCGGGGACGGTGCGCGTGCCGGAACGCGGCGGATGCTGGCGGCGATTCTCGCAATTTGCGGGAAAATGGGCGGAATCGCCCGCGTTCGTCCGCGGCGTCTGGTGAGAATGGGGCCAGAGGACACCGCGAGCGCCCACGAGCGTCCGCGTCCCCTGTTAGTTTCGACGATTCCAACCACCTCCCAAGGAGGAGCAAGTGACGAAGTCTGAATTCGTAGACCAGGTCGCAGACCGTGCCGGGCTGAGCAAGAAGGACGCCGGTGACGCGGTGGACGCGATGCTGGAGACGATCGAGGACGCGCTCAAGCGCGGCAGCGACGTGACGTTCTCGGGCTTTGGCAAGTTCAGCGTCTCCCAGCGCAGCGCCCGCGAGGGTCGCAACCCGGCGACCGGCGAGAAGATCCAGATCGCCGCCTCCAAGGTGCCGAAGTTCACGGCGGGCGCCGCGCTCAAGAAGGCCGTCAAGTAGCAACGCAAGGCAAGCTCCGGGTGCATCGAGCGGAGCCGGTGAGCCCATCCAGGATCTCCGGACGCGCGCACCTCGCCGGGCCTCCTCCGCGGTGAGCGGAGAGACCTCGGCACCGGCTCCGCCGCTTCCGCACCTGGGGGACCGGCTCGCCGGGCGCGTGGCCGAGCGGCGATCCCAGATCGTGCTCGGCATCGATCCCGATCCTGGGCGGCTGTGGCCGGCCGCCCACCGGGAGGCCGGCGAGGACGGGACGCCGCTCGTCCGCGCCGGGCGGGCGGTCGGTGCGCACTGCCGACTGCTGCTCGAGGCCGCGGGCGCCGAGTGCGTCGCGGTCAAGTTCCAGGTCGCCTGCTTCGAGCGCCTCGGCGCGCCGGGGTGGGCGGCGCTGTCCGATGCGGTCGGCCGGGCGCGCGACCTCGGCCTGCTCGTGATCGCCGACGCCAAGCGCGGCGACATCGACATCTCCGCCCGTGCCTACGGGCAGGCGTTCTTCGGCGGCTGCCCGAGCCCGTTCGGCCCGCTGCCCGGGCTCGGCGCCGACCTGCTCACCGCCAGCCCGCTGCTCGGGCGCGACTCGCTGCAGGCGCTGCTCGCCGAGGCCCGGGCCGGCCGGGGCGGGCTGTTCGTGCTCGTTCGCACCTCCAACCCCGGCGCGGCCGACGTCCAGGACCTCGGGCTGGAGGCGGGGGGCACGGTGAGCGACGCGCTCGCGGCGCTGGTGGCCGACCTCGGTGGCCCCGGGATCGGCGCAGCGGGCCTGTCGGACGTCGGCGCGGTGGTCGGGGCGACGGCGCCCGAGCACCTGGAGCGGCTGCGCGCGGCGATGGAGAACGCGGTGCTGCTGCTGCCCGGCATCGGCGCCCAGGGCGCGACCGGCGAGGGTCTCCAAGCCGCGTTCGCACCCGGGCCGGCGGGCGGTCTGATCAGCGCCTCGCGCGCGATCGTCGATGCGGCGCAAGCCCGCGGAGGCGGGGATCCGGCCGCCGCGGCCCGCGGCGAGGCGGCGCGTCTGCGCGAGCTCATCTGGGACCTGTACGCATAGTCGCTCGCCGGCCCGGCCCGCCGCGCGGCTGGCGGTCCGGCGGGGGCCGCCGGTATGATCGCGCTCCCATGTCGCGTTACGTCGCGCGCTTGATAGCGCCGCTCGCGATCGCCGTCGTGGCCGTCGGCATCTATCTGGTCGTCCACGAGAATCTGGCCACGCACCACTCGACCCCGGCCCACGCGGCCGGCCGGTCACACCGGCATCGTCATGACCACCACCGCCACCACCCGCGCGCCAAGGCGAAGAAGTCCTACACCGTGAAATCGGGCGACACATTGAGCTCGATCTCGAGTCGCGCGGGCGTCTCGATGACGCGGCTGGAGGCGCTCAACCGGTCGCTGCACCCGCCCTACAACCTGCAGGCCGGCCAGCGGCTGAGGCTGCGGCGATGAGCGTGCGCGGTCGAGGCCGGGGGCGCCCGCGCGCCCGCCGGCGGCCGGGGCGTGCCCGCGGGCTCGCGCTCGCCGTGCTGGCGTGCGCGCTCGGTGCGCTGCTCGCGGCGGCGGCCGGCCCGGCGCGGGCGGCCACGGGGCGGGTGAGCGCGGGAGGGCCGGCGCCACCGTCGCTGGCGCTGCGCGCCGGCGCGCTGTACGTGCCGGCCACCGGACAGATCCTGTACGCGGACAACCTCGACCAGCACCGCGCGATCGCCAGCACGACGAAGCTGATGACGGCGCTCGTGACCCTGCAGCACGTGAAGAACCTGAACACGGTCTTCACCTACCCCGACTACCACCAGGCCGCCGACGACTCCCAGATCGGCCTGCGCCCGGGCGAGCGCATGACCGTCCACGATCTGCTGATCGCGATGATGCTCCCGAGCGCCGACGACGCCGCCGAGGACCTCGCCTACAACGTCGGCCATCGCTCGGTGGGCCGCTTCATCGGCTGGATGAACGCCGACGCGCGCCGGCTCGGGCTCGCCGGGACCCACTACTCCACCCCGATCGGGCTCGACACCCCCGGCAACTACTCGACCGCGGACGACCTCGTCCACCTCGCGCAGTACGACCTGTCGCACTATCCGGTCCTCGCCCGCGTGGTGCGCATGGCGCACGCGACGCTGCGGACCGGTCCCTCGCCGCAGGTCTCCAACCTCAACCTGCTCGTCGGCGAGCACCCCTGGATCATCGGGGTCAAGACCGGGCACACCAACGACGCCGGCTACGTCCTCGTCGCCGCCGGGCAACGGGAGCGGCTGCGGCTCGTCGATGTGGTGCTCGGCACCCCGACCGAGGGCTCGCGCGACGCCGAGGCGCTCGCGCTGCTCGACTGGGGGTACGCCAACTTTCGCATGTTCACCCCGCTGCACGCCCAGCAGGCGGTGGCCCACCTGCCGGTGAAGGACCGCCCCGGCCTGCGGGTGCCGGTCCGGGCGACCCGCGGCTTCCGGCGCGTGCTCGCACGCACCGGCAGGGTGCGCCTGCAGGTCGAGGTCCCGCACCGGCTCGTCGGGCCGATGCCCGCCGGCACGGTCGTCGGGCACGTGCTCGTGCGCGACGGCGCGCGCCTGCTCACGCGCGTGCCGGTCGTGCTCGAGCGCCGCCTGAAGGCGGTCCCGCGCCTGGTGCTCGTCGGCCGGTTCTTCTCCGACCGGCCGTGGCTGATCGCGCTGATCGCGCTCGCGGCGCTCGGCGCGCTCGGGTCGATGTGGTGGCGCGTCCTCGGCGGCCGGCGCGGCCGCGGGGCGGGCGGGGCGGATCGGGCGCGACGAGGCGCGGCGGACCGAGTCGGGCTGGGGGGGCGCATGATCATCACCGTCACCCTCAACGCCGCGATCGACAAGACGCTCGAGGTGCCGAGCTTCACTCCCGGCCGGCGCCACCGGACGGTCGACCAGACGACGATGCCCGGTGGCAAGGGCGTCAACATCGCCCGCGCGATCAAGCGGCTCGGCCAGCCGGTGATCGTCACCGGGTTCGCCGGCGGCGCGACCGGCAGCCGCATCATCGAGGCGCTCGACGGCGAGTCGGTCCTCAACGACTTCGTGCGCATCGAGGACGAGTCGCGCACCAATACCGCCGTGCTCGATCCGACCACCGGCGTGCACACCGAGATCAACGAGCGCGGGCCGGCGGTCGCCACCTCGGAGCTCGAGCAGTTCCGGGAGAAGCTCGTCTACCTCGCGCAGGGCGCCTCCATCTGCGTGTTCGCGGGCTCGATCCCGCGAGGCGTGGCGCCCGACGTCTACCACTCGCTGATCCGCGACGTCCACCGCCTCGGGGTGACGACGATGATCGACGCCGAGGGCGAGCCGCTGCGCCTGTCGATGCGCGCCGAGCCCGACCTCGTCTCGCCCAACGAGCTCGAGGCCGAGGAGCTCGTCGGCCACGAGTTCAACGACGCCGACGATCGGGCCGGCGCGGTGGCCGAGATGGTGCGCCTCGGCGCGCGTGAGGCGATCATGACGGTCCCCGACGGCTGCTTCGCGCGGATCGAGGGCGGCGACGGCCCGGCGGTGTACCGGGTGACGATCCCCGAGCAGGAGGTCCGCTCCGCGGTCGGCTCCGGCGACGCGTTCCTCGCGGGCTACGTGTCGGCGCGCTACGGCGGCTCCGCGGCGGTCGACTGCCTGCGCTTCGGCGTCGCCTGTGGAGCGGAGTCCACGCAGCACTTCGGCGCCGGGATCATCGATCCGGCGCGCGTCGAGCGGCTGCTGGGAGAGGTCGGCTGCGAGCGCCTGCCCGAGGGCGCCGAGGTCGACTGACGCGGCGGCGCTCGGCGCCCGCAGGATGCGGGTTGTCAGGGGCGGACCGGTCGTCCTCCGCGACGCGCCGGACTAGGATGAAACCGTCGGCGCGAGGCGCCGACATCCTCCTTCATCGTCCGACCGGAGGGCTACTCTCAGCCAATGGAAATAGAGATCGGCCGCGGAAAGAAGGCCCGCCGGGCCTACGGATTCGACGACATCGCAATCGTGCCGTCGCGGCGCACACGTGACCCCGACGATGTCGACATCTCATGGACGCTCGGTCCCTACCGCTTCGATCTGCCGCTGCTCGGCGCCGCGCTCGACGGCGTCGTCTCGCCCGAGACCGCCGGACTGCTCGGCAAGCTCGGCGGCCTCGCCGTGCTCAACCTCGAGGGCATCTGGTGCCGGTATGAGAACGCCGACGAGGTCATGGAGCGGATCGCGACGTTCTCGCCCGACATCGCGACGCGCGAGCTGCAGGACATCTACCGTGAGCCGGTCAAGCCCGAGCTGATCGCCCAGCGGGTCAAGGAGATCAAGGGCCACGGCGTCGTGGCCGCGGCGTCGCTCACCCCGCAGAAGGTGCGCCGCTACTACGAGGTGGCGCTCGAGGCCGGGCTCGACATCCTCGTCATCCAGGGCACGGTCGTCTCCGCCGAGCACGTCTCGCGCGACGAGACGCGCCCGCCGCTCAACCTCAAGGAGTTCATCCGCGAGGTCGAGGTCCCGGTGATCGTCGGCGGCTGTGCCTCCTACCACACCGGTCTGCACCTGATGCGCACCGGCGCCGCCGGCGTCCTCGTCGGCGTCGGCCCCGGCCAGATCTGCACCACCCGCGGGGTGCTCGGGATCGGCGTCCCCCAGGCGACGGCGATCGCCGACGTCGCGGCGGCCAGGCTGCAGCACCTGATGGAGACCGGCGAGACGGTCAAGGTGATCGCGGACGGCGGCATGAAGAACGGCGGCGACGTCGCCAAGGCGGTCGCCTGCGGCGCCGACGCGGTGATGCTCGGCTCCGCACTCGCGCGCGCCTACGAGGCGCCGGGCCGGGGTTACAACTGGGGAATGGCGACGTTCCACCCGACGCTGCCGCGCGGCACCCGGGTGGTGACCAAGCAGAACGGCACGCTCGAGGAGATCGTCAAGGGCCCGGCCCGCGAGAACGACGGCACGTTCAACCTGATGGGCGGGCTGCAGACGTCGATGGCGACCTGCGGCTACCGCGATATCGCCGAGTTCAACCGCGCCGAGCTGATGGTCGCCCCGGCGCTTCAGACCGAGGGCAAGTCGCTCCAGCGCGAGCAGGGCGTCGGCATGGGCGCCCGCGGGACGAGCGCCACGGTGGGAGTGACCGATTAGCCCGGGCGAGTCCCGTTCGGGTGGGCGCCCGCCGCGGCGGATCCGTCCCCGGCGGGCGGCGTGGCGGATCCGTCCCGGACGGGCGGCGCGGCGGACGCGGACGCTCAGGTCGCGGCAGCGCTGCTGGACGGTGCGCCCACGCGCGGTGCGGTGAGCGACAACGGTCGAGGAGGTGCGCGCCGCCACCGACGAGGTGGTGGTGCTCGACTACGGCGGGCAGTACTCGCAGCTGATCGCCCGTCGCGTCCGCGAGTGCGGCGTCTTCTCCGAGCTGCTGCCCCACCACGTGGGCGCCGCCGAGGTCGCGCGGCGCCGGCCGCGTGGCGTGATCCTCTCCGGCGGGCCCGCGTCGGTGTACGCCGAAGGCGCCCCCGCGCTCGACCGCGAGCTGCTCGAGCTCGGGGTTCCGGTGCTCGGCATCTGCTACGGGATGCAGCTGATCGCGCTCGCGCTCGGCGGCTCGGTGCAGGGCGCCGACGTCGGCGAGTTCGGGCGCTCCAAGCTGTCGGTGCGCGAGACCGGCCGGCTGCTCGCCGGCACGCCGCCGGAGCAGACCTGCTGGATGTCGCACCGCGACACGGTGTTCGCGGCGCCGCCCGGCTTCACGCCGCTCGCCGCCTCGACCGTGTCGCCGGTCGCCGCGTTCGAGTCGGTGGAACGCGGCGTGTATGGCATCCAGTTCCACCCCGAGGTCGTCCACACCCCCTATGGCCAGCGGGTGCTGGAGAACTTCCTCGGCGACGTGTGCGGCTGCGCGCGCGACTGGTCGCCCGCGTCGGTGATCGAGGACCAGGTCGCCCGGATCCGCGCCCGGGTCGGCGACGACCACGCGATCTGCGGGTTGTCGGGCGGGGTGGACTCGAGCGTCGCCGCGCTCCTCGTGCACCGGGCGATCGGCGACCAGCTCACGTGCGTGTTCGTCGACCACGGACTGATGCGCAAGAACGAGGGCCAGCAGGTGGTGAGCGCCTTCCGCGACTACTTCAAGGTGCCGCTCGTCGCCGTCGACGCGAGCGAGCGCTTTCTCTCCAAGCTCCAGGGGATCTCGGATCCCGAGACCAAGCGCAAGATCATCGGCGCCGAGTTCATCCGCGTGTTCGAGGAGGAGGCGGCCAGGTTGGAGGGGTCGCGGTTCCTCGTCCAGGGGACCCTCTACTCCGACGTGATCGAGTCCGGCGGCGGCACCGGGGCGGCGACGATCAAGTCCCACCACAACGTCGGCGGTCTCCCCGACGACCTCGAGTTCGAGCTCGTCGAGCCCCTGCGCGCCCTGTTCAAGGACGAGGTGCGGGCGGTCGGCGCCGAGCTCGGCCTGCCCGAGCGGCTCGTCTGGCGCCAGCCGTTCCCCGGCCCCGGCCTCGCGATCCGGATCGTCGGCGGCGAGGTCACCCGCGAGCGGCTCGACGTGCTGCGCGAGGCCGACTCGATCCTCCAGGAGGAGATCCGCCGCGCCGGCCTGTACCGCGAGCTGTGGCAGTCCTTCTGCGTGCTGCCGGACATCCGGACCGTCGGCGTCCAGGGCGACGAGCGCACGTACGGCTCGGTGGTCGCGATCCGCGCGGTCACCTCCGACGACGCGATGACCGCCGACTGGGCGCGCCTCCCCTACGACCTGCTCGAACAGATCTCCCTGCGGATGATCAACGAGATCCGCCCGGTCGGTCGTGTGGTGCTGGACATTACGTCACAAGCCGCCGGGCACCATCGAGTGGGAGTAGCCGGGGCGAGGGGCGCCGCTCCTTCCCCCGATAACGCTCCGCTGACGGTCGAGACGTCTCTGGATGCTGGTGCGTCCGCGATCGGGAAGGATCGACACCCCTCGCCCCAGCTCCCGCGGGTGCCGGTGGTCGAAGCGCCCCCTGATGGGCGCTGCTCTGAATCCTTGGTTCGTGGCGACCGGCCGGGAGACGGAGCGCTCGCGGCCGACGAGTCGGTCGCAGAAGCACCGAGCGGGGCCGCCGCAGTGGGGGAGTGAGGCAGCGGACCGAGGGATGGCGCGGGTGGGAGCCCTCCCCCAATCGCGATCGCACCGTCGTCCCCACACGCATCGAAGTCCCAACGAGCGTTGTTGGGGGAGGGCTGCCACCCGCGTCAGCCCTCAACCTCCAAAACCCGCGTCCCCGGCGAGCACCGGGCCGACGAAGGGGCTGACGTTCAGGGGGAGGCGGCCGGTCTCGAACCAGGCGACCGCGTCTATCTCGACCGGGTCGACGCGCAGGGCCGGCGAGGAGACCTCGGCACGCGTGACGTGGATCTGGTCGCGGCGGCCGTAGATGCGGCCGCGCAGCGTGCCGTGGGGCCGCCAGTCGGCGTCGCCGAGCCCGAGCTCCTCCTCCATCTCGCGGCGGGTGGTGGCGAGCGGGTCCTCGCCCCGGCGGCTGCGGCCGCCGGGCAGGTCCCAGGCGGCCGGGCCGTAGCTGTGGCGCACGAGCAGCACCCGGTCGCCGTCGCTGATCACGCACTTGACGCCCTCGGTCACCGGGCGCTGCACCGCCCATCGCAGCTGCAGCACCCGGAACGCGAGCCGGTAGCCCAGGCGCTGGAGGGCGACGGTCGATCGCATAGCGCGAAGCGTAGGCGCGCGGGGAGGGGGAGGCGGCGCCGGGGGAACGAGTCGGAGCGGGTTTTGGTCGAGATACGACCCCGATCTGCTCCAAGTCGCCACCGGGTCGGGTCCGGCGCGGGACTCGGAGCGGGTCTCGGTCGCGACCGGTCGGGAATGCGCTCCGAGTCGCCCGGTGCGCTGCTGGGCGGCTATCGTCAGCGGCCGCCGCGCGGCCACCGCGTGGCCGAACACGTGCCATGAAGACCTACGTAGCCAAACCGACCGACCGCGAGCGCAACTGGCTCGTCGTCGACGCCAGCGGGCAGACGCTCGGCCGGCTCGCGACCCAGATCGCCGACGCGCTGCGCGGCAAGCGCAAGCCGACGTACACGCCGCACATCGACACCGGCGACTTCGTGATCGTCGTCAACGCCGAGAAGATCGCGGTTACCGGCAAGAAGCTCAGCGACAAGCTCTACTACCGCCACTCCGGCTATCCGGGTGGGCTGAAGTCCCGCACGCTCCAGGAGATGCTCAATCGCCGCCCGGAGGAGGTCATCCGCATCGCCGTCAAGGGGATGCTGCCGAAGAACCGCCTCGCGCGCAGGCAGATCACCAAGCTCAAGGTCTACGCCGGTCCCGATCATCCGCACGCCGCCCAGCAGCCGCAACCGATGGAGATTTCGCAGTGAGCGAGACGGAGAACCCCGACGGCCCGCGCAGCGAGGAGCCCGAGGCGACGCCCGAGGAGACCCCCGCCGAGCAGCCCGCCGCCGAGGAGACCCCCGCCGCCGAGGAGACCCCCGCCGAGCAGGAGACCCCGCCGCGAGCAGACCCCCGCCGAGCAGGAGCCCCCGCCGCCGAGCGAGCCCCCGCCGAGCAGAGACCCCTGCCGCCGAGCGAGACCCCTGCCGCCGAGGAGCAGCCCGCCGCCGAGGAGCAGCCTGCCGCCGAGCAGGCCCCGGCCGAGCAGCCCGCCGCCACCGACCAGCCCGCTCCGGCGCAGCAGCCCGCCGCCGCCGGATCGCACGAGACGACGACGAGGAGGAGGTCGCTCCCCGCGCGCGCCCGGAGATCCCCGGCGCCGACCTCGCGCCCGACATCGTCACCGAGGGCGACGAGTACCTGGACGCCGAGGCCCGCGCCGCCGCCGAGGCGGACGCCGAGGCCGCCGCCCGGGGCGACGGCGACGACGAGGAGGCCGTCACCAAGCCGATTGCCGACGCGGCGATCGACCTCGCCTCCGGCGCCCGCTACACCGCCACCGGCAAGCGCAAGACCGCCGTGGCGCGTGTGATCCTCAAGCCGGGCACCGGCAGCTACACGATCAACGGCAAGACACTCGACGAGTTCTTCCCGCGGGCGACGCTGCAGCGGATCATCCGCAACCCCCTCGAGACGGTCGGCTACGAGTCGCGGATGGACGTCGTGGCGCGAATGCACGGCGGCGGCGTCGCCGCGCAGGCCGGCGCGCTGCGCCATGGCATCTCGAAGGCGCTGCTGGATGCCGACCCGAACCTGCGTGGCGAGCTCAAGCGCCGCGGCTTCCTCACGCGCGACCCGCGCGTCAAGGAGCGCAAGAAGGCCGGCCTGAAGAAGGCCCGCAAGCGGCCGCAGTTCTCCAAGCGCTAGCCCGACCGCGCGGCCCAGACGATGGCGCGGCAGATGTTCGGCACCGACGGTGTGCGGGGTCGCGCCGGCGAGTTCCTGACCGCCGAGCTCGCGCTCGCGCTCGCCCGCACCGCCACCGCGCGGCTGCCGCGCACCGCGGACCAGCGCCCCGGGGTGCTCGTCGTCCGCGACACGCGTGAGTCGGGCGAGATGCTCGAGGCCGCGATCGCGGCCGGGGTCACCGCCGCCGGCGGCGACGCGCTCCTCGCGGGCGTGCTGCCGACGCCGGCCGCGCCGATGCTCGTCCGCCGCCACGGCCTGTCGATGGCGGTCGTGATCTCGGCCTCGCACAACCCGTACGAGGACAACGGCATCAAGCTGTTCGGCGCCGACGGGTTCAAGCTCGACGACGACACCGAGCACGCGATCGAGGCAGAGCTCGGAGCGCGCCGCCGTGGCGGACCCGAGGGCCACGCGAGATCGGCCGGGTTCACCGGCTGCACGGCGCGCTCGAGGACTACCTGCGCGAGCTCCACACCCGCTTCAGGCGCTCGACCTCACCGGCCAGCGCATCCTGCTCGACTCCGCCAATGGCGCCACCTACGAGGCCGCGCCGGAGATCTTCCGCCGGCTGGGCGCCGACGTGGAGGTGCTCGCCAACCAGCCCGACGGCCGCAACATCAACGACGGCTGCGGCTCCACGCACCTGGAGAGCCTCCATGACCGCGCTCGCCGCCGGCGATCGCGCGCTGGGCTTCGCGTTCGACGGCGACGGCGATCGCGTGCTCGCCGTCGACGGCGACGGGGGGGTCGTCGACGGCGACGAGCTGGTCGCGCTCGCGGCGCTGCACCTGCACGGGCACCAGCGGCTGCCCGGGGGCGGGGTCGCGGTGACGGTGATGACGAACTACGGGTTCCACACGGCGATGGCCGAGGCGGGGATCGAGGTCGCGGTCACCGCCGTCGGGGACCGCTACGTGCTGGACGAGCTGCGCCGGCGCGGGTGGGCGCTCGGCGGCGAGCAGTCCGGCCACATCCTGGAGCTCGGGTTCAGCCCCTCGGGCGACGGGATCGCGAGCGCGCTGCTCACGCTCGAGGCGCTCGCCGGCCGCGACCTGCGCGAGCGCGGAGCGATGCAGAAGCTGCCCCAGCGCCTGGTCAACGTGCGCGCCGACAGCCGCGGGGCGCTCACCGCCGCGATCGACGCCCCGCCGCTCGCCGAGGCGGTCGCGCGGGAGTCCGAGGGGTTGCGGGGCCGCGGGCGGGTGCTCGTCCGGACCTCGGGCACCGAGCCGCTCATCCGGGTGATGGTCGAGGCGCCGACCGACTCCGAGGCCGACGCGGTGTGCGGACGCCTGTCGCCGGCGACGCCGTCCGGTCGGCGCTCCAGCCCGCACCGGTAACGTCTCAGTGGCCCTCTGCTCGCCGGGCGGCGAGCCGACACATCAGTCGAACCAGGAGGAACGCCCATGTGCGGCATCGTCGGCTACGTCGGACCCCGGAAGGCACGCCCGCTGCTGTTGGAGGGGCTGGAGAAGCTCGAGTACCGGGGGTATGACAGCGCCGGCATCTCGGTGCTCGAAGGCGACCGATCGACGCGATCCGCGCGGTCGGCAACCTGGGCGCGCTGCGCCTGGCGATCGCCGACCGCGACGCCGAGGACGGGCGGCCGGCGGCCGACGGGCGGTGGCGGTCGCCGAGCACGGCGCTCAGACCGGGATCGGCCACACCCGCTGGGCGACGCACGGGCGGGTCACCGAGGAGAACGCCCACCCGCACTTCGACACGACCGACCGCGTCCACATCGTCGTCAACGGGATCGTCGAGAACTACATCGCGCTCAAGGCACGGCTGCTCGAGCAGGGCGCCGAGTTCACCTCCGAGACCGACGCCGAGGTGATCGCCCATCTGGTCGCCCACCACTACGACGGCGATCTCGCGGGCCGTCGGCGCCGCCTACGCCGAGCTGCGCGGCCACTACGCGTTCGTGGCGATGAGCGCGCACGAGCCGGGCCTGCTGGTGGGCGTCCGCCGCGAGTGCCCGCTGATCATCGGCCTCGGCGACGGCGAGCAGTTCATCGGCTCGGCGATCCCCGCGTTCCTGCGCGACACCCGCCGCGTGCAGTACATCCAGCGACGACGAGATCGTCGTCCTGCGCCCCGACGGCGTGAGTTCTCCACCGCCGCCGGCGAGCCGCTGGAGCGCGATGTCACCGAGATCGACTGGGACGCCGACACCGCCGAGAAGCAGGGCTACGAGACGTTCATGCTCAAGGAGATCCACGAGCAGGCCGACGCCGTCGCCGAGACGATCGGCGAGCGCGCCGCGCGCGGCATGCGGCATCGACCTCGGGCGACCTCGGGCGCGCCGATCGACGACGCGTTCCTTCGCGGTGCAGGCGGGTGGTCGTCGTCGCGTGCGGCACCGCCTACCACGCCGGTCTGATCGGCCGCTACGCGATCGAGCACTGGGCGCGGGTCCCGGTCGAGGTCGAGGTCGCCTCCGAGTACCGCTATCGCGATCCGGTCGTCGGCCCGGACGACCTCGTGATCGGCATCTCCCAGTCGCGGCGAGACGCTCGACACGCTCGTCGCGATGCAGACCGCGCGCGCCCGCGGCGCCCGGTGCTGGCGGTCACCAACGTGATGGGCGCGCAGATCACGCGCGAGGCCGACGGCATGCTCTACACCCGCGCCGGGCTGGAGATCGGCGTCGCGGCCACGAAGACGTTCGTCAGCCAGATCACCGCCATGTACCTGATCGCGCTCCGGCTGGCCGAGGTGCGCGGGTGATGGACCGCGCGCGAGCTCAAGCCGCCGATCTCCGACCTCAAGCGGCTGCCGCACATGATCAGCGAGTTCATGGCGCGCGACGTGTCGCCGATCGAGGCGGTCGCCGCGCTCGGTCCACCGGCGCCGAGTTCTTCATGTACCTCGGCCGGCACATCGGCCTACCGGTCGCGCTCGAGGGCGCGCTCAAGCTCAAGGAGATCTCCTACATCGCCACCGACGCGTACGCGGCGGGGGAGATGAAGCACGGGCCGATCGCGCTGCTCGACCAGGACACGCCGGTCGTCGTCGTCGCCACCGACTCGCCGGTGCGGGAGAAGCTCGTCTCCAACATCCAGGAGGTCCGCGTCCGCGGCGCGCGGGTGATCGCGATCGCCACCGAGGGCGACGCGGAGATCGCCGAGCACGCCGACGAGGTCATCTGGGTGCCGCGCACCGCACTGGATGCTCGCGCCGCTGCTCGCGGTGATCCCGCTGCAGCTGCTCGCGTACCACATCGCCCGCTCGCGCGGGCTCAACGTCGACCAGCCGCGCAACCTGGCCAAGACCGTCACCGTCGAGTGACGGCCCCGGCGAGCACCGGCCGGCGCGGCACCTGCGCGGCGGTCCCCGGCGTCGGTCTCGACCTGCTCGAGATCGACCGCCTCGAACGGGCGCTCGCCCGCCGGCCGCGGCTGTCGCAGCGGCTGTTCACCGAGGGCGAGCGCGCCTACGCGGCGGCTCGGGCGCGCCCCGGCCAGCACCTCGCGGCGCGCTTCTGCGCCAAGGAGGCGGTGGCCAAGGCGCTCGGTCTCGAGCGCTGGGAGTGGCGCGAGGTCGAGGTCGTCTCGCCGCCGCGCGGCGGGGTGCCCGAGGTCGTGCTTCACGGCGCTGGCGGCGCGGGCGAGCGAGCTGGGCGTCGGCGCGGTGCGGCTGTCGCTCACCCATACCCGCGTGCAGGCGGCGCGATCGCGATAATCGACCGGACATGATGAGGACCCGCGATGACGCTGCCCGCGTGGCTGACCGCGCTGCCCGACGCCGCCCAGCAGCGCGAGACCGACGCCTGGGCGATCGAGGACCGCGGCATCCCGTCGCTGAGCTGATGGAGAACGCCGGCGGGCGCTCGCCGAGCTCGTCGACGCGCGGGTTCCGACGGGGCCGGATCGCGATCGTCTGCGGCAAGGGCAACAACGGCGGCGACGGGCTGGTGGCGGCGCGCTGGCTGCGCGGCCGCGGCCGCGAGGTCGACGTGCTCCTGCTCGCGCCCGGCGAGGAGCTCACCGGCGACGCGCGGGCGAACCTCGAGCGGCTCACCGGCGAGGAGCCGCGGCTGTTCACGAGCGAGGCGCTAACCGGTGCGGCGGCGATCGTCGACGCGATCTTCGGCACCGGTTCTCGGGCGAGCCGCGCGAGACGGCGGCGGGCGCGATCGCCGCCATCAACCGCGCGGCCGACCAGCCCCGCCCGCCGCTGGTGATCGCCTGCGACGTCCCCAGCGGCGTCGACGCGTCGACCGGCGAGGTCGCGCGAAGGCGCCGTGCGCGCCCGGCTGACGGTCACGTTCTCGGCGGCCAAGCCGGGACTCTGGATCTCGCCCGGCAAAGGGCACGCCGGCGAGGTGTCGGTCGCCGACATCTCGATCCCGAGCGGCGCGCCCGCCGAGCCGTGGATCGGCCTGATCGACCCGCCGGTGGTCGACCAGATCCCGCGGCGCGGCCGCGACTCGACGAAGTTCGCCGCCGGGGCGTGCTCGTGTGCGGCGGCTCGACCGGGCTCACCGGTGCCCCGAGCCTCGCCTGCGAGGCGGCGCAGCGCGCCGGGGCCGGCTATGTCACCGCGCTCGTTCCCGCCTCGCTGAACCTGGTGTTCGAGCAGCGGCTGCTGGAGGCGATGTCGGTGCCGCTGCCCGACGAGGACGGCGCGCTCACCGTGCGGGCGCTGGAGACGGTGCTGGCGCGGACCGAGCGGGCCGACGCGCTCGTGCTCGGCCCCGGGATCGGGCGCGGCGGGGCGACCCAGAAGCTCGTGCGCCGGATCGCCGAGCGCGCCGAGGTGCCGCTCCTGCTCGACGCCGACGGCCTCAACGCGGTCGCCGGCCGGCTGGACTCGCTCGCGCAGCGGCCGGCGGCGACCGTGCTCACCCCGCATGCCGGCGAGCTCGGACGGCTGCTGGAGCGCCGAGCGAGGAGGTCGAGGCCCGGCGGCTGGCCTGCGCGCGCGAGGCGGCGGACCGGCCCAGGCGATCGTCGTGCTCAAGGGCGACGACACGCTCGTCGCCGAGCCCAGCGGGCGCGTCGCGGTCAGCCGCGGCGGCGCGAGCGCGCTCGCCACGGCCGGCACCGGCGACGTGCTGTCGGGCGTGATCGGCGCGTACCTGGCGAAGCGGATGGACCCGTTCGAGGCCGCCTGTGCGGGCGTGCTCGTCCACGCCCGAGCGGGAATCCTCGCCGCCGAGACGGTGGCGACCGAGGGCGTCATCGCGCGTGACGTGATCGAGCTCTTGCCGCACGCGCGGGCGAGCGCGCTGCCCTCCTCGGCGAGTGCTGCGCGCGCTGGCCCGGATCGACCTCGCGGCGAGCGAGCGCAACGCGGCGCGGCTGTGCGCCCGCCTGGGCGCCGGGACGTCGCTGTGCGCGGTCGTCAAGGCGCGCGCCTCGGGCCACGGCGCCGCGCCGGTCGCGAAGGCCGCGCTCGCCGGCGGCGCGCGCTCGCTGGCGGTCGCGACCGCGGGCGAGGCCGCCGAGCTGCGCGAACAGGGGATCGGCCCCGAGGTCCCGGTGCTGGTGCTCGGCGCGGTGAGCGCCGAGGAGCTCGCGACCGCGCTCGCCGCCGGCAGCGAGCTCGTCGCCTGGGACGACCGGTTCGTGGAGGAGATCGCGCGCGCGGCCCGTCGCGCCGGGCACGCCGCGCCGGTCCGCGTCCACGTCAAGTACGACACCGGGCTGGGCGGCTGGGCACGCGCGACCGGGTCCAGGCGCTCGCCGTCGCCGAGCGGATCGCCGCCGCCGACGGGCTGGTGCTGCACGGGGCGATGACCCACTGCGCGACCGCCGACGGCGACCTCGAGTTCCTCGCCGCCCAGCTGGCCGCGTTCGAGCCGTTCGTGGAGCGGATGCGGCGCGCTCGCGGCCCGTGGTCGCGCACGCCGCCAACAGCGCCGCCACCGTCCGCGAGCCGGCCAGCCACTTCGACATGGTCCGCTGCGGGATCGCGCTGCACGGCTGCGACCCGATGAACGAGGATCCCGACGTCTGGGGCCTCGAGCCCGCGCTCGAGCTCGCGCTCCTACGTGGCGGCGGTCAAGCGCGCCGCGCCGGGGGAGTCGGTCGGCTACGGGCGGCGGTTCGTCGCCGAGCGCGAGACATGGGTCGCGACCGTGCCGATCGGCTACGCCGACGGCGTCGCGCGCGCCCACACCAACAACGGCGAGGTGCTGATCGGCGGGCGGCGCCACCCGATTGTCGGCACCGTGTCGATGGACAACATCACCGTCGATCTCGGCCCGCGCACCGAGGTCGGGTGGAGGAGGAGGTCGTGCTGATCGGGCGCTCGGGCGCGGAGCGGATCACCGCCGAGGAGGTGGCCCGGCGGATCGACACGATCAACCACGAGGTGCTCTGCCGGATCTCCGACGGGTCACCCGCCGCTGGCATCGCGACGGGGAGGCGGTCGGATGACGCGCCGTCGCAGCGACGCCAGAGCCGCTCGCCGCGCTCGCGGCGCCGCCGCCGAGGCCGGGGCGCAGGTGTGGATGGTCGGCGGCGTGGTCCGCGACCGGCTGCTCGGGCGCGCGACGTTCGACCTCGACGCCGTCGTCGCCGGTGACCCGGCCGCCCTCGCGCGAGCGTCGGCCGCCGGGCGGACGGGCACGCGTTCGAGCTGTCAGAGGCGTTCGGCGGCTGGCGCGTGACCGCCCGGGACCGGCGCTGGCAGCTCGACCTGCTCGGCCTCGGCGGGCGACCGTCGAGCAGGACCTCGCGCGCCGTGATCTGACGATCAACGCGATCGCCGAGCCGCTGCTGCCCGGCGGCGAGCCGGGGCCGGCGATCGATCCGTTCGGCGGGGTCGCCGACCTGCGCGCCGGGCGGCTGCGGATGGTCTCCGAGCGGTCCTTCACGACGATCCGCTGCGCGTGCTGCGGCTCGCACGGTTCGCCGCGCAGCTCGGCTTCACCGCCGACCCCGCGACGCTCGCGCGGGCGCGGGAGAGCGCGGACGGCCTGTCGCGGGTCGCCGGCGAGCGGACTTCACCGAGCTGCGCGGCGTCGTCTGCGCGCCGGGGCGCTCACCGGCCTGGGGCTGATGGACGAGCTCGGCGCGACGCGGGTGGTCCTGCCCGAGCTCGACGCGCTGCGCGGCGTCGAGCAGAGCCGCTACCACCACCTCGACGTGAGCGGCCACACCCGCGCGACGCTCGCCGAGACGATCGCGCTCGTCGAGGACCCGCACGGCTGGCGCTCGACGCGGAGACGGCGCAGGCGCTCGCGGCCGCGCTCGCCGAGCCGCTCGCCAACGAGCTCACCCGCGGGAGGCGCTGCGCTTCGGCGCGCTGCTGCACGACATCGCCAAGGCGCGCACGCGCGCGGTGACGACGAGGACGGGTCAGCTTCTGGGGCCACGATGAGCTCGGCGCCGAGATGTCGCGTGAGATCCTCGGGCGGCTGCGGGCCTCCGAGCGGCTCAGTCCTACGTGGCGGCGCTCACCCGCTCACACCTGCGGCTCGGCTTCCTCGTGCGCGCAGCGCCGCTGTCCCGGCGCGAGCTGTACGACTACCTGGTCGCCTGCGCGCCGGTCGCGGTCGACGTCACGCGTGCTGAGCGCCGCCGACCGCCTGGCGACCCGCGGGCGACAACGCCGAGCGGGCGATCGAGGCGCATCTGCGGCTCGCCGCCGAGGTGATCCCGCGGCGCTCGCGTTCGAGGCCGACCCGCCGCGCCCGCCCTGCGCGGCGACGAGCTGGCGGCGGCGCTCGGCATCGAGCCCGGGCCGCGCTGGGCGAGCTCCTCGCCGAACTGCAGGCCGCCGCCTACGCGGGCGAGATCGACGGGCGCGAGGAGGCGCTCGGGCTCGCACGCGAGCTGCTCGCGGCGCGGGCCGGCGGCCCGCGCGCCGGTAAGCTGGCGCACGATGGCCGACACCGATCCCGACTGCATCTTCTGCAAGATCGTCGCGGGCGAGTTGCCCTCCCAGCGGGTCGACGAGGACGAGCTGACGGTCGCGTTCATGGACCTCAACCCGGCGACCCGAGGGCCACGCGCTCGTCGTGCCCCGCCGCCACGCCGCGAACCTGCTCGAGATCGACCCCGTCGACCTTGCCGCGACGATCGCTGGCCGCGCAGCGGCTCGCCCGGCGGGCGTGCCGGCGCTCGGCGCCGACGGCGTCAACCTGATCAACTCGTGCGGCGCGGACGCCTGGCAGACCGTCTTCCACTTCCACATCCACGTGATCCCGCGCTACAAGGGCGACCCGCTGAGGCTGCCGTGGGTCCCGGCGCCGGGCGACTGGACGAGATCGCCGCCGCCGCCGAGCTGCTGCGCGCGTGAGCCATTCCGCTGGGCTGTTGACGTTGGGGGATGTTTGGGGGCGTGCCCCCCAACTGGACGTTCGGGGGGTGTTGGGGGGAGTGCCCCCCAACTGGGTTGTTGACGTCGGGGGGATGTTAGCAATACGTCGTCAGGCGCGGAGAACAAAG
>CAVPBY010000014.1:0-5886 GCA_963702225.1 uncultured Solirubrobacteraceae bacterium | reverse complement strand
GCCCGGACGGGCTCGCGTAGGAGCGCCCGACGCGCACCCGCCGGGCGCGGTGGTCGACGTCGAGCACGAGCGCACGGGAGAACCCGTGGCTCTTCGTCCGCCCGTCGAAGCCGTCGTCGAAGATCGTCATCCGCCCGCCGTCGATCCAGCGCGCGTCGTGGGCCCACGCGAACTGGGCGCCGTGGCCCATCGTGAAGTCCGAGCGCTTGCCGCCCAGGCGCCAGACGACCGCGCCGGTGCGGCGTTCGAGCTTGTAGGCCGCCCAGGTGTTGCGCGCGCAGATCGAGCAGGTCACCGTCGGGGAGCACGTCGATCGAGTTGACGTGGAGGTAGTCGAACGGCGCGAACTCGGTCCGGTAGGACTCGTCGGGCGGGATGTGGCGCAGCGAGCGCCACTCCATCAGCAGCCGACCGCTCGCGACGTCGACCTCCTGGATGACCGACTCCAGCACGTGCGCGCGGCGCGGGCCGTCCAGGTGCTTGAGGTCGAGCGTGACCGTCTGCGGCGTGCAGGTGAAGAGCGCCGTCCCCTGCGGCGTGAGCTGGAACTCGTGCAGGTCCATCGTCTGCCCGTTCGCCGCCCGCACCCGGTGCAGCACGCGATATGACGCGTCGGCGATGATCGCCTCGCCGGCGCCGTAGCCGGCGTCGAGGCGGCCCTGCCACCAGGTGAGCACCGGCCGCCCGCGCCAGGAGCGGGCCTGGAGGTTGGTCACCCAGTGGCGGTAGGGCACCGGATGGAACCAGACGAGCTCGGACCCGTCGACGATCATGCCGCCCGCCTCGACGGGCGCGGAGCGATCCGGGCCGAGGAACATCGGGCCGGTCGCGGCCTCCGGGGTGGCCCGGTAGCGCACGATCGTCGGGTTCAGGTCGGGCGCGGAGACGAACCGCTCGGCGGTGCCGTTCGGCGGCAGCCCGTTGCCGGTGTGGTGGCGCAGCAGGCGGTCGACCCCGAAGCCCGCGCCGGCGATCGCCGCCGCGCCCCCGACGCCGGCGCCGAGCAGCTGGCGACGGGTGATCCGGGGGTCCGGGACCGGCGACGGCCCGGCGGGCGCGTCGGTGCCGGGGTCGGGGTCGGGGGGTGTGAGGATCTCGGTCACGGCTGGGCCTCTTCAGCACGGAGAGGTTAGGCGCGCTTTCGACGCTTTTTTTGCGGCCACGGCCGATGGGTAACTCTGCCGCAATGCAGCAGCTGGCGCCTGGAATCTTTCACTGGACCGCCGTCAACCCCGCGATCGGCGCGCGCGTGAGCTCCTACTACGTCGAGCCTGCGGGCGCCGTCATCGACCCGATGGTGCCCCAGGAGGGCCTGGACTCGCTGCCGGGCCGTCCCGAGCGCGTGCTGCTCTCAAGCGGCCATCATCTGCGCGAGTCCCGGGTGTTCGCGGAGAGCTTCGGGATCCCGATCCGCGCCTCGCGCCAGGCCGTCGAACACCTCGGGGCCGCCCGGCGGGCCGATCGAGCCCTGGGAGGACGGCGAGGCGCACCCGGCCCCGACGGTGACCGCGCTCCACGTGGGGGTGCTGTGCGACGACGAGGGAGCGCTGCACATCGACGCCGGCGACGGGGCGCTGCTGCTCGCCGACGCGGTCCATCAGTCAGACGACGGGCTCGGGTTCTTCTCCGACCCCCTGCTCGGCGACGACCCCGAGAGCGTCAAGCAGGGGTTGAAGGCGGTGCTGCACGCGCTCGCGGACTCGCTCGAGTTCGACGCGCTGCTGCTCGCCCACGGTGAGCCGCTGCAGACCGGCGGCCGCGGCGCCCTGCGCGCGTTCGCCGAGCGCCGGTAGCCCGCCCCAGGGTGTCCGAGGCGGTGGCGACGGTCACGTCTGGCACTGCGGGCACCAGTACGTGGTGCGCCCGCCGACGGTCGCCTTCTCGAGGTGATGGCCGTCACGCGGGCAGATCTGCTCGTGGCGGCGGACCTGGACGAACGCGCCCGTGTGCGCGCCGCCGTGGCGGATCGCGTCGCGCAGCGCCGCCCGCAGCTCACGCCGCAGGCGGTCGAGCTCCTCGGTCGACAGCGAGCCCGTATCGCGCCGCGGCGCCAGCCGCGCCTGCCACAGGATCTGGTCGGCGAGCAGGTTGCCGACGCCCGAGATCACGTGCTGGTTGAGCAGCCGGGCCTTGATCGCGGTGTGCCCGCGCCCGATCCGCGCGCGGAACTCGTCGCGGCCGATCGTGGCGGCGTCGGGCCCGACGTGGGTGTAGTCGGGGTTGAGCACCGCGCGGCCGAGCCGGCGCCGGTCACGCAGCGCCAGGCGCGATCCGTCCTGAAACTCGATCGCGAACCGGTCCCAGCGCGACGGCTCGGCGGCGTCCTCGTCGACGACGATCCGCCCCGCCATGCCGAGGTGCAGCCCGAGCGTCGGCCCCTCGTCGGTCTCCATCCAGAGGAACTTCCCGCGCCGGTGCGCGGCGACGAACCGGTGGCCGGCGAGCGCCGCCGCGATCTCCCCGGGCTGGTGGGGCCGGGAGACGTAGGAGTCGGTGTCGTCGACCGCCGCGATCGGGCGGTGAAGCGCGGTCTCGAGCGTCTGGCGCGCGCGCTCGGCCTCGGGCAGCTCGGGCATCGGACCCGAAGACTACGCCCGCCCGCTGGCCTCTCGGGCGAGAGGCCCCCGTGGATAGCGTTTCGCCCATGACCACGATCAAGATCACCGAGTTCACCGACCCCACCTGCCCGTTCGCCTGGTCGGCAGAGCCGTCGCGCCGCCGGATCCAGTGGCTGTACGGCGATCAGATCCGGCTGCGGGCCGCGGATGGTCGGCCTCAGCGAGTCCGGCGAGGAGATGGCGGAGAAGGGGCTGACGACCGAACTGCTCGCCCGCGGCGCCGCCTGGCTGGCGGGCGCCCACCACATGCCGATGGACACGAGCGAGCGCCCGCGCCTGGCTGGCTCGGTGCCAGGCTGCCGCGCGGTCGTCGCGGTGCGCCTGCACGACCCCGCCCGGCAGCGGGCGATGCTGCGCGCGCTGCAGATCGCGCACTTCTCGGGAAAGCTGCTCGACGAGGACGAAACGCTTCGCCTCTCCGCGCGGCGCGCAGGCGTCGATCCCGACGAGCTCCAGCTCTGGCTGGTCGAGCCCGAGACCGAGGCGGCGCTCCGCGAGGACATGCGCGCCGCCCGCGCGCCCTCGCCGGAGGCCGTGGCGCTGCCGGGCAAGCTCGCCCGCGACCCCGACAGCGAGACCGGCTACCGCTACACGTGCCCGTCCTGGGAGCTCGTGCACGACGGGCGGACGGCGGCCGTCCCGGGCTTTCAGCCGACGGCCGCCTACGAGGTGGCGATCGCCAACCTCGCGCCCGAGCTCACCCGCCGCGAGGACCCGGGCGACGTCGCCGAGGTGCTGCGCTGGGCGGGCGAGCCGCTGGCGAGCGCCGAGGTCGCCGCGGTCTGCGGCCTGGAGCTCGACGACGTCCGCGAGCAGCTCGGGCGGGTCGCGGCCGAGGAGCGGCTCGGCTCCGAGGCACTGTGGTCCCTGTCACCGGCCCCGGCCGCCTGAGATGATGCGGCCGTGGCCGGCTCCGAGGCGACCGAGATCGAGGTGGGCGGCCGCACCGTCCGCATCTCCAACCCCGATCGCGTGTACTTCTCGGCACGCGGGGAGACGAAGCTCGACCTCGCCCGCTACTACCTGAGCGTCGGCGACGGGATCGTGCGCGCGCTGCGCGAGCGGCCGTGCATGCTGCACCGCTTCCCGAAGGCACCGACGACAGAAGGTCCACCAGAAGCGGATCCCCCAGGGCGCGCCCGACTGGCTCCAGACCGTCCACGTCACTTCCCCGCTTCAACCGCACCGCCGACGAGCTGTGCGTCACCGAGCTCGCGTCCGTGATCTGGGCGGTGCAGATGTCGACGGTCGAGTTCCACCCGTGGAACTCCCGCCGGGCGGACGTCGAGATCCCGACGATGGCGGATCGACCTCGATCCGATGGACGACTGCCCGCTGGCGCGTCAAGCGGGTCGCCCACGTCGCCCGCGAGGTGCTCGACGAGCTCGGCGCCGTCGGCTGGCCGAAGACCTCGGGCGGCTCGGGGATCCACATCTACGTGCGGATCGCTCCCGAGCAGGGCTTCGCCGACGTCCGCCGGGCGGCGCTGGCGTTCGCGCGGGAGGTCGAGCGCCGCGGCCCGAGCAGGCGACGACCACCTGGTGGCGCAAGGACCGCGACCCCGCAACGTCTTCGTCGACTTCAACCAGAACGCGCGCGACCACACGATCGCGAGCGCCTACTCGGTGCGGGGCGTGCCGGAGCGACCGTCTCGGCCCCGTTCGCCTGGGAGGAGCTCGACGACATCGAGCCGCGCGAGCTCACGATCGCGACGATGGGGCGCGCTTTGCCGAGCGGGGCGACCTGCACGCGGGCATCGACGAGGCCGTGTACTCGATCGATCCGCTGCTGGAGTGGGCCGACCGCGAGGGCGTCGATCTTCCCGACACCGACAGCTGATCGTTTGACCTGTCGCCGCCGCTGGGTAGCCAGACCGCGAAGACCTGACCGCGTGCGACCGACGAAGGGATCGAGATGACCGACGCGACGACGACCGAGCACCCCCAGGCCGGACCTCTCCTCGGCGGCCCGGGACGGCTGGAGACCGAGCGCGGGACGACGACGATCGCGGAGGTGGTCGTCACCAAGGTCGCCGGGATCGCCGCCCGCGAGGTGGCGGGCGTACACCGGCTCGGTACCGCATGTCCCGCGCGATCGGCGCGGTCACCGGCTGCAGTTCAGCGACGTGAGCACGCAGGGGGTGAACGTCGAGGTGACCGAGTCCGACGCGCGGGTCTCGATGAGCGTGATCATCGACTACGGCGAGTCGATCCCCGACGTCGCCCAGGCGATCCGCGACAACGTCGTGCGGCGCATCGAGGCGACGACCGGCCTGCACTGCGCGGCGGTCGACATCGCCGTCACCGATCTGTACTTCCCCGGTGACGACGACGAGGACGCACGCCCGCCGCGCCGGGCGCCTGACGGCCGCACGTGGAGCAGTCCGCGTACCGCGAGCCATCGCCGCGGATCGCGCTTGCGGCGCTCGCCCGCGACGTGGCGCTCTCCGTCGACGGCGTCGTCGCGCTCGACGCCGGCGCTGGCGGCCTGTTCGTGACCGCCGGCGGCGGTGAGCGGGTCGGCGGGTGTTCGCGGTGCCTGGCGGCGCCCGAGGGCGGCTACGACGTCTCGCTGCGGCTCGTCTGCCGGCTCGTGCCGCTGCCCGCCGCTCGCCGACCGCGTCCGCGCGGCCGTCACCGGGCGGCGCGGACGTCGCGCAGCTCGGGATGGCGACGGTGACGATCACCGTCGCCGACGTCACCGACGGGCCCGCGCTGATGCTGCTGCTCAAGGCGCTCGCCCGGCTCGTGGAGCTGCTGCTGATGGCGGCGATCGCGCTCGTCGGGCTCGGGATCGGCCTGTACTGCTTCTCGCGGCTCGTCTCGCTGGCTCCGCCCGCCCCGACCGGCTGCTGCACCTGCCGGTGGTACGCGCCCACGTCGGCCACTTCCTCGCCCAGCTCGCCGCGCCCGGGCCGACGGCGATCCTCGCGCTGCTCTGCGGGATCGCCGCGGCCGTGATCGGCCTCGGGCTGCTGCGCGGACTGCTCGGCTCCCGTCGCGAGCGGCTGCTCGTGGTCCAGGACGGCGAGGCGGCGACGGCGGGCTGTACGTGCGCCAGCGGACGGTGAGCCGGATGGTGCGAGCCGAGACGGTGCTCGCGCCGGGCGTCACCGGCGTCAAGCGGCCGAAGGTGCGGCTCCCGGCAGCGGCCGCCACGGGCGCGTACGGGTGCTCGCCGCCCGCGGCGACGACCCCGACGCGGCCGCCGTCGACGGCGCGGTCCACGAGCGGGTCGACCCGGTCCTCGAGCCGCTCGGGCTGCGCGG
>CAVPBY010000013.1:0-3766 GCA_963702225.1 uncultured Solirubrobacteraceae bacterium | reverse complement strand
GCCGTTCGCGACGTGCTGACCGCGGAACGGCCCGAACCGCTCGGCAAGGAACTTAATATCCTGCGTGCGGCCCGGCCGATCACGGCCGGCAGCGCGTGTCCCCAGGCCGCCATGCGCATCGCCGGCAACAGAGTCCAGGACCGGATCGGCCCGGCCAGCCCGTAGGCCGTTCCAGCGCAGGCCGGTAGCCCTGGAAAAGGCGGATCAGCGTGAGGGTGAGCGCGGGGAAGATGGTGGCGACTCCCTGAGTGGTGTCCACGGCCTCCGGCCGGAGGTGCGCAGGGATGAGGGGCCCGTGGAAGTCCGAGGAGCCGGTCGTGAGCAGGCCGCGACCGGCGCACTCGCGCGCGAGGAAGCGGACCTGCTCCTCGGTGAAGGAGGGGTAGAACGCCTCGACGCCGTCGATGCCGTAGCCGCGGAACGTGTCCAGGGTGGCGCGCACGTCGTCGAGCTCCGGGATGTCCCAGAAGGGATGCGCCCAGACCGCAAGGCCGCCGGCGTCGTGGATCAGCGCCACCGCTTCCTGCACCGACGGCGCCTCGCGGTCGACGAACGCCGGCTTGCCGTCGATCAGGTACTCGACGAGGAACTTCGTCGGCTCCAGCAGGCCCTCCTCGCGCAGGCGGGCCTGGTTGGCGGGGTGCGACGTCGCCGCCTGGGCGAGATGGGGGCGGCCGATCGTCTTGCCCTGCGCGGTGCGTGCCGCCAGCTGGGCCCCGTCGAGCTCGTACCCGAGCTCGCGCAGGCGCGCGGCCATCTTCTCGGCCCGCCGCTCGCGGTCGCCCCGGGAATGCTCCAGCGCGGCCACCAGCCCCGGTGCTCGGGGTCGATCAGGTAGCCGAGGATGTGGAGGTCCTGCCGGCCGTCGTGCATCGTCGTGATCTCGGTCGCGTCGACGAGCCCGATGCCGGCCGCGCCCGCGGCGTCACGCGCCTCGCGCACGCCGGCGCTCGTGTCGTGATCGGAGAGCGCGAGCAACTCGACGCCGGCGGCCGCCGCGGCGGCGACGACGTCGGCGGGGGCGAGCGCCCCGTCGGAGTGGACGGAGTGGCTCTGCAGGTCGAAGGTCGGCGCAGTCATGGTCGGCGGAGGGTAGCTTGCGCGTGCGCCGTCGTCCGAGCGCGGGCGTGCGCGCCGCGCCCGACGCACCGGCGCGGGCGGCGGCGGGCTGGCTCGGGCGCGGCGCCGGGGCCGACGCCGGGGTCATCCGCCGCATGGCGAGCAGCCCGCCGAGGGCGACGACCGCGATCGTCACCGCCCCGAGCCCGAGCCCGGCGCGGGCGCCCGAACGCGCCCATCGTCACGCCGATGATCGGGCCGCCGATCGGCGTCGATCCCTGGAAGGCGACGAACCACAGCGACATCACCCGGCCGCGCATCTCCGGGTCGGCGGTGAGCTGCAGCGTCGAGTTGCCGGTCGACATGAACGAGATGTTGGCCACGCCGACGAGCGCCAGCGCGACGAGCTCGAGCGCGAGGCTCGGCGCGAGCGCGGCGAACGCCATCCCGACCGCGAACACGCACGCGGCGAACGACGAGCGGGCGCAGGCCGGTCCGGCCGCGGGCGGCGACGAACAGCCCTCCGACGACGGCGCCGACGCCCATCGAGGCGGTCATGAACCCGTACCCCGCGGCGCCGGCGTGGAGGGCGCGGCTCGGCCATCACCGGCAGCGAGACCTGGAACTCGAGGTCAGGCAGCCCGCGAGCGCCATCATCACCAGCGGCACGGCAGCGCCGGGGTGCGCGCGGACGTAGCGCAGGCCCTCGCGCAGCTGGCCGCGGCGCGCGGCGCGCGGGCGGCCGGGGAGAGCGCGGCCGGTCCATGCGTCACGAGCGAGTAGACGACGGCGACGAAGCTCGCGGCGTTGATCAGGAAGCACTCGCCGTTGCCGACGGTCGCGATCAGCACGCCGGCGACCGCCGGGCCGATCGAGCGCGCGACGTTGACGAGCACCGAGTTGAGGCTGACCGCGTTGCGCAGGTGCTCGGGCCCGACGAGCTCCATCATGAACGACTGGCGGGCCGGGTTCTCGAACGCGTTGTTGACGCCGAGCAGCGCCGCGAGCACGCCGATCTCCCACACCCGGACGACGCCGGTGACCGTGAGCAGCCCGAGGATCAGCGCCTGCACGCCCATCGCGCTCTGCAGCGCGATCTCAGCTGGCGCTTGTCGACCCGGTCGGCGACGACGCCGCCGTAGGGGCCGAGCAGCAGCACCGGCAGCGTCTGCAGCGCGACGATCACGCCGAGCACCGTCGCGGAGTGGCTGAGCGTGAAGCACCAGCCACGACTGGGCGGTCATCTGCATCCAGGTGCCGGCCAGCGAGATCGCCTGGCCGGAGTAGTAGCGGCGGTAGTTGGGGACCGCCAGGGCGGCGAAGGTGGCGCGCCCGGCGCGCAGGACGCGCGTCACGGGCGCCGGTCCCTGAGCTGCTCGGCGAGCTCCTCGAGCGCGGGCATCGCCTGCTCGAGCGTCGCGCGCTCGGCGGCCGGCGAGCCCTGCGAGCGCCGCGTTGACGGCGTCGGTCCGCTCGCGGCGCATCCGCTCGGCGAGCGCGCGGCCGGCCTCGGTCGCCTCACCCACGCGGCGCGGCGGTCGGCGTCGTCGCTCCGGCCACCAGGTCCGCGTCGACGAGCTGGGTGACCGAGCGCGAGAGCATGGTCGGGTTGATCCTCTCGCTCTCGGCGAGCGCGCACAGCCGGACCGGCCCGGTCGCGGTCGACGATGAGCATCACCGAGATCCGCGTGGGGGTGAGCACCGGCGTCGCGCCCGGACGGCGTCGCGCGCAGCTGGCGCGAGAGGCGACCGATGACCACGCGCAGGCGGGCGGCGGACTCGGTGTCGAGCAGGACGGGGGTGGGTGGCATCGCGGCTTGGCGTGGGTCGAGCAGATACTTGCTTGCTGGCAAGCATCAGCTTAGCACCCCGCGCCGACCCCTGAAATCCGGGAAACCCTGCCCAGATTCGCGACCTTTCCTATGCTTCGATGGCACCGGTGAGCGCCGCAGCGCAGAAGCGGTTCCACGCCGAGCGGTCGGGCACAATGTCCACCGTCTTTGTCGACAACACGAGGAGACACGCGATGACGTTGCAGATCGGGGCGACCGCCCCGGACTTCGAGGCCGAGACCACCGAGGGCCCGATCCACTTCCACGACTGGATCGGCGACTCGTGGGCCGTGCTGTTCTCCCACCCCAAGAGCTTCACGCCGGTGTGCACGACCGAGCTCGGCTACATGGCCCAGATCAAGCCGGAGTTCGACAAGCGCGGCGTCAAGATCATCGGGCTGTCGGTCGACCCGGTCGACAACAACGACGGTGGTCCGACGGACATCGAGGAGACCCAGGGCGCCGCGCCCAACTACCCGATCATCGGCGACGGCGACTTCACGGTCGCCAAGGCCTACGAGATGCTGCCCGCCGACGTCAGCGGCGACCCGGCCGCCCGGACCCCGGCCGACAACCAGACCGTCCGCAACGTGTTCGTGATCGGGCCGGACAAGAAGATCAAGCTGATCCTCGTCTACCCGATGACGACCGGCCGCAACTTCGACGAGGTGCTCCGGGTGATCGACTCTCTGCAGCTGACCGCCGAGCACAAGGTCTCCACCCCGGCCCAGTGGAAGCGCGGCGACGACGTGATCATCTCCGGCTCGGTCTCCAACGACCAGGCCAAGGAGATCTAGCCCGACGGCTGGGAGTCGCCCAAGCCCTACATCCGGATCGTCCCCGACCCGGTGAAGTAGCCGCCGCGGCGAGATTAC
>CAVPBY010000012.1:0-38715 GCA_963702225.1 uncultured Solirubrobacteraceae bacterium | reverse complement strand
TGTGCTGGCCTCGACTACGAGTACGTATTGCTAGTTTTTCCTGCTGCCGAACACCGCCGCCTGCTATACGGCAGATGAGGCCATCCGAACCGCTCGCCTCGGCCGCGAGGTGGGATTGTCGAACTGGGTGAAGCTCGAAGTCATCGGCGACGAGAAGACGCTGTTCCCGGACAATGCCGGACTGCTTGAAGCTACGCGCGTCCTGGTGAAGGAGGGGTTCGTGGTGCTGCCTTATACCAATGACGATCTGGTAAACGCCCGCCGCCTGATTAGATGCCGGAGCCTCCGCGGTCATGCCCATGGGAGCGCCGTATCGGCAGCGGCCTGGGCATCCAGACCTGTCGCCCCCGATGACTACGAGCTCTTCTGCGACGGCCTTCGGCGGATCTGCGGCATCGACCTCTCCCATACCGGCGCCCGCAGATGGAGCGGCGGCTGCGTGCGTTCTTCGCCCGCCAGGGCGTCGAGCGTCTCGCCGATACGCTGCCGCAGCTGCGCGCCGACCCGGTGGCGCTCGACAAGCTGCTCGACCGGCTGACGATCAACGTCTCCGCACTGTGGCGCCACCCCTCCCAGGTGACCCATCTGGAGACGACCGTGATCCCCGAGCTGCTGGCCGGCGGCCGGCTGCGGATATGGAGCGCCGGCTGCTCCTACGGCGCGGAGCCGTTCACGATCGCGGCGATCTGCGAGGCGGCCCGCCGCGCCGGAACCGGCCACGAGCGGATCTCGATCCTCGGCACCGACATCGACCGCCGGATGATCGCGCGCGCCGAGCTCGCGCGGTTCTCCGCCGACGACGTCCGCGACGTGCCCCGGCGCGCTCGCGCGCGCGTTCGGGCGTGACGGGACTGGTGGGTGCCCGGCGACGCGCTGCGACGGATGACGCGCTTCGAGGTCGGCGACCTGCTGCGGATGGCGCCCCCGGCGAACGCCTACGACCTGATCCTGTGCCGCAACACGGTCATCTACTTCTCCGCACCGGTCCGCGACGCGCTCCATGCGCGGCTGGCCCGCGCGCTGCGGCCCGGCGGCTACCTGCTGATCGGCGCGACCGAGCGCGTCGCCGACGCGGGCGCCTGCGGCCTGGCGCCGACCGCTCCGTTCTTCTACCGCAGGATGACCTGATGGACCCCAACGAGTACATGCCGATGTTCCTCGCCGAGGCGCAGGAGCATCTCCAGGAGCTGAACCTCGCGATCGTCCGCCTCGAGGACGACCCCAAGCGACCGGGGGACGTCGACTCGATCTTCCGCATCGCCCACTCGCTGAAGGGGATGAGCGCGACCATGGGCTTCACACAGATCGCGACGCTCACCCACGAGATGGAGGACGTCTTCGAGCTGCTGCGCCAGCGCGAGCGCGCGCTCTCGCGGGAGGCGCTCGACACCGTGCTCGCCTGCCTGGACGCGCTCTCCGGCGCGGTCGACTCGATCGAGTCCGTCGGCACCGAGGAGCTCGACCCCTCCGAGCTGATCACGCGTCTGCGCGGCTTGGTCCACGCCCGAACGCCCGACCAGGAGATCGAGCGCGCGCGGCGGCCGAGAGGTGCCTGACCTGGAAGCGGTGCTCGCCGACGGGGTCCGCATACTCACGTCCGCGCCACGCTCAGCGAGGCGGTGTTGATGCCCGCGGTCCGCGCGCACATGGTGCTCGCCGCCCTGGGTCAGCACGGAGACATGCTCGGCTCGGCTCCGACGCCCGACGGCGTCGAACAGTTCGACGGCGATCTCATCGAGGGATGGGTTGCCTGCGAGCACGAGCAGGAGGTCGTCTCCGCGACCGTCGCCGGGATCTCCGACGTCATCGGCGTGGAGGTCGACGAGCTCTGCTCCACTCCCACCGCCGACGCGGCCCGCGCTGCCCGACCGGCCGAGGAGGCCGTCGCTGCGGCGCCGAGCGCCGAGGCTGCGGTCCCCGAGACCGCCGAGGTCGCGCACGACGCCGGCCGGGACGACCCCGAGCCCGCCGTGGCCGCCGCGCCGCCCGCCACACCCGGCCGGCCGCCAAGCCGCGCCAGGGCGCGGCCGCCCGACCCGCGTCCGTGGTTCGCGCACGGTGCGCGTCGACGCCGAGCGGCTGGATGCGCTCATGCACTCGATGGGCGAGCTCGTCATCCACCGCACCGCACTGGAGGCGATTGCCTCGCGGCTGGACGTGCCCGAGCTGCACCAGGCGATGCAGGAGCTCACCCGCAGCTCGCAGGCACTGCAGGCGATGGTCATGCAGGTCCGCATGATCCCTGTCGACGTCGTCTTCCTGCGCTTCCCGCGGCTTGTGCGCGATCTGTCCACCAAGCTCGGCAAGGAGGTCCGTCTCGAGCTGATCGGTTCCGAAACCGAACTGGACCGCACGGTCGTCGACGCGCTCGGCGACCCTCTCGTCCACCTGGTTCGCAACTCGCTCGACCACGGCCTCGAGCCCGCTGAGGAGCGGCGCGCCGCCGGCAAGCCCGCAGAGGGCACGCTGCAGATCGCCGCGCGCCACGCCGGCGGATCGGTGGTGATCGAGGTGCGCGACGACGGGCGCGGAATCGATCCGGCCGCGATCGCCCGTAAGGCCGCCAAGTCCGGGCTGATCGACCCCGCGACCGTCGACGACATCGACATGGCCGGCGCGGTCGAGCTGCTGTTCGCACCGGGCTTCTCCACCGCGGAGTCGAGACGAACGACATCTCCGGCCGCGGGGTCGGGATGGACGCCGTCCGCGCGAAGATCCGCGAGCTCGGCGGCGAGGTCATCGTGGACTCGGTCCACGGCCAGGGCACGACCGCGCAGATCCGGCTGCCGCTCACCCTGGCGATCGTCAACGGCCTGCTGGTCGAGATCAGCGACGGTCCTTACGCGATCCCGCTCGACCGCATCGAGCGCACGCTGCGGCTCGCCGAGCACCCCGTGCAGTCGGTCGCCGGCGAGCAGCTGCTCGTGCTCGACGAGGGCGTGCTTCCGCTGCTCGACGCCTCTCGGGTGTTCGGGCGCGCGCCGAGACCGCACGACTTCGCGGTCATCGTCCGCAGCCGTGAGCAGCGGATGGCGCTCGCGGTCGACGAGCTGTCGGCCAGCGCGAGTTCGTCACCCGCCCGCTGCCCGGGACGTCTCCGGCGGCGAGCCCGTGTCGGGCGGTGCCGCCCTGCCCGACGGCCGCATCGCGCTGATCGTCGATTGCGACGCGCTCTCCCCAGTCGGCACGCAGCGCACCCCCATCACAGCCAACGTCGACCTTGGCGCCACGGCATCCGCCGCCCTCGCCGCCTGACCGGATCGGAGCTCCCCGTGACCATCAGCCTCAACGACTCGCAGCTCGACGCTCTCCGGGAGCTGGCCAACATCGCCTCCGCGAAATGCCGCCGGCGCGCTCTCCCAGCTGCTTGCCCGCGAGGTCGATATCTCGGTTCCGCGCGCGCTCGCGTCTCCCGCTCGCCGACGCGTGGCCAGCCTGCGGGGACCCGGAGCAGGAGATGACCTCGGTCGCTGATCCGCGTCGCGGGCGACTTCGGCCGGCGAGGTGCTGATGCTCGTCCCGCCCGCCGAGGCCCGGATCTGCGCGCGCTGCTCGGCGTCGAGCCCGGCACCGAGATCGGCGACTCGGCGCTGCGCGAGATCGGCAACATCCTGGGAACCTCCTACCTGAACGGCCTGGCCGCGATGACCGGCCTGGAACTGATGCCCTCCCCGCCGGTGCTCGTCAACCGACATGCTCGGCGCGCTCGTCGCCTCGCTGATGGCGATCGTCGCCGGCGTCGAGGACCTCGCCCTGCTGCTCGACTCCGAGCTGCGCGTCGCCGAGGAGGAGTGCCCGATCGGCTTCATGCTGCTGCCGACCGCGGGGACCGAGCCGGCCTGCTCGTCCCGCTGGGTCTCGAGCCCCGCCGTGAGCTGAGTCGATGATGGCGCAATGCACGCATCGGAGAGATACTCGTTGTCCCACGACCCCGGCGACGAGCTCATCGCCCTCGGGCTCGGCTCCTGCATCGCGCTGGTCATGATCGACTCACAGGCCCAGATCGCCGGGCTGGCGCACGTCATGCTGCCCGAGTCCTCCGGCCCCACGACGCTGCCGGGCAAGTTCGCCGACACCGCCGTTCCCGAGCTGCTGGACCGGATGATCGGCGCTGGGCGCGATCCCCGAGCGGCTGCGTGTGGCGATCGCCGGCGGCGCCCGATGTTCGCCGGCGAGAGCAGCTGGAGATCGGCGCCCGCAACACCGCCGCCACCCGGCTGGCGCTGGCGCCGGGCCGGCCTGCCGTGCCACGCGCAGGAGACGGGCGGGACGAGGGTCGTACCCTGCTGGTCGACGTCGGCACCGGCAGCCGACGTTCCGCGTCCGGTGGCGACGTCCTCGATCTCGGCTGCTCGTACGTCTGCGAGGATCGGCAGCCTGATGGAATGCTCGAACAGGATCGCATCGCGGCGCTCGTCGAGGCCGCCGGGACGGGCAACTGCCCGAGCCGTCGTCGCCCCGCCCCCGCGCGCGGGCGCTGGCGCGTGCGCACCGTCGACTTCTGCGCCCGACGAAGTTCAGCGCCGATCATCAGCGCGGGCTCGACCGGCGACCGAGACGTTCTGCCAGATGGCGGCCACGCGGCTGACCACCGAGCTGCGCTGCCCGGTGGAGCTCGAACCGCTGGGCACCTCCCAGCTGACCTGGTCGGCCACCAGGGCGGATCTCGCCGCACTCGCAGCTCACCGTGCTCGAGGTCGACCCGCTCGGCAGCCGCGTCTGCTCACGCTCGAGCAGTCGCTTGTGATCATGTGCCTGGAGTGCATGCTCGGCGGCGCGCCGGACCAGCCCGCCGCGCAGCCGCCGGCTGACCGAGATCGACTGGTCGCTCGCCACAGCCTGTTCGACTCGCTCGTGACACCGCTGTCCACACGCCTGGAAGGAGCTCGGCGGCGTGACGCTGCGCGTGATCGAGCTCGACGCCCATGACGCGAGCCAGATCGCATCGGTGAGCGAGCCCACGTTCAGCTCCCAGATCGAGGTCGAAGATCAACCAGCAGTCGTACTCGCTCGGGCTGCTCGTGCCCTGGGCCGCGATCGAGCCGATCGAGCGCAGGCTCTCCGGCCGCGAGGAGCATGAGCAGGAGGCGGCTCACTCGGCGCCGCTGCAGGACCCGCTCGGCCACGTGCCGGTCGCCGTCCGGGCCGAGGTCGCCCACGTGCAGATGGCGGTCAGGGACATCCTCGCGCTCGGCCCCGGCAGCACGATCCACTTCGAGGCTCCGGCCGACGACGGCATCGAGCTGTACGCCGACTCGGTCCCGCTCGCGCGTGCCCGCGCCGGCCGTCATGGCCCGCGGCGCGCCGTGCAGCTCAGCGGCTTCTTCGAGGAGAATGAAAGAAGCCGGACGACTCACGCCGCCGACATGGCGGGGTCCCGGTCCGAATCCGAGCGGAGGCGATCAGCGTGAGCGGCGCGGTCAATCAGCGTGAGGCGCTCCTGCGGCTGGGCGCCTCGACCGCCGAGGCGATCGCTCAGGTGCTTGAGATGTTCGCGCCCGGCGCCGTCGAGCGTGGCGAGGTCACCGTGCTGGAGGGCAAAGACTCGCCGTTCGGCTCGGTCGAGCCGGGCACCGTCGCGGCCGGCGTCTCCTACGTCGATGGCGTCACCGGCGCCAACGTGTTCCTCGCCCCGCCTGCCAGCGCCCGCACGCTCGCCGAGCGGATGGGCGCGGGCGCCGAGGTCGAGGAGGGCGCCCCGCTCACCGAGATCGAGCTTTCCGCGGTCTCGGAGGCCTCCAACCAGATGATGGCGGCCGCAGCCGGGCGCCGTCGGCGTCGTGCTCGGCCAGAGGTCGAGATCTCCCCGCCGCAGACGCACACCATCGACAGCGCCGCTCAGGCCGACGAGATGTTCGGCTCCTCGCCGTACGCGACCACGACGACCTTCCTCGATCGATGGCGCGGCGTGCCGCCTGATCCAGCTGGTGCCGAGCGCGTTCGTGACGCGCGTCGGCCAGGCGATGAACGAGTTCGCCGGTGAGGAGGGCGCGCCTGCCGTCAGCTCCTCCGCCGATCAGGGCGGGCCGCGCGACCCCGATCAGCTCCCGGAGGCGCTCCGCCGGCATCACGATGCGCGTGTGGGCGGAGCTCGGTCGCACGCGGCTCCCGCTCTCCGACACGCTGACGCTGCCGCTCGGCGCCGTCGTCGAGCTGGACAAGCACGCCGACGCGCCGGTCGACCTGTACGTGAACGGACTGTGTTTCGCTCAGGGACGCTGATGGTCGACGACAACGGCCACTGGCGATCGATCGACGAGCTCGAGGACGCGCCGGAGCGCCGGCCCCGGCGCTCACGAACTGATCCACGCCAACGACAAGGAGTTCCGAGAAATGGCACGAGTCCTGGTAGTCGACGACGCTGCGTTCATGCGCAAGGTCGTCAGCGACGCGCTCGTGGCCGGTGGCCACGAGGTGATCGGCCAGGCCGGGAACGGCGCCGAGGCGGTCGACGCAGTTCACCGCGCTGCGTCCCGAGCTCATCACGCTCGACATCACGATGCCCGAGAAGGACGGCCTGGAGGCGCTGGCGGAGATCATGCGATCGACCCGGCGCGCGCGTCCTGATGTGCTCGGCGCTCGGCCAGGAGAGCAAGGTCATCGAGTCGATCAAGCTCGGCGCCAAGGACTTCGTCGTCAAGCCGTTCCAGTCCGACCGGCCTGCTCGACGCCGTCGGCAAGGCGCTGGCCTGAGGCTTCAGTTTCCGGGGGACGGCCGACTACCGGTCCGGTCCCCACATGCTCAGGAGCCGACTCACATGACCCCTCGCGACGCCTCGCTGCGCGTGAAACTGCTCGGCAGCTTCGGCGCCGTCCTCACGCTCACCGCCGTGCTCGGCATCCTGTTGCTGCACCAGCTTCGGCGGTCCGTGACGGCGCGGACCAGATCGGGCGGCAGCGTCCCTGCCCGACGCGGTCGCGATCCAGCAGATCGGCGCCGGCGAGCAACGTGCGGCGCGACGAGGCCGACGCGCTGGCCGGCGCCGGCACGAGCCACGCCTCCGCCGACCTCGCCCAGGCGGTCGCGACATCGCGGGGGTGCGGGCACTGCTGCGCCGGACCGCGTCATTGGCCTCCAACGGCAGCGAGGCGCTCGCACGCCGGGCCGTGGTCGCCGCCTTCGGCTCCTACGTCACCGCGAGCCTCGATGGTCGGCGGGCTGGTCAAGGACGGTCAGACGCAGGCCGGCAACCAGCTGCTGGCAGCACGAGCTTCACCTTCGACCAGCTGCAGGCGGCGGTCGCCAAGTGGACGGCGATCAGCGAGCGCAACGCCGCCGCGGCGACGGCGCGCAGCGACTCGACCTACAACGCGGCGATGACCGCGGGGCTGATCGTGCTCGTCGCGGCGATCGTGATCGGGGTGCTGCTCGCGTTCGCGATCTCACACTCGCTCAAGCGCCGCGTCGACGAGATCCTCGACCGCATCGTCTCGCTGCGCGACCACTGCATCGCCGACGTGCGCACCGGACTGGAGGCGCTCTACGAAGGCAACCTCACCCGCCGCTTTGAGCCGGTCACCCGCCCGGTGGGGAACCCAGCGGCGACGAGATCGGCCGCGTCGGCTCCGCGATCAACTCGATCGTCGACCAGATGGGGGCGACGATCGACGCCTACAACGCGACCGCCGACCGCTCGGCCAGGTGATGGGCCAGGTCTCGGCGACCGCCGGAGACGTCGGCTCCTCCTCGACCCAGATGGCCTCGACCTCCCAGGAGGCCGGCCGCGCCACCGGCGAGATCGCGACCGCGGTCGGCGACGTCGCCCACGGCGCCGAGCGCCAGGTCGTGCTCGTCACCGCCGCCCGCCACTCGGCCGAGGAGGTCGCCCGCGCGGTCGCCGACTCCGCCGAGCACGCCACGAGCACCGCCGAGGCGGCCCACGCCGCGCGCCGGGTCGCCGACGAGGGCGTGGCCGCCGCCGAGCAGGCGACGCAGGCGATGCTCTCGGTCCGCGACAGCTCCCAGGAGGTCACCTCGGCGATCCGCGAGCTCGCAGGCAAGTCCGAGCGGATCGGGGCCATCGTCCACACGATCAGCGGGATCGCCGAGCAGACGAACCTGCTCGCGCTCAACGCCGCGATCGAGGCCGCCCGCGCCGGCGAGCAGGGCCGCGGCTTCGCGGTCGTCGCCGAGGAGGTCCGCAAGCTGGCCGAGGAGTCGCGCCAGGCCGCCGAGCAGATCTCGGGCCTGATCGGCGCGATCCAGGAGGACACCGCGTCCGCGGTGACCGTCGTCGAGCACAGCGCCGAGCGCACCGAGGAGGGGACCGCGATCGTCAGCCGCACCCGCGACGCCTTCCAGAGGATCGGCGACTCGGTCGAGGACATCAGCGGCCGGGTCGAGCAGATCGCGGCCGCCTCACAGCAGATCGCGGCCGGCGCCGAGATGATGCAGGAGTCGATCCGCGAGGTCGCGGCGGTCGCCGAGGAGTCCTCGGCCTCGACCGAGCAGGTGTCGGCCTCGACCGAGCAGACCTCCGCGTCCGCCCAGCAGGTCGCCGCCTCCGCCCAGCAGCTCGCGGGCAGCGCCGAGGAGCTCACCCGGCTCGTCGCGCGCTTCAGGGTCGCCGCCTGACCCGGTCGGTCGCCGCCGGCGGGTGGCCGGGGCCGGTGGCCGGTGGCCGGTGGCCGGGGGCCGGTGGCCGGTGGCCGGACCGGGCTCAAGCTCGGCGTCACCGGTGCCGATGACGAGGGCGTGCGCCTGGGTGGGCGCCACCCCATCCCTCGAATGCCGGAGAGCCTGAGTGCCTGACACCGCCGACGTCGCCTCGCCGTTTTCCTTCGAACCGCTTGAGGCGCCGACCGTCCGCGGCCAGGACGCGCTCAGCGCGGCGCTCGCCGAGGCCGACGAGATCCGGGAGGCGGCGCGCGCCCAGGGCGAGGCCGACGGCCGCGCCGCCGCCGAGCGGGCCGTCCGCGCGCAGTTCGAGGACGCGCTGGCGCTGCTCGGCGAGGCCCACGGAGCGCTGCAGCAGCTGCGCGACGACTACCTGCACGCGCTCAGCTCCGACGCGGTCGGGCTCGGGCTCAAGCTCGCCGAGCAGATCGTCGCCGGCACGATCTCCGTCGACCCCGAGCGGCTGATCGACGTCGCCGAGCTGATGCTGCGCCGCCTCGCCGACCGCCGCCAGGTCACGCTGATCGTCAACCCGGGCGAGCTCGACGTCCTCTCCGGCGCCGTCACCCGGCTGCGCTCGGAGCTGGGCGGGATCGACCACCTCGGCGTCCAGGCGGACCGGCGCGTCAGCCACGGCAGCGTGATCGCGCGCACCGAGGACGGCGAGATCGACGCGACCGTTGAGGCCCAGCTGGACCGGGCCCGTGAGATCGTCGCCACCGAGCTCGGACGGACCGTCGCGTGAGCGCGGTCGCCGAAGCCTTCACCTCCGAGACGGTCGCCCAGGTCTCCCGGCGGTTGGCGGACGAGGACCTCGCGCGCCGCCGCGGCCGCGTCCGCGACCTGATCGGCCTGATCATCGAGTGCAGCGGCCTGTCGGTCGAGATGGGCGAGATCTGCCTGGTCGGCGAGGACCGCGACGGGCGCGATCCGGTCCCGACCGAGGTCGTCGGCTTCCGCGGCGGCCGCACGCTGCTGATGCCGCTCGGCGAGCTGCGCGGCATCGGCCCGGGGACGCTCGTGCGCGCCACCGGCCGGCCGTTCGAGGCGCCCGTCGGCGAGGGGCTGCTCGGCCGCGTGATCGACGGCCTGGGCACTCCGCTGGACGAGTACGGCGACCTCGTGGACACCGCGCGCCGCAGCGCCGAGGCCGCTCCCCCGGACGCTCTGTCGCGCCCGCGGATCTCCGAGCGCGTCGGGCTCGGCGTGCGCACGCTGGACACGCTCGTCCCCTGCGGCATCGGCCAGCGGCTGGGCATCTTCGCCGGCTCGGGCGTCGGCAAGTCCTCGCTGCTGGGCATGATCGCCCGCTCCACGACCGCCGACGTCAACGTGATCGCGCTCGTCGGCGAGCGCGGCCGCGAGGTGCGGGAGTTCATCGAGCGCGACCTCGGCGACGCGCTCGCCCACTCGGTCGTGGTCGTCGCCACCTCCGACCAGCCGGCGCTGGTCCGCATCCAGGCGGCGTTCACGGCGACGGCGATCGCCGAGCACTTCCGCGATCAGGGCAAGAACGTGATGCTGATGATGGACTCGGTCACGCGCTTCGCGATGGCCCAGCGCGACGTCGGCCTGGCGATCGGCGAGCCGCCGGCCACGCGCGGCTACACGCCGTCGGTGTTCGCGCTGCTGCCGCGGCTGCTGGAGCGCGCCGGCACCTCGCCGCGCGGGGCGATCACCGGCCTCTACACCGTGCTCGTCGACGGCGACGACATGAACGAGCCGATCGCCGACGCGGTGCGCTCGATCCTCGACGGCCACATCGTGCTGACGCGGTCGCTCGCGCACGCGGGCCACTACCCGGCGATCGACGTGCTCCAGTCGGTTTCCCGCCTGATCGGCGAGATCTGTGGCGAGGAGGTGCAGGGAGCCGGACAGAAGCTGCGCTCGGCGCTGGCCGCCTACCGCGCCAAGGAGGACCTGATCTCGATCGGCGCCTACCAGGCGGGCACCGATCCGCTGCTGGACTCCGCCGTCGCGCTCCGTCCGCGGATCGACGCCTTCCTGCGCCAGCGCGTCGACGACGCGAGCACGCTCGCCGAGGCCGACGCCGCGCTGGTGGCGCTCGCCTCCGAGATCGTCGTGCCGGAGATCGCCCCGGCCGCCCCGGCGCCCGTCGACGTGATCGCCGCGCCGGCCGTCGCCGCGCCGGCCCCCCTCCCCGCCGCGCAACCGGGCATCGGCGGGCCGACGACGCCCGACGGCCCGGCGATCCCGGGTCTCTCGCTCTCCTGAGCCGCACCTGGTCCCCAGTTTTGGAAGAAACGCCCGGGGTCGGCCCCCTTCGGCCCCAGATTTGGAACAGCCGGGGCGCCGAACGTGGCGGCCGGCCGGCGCAGCCGGGTCGGTGCGACGTTCGGGCCTCTGAGCGGCCGATCGTTGACCCGCCCCGCCTCAGGCGCGGCGGTCGCAACATTTCGGCCCCGCGCGCCGCACCGGACGGGCGGCGATCACACGGCGGGTCGTGCGAGGCGCGGGGGCCGAGCGCCGGCCGCCGGGCGGTCGTCGATGTCGCGCGCGCGGATTTCCGGCCACGCGTCCTCGCGAGGATTTCCGGCCACGCGTCATCGCGAGACCGGCCGTCGCCGCCCGAGCAGCGTGCACGGACGCCGGCGGGGACTAGCGGGAGATCCGCTCGAGCGACAGGTTCGAGACGACCGGGCCGCCGAGGGCGATCAGGCCGGCGATGAGCCCGGTCACCCCGATCAGGGCGAAGCCGGCGAAGAACGAGAGCGAGGAGACGACGTCGGGCAGCAGCAGCGCGCCGAGCGCGCCGCCGCCGTGACCGAGACCGTCGCACAGGGAGAAGCCGCTGGCGCGGGCGCGGGTGGGGAACGACTCGGCGGTGTACGTGTAGGCCGCCTGCAGGTACATGCCGAGCGCCATCGAGCCGAGGAACGCCCCGGCGATGAGCACCGCCTCCGACGAGGCGGCGCCGATCAGCACCATCGCGATCAGCCAGACGACGCTCGAGGCGGTCAGAAGGAACCGCCGCTCGATGCGGTCGATGGCCAGGATCATGATGCCGGCGCCGACCGGGTAGCCGACGGCGCCGATCGCCAGATACGTGGTGCCCGTCGACAGCCCCTGGCCCTTCAGCAGCGCGGGGGCGTCCCCGAGGAAGCCGTAGTTGCCGATGTACCAGAAGAACCACATCGCCAGGAACAGCAGGACGCGCCACACGTAGGGCGGGCGCAGCAGCTCGAGCAGCGGGAACCCGGCGCGGGTGTCGACCTCGGCCGGTTCGGGCTCGGCGAGCGTCTCGCCGCGCTCGCGGGCGCGGGCCTCCATCTCGCTGACGAGCCGGTCGGCCTCGTCCAGCCGGCCGTGCAGCGTCAGCCAGCGCGGCGACTCGGGCAGCTCGAAGCGGGCGATCAGCGCGATCACCGCGATGATGCCGCCGATGATGAACAGCCAGCGCCAGCCGTTGTGCAGCGACGGGATGAGCGCGAGCGCGATCAGCGGCGTCACCGCCTGGCCGATGATGCCGACCAGGAAGGTGAGCACCGAGATGCGGCCGCGCAGCCGCGCGGGCGACAGCTCACCGACGTAGGTGGAGACGAGGTTGAGGTCGGCGCCGACGCCCATGCCGGTGATGAAGCGGAACACGACGAGCATCACCAGGCTCTGGGAGGCGGCGTCGCCGAAGGAGCCGACCGCGGTGAGCGCGATCGTCGCGATCAGCATGCGGAAGCGGCCGACGCGGTCGGCGAGCCCCCCGATCAGGATCGAGCCGACCGCGTAGCCGATCAGCCCGATGGCGAGCGCCAGGAACGTCGACTCGTTGCCGGTGAGTCCGAACTGGGTCTGGATCTGCGGCAGCGCGAAGCCGATGTCCGCGATGTCGTAGAAGGTGAAGAAGTACCCGGTGCCGATGATCGCCAGGTAGAACCACGGCAGCGCCCAGGTCCCGATCCGGTCCTGCCGGGCGAGGATCTCCGCCACGCGGGAGTTCGCGTGCACCTCCGCGTCGTCCATTCCCGCGCGGTACCCGTCCAAAGGGCCGGCGACGCACCGCTGGTTCAAAACATGACAATGCGGGCGCCGCGCGGGGGGGTTGGGCGATAACCCGCCATTCTCACGGGTTATCGCCCAGACGGCGGCCGGCGCGGCTGTGACCGCCGGCCACGCGAGTCACCCTCCGACTGGACGGACGGACGATGGGTGAGCCCTTGACTTCCGGGGGGGCCGGCCGATAAACCCGGTCGTGAGCGGTCCCTCGTTTCGCTTTTCCCTCGAACGCGTGCGCGCATTGCGCGAGCGCGCCGAAGACGCTGCCCGTGAGGCGCTGGCCGGTGCGATCCAGGATCACCACCGCACCCAGGTCGCGACGGAGCGGGCCGCCCAGGCGGTGCTCGACGCGCGCGACGTCCAGCTGGAGGGGACGGGCGTGCCCGTCGGCGCGGCCGAGCTGCTCGCGCGCCAGGCCTACCTGGAGCACTCCGAGCGCACCCATCGCGCGTCGCTGGACGCGCTCAGCGGCTCCGAGGCCCGAGTCGCCCAGGAGCGTCACACCCTCACCGAGGCCGCCCGCGACCGCCAGGCGCTCGAGCGGCTCAAGGACAACCGCCGCGCCGACTTCGAGCGCGAGCAGGCCCGGCTGGAGAATCTCGCGCTCGACGAGATCGCCCTGAACAACTACCGCCGCCGGGAGGCCGCGTGATCGGCCCGGCGATGCAGATGCCCGAGACCCAGCTGTCGACGAACGCCGAGCGCGGCCACCGCGCCGACGGGGCCACCTCGTTCGGCGCGCCGGAGACGACCGCGTCCACGACCGAGGACTCCACCCACCAGGGGTTCGCCGCCGCGCTCGGTCACGAGGTCGCCCGCCACGACGAGACCGCGGACGCGCCCGCCAGGCGACCGGCGAGCCGCCCGGCCGCGAGCGACCGGAACACGACCTCCCCCGGCTCGGCGACAGCCGCCGGCCCGCCGACGCCGCTCGCCGGCCTGTCGGCGGCCGCCCCCGCGTCCCCCGCCGCCGCCGCGCGCGGCTCGGCCTCGGGCACGACCGCCGACTCCTCCACGTCCACCGCGGTCACGAACGGCGCCGCCTCGCAGGGCCCCGCCGCCGGCGCGACCCCTGTCCCCGCGGACGCCGCCGCCCCCGCGGCCACGACCGCCACGGCCGCGCCCGCCGCGACAGGCCCGGCCGCGGCCGCCACCGCCGTTCCCGGCGACCCGTCGGGCGCCGCCACGCCGGCCACCACCGCGGCCGCGGCGAGCACCCCGGGCGCGACCCCGGCCGCCCCCATCGCCGGCGCCGCGACTCCGGCCGCCGCTACGAACGCGCCCGCGACGACGACCGCCCCCGCCCCGTCCGCCCCGGCCACCCCGTCCGCGACGACCGCGACGACCGCGACGACCGCGACGACGACCGACCCGTCCCAGGCGCAGACGACGAGCGCGGCGCCCTCGTCCTCCACAGCCGCGGCCACCGCCACGGCGGCGGCCGCAGGCACCGCCGCCGATACGGCCACCCCCGGCACGGCCACCGCCGCCACCGCCGGCCCGACGCCCACCGCCGGCCCGACGCCCACCGCCGGCCCGACGCCCACCGCCACCACCGCGACGACGGCCGCCATCACCACTGCCACCGCCGCGACCGCCGCGACGCCCCCCGCCGCCATCGCGGCCGCCCACGGCCACGGCGCCGGCCCGGGCGCGGCGACCACGAACCCCACCGCCGCCCCGCCGACCGCGGGCCAGGGCGCCGCGGGAGGCAGCACCGCGGACTCGGGCTCGGGCTCCGGCTCGGGCGCGCCGGCGCGCGACGCCCGCCCCGGCGTGAGCGCCGCTGCCACCAACGGCCAGCCGTCAACCGCAGCGCCCGCGAGCGGCGCGACAACGACGACGACCACGACCACCTCGGCGCTCGCGGCCCCGGCAGCAACCCCCGCGGCGACCGCCGCCACTCCCTCCACGGCGACCGCCGCCCCGGTCTCGCTGTCGAACGCCGCCGAGGCCGTCGAGGCGACGATCACGATGGCGGCGAAGGCAGGTGGCGTCACCCAGGCGCGGATCGCGCTCTCGCCCGACACGCTGGGCGACATCCAGATCCATCTGCAGCACACCGCCGACGGGATCGTCGCGCGCGTGATCACCGCCCATCCCGAGGCCGCCCAGACGCTCCAGGCGGGCAGCGACGACCTGCGCCGGTCGCTCGAGCAGAACGGGACGACGCTGCTGCGCCTCGACATCTCGAGCTCCGGGCGCGACGGCGGCCAGCCGTCCGCCGACCCGGAGCAGCGGTCCTCCACGAGCGCGATCGGCGCCGTCGAGGACGAACCGACCACCGACCCCACCGACCCCACTTCCCCCGACCGCGGCGCGGGCCTCGACGGCTCCGCGCTCGTCAACGTGCTCGCCTGACGGCGCGCCGGACCCAGGAGATCCGCATGAGCGTATCCGCACCCAACGGCACCACCGCGACCAACACGGTCGGCCCGACCACCCAGAGCACGTCGTCGGGAAACACGATGGGCTCGCTGAACGAGGGTGACTTCCTCACCCTGATGATGGACCAGCTCAAGAACCAGAACCCGCTGAACCCGGCGGACCCGACCCAGTACATGAGCGAGCTGGCGAGCTTCAGCTCGCTGGACGAGCAGATGCAGATCGCCAGCTCGAGCTCGGAGAGCGCATCCAATCAGGCCGCCTCCTCCGCGCTGTCGATGCTCGGCCACACGGTGAGCTACACCGACTCCAACGGCAGCCCGCAGACGGGAACCGTGTCCTCGGTCAACTTCACCTCCTCGGGGCCGACGCTGACGATCGGCGGCACGAGCGGCATCTCCCTGTCCTCGATCACGAGCGCGAACTCCACCGCTTAGACCCGCTCGACCTCCTCGAGCACCAGAAACCCCTCCACCAGTTCTCCCCTGACGTTCGAAAGGAAGTGATGTCCCGATGATGGAAGCGATGGGCGCCGCGATCAGCGGCCTCGAGGCACAGCAGACGATGCTCAACACGACCGCCTCCAACCTGGCCAACGTCGACACGATCGGCTACAAGTCGCAGGAGACGTCGTTCGTCGACGCGCTCTCCCAGACGATCGCCGGCGGGTCCAGCCAGACCCAGCAGAATGCGCGGAACCAACCCCGAGCAGGTCGGCCTCGGCGTCTCGATCGGCGCGATCGAGAACAACATGAGCCAGGGCTCGAACCAGTCGACGGGCATCGCGACGAACCTCTCGATCCAGGGCGACGGCTTCTTCCAGGTCGCCAGCTCCTCGTCGGCAGGTGGTGACACGACCACGGAGGCCACCGCCAACGGCGGCGACGGCGGTCCGACCGGCGTGCTCGCCGCCCAGAACCCGAACGGGGCGCCGAAGATCGACACGAACACGCTCAGCTACACCCGCGCCGGGGACTTCAAGCTGAGCGCCCAGGGCTACCTCGTCACCCAGGGCGGCCAGTACGTGCTCGGCCAGGCCAAGCCCACCGATCCGACGTCCAACGCGCCCGCGCCGGCGGGCAAGCCGATCCAGATCCCGACGGGCGCCAGCGCCGTCGCGATCGCCAACACCGGCGAGGTCACCTACAGCTACGGCGGCACCCAGTACGTCGCCGGCTACCTGCAGACGGCGACCTTCAACAACAACGCCGGCCTGTCGCGCGACGGAGGCTCGCTGTGGAACGCCACGACCGCGTCGGGCGCCGCGAACCTCGCGACCCCCGGCGTGAACGGGATCGGCAACGTCCAGTCCGGACAGCTCGAGTCCTCCAACGTCGACATGGCGACCGAGTTCGCGAACATGATCGACGCCCAGAACGGCTACCAGGCCGACTCGAAGGTCATCACCACGGCCAACCAGATGCTGCAGACCCTGGTGCAGATGCCGGCCTAACACCGGTCACGGCGCGGGCGGAGGCGGACCGCCGCCCGCCCGCGCCGGTTCCGGCTGCTCTCGAGCGCCACCCCCACCGACTTCACGAGGACCACCACGATGATCACGCTGCACCGACTCGGCCACAAGCTGGACGCCTTCCAGCTCAACGCCGACCTGATCACGACCGTCGAGGCGACCCCCGACACGGTCATCACGCTCACCAACGGTCACAAGATCGTCGTCGCCGAGACCCCCGAGCGGGTCGCCGACGCGGTCCGCGCGCAGCGCATCGAGGTGCTCGCGGGCGCGATGGACCTGCGCGCCACGATGCGCGCCGCCGGCCATCCGCTGCGCCGGCGCGCGGGACTGCTCGCCGGTCAGTCGGGCGGCGCGGATGTCACCCCGCTGCCCGTTTCAACCTCCGATTCGACCGCCCGGGCCTGAAGTTCCCAGCCGCCCGGCCGATTGAACGATTGACATGAAAGCCGCCACCGTCATCGGAATCGTCGTCGCCGGCTTCGGCATCCTGGTCGGCGGAATCATGAGCGGGACCTCGCCGGCCTCGTTCATCGACATCCCCGCGTTCCTGATCGTGCTCGGCGGCACCCTCGGCGCGACGCTCGCGTCCGTCGGCATGGACGACTGCAAGCGCATCCCGACGCTGTACAAGCTCGCGTTCAGCCCGCCGGAGCTCGACGTCACCGGCCGGGTCCAGCGGCTCGTCGGCTTCGCCGAGCAGGCGCGCCGCGAGGGCCTGCTCGCGCTCGACTCCCAGACCAAGGACATCGAGGACGACTTCACCCGCAAGGGGATGCAGCTCGTTGTCGACGGCTCGGACCCGGAGCTCGTCGCCGACGTCCTGGAGGCCGAGATCGAGGGCATGCGAGCCCGCCACCACGAGGGCGCGATGCCGTTCGAGAAGGCCGGCGGCTTCGCCCCCACGATGGGGATCATCGGCACCGTCATGGGCCTCGTCCACGTGCTCGCCAACCTGTCCGCACCCTCCACGCTCGGCCCGGCGATCTCCTCGGCGTTCATCGCGACGCTGATGGGCGTCAGCTCGGCCAACGTGGTCTACCTGCCGGTCGCCAACCGCCTGAAGTCCCTCTCCAAGCAGGAGGTGGAGCTGCGCAACCTGACACGCTCGAGGGGATCCTGGCGGTGCAGGCCGGCGACAACCCGCGCGTGGTGGCCGAGAAGCTCGGCTCGTTCGTGCCGCCCGCCGAGCGCGGCCAGGAGGACTCCCCGAACAACGTCGAGGAACTCCCGCAGCAGGAGGCCGCCTGATGTCGTCCGCGCGCTCCGGTCGCCGCCGCAGGACGGGCGGCCACGAGGAGGTGCCCGAGAACGAGGAGCGCTGGCTGCTCACCTACGCCGACATGCTCACGCTCATGTTCGCGCTGTTCATGGTGCTGTTCTCGATCTCCTCGGTCAACATCTCCAAGTTCAAGACGCTGCAGGTGTCGCTGAAGTCCGCGTTCTCCGGCTCGATCCTGTCGGGCGGACACTCGATCATGCAGTCGGGCTCCGAGTCGACGAACAAGCACACGCCCGCGACGGCGGCCGTCCCGGCGATCATCCCGGTGACGCCCAACGTCCCGCAGCTGCAGAACACGAACGCCCAGCAGATCGGCAACGCGATGGTGAGCGCCTCCGGCACCGTGGCCGAGCAGAAGTCCTTCGAGGCGCTCAAGCGCCGCCTGGACTCCTACGCGCACGCCCACGGCTTCGCCAACTCCGTGGCGACGAACATCACGCGCCAGGGGCTCGTCGTGCGGGTGCTCACCGACAACCTGCTCTTCACCTCCGGCTCGGCGACGCTGCAGTCGACAGGTGACCCGCTGCTCAACGAGGTGGCGCACCTGCTCAACATCGACCACAAGAACCCGATCACGGTCGAGGGCTTCACCGACAACATCCCGATCCACACCGCCCAGTTCCCCACCAACTGGCAGCTGTCGACCTCTCGCGCGGTGAACGTGCTGCTCTACCTGACCGCCCACGGCGTCACCAGGGGCCGGCTCGGCGCCACCGGATACGCGGACCTGCATCCGATCGCCTCCAACACGACCGCGACCGGGCGCGCCCGCAACCGCCGCGTGGACATCGTCCTCAACCGCGACTACCCAGCCCCCTCCTGACCCCGACCCCCAGCCATGAAGAGCAAGAAAGTCCTCATCCCCCTCGTCCTGCTGCTCGTCGTCGGTGGCGTCGGCGCCAAGATGTTCCTGCTCAAGCCCAAGCCCGGGCCCAAGCCGGTCGTCAGCGGCACGATCTACGTGATGCCCAAGCAGTTCGAGCTCAACCTCACCGACGGCAAGTACGCGACCATGACGGTCGCGCTGCTGCTGGCGCCGGGCCAGGGCGACGGCGCGACCGCGGCCAACGCGAACGCCACGACGCCGGCCGGCTTCGGCACGCTCACCCAGGAGCCGATCATCCGCTCGATCGTCACCAGCGATGTCACCAACGATCCCTCGAAGGTGCTGCTGAGCTCGAACGGGCGCGCCGGGCTGCAGAAGCAGATCCTGCACGGCATCAAGACCCAGACCGACGTGAAGGTCACGAAGGTCTACTTCACCGACCTCGCGATCCAGTAGGAGCCCGACGATGACCCCCGACCTCGAACTACCCCAGCTCACCGACGAGAGCGCCGACCCGCGTGCGGGCTCGGACCTGCGCCGGCTGTCCGCCGTCCCGATCGACCTGTCGGTCGAGGTCGGGCGCACGCGGATGACCGTCGGCGAGACGCTCGCGCTCCGCGAGGGCTCGGTGATCACGCTCGACCGCATGGCCGACGAGCCGGTCGACGTGCTCGTCAACGGCACCCCGATCGCCCGCGGCGAGGTCGTCGTCATCGACGAGCAGTTCGGGCTGCGGCTCACCCACATCCTCAACGAGGACGCGCTCCCGGCCACCGCGCCGGCGGCCGCCGAGGCCCCGTCCGAGTAGCCGGGACGGGCGGCGCGGCCGCCTGCAGCCGGATCGCAAATTCCCCTCAAGCATCCGGGAGTTCGCGCCGACATAGACATTGGCTTTCCCTCGAAGTCACCCCTCGATGCGGTCCGTTTCCTCGATTCTTCGTGGCGCCGTCCTGGCCGGCGCCCTCGCCCTCGGGTCTCCCGCGGCCGCGTTCGCGGCCACGTCCTCGACCGGGGAGCACGCGGCTCTGCACCTGACCTCCACCGCCGCGCACCACAGCTCGTCGTCGGTCGGCGGCGGCAGCATCCTGCGCACCATCCTCGCCCTGGTCATCGTGATCGGGCTGATCTACGGCATCGCCAAGGTGCTGAAGATGGTCAAGCGCCGTGACGGATCGGGCCGCGCCTCCGGCGACGGCCTGCAGCACCTGGCGACGCTCCCGCTCGCCCAGGGACGCTCGGTCGCGCTCGTGCGCTCGGGCTCCGACGTGGTGCTCGTGGGGATCTCGGAGTCGGCGTGACCCCGATCAAGGTCTACACCGAGGCCGAGGCGCTGATGAACGGCATCTCACTGCCCGACACCGATCCGGCCGGTGCCCCGATGACCGAGGACTCCCCGCCGCCACGCAGAGCTTCCTGGACGTCCTGCGACGGATGACGGTGCGGGTGTGATCGCCGCGATCCACTCCTCCAACTCGGTCCAGCTGCTGATCCTGATCGGCAGCCTGTCACTGATCCCTGCGGTGCTGTTCTGCGTCACCGGCTTCACCCGGATCCTGATCGTGCTCGGCTTCATCCGCACCGCGATGGGGACGACGAGCACGCCGCCCAACCAGGTGCTGGTCGGCGTCGCGCTGTTCCTGACGCTGTTCGTGATGCACCCGACGATCGACCAGATCAAGAACGACGCCTACGAGCCGCTCGTGCACCACACGATCTCGACGACGGTGGCGCTCGAGCGCGCCCAGGAGCCGCTGCGCGAGTTCATGTTCGCCCAGGTCAAGCCGCAGGATCTCTCGCTGTTCATCTCGATGGCGAAGATCAAGCCGCTGCCGCAGACCCGCGCCGGCGTCCCGACCTACGTCCTGATCCCCGCCTTCATCCTGTCGGAGCTGAAGACGTCGTTCGCGATCGGATTCCTGATCTTCCTGCCGTTCCTGATCATCGACCTGATCGTCTCCTCGACGCTGATGGGCGTGGGGATGATGATGCTCCCACCGACATTCATCTCGCTGCCGTTCAAGGTCCTGCTGTTCGTCCTGGTCGGCGGCTGGGACCTGATCACCCGCGCGCTCGTCACGAGCTTCCACGTGGCATGAATCAGGACACGGTCATCAACCTCGCCACCCAGGCGATGACGGTCGCCGTCGAGGTGGCCGGCCCGATGCTGCTCGCCGGGCTGGTGATCGGACTGGTGATCTCGATCTTCCAGGCGGTCACCTCGATCCAGGAGCAGACACTCACCTTCATCCCGAAGATCATCGCCCTGGCGGTGATCATCGTCGTGCTCGGGCCGTGGATGCTGCGCCAGATCGTCGACTACACCGACAACCTCTACCAGTCGATCCCGACCCTGATCGCCGGGGCATGACCCAGTCGGTGCTCAACGGGGTGCTGCACCAGATGGGACCCGGGCACGTGCTCGGGTTCTTCCTGGTGCTTGCCCGCATCACGCCGCTGTTCGTGGTCGCGCCGCTGTTCAGCTCGACGATGATCCCGGCCCAGGTGCGGACAATCATCGCGGTCGCGATCTCGATCGGCCTGGCGCCGATCGCGATGCACGGCCAGACGGTCCCGAGCGACCCGCTGGTGATCGCGCTGCTGTTCGTCACCAACGCGCTCACCGGGCTGGGCTTCTCGGTCGCGGTGAGCGCGGTGATCGCCGCGGTGACCTCGGCGGGCGCGCTGCTCGACGTGATCGCCGGCTTCTCCTACGGCCAGCTGATCAACCCGATGGACGGCAACCAGGGCGGCACGCTCACCAACCTGTACTCGCTGGTCGGGCTGATGCTGTTCATCGCGATCGGCGGCGACGCCTACATGCTGCGCGGGATCGAGCACACGTTCATGCTGGTGCCGCTCACCGGCGCGCCCCAGATCTCCTCGCTGGCCGCCGGCGTCGACGCCGCCGCCGGGACGATCTTCGTCTCCGCGCTGGAGCTCGCCGCCCCCGCGCTGGTGGCACTGCTGATCACCGACGTCGCGTTCGGGATGGTCAGCCGGGTCGTGCCCCAGCTCAACATCTTCGCCGTCGGCTTCCCGCTGAAGATCGGCGTCGCGCTGCTCGTCGTCGCGGCGTCGCTGCCGTTCCTCGGCGGCTTCCTCTCCAACCAGGTGGGCTCCGCGGTCACCGCGGCGCTGCAGGCGGTCCATTAGCGATGGCCGGCACCGAGAGAACTGAGAAGCCGACTCCCAAGCGCCGCAAGGAGACGCGGGACAAGGGCCAGGTCGCGCGGTCGGTCGAGCTCTCGGGCGCCTCGGTGCTCGTCGGCGGCCTGATCGGCGTGATCGCCTTCGGCCCGGCGATCGCCGCGCACGCCGGTGCCGCGATGCAGGCGATCTTCGGCCAGATCGCCAACGGCAGCGCGGTGACCTCGGCCGCCGGACTGCACGGGCTGGAGCAGATCGTGCTCAAGGCCCTGCTGCAGACGGTCGCGCCGATCGCCGCCATCTGCGCCGGGATCGCCCTGCTCGCGAACGTCGCCCAGGTGGGGATGAAGCCGAGCATGCAGGCGCTGCGGCCCCAGTTCGACCGGCTCAACCCGGCCTCGGGCGTCAAGCGCCTGTTCGGCAAGCGGATCGGCTTCGAGACCGGCAAGACGCTGGCCAAGGTGGCGGTCGTCGGCGGCGTGGCGGCGATGTGCTGGTGCCGATGATCACCCAGCAGCAGCGACGATGGGAGCCGCGCCCTCCACCATCGGCTCGCTGATGTTCAGCGGCGCGAAGACGATTGCGATCCGCGTGCTCGCGGTGTACCTGCTGATCTCGGTGATCGACTACGTCTGGCAGAGGCGGCAGTTCGAGAAGGGCCTGAAGATGACCAAGCAGGAGATCAGGGACGAGTCTCGCAACCAGGATCTCCCGCCCGAGGTCAAGTCCGCGATCCGCCGCCGGCGGATCCTCGCCGCCCGCGCCCGCATGATGGCCGCCGTGCCGACCGCCGACGTCGTCGTCACCAACCCGACCCACTACGCGGTCGCGCTCGTGTACGACGGCGCCAAGCCCGCCCCGGTCGTGGTGGCCAAGGGCAAGCACCTGATCGCGGCCCAGATCCGCCGCATCGCCACCGAGAACGGCGTGCCAATCGTGCCCGACCCGCCGCTGGCGCGGTCGCTGCACGCGAGCGTCGAGATCGACCAGATGATCCCCGCCGAGCTGTTCGCCGCCGTCGCGCAGCTTCTCGCCCACGTCTACCGGATGGCCGGCCGCAAGGCAGCCGCCAGGAAGGCCGCAGCCTGATGGAGAACGTGCTGCGCAGGATCCTCGTCCACACCGACATGCTCGCCGCGGTCGGCGTCGTGGTCGTCATCTGCATGCTGGTGATCCCGCTGCCGCCGATGCTGCTCGACGTGCTGATCACGCTCAACATCTCGGTCGCGCTCGCGATCGTGGTGGCGACGATGTACCTCAAGTCGGCGCTGGAGTTCTCCTCGTTCCCGTCGGTGCTGCTGCTGATGACGATGTTCCGCCTCGCGATCAACGTCTCGGTGACCCGCCAGGTGCTGCTGCACGGCGACGCCGGCTCGGTGGTGAGGGACTTCGGCCAGTTCGTCGTCGGCGGCAACGTCGTGATCGGCCTGGTCATCTTCATGATCCTGGTCGTCATCCAGTTCGTCGTCGTCACCAACGGCGCCGGCCGCGTGGCCGAGGTCGCCGCTCGCTTCACCCTGGACGCGATGCCGGGCAAGCAGATGGCGATCGACGCCGACCTGAACGCGGGCCTGATCACCGACGACCAGGCGCGGGAGCGCCGCAAGCTGATCTCCCGCGAGGCGGACTTCCACGGGTCGATGGACGGCGCGTCGAAGTTCGTCAAGGGCGACGCCATGGCCGCGGTCGTGATGGTCGTGATCAACCTGCTCGGCGGCATCATCGTCGGGGTGGTGCAGCACCACATCCCCTTCAGCAAGGCGACGCACACGTACTCGCTGCTCACCGTCGGCGACGGCCTCACCGAGCAGATCCCGGCGCTGCTGATCTCCGTGGGGATGGGCATCATCGTCACCCGCTCGGGCTCGGACGAGCGCGACCTCGGCTCTGAGATCACGAGCCAGATCCTCGGTCAGAAGAAGGCGCCGCTGGTCGCCGGCGGCGCGATCATCGCCTTCGCGATGGTGCCGGGGCTGCCCAAGATCCCGTTCATCCTCGTCGGCGGCATGTTGTTCGCGATCGGCTGGGTGCTGCGCAAGGGCGGGATCGAGGCCTTCCAGCCGACGCCGGCGCTCGCCGTGGCCCTGCCCGCCGGAGGCGCCACCAAGGAGCTCGAGCCCAAGGTGGCCGCGCACGACGAGGTGCTCAAGGGGTTGCCGATCGATCCGCTGGAGCTCGGCATCGGCTTCGGCCTGGTGCCGATGGTCGACCGCGGCTCGGGCGGCACGCTCGTGCGCCGGATCTCGCTCATCCGCCGTCAGATCGCGTCCGAGCTCGGCATGGTGATCCCGTCGGTCCGCATCCACGACGAGATCGACCTCGACTCGCACGAGTACGTGGTCAAGGTCCGCGGCGCAGTCGTCACCCGCGGCCGGATCGTCGCCGGGCACAAGCTCGCGATGAACCCGGGCGACGCGTTCGGCACGTTGTCGGGGATCCCGACCACGGAGCCCGCGTTCGGCCTGCCCGCCGTGTGGATCGCCGAGGCGCAGCAGTCCGAGGCCGAGGCGTTCGGCTACACCGTGGTCGACGGCGAGTCGGTGATCATCACCCACCTGACCGAGACGATCCGCCGCCACGCCGCCGAGCTGCTCACCCGCCAGGACGTGCGCGCCCTGCTCGACCAGCTGAAAGGTTCCAACGAGGCGGTCGTCGAGGAGGTCGTCCCGGACGTGCTGTCGCTCGGCGAGCTGCAGCGCGTGCTGCAGCGGCTGCTCACCGAGGGCGTCTCGATCCGGGACCTGGGCACGATCACCGAGGCCGTCGGCGACAAGGCGCGGATCACCCGCGACCCGGGGCTGCTGGCCGAGTACGCCCGCCATGCCCTCGGCCGCGCGATCATCGCCCCGCTGCTCGACGGCGACACGCTGCACGCGCTCACGCTCGCGCCCCCGATCGAGCAGGAGGTCGCCGCCGGCATCAGCCAGACCGCCGACGGCGAGATGCTCGCGCTCGACCCGGCGCGCGCCCAGGCGCTCGTGCTGGCGATCCGCAGCCACACCGACGACGCCGCCGGACGGGGCATCGCCAAGCCGGTGCTGCTCTGCTCGGCGCGCGTGCGCCGCCATCTTCGCCGCATCCTGGAGTCGACCGTGCCCCAGCTGCCGGTCTGCTCCTACAACGAGGTCTCGCCCGGCATCACCGTCGACACCGTAGGAGTCATCAGCGCATGAACACCCCCGCCGAGAGCACCGCCACCGACACCCGACCTGGCGAGGTCCGTACCTATCGCGGCCGCACGGTCGAGGAGCTGATCCCGCGGATCCGGGCCGAGCTCGGACCGGGCGCGATGATCCTGCGCGAGCGCCAGGGCCTCACCGGCGGCGTCGGCGGGTTCTTCGCCAAGCGCTGCGTCGAGATCGACGCCCAGGCGGCGCCGCGCCTGTCCGTGTACGCCGACGACGAGGACGGCGCGATCGGCGTGCCGGCCGCCGGCCAGCCGACGCCCGATCCGTTCGCGGGCTTCGCGGCGCGGCTGGAGCACGCCGCGAACGGCGTGTTCGCGCCCGCGGCGATGCCCGACCCGTTCGCGCCCGCGCAGCCGGCGCCGGCGCCCGCCGCCCCGGCGCCCGCCGCTCCCGCGCCCGGGGGCGGGTTCATCGCGTTCGACGAGGTCGCACCCGGGCCCCAGCCCGAGCCCGCGCCCGAGCCCCAGCCCGAGCCTCAGCCCCAGACCGAGCTCGCCCCCCAGCCCGAGCCGGAGCTCGCCCTCGAGCCCGAGCCGCTGCCGACGGCGGTGTTCAGCGCCGAGCCGGTCGCACTCACCGTCCCGATCCTGCTCGACGTCGCGCCCGCGCCGGACGACGCCGCCTCGGTCTTCCGGCCGCTGCCGCCCGAGCCGGCGAGCACCGAGCAGCCGTCCGCGTTCCGGCCGGTCTGCGAGGCCCGGCTCGAGCCGCCCGTCCGCGAGCGGCTCACCGGGCACGGCCTCAGCGCGACGCTCGCCGACCAGCTGGTCGCCGGCGCCGGCGAGGCCGCCGGCGACGACGAGGACCCGATGCTCACCGTCGCCGCGAAGGCGGCGCTCGCCGCGATGCTGCCGCAGGCCGCGCCGCTGCCGGTCGACGGCGGCGTGATCGCGGTCGTCGGCGCCGCCTCGAGCGGCAAGACCCGCGCGGTCGCGGCGCTCGCGACCGCCTACGCCCGCGCCGGCCACAGCGTGACCGTCGCCCGGCTGGGCGGGGCCGACCGCGAGGACGAGCTCACCGAGCTGCTGCAGGACGGGCCGGTCGAGCTGATCCCCGCGATGAAGACCAAGGCGACCGTGCGCGCGGTCAACGCCGCGCGCGACGAGGACCTCGTGATCCTGGACACGCCGTCGACGACCCCCCGCCAGGACGGGGCGTGCGACGCGCTTACCGAGACGCTCGCGCGGTTCTCGCCCGACGGCGTGCTGCTGTGCGCGCCCGCGACGTTCACCCAGCGCGCGCTCGGTCACCTGGTCGAGCATCACGCCGGCCTGCGGATCGACGGGCTGGTCGCCACCCACGCCGATCAGGGCGGGATGCTCGGCCCCGTCGCCGAGCTCTCTATCAACACGCGGATCCCGCTCGGGCACGTCCACGCCGGGCTGGACCTGACCCACGCCATCTCGTCCGTCGACCGCGGCGCACTGGCCGCCGACCTGCTCCGATGAGCCCCACGCCGCAGCCGAACGCGACCGTCGTCCCGCACCCCGCGGGCCATCGCGGGACGCTCTGGACCGCGGCGGGCGAGCAGCTGCCCGTGCAGACCTACGAGCACGAGCACGAGGTCGTGCTCGTCGTGCTCACCGAGATCCCGCGGCGGCCGGCCGACTCCGACAGCGACGCGACGCTCGAGTACACCTCGGTGCGCGGGATCATCCGCCTGCACGGCGAGGCCGTGTTCCAGAATGCGTCGCTCGTGCGCTTCCGCGCCGACGGCGAGCCCGAGGTCATCCAGCGCCGCGAGTTCGTGCGCGTGCACTCCTCGCACGAGGTGCTGATCGACAGCCCGCCGCTGCACGACCCGCGGCCGACGCAGACCGTCGACATCAGCGGTGGCGGCATGTTGCTGTCCGGCGCGCGCCACCTGTCGATCGGCGACCTCGTCCGCTTCGAGGTCCGCTTCGGCGCGACCGAGCCGGCCGCCGAGGGCATCGCCCGGGTGGTGCGGATCGACCCGGGCGGCCGCCGCGCGCTGCGCTTTGAGGCGATCGAGGAGGACGACCGCCAGCGGCTGATCCGCCACGTCTTCGAGCTGATGCGGGCCGCCCGCGCCAAGACCCGCGGAGACCTGATCTGATGGCCGACAAGAATCAGGCCGACGCCAAGGCCAAGGAGAAGGACAAGAAGGACGACAAGGACAAGAAGTCAAAGAAGTCAAAGAAGGGCAAGGACGAGGGCGTGCGCGCCGGGCGCCCGAGCGTCGCCAACCACCCGCGGGCGCGCGCGTCGGTGCGCAAGATGAAGGGCCTCGGCGGCCTCGCCGGGTTCGTGGTCGGCGCGTTGCTCGCGCACTCGGCCGGCCTGTCGATCACGAGCGTGATCGAGCGCGCGCTGATCTGCGGCATCGGCAGCTACCTGCTCGCGTGGGCCTGCGCGGTCGCGGTCTGGCGACAGATCGTGCTCGCCGAGCTGCGCATGATCTTCGACCTGCACCAGGAGCACGTGCGCGGCCCGTCCGGCGGCGCGCGCGCCGGCGAGCCGGCGTCGACCGCGCCGGTGAGCGGTTCCGCGAACACCCCCGGCTCCTGACCGGGCGAGGCTGGAGGGGTAAGCCGTGGACCCGATCGAACCGATCCTGCCCGACCGGCCGACGATCCTGCCGGTGTACGCCGCCGAGCGCGCCGCCGGGGTCCACCGCGACGGCCGCGGAGGCGGGGGCGCTCCGGGCGAGCACCGTCGCCGGCCGCGCGAGGACGATGGGGCCGAGGTCGACGTCCAGGGCGTCGAGGAGCCAGCGGCCGGGGAGGATCGCCAGGCGCTGCCGTCCACGGCGCCGAGCGCGGCGCTGCTGCCGCCCACGAGCCACGTCGACGTGTCCGCGTAACCGGCCGCCGGCCCCGTAATCGCCCGTGGATACGGGCGATTCGCACGACTGTCCAGCGTTTCTGGACACCCCGGAGAACATGTTCAAGTCATCCGGGGCCGGGCCGATAACCGGAGGGACCGGCCGCAAGGAGCAGCCGGGGGACGAAAACCCAACTCACACCATGGAGGTGTACCAATGTCCCTTTCGATTCTCACCAACGTCTCGGCGATGCAGACTCGAGCAGAACCTGCTCAACTCCAGCAACGCCGTCGCGAAGGCCGAGCAGGACCTGTCCTCGGGCCTGCGCATCAACTCCGCGTCCGACGACGCCGCCGGCTACGCGATCTCGCAGGGCCTGACGTCTCAGATCAACGGCCTCAGCGAGGCCGCCAACAACACCAACGACGCCGTCTCGATGGTCCAGACGGCCTCGAGCGCGCTGACCAACGTGCAGAGCATGCTCCAGCGCGTCTACGAGCTGGGCGTGCAGTACAACAACGGCACGAACTCCTCGACCGACAAGTCGGACATCCAGGCCGAGGTCAACCAGCTCACCCAGGAGATCAACCGTCAGCAGACGTCGTCGAACTTCAACGGCATCAACCTGCTCGACGGCTCCGCCGGCGCCAGCGGGACGGTGACGTTCCAGGTCGGCGCCAACGCCGGCGACAGCCTCGGCGTGACGTTCTCGAACGTCGAGACCTCGACCATGAACGGGGCCACCGGGTTCACCTGGACCAGCGCCAGCTCCGGCGGCACGGTCTTCGACCTCAGCTCGTCGACCGCGCTGTCCAACCTGACGCTCCGCGATCAACGCGATCTCGAGCTACGCGGCTGATCTGGGCGCCGTCCAGAACCGGCTGCAGTACACGTCGGACCAGATCGCTGCCCAGTCGACGAACCTGTCGGCGACCAACAGCCAGATCACCGACGTGAACATGGCTCAGGAGATGACCACCCTGACCCAGCAGCAGGTGCTGGAGCAGGCCGGTACCGCGATGCTCTCTCAGGCGCAGTCGCAGCCGCAGCTGATCCTGAAGCTCCTGGGCGCGTGATCTAAAGGCCCCTAGGGCAACCCCTTCGCTGAGACCCGTCGCCGCCTGATCGCGGCGGCGGGGCCCAGCGTCACCCACTCGCCCGCGGCAGCCCGGCTGCCACCGCGAGAACAACAGCCCCGCTTTCCACCCAGGTCGCACGGGCGGGGCCCACATCACATATCCGATCCATCGAGGGAACGGGTTGGAACGGGGCGGGCTGCCTGCAGTCCGCCCCGTTTCGTTCAAGGGTCCCGGAGCGGTGCCGACTACCGAGGGTGCGCGACCCATGAGCTACACCGACGCCCTCAGCCAGATCTCCTCCGTCGAGGCCCAGATCGGCCAGATCCAGCAGCAGCTCGCCAGCCTGCAGTCGGCGTTCTCGCCCCCCTCCGCCTCCGCGACGGCCGCCGCCACCGGCGGTGGCGGTATGTCCACCGCGGGCCTGATCGGGGGCCAGTCCGCCAGCGCCACGCAGGGCGGCTCGGGGTCGAGCTTCACCAGCCTGCTCACCCACGCGACCGGCACGCCCGGTGCGACCGGGGCCGCCGCGACCGGCTCGAGCACGCTGCCGGGCGCGACCGGAACGATGCTGACCTCCGGCCAGCGCACGTTCGCCTCCCGGCTGGCCGCCGACACGGGCCTTGACCCGGGCGTGGTGTCGGCCTGGCTGCTCGCCGAGGAGTCCGGCGGCGCCGCGGTCTCGCGCCAGAGCGCGAACAACAACGACTGGCTGAACATCGGCTACACCGATTCCGCGACGTACGGCTCGAGCGACTCGATCTGGTCGGACCCGACGACCGCCGCCGACGCCACGGCGGGCTGGCTGAAGGGCCAGAACACGATCCCCGGCTACGGCACGGCGAGCGGCGGTATCCAGGCGATCCTGCAGACCGCCGGCCAGGCCCGGCCGCGCAGATCGCCGCGCTGCAGCACTCCGGCTGGGCGTCGAGCGGCTACCCCGATCTCACCTCGCTCTACGGCCAGGTGACCGGATCGTGAGCGAGACGGCCCCGCCCACCCCGGCCACTCCGCGCGTCACGCTCGGGATCGCCACCTACAACCGCGACACGTATCTCGGTGAGGCGGTCATCAGCTGCCTGGCGCAGGACTACGAGTCACTCGAGGTCCTCGTCGTGCTCGACGGCACGACCAACCCGGCCGTCGAGGACGTGCTCGCGCAGTTCGACGATGACCCCCGGCTCCGAATCGTGCGTCACGAGACCAACCGCGGGATCGCCGCCGCATACAACACGTTCGTGAGCGAGGGCCGTGGCGAGCTGATCGCGATGCTCGGCGACGACGACGTCTGCCTGCCGGGCCGGATTCGCCGCCAGGTCGAGCTGTTCGACCGCCACCCGGGCAGCGGGGTCGTCCACGGCGACGCCGTCGTGATCGACGCCGCCGGTCGGGAGACCGGCGCCTGGAGGTCCGCCGACCTCACCCCCGGCGCGCTCGTGCAGAGCTTCTACCGCCGCAACAACTTCCTCGTCGACCCGAGCCGGATGGTGCACCGTCGCGTGTACGAGGCGGTCGGCGGGTATGACCCCCGCTTCCGGCTCGCTCAGGACCTCGACTTCTGGCTGCGTGCCGCCCAGCGCTTCCGCTTCCGCCACGTCGGCGGAGCGCCGCTCATCCGCCTGCGACGGCATGGCGAGAACGGCTCGGATGAGACCGCGCGCGGGCTGGAGGTCGCCGACGTCAGCCTTGCCCTCGGCGAGGCGCTCGAGCGCTACCCGCTGCGCGAACTCGTGCCCGAGCTCGACTGGGCCGTGCTCGATCCCGAGGACGCTCGTCGCCAGGCGCTCGAACGGCTCGCCACGCAGGTCGAGCGTCGCGACGTCCCGCTGCAGGGCTTCGCGGCCGAGCTGCGCCGGCGAGCCGCCGCGTGCGCCGCACCAGCCACCCCCGCCCCCCGGAACGGTCGCCGGCTGATGATCACCATGTTCGGCTGGGAGGACAGCGGCGGCGGCACCACGATCCCGCGCATCGCCGCCAAGGAGCTCGTGCGTCGCGGCTGGGACGTCACGGTCTTCCACGCGTCCACGCGCCCCACCCCCTCGGGCATGCCCTATGAGCTGACCGACACGGTCTCCGATGGCGTGCGCCTGATCGGCGTGCACAACCACATGACCCGGTGTTCGACCCCGAGCATCCCGCCCGTGAGATCGACGACCCCGAGATCCGGCGGGCCTTCGACCACGCGCTCGATGACTTCGCACCCGACGTGGTCCACTTCTTCAACCTGCACAATCTCAGCGCTTCGCTCATGCAGGAGTCGGCCGGTCGCGGCCTGCCGGCGTACTTCTCACCGAACAACTACTGGCTGGTCTGCCCGCAGGGATACCTGATGAACGGCACCGGCGCCATGTGCGGCGGCCCGGCCGATGGCCGAGGCTGTGCGACGTGCGTCGGGCACCACGACCCCGAGGCCTACGCCCGCCGCTTGACCGGCATCCGCGCTCACGCCCACCGCTCGCTGCGAGCGATCCTGTCGGTCTCCGACGCTGTCGCCAACACGCTCGTGGCGGCCGGGTACGAGGCCGAGCTCGTCGATGTCGTCCGTCAGGCGATGCCCCACGACGACGAGATCCATGACAGGGTCGGCGCCGTGCGGACGCCCGGGCGCCTGCGCGAGCGACTCACGGTCGCTTTCCTGGGGTCCGCGTACCCGCACAAGGGGCCGCAACTTTTGATCCACGCGGCGCAGCGCTGCCGCGCTGAGGTGACCGTGCGAATCCTCGGCGAGGTGAGCGACGAGTTCGCTCGCGACTGCGCGCGCTGGACCACCGCGGGGTGGTCGAGTTCTGGGGGAGCTTCACACCGACCGAGATCGGGGGCCTGCTGTCCGACGTCGACGTCGCCGCGCTGCCCTCGATGTGGTGGGACTGCGCCCCGCTGGCCGCCACCGAGTGCCGCGCTGCTGGGGTGGCGATGCTCGTCCCCAGGCTCGGCGGGCTGCGCCGAGGTCGTGCGCCACGGGGTCGACGGGCTCGTGTTCGACGGCCTGGATGCCGACGACCTCGCGCGGGCGCTCGATCGCCTGGACTCGGAGCCCGGTCTGCTGGAGCGCCTGCAGGGCGCGATGACCCCACCGCGGCAGTTTGCGGAGTACATCGACGAGCTGGAGGCGTACTACGCCGGCGAGCGACCCGGCCGCCGGCCAGCGACGCGTCCCGCCGAGGAGCTCGCGATCCGCTGGCAGGGCGACCACGGCAAGCCGACGAGCCTGTCCATCATCAATGACCGCGTCTCCGAGCGACTCGCCGGCCACGTGCAGCGTGTCGGGTGCGATGGGAGACCCGGGCCCGGGCGCGCCGCTGCCGTTCTCCGCCGACGTCGAGGTCCGCCACCAATGGCCGCCCGACCTCTCCCCGGCCCGCGCCGCCCGGCTCGCGGTGATCCAGCCGTGGGAGTTCGGCGCGATCCCCTCAGATTGGCTGCCGGGCCTTGAGGCGAACGTCGACGAGCTGTGGGTGCCCAGCGAGTACGTGCGCGCGATGTATGTGCAGGCCGGCCTCGATCCCGCGCGCGTCGTCGTCATCCCCAACGGCGTCGATCTGGAGCGCTTCTTCCCCGCCCCCGAGCCCCGTGCCGATCGGCCCGACGGGGGGGCGGGCACCCGCTTTCTGTTCGTCGGCGGCCTGGTCGGGCGCAAGGGCCCGGACATCCTGTTCGACGCGTTCACCCACCGCCTTCCAGGACGCGACGACGTCACGCTCGTCGTCAAGGACTTCGGCGCCGACGGGATCTACCGCGACGGCGATCGGGCGCGCTTTCGCCGACCACGCGGCCGCCGGGCTGCTGCCGCGGATCGAGCTGATCGACCGGACGCTGACCGACTCGAGCTCGCCGAGCTCTACCGGTCCTGCGACGCGCTGGTCACCGCCCTACCGCGGCGAGGGCTTCTGCATGCCCGCCGCTGGAGGCGATGGCGTGCGGGCTGCCGGTGATCACGACCGCGGGGGGGCCCGACCGACGAGTTCGTCCCCGGCGACGCGGGCTGGCGGATCGCCTCGCGCGGCGCGAGCTCCCGAGCCGCGCATCTCCACGCTGGCACCCACGGACGGCCGTGGATGCTCGAGCCCTCCGTCGACGATCTCGTGCGCTGCCTGCGCGAGGCCGAGGCGGCCGGCCCCGGCGAGCGGGTGGCGTGCGGGGCGCGCGGCCGTGCGGCGGCGCACGCGTTCTCCTGGCGCGCGGTCGCGGACCGCTACGGCGAGCGGATCGCCGCTCTGGCCGCCGCGCCTGCCCGGCGGGCGGTGGCGCCGCACCCGCTCGGAGGCGACGTCGCGACCCGGGTGCTTGCGACGCCCGCCTGGCGCGGCGGGGACCGCCTCGCCGAGCTGCTCGCGGCCTGGGCCGCCCATACCGATGCGGGGACGAGCGCGTGCCTGTACCTGCTCGCCGACCCCGCGGTCGACGGCGGGCCCGAGCAGTTCGAGGCGCGGGTGCTCGCCGCCGCCGCCGAGGCCGGCGCCGACCTCGACGGGTGTGCCGACATCGACATGGTGATGGAGCCGCTCGCCCGGGACGCGATGAGGCGTGCACGCCGCCGCCGACGGCTACGTGCCGCTCCACCGGGCCTGCGCGGGCCATGAGCGGATCGCGCACCGTTCCGGCTCGGCGGTCGTCGCGGTCGACGGGCTCGCCGCCGGGCTCGGTCGCGAGCGGGCCGAGATCGGGGCCGCGTGATGCGCCCGCGCGCGTCGATCATCATCGTCACCTACGGCCAGCGGGGACTCACCGAGCAGTGCCTGCGGTCGCTGCAATCCTCCCTGGGTCCGAAGCTGGGGCGCGAGCTCGAGCCGTGCTCGTCGACAAACGACTCGCCCGACGACACGCCCGAGCTGCTGCGCGCTTGGTCTGACCGGGCGGTGGTGGAGCTGCTGGGCGACAACCGCAACTTCTCCGGCGGCTGCAACGCCGGGGCGCGCCTGGCCCGGGCGAGGCGCTCCTCTTCCTCAACAACGACACGGAGGTCCCTCCCGGAGCGCTCGAGGCTCTCGCCGAGCAGGCGCTCGAGCCGGGCGTCGCGGCCGCCGGGTGTCGCCTCCACTTCCCCGACGGCACCCTCCAGCACGCCGGAGTCGCCTTCCTCCACGGCCGGGCGCTCAGCGGTGCGGCGATGCCCCAACACGTGTTCCACCGCCAGTCACCGGAGATCCCGGCTGCCCGGGCAACGTACGAGTGCGACAGCGTCACCGCCGCCTGCATGGCCGTGCGCGCCGGCACGTTCGCGTCGATCGACGGCTTCGACGAGGGGTTTCGCAACGGGCTGGAGGACATCGATCTGTGCCTGCGCATCCGCATGCGCGGGGAGGCGATCGTCTACCGCGGCGATGTGGTCATCGTGCATCACGAGGGCGCGTCCCGCGGCCGCGGCCGGCAGCTGTACGCCTCCCCCGCGAAGCTGGCCGCGATGCGCCACAACGACGAGCGCTTCTGCGGGCGCTGGGCCGCTGCGGTCGACCAGGACGACGACCACGCCCGCTCGCTGTGGGGCGCCGCGCTCGAGGAGCAGCCTCCGGTCCGTGATCTCGCGGACACCGACTGCGTCATCGCGGGCCAGCCGTCGGGAATCGGGCCCGGCGCCGCGGAGACCCGCGCCCTGCTCGCCGCGCTCATCCTGGCGGGGCACGCGCCGGCCGCCGTCGACGGTCGCCGCACCAACGTGATCGCGCCGGAGGCGCGGGCGATCGGCACCCCGCTCGGCCTCGCGCGCCGGCGGATCCTGACCCCGGGCTGCCCGTGGCTGCTCGTTCCCACCGGGCTCCACGACGTGATGGCCGTCGACGCCCCCCACGTCGTCCGCCTCGGCCGCGCGGGCACGGCGACGCCGCTGGACGGGGCGCGGGAGATCTGGGCGAGCTGCCCCGCGGTGGCGACCGCGCTGATCGACACGGGCGTCGACGCCCGGCGGGTCCGCGTCGTCGCCCCCCACGTCCCGGCGGCGACGCTCGGCGCCGGCGGCGACGGCCTCGTCGTCGTCCTCCCCGCGCACGACCGCGGCCGCACCCGGGCGCTGCTCGACCTGCTCGTCGAGGTGGCCCCGGCCTCCATGCTCACGCTGGTCCCCACCGTCCTGGCCCGCGGCCTCGAGTCCGCGGTCGCCGAGCGGCTGGCCGGAGCGCGGCTGACCGGCCCGCTGCAGGACGAGTGTGACTTCGGCCGCCTGGCGGGCGACGCCGAACTGGTCGTCGTCGACGATGACGACCCGTTCCAGCGCCGGGCGCTCATCGCCGCCTCCCGCGGCACGCCGGTGCTCGCCGCCGGCGCCGACGGTCCGGCGCAGTGGCTGCTCGGCTCCGAGTCCGTCCTGCGCCCCGGCGACGCCGCGCGCGCGATCGGAGAGCGGCTGTCGGACGCTGCGCCCGGGCCGAGCAGGCGGGCCGCGTCGCCCGGTGCACGGGCGCGCTGGCGCTCGCCGCGCAGGCCGCGCCCGCGGCCGCCCTCGGCTGGAGGCTAAGGGGCTCCGACGAAGTGAGTGGCGGGATTGGGGTGAGTGGCTGGGCGTGGCTGAGGGCGCACGCGGGATGAGTCGATGTGGTGCATCGGCGATTCCCGTGGGTGCCCTCAGGCGCGTCCAGACGCCACCACAACCCGTCAATCGCTTTGTCGGAGGCCCTAAGCGGCGAAGATCAGGTCGACCAGCTCGGCGATCCGCTCGATCTGGCGCGGACCCAGCTGGTTGGCCATCGGGAAGGTGAGCGAGCGGGCGGCGATCCGCTCGGTCTCGCCCAGGCCCCCGTGTGGCATCGACGCGAACGCCGGATGCCGATGCACCGGCGGGTCGAAGCACTTGCGCACCTCGACCAGCTCCTGGCGCGCGAGGTCCACGGCGCGGGCGCGGAGCTTGGCGCTGGCGAACAGCACGTGGAACCCCTGCCAGGTCGAGCCCTCCGCGCCCTTCTGGTAGCGCAGCGGGTGCGACACGACCGCGGCCTGCAGCGCCGCCGCGGTCGAGCGGCGCCGGGCCAGGGACTCGGGGAAGCGATCGAGCATCGCCAGCCCCATCGCGGAGTGCAGCTCCGAGAGCTTGCCGTTGAGGCCGGCGACCGAGGCTCGCGCTCAGCGTCGGGTCGATCCCGAAGTTGATCAGCCGCTCGACCCGCTCGGCGATCGCCGGCTGGCGGGTGACGATCACGCCGCCCTCGCCGATCGCGAACGGCTTGGTCGCGTGGAAGGAGAAGACCTCGGTTTCGCCCTGGCCGCCGAGCCGCACGCCGCGGTCGTCGAGCGCGCCGAAGCCGGCGGCCGAGTCGATCACCAGCGGCAGGCCGTGGCGCGCGCAGGCGTCGCGCCAGCCCTGCCGGGTGGCGCTGGGCGCGGGCGTCCCGAACGTCGAGCAGCCGAGCACCCCGGCGACGTGACCCTCGTGGGCGTCGAGCGCGGCCGCGAGCGCGGCCGCGTCCATCTGGAAGCAGTGGGGCTCGATGTCGACGAACAGCGGCTCAAAACCGGCCCACTTGATCGCGCAGGCGCTCGCGGTGAACGTGAACGAGGGCACGGCGATCAGCCGGCGGTCGCCCGCGGGCTCGCCGCAGGTCGCGCTGAGGGCGACCATCAGTCCCTGCGTGCAATTGCTCACCGGCGTGCAGAGCACGTCGCCGATGTAGTCGGCGATGCCCTTGGCGAAGCGCTCGTTGCAGGGACCGCGGTTGGAGTACCAGCGCCGTTCCTCGGACAGGGCGTAGTAGCGCGAGAGCTCGTCGAGCGACGGCAGATCGGGGCGCAGGTAGCGGATCCTCTCGCGCGAGCGGGCGAGCGTGCCTGGCAGCGCACCCGCCGGGTGCGGCTGCGACGGGTCCGACCGGACGTCGAGACGGCGGCTCATCGCCCTGGTCATCGGCAGGCCCACAGCGCGCTTGAGCCGCACGGGTCGTTGGTAGATTCGGCCCCCGGCCATGCGCGTCGGGATCATGCAGCCGTACTTCTTCCCCTACCTGGGGCACTTCGCGCTGATCGACCGCTGCGACGAGTGGATCGTCTTCGACGTGACGCAGTACACGCCGAAGACCTGGATGAACCGCAACCGCATCCTGCACCCGTCGTCGGGCGCGATGTGGGTGACGGTGCCGCTGGCCAACTCGTCGCGGTCGATCCTCACCCGGGAGGCGGCCGTGCTCGACCGCGAGCGCGCGCTGCAGTCGATCCGCGGCCAGCTGAGCCACTACCGCCGGCACGCCCCGCACTTCGACGACGTCGTGGGGTTGCTCCAGGAGAGCTTCGGCACCGTGTCGGGCGACAGCCTGGTGGCGCTCGACACGGCCGCGCCTGCGCGCGGTCTGCGACTACGTCGGGATCGAGTTCCGCCACCGCGTCTGCTCGGAGCTGGAGCTCGACCTGCCCGAGTCGCCCGGGCCCGGAGGCTGGGCGCCGGCGATCGCGTCGGCGCTCGGCGCGTCCTCCTACCTCAACCCGGCCGGTGGCCGCGACCTGTTCGACCCCGCCGAGTTCCAGCGACTCTGGCATCGAGCTCTGCTTCCTGGAGATGGAGGCGTTCGCCTACGAGACCGGCCCGTTTGCGTTCGAGCCGAACCTGTCGATCCTCGACGTGATGATGTGGAACGAGCCGGCCGCCGTCCGCGGCGCGCTGCGCGCCGCGCGCGTGACACCATCCGGTGACGGATGAGCGACCTGCCGAAGTCCGACTACGACGAGTACCCCAAGACGCTGGCGCGCGACGACTTCTGGGGGCAGGTCCGCCGGACGATCGACGGCCGGCGGATCGGCGAGGACGACGTGCGGCAGATCGTCGACGCGATCCGGACGGCGCTCGCGCTGGGACCCGGCGACGTGCTGCTCGACCTCGCGTGCGGCAACGGCGCGCTCGGCAGCCGCCTGTTCGACGACTGCAACGGCGCGCTCGGCGTCGACTCGTCGCGCTACCTGATCGAGATCGCCGACGATTACTTCGCCCGGCCGCCCGCCTACACGTTCCTCGCCGCCGACGTGGTCGACTACGTGCGCACCGAGCCGCGGCCGGAGCGCTTCACCAAGGCGCTGTGCTACGGCAGCATGATGTTCCTGAGCACCGAGCAGCTGGCGGCGACGCTCACCGAGCTGCGCCGGCGCTTCCCGGCGGTGCAACGGCTGATGCTCGGCAACGTGCCCGACCGCGAGCGGGCCGCGCGGTTTCGTGAGGACAACCCGGAGATCGGCTCGCTCGACCTCGACGATCCCACCGCGCAGGCCGGCAGATGGTGGGCGCAGGAGGACCTCACCGCGCTCGCGCTCCGCTGCGGGTGGGAGTCGACCCGGGTCAGCCGGCTGTCGCCGGACGTGTTCAACGCGCGCTATCGCTACGACATGACGCTCGTCGCCGCGGCGACCACGAGCGCGCCGATCTGATCGGCGGTCTCGGCGCTGAGCGCGCCGCCGAGCGGGAGCTGCACGAGCGCGCCGGCGGCCGCCTCGGTGCGCGGCAGGGGATCGGCGGGCACGGCGGCGAGCAGCGCGGTCCGGTTCAGCGGGCGGGCGATCGCCGGGGCGGCGCCCACGTTGTGCGCGCGCAGCGCCTCGACGAGCTCGGCGCCGCTGCGCCCCGCCCGCCGGTCGACCTCGACGACCGCCGCCTGGTGGTTGGAGACCCGCGTGCGGGCGGGCGCCACCAACCGCACGCCGGCGACCCCGTCGAGCGAGCGCGCGTAGCGGTCGAACTGCTCGCGGTTGCGGGCGACGAGCGCGTCGAGATCGTCGAGCGCGAGCAGCGCCAGCGCCGCCTGGGCCTCGGAGAAGCGGCCGTTGGAGGTGATCGGGACCGGGCGCGGCCGCCCGGCACCGTAGCTGGAGCGGATGTTGCGCAGCCGCGTCGCGAGCTCAGGGTCGTCGGTCGCCACGCAGCCGCCCTCACCGGTGTTGACGAGGTTGGACTCGTGGAAGGAGAAGACCTCGAGCGTGGGACGCGCATCGCCCGCGAACACGCTCCCGAACGCGTGGGCGGAG
>CAVPBY010000011.1:0-5965 GCA_963702225.1 uncultured Solirubrobacteraceae bacterium | reverse complement strand
GACTTCACCTTCATTGCGTTTTCTCCTTTGAATTTGCAGTTCATAGTGCCTGTCCCTGGATTTTCTAAAAAATGAACCTCGCGTCCAGATAGATTGTGTTGTTCGCGCTCGCATTACGGCCGGATCCATCGTAATTAGTCGAGCCGCCATTGAACCGTGTATAGCCGGTGTATTGCGGCCCTTGCAGGTTTTGCCACGGCCAATATGGGGCGTTCGCGATCTAGCCGGCACCTCTGGTGTCTCCGTTTGCGCTGCCGGTCACTGCGCCGGCCGGATACAGGCCCCGGATTGACCGTACCGCCGGTATTGAAAATACCGAAGGTGCCGGTATAGCGGTTGCCGAAATGGTATTCGGCATTTGCCATCACGGTGTTCAAATGATTGGAGCCGAACCCGCTGGCCAGCAAATTAGAGTTTTCGCGGTTGACGTGCCCCGGAATGAGAGACGTCCGTCCGGAATAGCGTCCGGTGATCTGGGTGTCAAAGGCAAAATCGGTGTACTCATCCTGCGAGCCGGGGCCGCTGAGTGCAGTATTCCGCACGTGGATACAGTAACTGCCCACTTCATACTGCGTCTTCGCAGTCAGGTGTGATGAGCAACCACCAGTATGGCGCGACGCCGCGAATCTTGTCTGTGGAGCCGTCCCCTGGATTTGGTTGAGGGCCGCCCACGTGTTCCGAGCGATAAAGGGCTGCGTCCACATAAATATCGTTGTCCCACATGGCAAAGGCACCCAGCCCTGCAACATCTTGGGCTAAGCCACCGTTAATGATGGGCGAAGCAGTCGGGGTTGGCGCAAAATCGCTGACGTTCCATGGGAACCCCCATGCAGGCGTACTGTTCCAGAGGTCTGCTACGGTTGATTGCTGTTGAGGTCGAGGCCGTAGACCAGTTCTTTGCCACCCAGTTTCGTCTTGTTCGCAAAACGAATATCGGTATTGTCGCTAGTGAAGTGGTCGTCCTGACGGCGATCATGCCCAGCGCGACATAGGTCGCCACCGGAATCGTCCGCCGGGCGTTACGCGCCTCTTCGGCCAGCACAGGGGCTTGCTCAAACCCCACGAACCCGAGCACCGCGACCACGGCCAGGACACCGAAGGTGCCGAACCCCGCCGAGGTCAGGGCGGCCGGGGACAAGGTCGCGAAACTGAGATGCCCGCCCGCCGGATGCGCCAGACCGGCGACCGTCTCAATGAGGATGACCACGATCTCGGCGGTCAGCAGGACACCGAGCACCCGGCCGGTGATATCCACCCGCAGCAAGCCCAGGACAGTGATGACGGCCCAGGCGCCCAGCGCCCAGCCCCACCACGCGGCGTGCACATGCAGATGGGCCGCGGCCTCGGCAGCCGCGTTCGGCCCCAGAACGCGCCATACAGCCCAACCTGCAAGAAGGTATAGGACAGCAGCGCCACCAACGCGGCGGCTACACCAACGGCCCGGTCACCCGGCTCACCGTGCTGGAGAACATGCTCGTCGCCACCCAGCGCCAGGAGAGCTGGCTGCGGGGGGTCGATGCGCCGCGCCGCGTCACTGGGCGAGAAGCGCCGCGCGATGGAGCTGCTCGACTTCGTCGGCATCACGCGGCTGGCCCACGAGCCGGCCGGCAACCTCTCCTACGGCCAGCGCAAGCTGCTGGAGCTCGCCTCGCTGCTCGTCGCCGACCCGGCGATCCTGCTGCTCGACGAGCCGGCGGGCGGCGTCAACCCGACGCTGATCGGCCATCTCGGAGACCGGATCAAGGAGCTGAACCGCACCGGCAAGACGATCCTCATCGTCGAGCACAACATGGAGTTCGTGATGAGCATGTGCTCCCGCATCACCGTGCTCTCCCAGGGAACCTCACTGGTGAGCGGCAGCCCCGAGCAGGTCCGGTCGACCCCGCCGTGCTCGACGCCTACCTGGGTGGCGAGGACGGCGCTGCCACCCAGCGCGAGCTCGCCGACGAGGCGCTCGAGCACGAGCACGACGGCGTCTCCGTGATCCCGGGCCGCACCGTGCGCCGGCCCAGGCTCGGCGAGGGCGCGGCGCTGCTCAGCCTCTCCGGGGTGACCGCCGGGTACGGCGGCGGGGACATCCTCAAGGACGTCACCCTCGACGTCCCGCGGGGCGGGATCACGTGCGTCGTCGGGCCCAACGGAGCCGGCAAGTCGACGCTGATGGCGACGGTGAGCGGATTGCTCCGCGCGCGGCTGGGCGAGATCCGCCTCGACGGCGAGGTCATCTCCGGGCGCTCCCCGCGGGAGATCCTCGGGCGCGGCGTGGCCCAGATCCCGCAGGCGCACAGCCTGTTCGGAGACATGACGGTGCGTGAGAACGTCGAGATGGGGGCGTTCACGGTGTCCGATCGGGCGCTCGTCGCCAAGCGCCTGGCCGATGTCGAGGAGCTCTATCCGATCGTCTCAGAGCGAGCCGACGAGAAGGCGGGATCGCTCTCCGGCGGCCAGCAGCGGCTGGTGGAGTTCGCCCGCTGCCTGATGCTCGACCCGGCGCTGATCATGCTCGACGAGCCGTCGATGGGGCTGGACCCCCACACCCGGCAGATGGTGTTCGAGATCGTCTCGCTGATGAACACCCAGCAGGGCAAGACGATCCTGCTCGTCGAGCAGAACGCCCGCGCGGGCCTGCGGCTCAGCACCCACGGGGTCGTGCTCGAGAACGGCATGGTCCGCCTCAGCGGGACCGGGCGCGAGGTCCTCGAGCATCCCGAGATCGGCGCCCTGTACCTCGGTGGCGACGTGACCGCGCAGTCCCCCGCGGTGTGAGCTCCGTCGCCGACATCGTCGTCGCCGGAGCCGGTCACAACAGCCTCATCACCGCGGGCTACCTGACCCGCGCCGGGTACCGCTGCCGGGTGCTCGACGCCCGCCCCGTCCCCGGCGGCGGAGTCGCGTCCGAGGAGCTGCTGCTGGAGGGCTTTCGCCTGGACTCGTGCTCGACCGGGCACACCATCCTGCTCACCAACCCGCTCATCACCGGCGATGAGCTCGGCCTCGTCGGCGAGCGCGGTCTCACCTACATCGAGCCGACCCCGTGGCTCACGTCGTCTTCCCCGATGGCGAGTCGCTGACGATGTGGCTCGACCTGAGCCGCACCTGTGAGGAGATCGCCCGCTTCTCGCCGGCCGATGCCCGCGCCTACCGGCGGATGCTCGACGAGTACGACGCCGTCAAGGACGCGTTCGGCCGCCAGCGCTTCACCCCGGTCGGCTTCGGGCCGAGTCTGACCGAGATGCTGGAGGGCCGTCCGGGGGCCGCGCGGTGGCAGCGCCGCGTCCTGCTGAGCGCGTGGGACGTGGTCACGCACCAGTTCGAGTCCCGGCATGTGCGCGCGTTCATGCTCTGGATGGCCTTTCAGACCGGACAGCCGGTCGGCTCCGCGGGCTCCGGGCCGCTCGCGTACTCGCTCGTCTTCGGGCGCCAGCGGCGCAGCTGGGCGATTCCCGCGGCGGGTCGGGCGAGCTCGCGCGGGCGCTCGCCGAGGTCGTCACCGAGGGCGGCGGCGAGATCCTCTGCGGCCGCCGCGTCGTGGAGCTGATCGTCGAGTCGGGCAGGTGCGTCGGCGTGGTCACCGCCGACGGAGAGGAGCACCGCGCCCGCACGGCCGTCCTGTCGACGATCCACGTCAAGGACCTGGTGACGATGGCGCCGGCCGGCGCCTGGGGCGAGGACTTCCGCGACGCGATCGACACCTACGACGTGGGCGTCTCCGCGTTCGCCGCCCACTATGCCGCCGCGCGGGCGCCGCGCTACACCGCTCACTCCGGCGCGGAGCTGGAGGTCGTCTCGGGCGGCGTCGCCGGCTGGCCCGAGGACATCCTGCGCATGGGACGCGACGTCCGTGAGGGCCGGCTCGTCCACGACGGCGCCTGGCTGCTGTTCCCGACGCCCACCGCCGCCGATCCGACCCGGGCGCCGGCCGGGCGGCACACGGTCAAGATCCTCGGGATGCAGCCCTACGACCCCGGCGGAGGCCCCGAGCGGTGGGCCGAGCTGCGCGAGCAGATCGCCGCCGAGCACCTCGCCCATCTGCGACGGGCCGCTCCCGACTTCACCGACGACGCGATCCTCGCGCAGCTCATCGTCTCCCCGGTCGACCTCGAGCGGTCAAACCCCCACATGTGGCACGGAACCTTCCACGGCGGGGACCGGTCGTCGGCCTACTCCGGCGCGCTGCGCCCGGCGCCGGGCTGGGCGGCGCATCGCATGCCGATCCCGGGGCTGTACCAGACCGGTGGGACGACGCACCCCGGCGGCTCGGTGACCGGAGGCCCGGGCCGGCGACGCCGCGATCGTCATGCTCACCGACCTCGGCCACGATCCGGCGGAGGTCATCGGGGCGCAGGACCCTCGCGGCCTGACGCGGGGTACCGGGCCGGGGACCGCGATCAGCCGACCAGGAGCGCGAGCGGCGTCTGCAGCAGCTCGCGCACCCGGGCCAGGAAGCGCGCCCCGTCGGCGCCGTACAGGATCCGGTGGTCGCACGCGAGCGTGAGCTGCACGGTCGGCCGGGCGACGATCGTCCCCGCGACGTCGACGACCGGGCGCGGCTTGAGCGCGCCGACGGCGAGGATCGCCGCCTGCGGCGGGTTGACGACCGCCGAGAAGCTGTCGATCCCGAACATGCCGAGGTTGGAGACCGAGAACGTGCCGCCCGCGAGCTCGGCGGGCGTGATCGAGCCGTCGCGGACCTTGGCGGCGAGGTCGCGCGCCGCGGCGGCGATCTCGCGCAGCGGGCGCCGGTCGGCGTCGAAGATCGTCGGCACCACGAGCGCGTCCTGCGCGGCGACCGCGATGCCGACGTTGATCCGGGAGTAACGCTCGAGCTCGCCGTCGCGGTAGGCGCCGTTGACCCGGGGGAACTCGCGCAGCGCGAGCGCGGCCGCCTTGACGAGCAGGTCGTTGTAGGAGGGGACCGGATCGCTCAGCTCGCGCAGCTGTGCTCGGAGCTCGACCGCCGCGCTCATGTCGACCTCGGCCCGCAGCTCGAAGTCGGGCACGGTCGCCCGGGATTCGGCCATGCGGCGAGCGACCGTCTGCTGCAGGCGCGACAGCGGCTCGCGGGCGACCTCCCCCCTGGCGCTCCCCGTCTCGGTCGTCGCCGGCTCGGGCACGGCGGAGCCGTTGGCGCCACGGGCGCGAGCGCGCTCGACGTCGGCGCGGATGACCCGCCCGTGCGGGCCCGAGCCGGTGAGCGCGCGCAGGTCGACCCCGAGCTCGCCGGCAATGCGCCGCGCCAGCGGCGAGGCCTTGACCCGACCGCCGGCCCGGGGCGCCGGAGCCGGGGCGGGTGTCGTGGCGGGACCCGGCCCGGCCGCGGGCGCCGGATGCGCGGGGGCGGCGGCGGGCGCCGGGCCGGCCGGCCCGGGGAACTCCTCGCCGGCGACCCCGACGACCGCGATCACGGCGCCGACGGCGGCGCTCTCCCCCTCGCCGGTGACGATCGTCAGCAGCGTGCCGTCGTGCTCGGACTCGTAGGTGACGCTCGCCTTGTCGGTCTCCACCTCGACCAGCGGCTCGCCCTCGACGACCGGCGCGCCCTCGTCGACGAGCCAGCGCAGCACGGTGCCCTCCTCCATGGAGTCCGACAGGCGGGGCATGACGATGTCGACGGCCACGAGACCTCCTCGGGCGATACATGTTGCAAACGATTGCGGTAGCATCGTAACGTAACCGAAGGGGAACGTGGAAGGAGACCGGATGGCGAGGCTTCAGGAGCAGGACCAGGCCGTCGGCGCCTACGTTCGGGCGTACGCGCGGATGCTGTTGATCCGGCGGTTCGAGACCGCGATGCACCGCCTGTTCCTGAAGGGCGAGGTCCATGGCACCACGCACCTGTACGCCGGTCAGGAGGCGGTCGCGGTCGGCGTCTGCATGGCGCTGGCGCCCGACGACTACGTCACCGGCACCTACCGCGGCCACGGCCACGCGCTCGCCAAGGGCACCGAGCCCGAGCCGCTGATGG
>CAVPBY010000010.1:0-9338 GCA_963702225.1 uncultured Solirubrobacteraceae bacterium | reverse complement strand
CTTCCAGTCCCAGCCCAGGTAGTCGGGCACGCCCATGGCGCCGGTCGGGTTGCCGGCCATCGCGTGGATGCCGCCGTAGGCGGCGCAGGTGCCGGCCGCGACGACCGCGAGCGCCTTGGGCGCCAACCGGTCCAGCCACTCGCTGGTGGTCATCGGCTGGCCGGTCGCCGGGTTGTTGCCGAACCCGCGCACCAGTAGCCCTCGCGTTTGGTCGACTCGTTCGGGATGGAGCCCCTCGATCACCAGCACGAACGGTTCCAGTTCACCGCGGTCGGCCTTGTAGAACCATTCGATGAACGTGTCCGCGCCCTGCATCGGCCCGCACTCGTAGTCGATCAACGGCCAGGGCACTCACCGGCCTGGCCGGCGAGCGGGTGCGGCTGCTCGCGGTCTGGAACGGGCGGCCGCTGTCTGACCCGGTGCCGATCCCGGCCGACGCCCGCGTCGTCTCCTGGCTCTCGTATGCACACAGCATGCGAGATTGCTTGCTGGTGGTCAGCCACGGGGGCAGCGGCACGGTCGGCCGCGCGCTCGCCTCCGGCACCCCGGTGCTCGCGGTTCCCCACGGCGGCGACATGCCCGAGAACGCCGCGCGGCTGGCCTGGAGCGGCGCCGGCCGGCGGCTGCCGTGGCCGCTGCTGTCGGCGCGGGCGCTGCGGTTCGCGGTCCGCCGCGCGCTGGCGGACCCGCGGCTGGCGGCGCGGGCGGGCGAGCTGGCGGCGTGGGCGGAGGCCAACGACGCGGCCGCGCGCGCGGCCGATCTGGTCGAGGGGTTGGTGCCGCGCCGGGGTAGCCGAGCGGGCGTCGAGCGGTTCCGTCCGGACCGAATGGGAACATACGTTCGTCAGACAAGGGAGGACGTATGGAGAAGCAGGCTCTCATCAATATGCTCGCGCGCGGCATGACCCTGGAGCAGATTGCCGTCGCCGTCGATCGGCATCCCTCCACGGTCTCCTACTGGCTGGCCAAACACGGCCTGGCCGCGGTCAACTCGGGGCGCCACCGCGCGAGGGGCGCGATCGACCGGGAGGAACTGGCCCGGTTGGTCGACGACGGGCTGAGCATCGCCGAGATCGCGGAGGCGTGTCGACCGAAGCAAGGCGACCGTCCGTCACTGGCTGCGCCGGTATGAGCTCAAGACGCTGCAGGCGGTCCGTCGCGCCCAGCGACGCGGGGCGGCCGCCGCGGCGGCCGAGGCGGGCGACGAACCGCCGGCGGAGATGACGATGACGTGCCGGCATCACGGTGAATGCGTCTTCGTGCGGGAGGGCTCCGGCTACTACCGGTGTGCGCGGTGCCGGGTCGAGTCAGTGGCCGAGCACCGCCGCCCGTCTCAAGCAGGCGCTCATTCGCGAGGCCGGAGGCCGATGCGCACTCTGCGGATATGACCGGCAACCGAGGGCGCTTCAGTTTCACCACCGCGAGCCGACAACCAAAGCGTTCGCGTTGAGTCAACGCGGCGTGACCCTGTCGCTGGCAAGGCTCCGGGCGGAGGCGCGCAAGTGCGTGCTGCTGTGCGGAAACTGCCGCGCCGAGGTCGAGGCCGGGGTAGCGAGCGTGGCGATACAGTGACGGAGGATGCGCGCCTGGCGCGTCCCGGCGTAACCCAATCCGGGGTAGCTCAATCAGGCAGAGCGAACGGCTGTTAACCGTTAGGTTGTGGGTTCGAGTCCCACCCCCGGAGCTTCTCTGCTGCGCAGCGTTCGCGGGCTCCGTTTGACCCCTGTCCCGGTCCGCTACAGCGTGCCCTCCAGCCGCGAGACGACCTCGTGCAGCTGCGTGCGCACCGCCTCGCGCTCGCGGGCGATCGCGCTCGTGCCCTCACCCTCGGCGCGGGCGCGGAGCAGCGCGCGCTCCAAGCGGTCGAGCCTCGAGCACGAGGCGCGCGTGCTGCAGGGGCGGTGCCGCCGACGGGTCCGGGACGCGGCCGGCGAGCTCGACCAGTGAGGACATGACGCGTGCGAAGTCCTCGTCGTCGGCGGGGAGCTTCCGCAGCGGGGCGCGTGTCCGGGGCCGCAGGTGGGCGGCGGCCTGCCGGAGCGTGTGCCGAGGAAAAGAGCGCCTCGACGTGCTCGCCGCCGAGGGCCGTCTGGCCCGCCTCGGGGACCGCGATGCAGAGCGCCAGGAACAGCCGCTCACGCTGGCTGCCGGGCGCGGCCGCCCGGATGGGCACCGTCGCCGAGCCGTTGGCGTCCCCGCCGACCGCGCCGCGCCCGCCGGGACCGCGCCCGTCGGGACCGCGGCCGCCCGCGCCGCGGCCGCCCGTCCCCCGGCCGCCGGCGCCGCCCCGACCCGCGGGCGGCCGGTCCAGCAGCGACTGCAGACGCGCGTCGGAGAGCTCGAGCGCGCCGGAGACGCGTCGCAGCAGCTGATCGCGCAGGACGCTCGGCGCGAGCGCCTCGAACGCCGGGGCGAGCTCGGCGAGCGCCCGGTCGCGACCGTCGGCGCTCGCCATGTCGGTGTGGGCGAGGATCCGGTCGACGTCGAAGGAGACGAACGGGACAGAGGCGGCGACGCGCGCACGCAGCGCCTCGCCGCCCTCGCTGAGCGCGAGCTCTGCGGGGTCCGCGCCCTCGGGCAGGACGACGACGCGCAGCTCGACCCCGCGGCCGGCGGCCATGCGGGCGGCGCGCAGCATCGCGTCCTGGCCGGCGCTGTCGGCGTCGAGGCAGAGCTCGAGGACGGTCACGGCCCGCATCAGCTCGGTCAGCTGCTCCTCGGTGAACGAGGTGCCCATGATCCCGACGACGTTCTTTATCCCCGCCTGGTGCAGGGCGAGCACGTCGGTGTAGCCCTCGACGAGGATCATCCGCCCCGCCTTGGCCGCGACGCCGCGGGCGCGGTCGATGCCGAACAGGACCTCGCGCTTGTGGTAGAGCCGCCCGTCGGGCGTGTTGACGTACTTGGCGACGCTCTGGTCCTCGCGCATCCGCCGCGCGCCGAAGCCGTGCACCCGGCCGCGCGCGTCCGCCGCCGGGAACATGATCTGCTCCCGGAAGAAGTCGAAGGCACCCGCCCGGGAGCGATCGGAGCGCTTGATCAGCCCCACCTCGGCGAGCTCGGCGTCGGTGTAGCCGGCCTTGCGGGAAGCGCTGAGGATGCGGTCCCAGGCGCGCGGCGCGTAGCCGACGCGGAACGCCCGCAGCGCCTCCTCGGCCAAACCGCGCTCGGCGAGGTACGCGCGGGCCTCGTCCGCCTCCTTCGACTCCCACAGACAGCGGGCGTAATAGCCGGCCGTCCGGCTCATCAGCTCGTACAGGCGCTCGTCGCGCCGGCGCTGCTCGGCGTAGCGCGGGTCCTCGTCGACGGCCTCCAGGGCGACGCCGAAGCGGGCGGCGAGCGACTCGAGCGCGCCCTTGAAGTCCAGCCCCTCGGTCTCCTGGACGAACGTGAACGCATCGCCGCTCGCCTGACAGCCGAAGCAGTGGTAGAGCTTCTCATCGGGGCTGACGTGGAAGGAGCCGGTCCGCTCCTCGTGGAACGGGCAGTTGCCGAAGTAGCTGTTGACCCCGGCGCGCCGCAGCTCGGTGCGCGCCGACACGAGCGCGACCATGTCGACGGCGTCGAACACGCGGTCGCGCGAGTCGGACGCGTAGCGGGTCACGGGGCGACGAACGAGTCAGGCACGGTCAGCCCCTGGTACACGCGGATGCAGAAGCGATCGGTCATGCCCGCGATGTAGTCGGTCACGCGCGTGGCGAGCGTGTCGTCGGGGATCGAGCCGGGGATCAACTCCGGATCCGAGCAGTAGTGGTCGAACAGGGTCGAGATCACCCCGTGGATCTTCGCGTGCTCGCGGGTCGCGACCGGCCCGAGGTAGACCCGGTCGAACATGAACTGGCGAAGCTCGGCCATCGCCGCGCCGACCGCCTGTCCCTGGACGATGTCGTCGGCCGCGGCCGACGCCTCGACGAGATCGTGGACGAGCCGGTCGATCCGGCGCGGGCCGGTGTCGCCGAGCAGCGCGATCGGCTCGGCCGGCAGATCGCCGAGCGCCAGCACGCCCGCGCGGACGGCGTCGTCGATGTCGTGGTTGATGTACGCGACCCGGTCCATGATCCGCACGATCCGTCCCTCGAGCGTCGCCGGCATCGCGGCACGGCCCGAGTGGGCGACGATCCCGTCTCTCACGCTCTCGGAGAGGTTGAGCCCTCGCCCGTCGCGCTCGAGGCGCTCGACGACGCGCAGCGACTGCTCGTTGTGGTGGAAGTGGCCGCCGAAGCGCTCGCGCAGGCAGACGTCGAGCGCGTGCTCGCCGACGTGGCCGAACGGCGAGTGGCCGAGGTCGTGGCCCAGGCCGATCGCCTCGGTCAGGTCCTCGTTGAGGGCGAGCGCGCGCGCAACCGTGCGGGAGATCTGGGTGACCTCGAGCGTGTGGGTCAGCCGGTTGCGGTAGTGGTCGCCCACCGGCGCGACGAACACCTGCGTCTTGTACGTCAGCCGCCGGAACGCCTTGGAGTGCACGATCCGGTCGCGGTCGCGCTGAAACGGCGTGCGCAGCCCGCAGTCGGGCTCGGCGACCGCGCGATGCGCCGGGTAGGACCGGACCGCGAGCGGCGACAGGGACGCCCTCCCTCGCGCGCCCGAGACCTCCTCGCGCGAACGCGTCCGCGACCGGCCCGCGGGGATGCTGTCTCGGCGCGCATGCCCCAGACGGATGATCCTGACAACCTCGATTGTGACAGCGGCGGCGCCGCGCTCAGGCCGGGCGCAGCATCGGCCGCAGCCGGACGTGCGCGTGGTGCTCGGCCGTCTCGGTGATCGCCCGCTCGACCTGGCGCAGCGCCCGCTCGCCGCCGTCCGGCGCTTGCGCGAGCGGCTGGCCGAGCGCGCCAGCAGGAACCCGTAGGCCTCCTGGTCCAGCGGGAACGCGCCGCCTCGCAGGCCTGCAGACGACGCCGCCCGCCGCAGCCGAGAAGCCGCGCAGGTGCTCGGTCTCGCCGCACACCGCGCATCCCGAGCTGCGGCACGATCCCCGCGGCGAGCAGCAGCTTCAGCCGGAACGCGAGCCCGTTGCCGGCCGCGGCCGTGGCCGGATCGGCGGCGAGCAGGGCGAGCTCGTTGGCGAACAGGTGAACACCTCGGGTGCGGCTCGCGGTCTCGAACAGCCGCGCGACCGCGTCGCACGCGCGCGCGGCCACGTCGAGCGTCGCTGCGTGCTCGCGCAGCCCGGCGTGCGGGCGACGGTGTCGACCCCTGTCACCGTCAGCAGCTCGCTGCGGCCCTCGTGCAGGACGACGCGCACTCGGAAGAACGGCTCCAGCCGTGCGCCGAAGCGGCTGCGGGCGCGCCGCGCGCCCTTGGCGATCGCGCTCATGCGGCCGTGGTCGAGCGTGTACAGGTGCAGGATCCGGTCGGCCTCGCCGTAGCGGATCGAGCGCAGCACGACCGCCTCGGTCCTCAGCGGCCCGGCACGCCACCACCGCTATACTAATGTGAAGCGATGAAGTCCGTCACGCTGTACACGACCGAGCAATGCCCGTCTGCGTGGGCGCCAAGAGCTCCTGGGCAAGCGGCAGATCGAGTACAACGAGGTCAATCTGGCACGCGACCCGGACGGTCGCGACGAGCTCGTCGCGAAGACCGGGATGTACACCTTCCCCAGATCGTCATCGACGGCGAGTCGATCGGCGGCTTCCAGGAGCTGCTCGCCGCCGATCGCGACGCGGCGCGGCTGCTCGCGGCGCTCCCCGCCGCCGGCCTGCGAGCGCGCCGCCGGGCGCGGCCGCGGCTGGCAGCGCTCGCACACGTACGTGCCCCGCCCGCCGACCACGATCTTGCGGATCGGCGTCGCCGCAGCGGACGCACGGCTCGCCCTCGCGCATGTGGACCAGGAACCGGTCCTGGAAGGACCCGCAGGCGCCGTCGAGATGGCGGAAGTCGTCGATCGTGGCGCCCTTGGCCTCGATCCCGGCCGCGAGCGCGCCTCGATCGCCTCGCGCAGCGCCTCGAGCTGCGCGGGCCGCAGCGAGCCCGCCGCCCGCAGCGGGTGGATCCGCGCCCGGAACAGCGCCTCGTCGGCGTAGATGTTGCCGACGCCGGCGATCCGGCGCTGATCGAGCACGAACGCCTTGACCGGGGCGTGCGGCCCGCGCGCGGCGCGCGCAGGTACGCGGTCGTGAACCGCGGGGTGAGCGGCTCGGGGCCGAGCCGGGCGGCGAGTAGCGTCCCGCGCCTGCGAGCTCGACAGCAGGTGCCCGGTGCCGAAGCGGCGCGGATCGAGTAGAGGAGGCGATGCCGCCGTCGAGCCGGAGCCGCACGCGCGTGTGCGGCGGGTCGGTGGGCGGGTCGAGCAGGAGCGTGCCAGTCATCCGCAGGTGCATGAGCAGATGGTGGTCCCCTCGACAGCTCCCAGACCAGGTACTTGCCCGCGCGCCCGAGCGCGAGCACCGTGCGCCCGGAGGGCGACGGCGACCTCCCCGGGCGGCCGGGCGCCGACCAGCGGGGTCGAGCACCTCGACGCGTGAGCTCGCGCCCCTCCAGGTGCGGAGCGAGCTGGCGGCGGATCGTCTCGACCTCGGGGAGCTCGGGCATGGGCGCCTATCGAGCCGCCGCGGGTCGAGGGCTATGGCTGTCCGGCACCGCCGGGCGGGCCGCCTCGACGAGGCCGTCCCACGACCACCGCGGCATCGCGAGCCGTCGGGCACGTCGTCCTCGGAGCGCTCGAAGCGGTTGGTGTGCGGCGTGGACCAGGCAAAGTAGTCGTGCAGGACCCGCCAGACCGGATCGCCGACGTCGATCCCGGCGTCGCCGAGCGCCGCGTCGAAGCACGCGATCGCCGCTCGTTCATCTCCTCGTGGGGACCGTTGCCGCTGTGGCGGCGCACGACCGAGGTCTCGTCGCCGTAGCGCTCGATGTACGTCGCGGGTCCGCCGAGCGCCTGCGCCCAGTACGCGGCGAGGCGCTCCACGTGGTCGGGTCGCACGCCGCCGTGGAAGGCGTGGCTGACGATCTCGTCGGCCATCACCCGCTCGTGCCAGGCGCGGGCCAGCCCGATGAGCCCGGCTCCCCGCCCGCCGCCTCGTACACGGTCGCCATGGCCGCGATCCTCACCCGACGCCCGGCCCGGTCCCGCCGGCGCGGCACTCAAACGAATGGGTGGCCGGGCAGCGCGGGCTCCCGCGCCCCGGCCAGCCACGCAAGCACGCTCGCGCCGACTCGGCCATCGGGCCGTCGTGCCGGCGGCCGCCGTCACCGGCGAAGCGGGCGAGCAGCGGGACGTGCTCGCGAGTGTGGTCGGTCCGCGGCGACGCGGGATCGCAGCCGTGGTCGGCGGTGAGCATGAGCATGTCCCCTCGCGCAGCGCCGGCAGCCAGCCGGCGACCGCGCCGTCGATCTCGCTCCAGCGCCCGCGAAGCCTCGACGTCGTGGCGGTGGCCGTACACCTGATCGGTCTCGATCAGGTTCGTGAACACGAGCCGGGTCAAGCCGCGCCGATCAGCGCGGTCGTCTGCTCGAGCGCGATCGCGTTTGTCGCGCCCGGGTGATCGGCATCGATCCCGCGCCGGCGAAGAGCTGTCCGACCTTGCCGACCGCGTGGACCTGGACGCCGTGGGCGCCGAGGCCTCGAGGTAGCTCGGGCCCGGCGGCGCGAGCGCGTAGTCGCGACGCCCGTCGGTCCGCGCGTACGCCCTCGGGGCCGGCGAACGGGCGCGCGATCACCCGGCCCACCGCGTGCTCGGCGGGAGCGCGTCCCGCACGCGCGCGCAGATCCGTACAGCTCGCCGGGCGCGACGACGTCGACGTGGGCGGCGATCTGCAGGACCGAGTCCTGGCTGGTGTAGACGATCAGATCGCCACCGCGGACATGCTCGGCACCGAAGCTCTCGATCGCCTCGATCCCGTTGTCGGTGCGGTTGCAGATGACCCCGCGGCCGCCCGCCGCCGCGGAGATGATCGCCGTCACCTCGGGCGGGAACCCCTCGGGGTACGTCGGCGGCCGGCGCTCGGCGACGAGCCCCATCAGCTCCCGGTGGCCGGCCGTCGAGTCCTTGCCGGCGCCGCGCGCGTGCAGGCGGCCGTGGAGCACCGGCCGGGCGGCCGGCGGGACGCCGGCAGCCGGTGGGCGGACCCGAGCCCGAGCGCCTGCAGCGTGGGCAGGCGCAGCCCGCCGCGCGCCTCGGCGACGTGGCCGAGCGTGTCGGTGCCCGCATCGCCGTAGTCCGCGGCGTCGGGCAGCGCCCCGGCGCCACAGGCGTCGAGCACGACCACGAAGGCGCGGCGCACGGCGGTGCGGCGGCTACTGGTGGCTGTCGGGGCGGTCGATCTGCGCTCGCGGGTGTGCGTCGAAGTAGACGTCGCGCAGCCGCTCGGCCGACAGGTGGGTGTAGATCTGCGTGGTGCCGATGTCGGCGTGGCCGAGCATCTCCTGCAGCGATCGCAGGTCGCAGCCCCCGGCGAGCAGATGGGTCGCGAACGTGTGGCGCAGCGTGTGCGGGCTCATCCGCTGCTCCAGGCCGGCGGTCCGGGCGTGCCCCTGGACGATCTTGTAGAGCCCCTGGCGCGACAGGCCGCGCCCGCGCAGGTTCAGGAACACCCGCGGCTCGTCGCGCAGCCCGACAAGTCGCGGCCTCCCCTGGTCCAGGTACTCGTGCAGCGTCTCGACCGCCTTGGACCCGATCGGGACCAGCCGCTCCTTCGACCCCTTGCCGTGAGCGCGCAGGATCGCGGCCTCGAGGTCGAGCTCGGCCAGCTCGAGCGAGGTCGCCTCGCTCGCGCGCAGGCCGCAGGCGTACATCGTCTCCAGCAGCGCCCGGTCGCGCAGCGCGGCCGGCGCGTGGCCGCGCGGCTGGGAGAGCAGCCGCGCCACCTCGTCGCGCGTGAGCACCCGCGGCAGCCGGGCGCGTGAGCGCGGCGGCCGCAGCTCGGCGGTGGGGTCATGGTCGAGCAGCTGCTCGCGACGCAGGTGGCGGTAGAACGAGCGCAGGCAGGCGATCTTGCGCTGCAGCGTCGCGGGGGCGACCGGCGGCCGGCCGTCGCGCCCGGCGGCCAGCTCGGAGACGAACGCGGACAGGTCGGCGGGCGTCACCGCGAGCGGGTCGCGATCCCGGGGACCGAGGAACAGGCCGAACTGCTGCAGGTCGGAGCGGTAGGCCTCCAGCGTGTTGCGCGAGAGGCCGCGCTCCAGCTCGAGGCTCGCCAGGAAATCGAGCGTGAGATCGCTGAGCCGGCGCTGTGCGGCGGTGGCCTGCACGGTTGCCATCGTGGTGTCGGTGGTTCGCCGGGGTCCCGGCGCTCTCCTGCCTGGCGGACGCGGGTCGCCGCCCGTGGCAGATTTTGCCCAACTCGGCGGGGCGCCGCGCCTCAGAGGCGCCCGGCGGCGCGCTCGAGCGCGAGCC
>CAVPBY010000009.1:0-12257 GCA_963702225.1 uncultured Solirubrobacteraceae bacterium | reverse complement strand
ACCGCCTCGCCGAGGTGCCGGTCGCCGCCGGCCCGCTGCCGCCAGCGGTGGCGGCTACGGGATCGCCGGCATGCGCGAGCGCGCGGAGGCGCTGGGCGGGACGCTCGCCGCCGGCCCGACCGAGGCGGGCTGGCGGGTCGAGCTGCGGATCCCGGCCGGGCGCGAGGTGTCGCGGTGAGCGACGCGGTGCGCGTGATTGTCGTCGACGACCAGGGCCTCGTCCGCGAGGGGCTGATGACGCTGCTGGAGGCCGCCGGCGGGATCGATCCGGTGGCAGCGGCGGCCGACGGAGAGGAGGCGGTGCGACTGGCGGCGCGCCACCTGCCTGACGTCGTGCTGATGGATCTGCGGATGCCTCGCATGGACGGGGTCGAGGCGACCCGGCGGATCCGCGAGGCGCGTCCGGACACCGAGGTGGTCGTGCTCACCACTCACGCCGACGAGGACTCGATCCTCGACGCGCTGCGGGCCGGGGCCCGCGGCTACCTCACCAAGGACGCCGGCATCGCGGAGATCTCTCGCGCGGTGCAGGCGGCGGCCGCCCACCACGCGTTTCTCGACCCGGAGGTGCAGGCGCGACTGCTCGACGCCGCGACCAGCGGCCGTGACCGCGGCGGCGCCGGCGGCGCCGGGGCGGACGGCGGCGGCCCGACCGGAGCCGCTGCCCGACGACCTCACCCCGCGCGAGGCCGAGGTGCTGCGACTGATCGCCGCCGGGCGCTCCAACGGCGAGATCGCGGCGGAGCTCGTCGTCTCGGCCGCGACCGTCAAGACCCACGTCAACCACGTGTTCGCCAAGATCGGCGCCCGCGACCGTGCCCAGGCGGTCCACTACGCCTACACCCATGGACTCGCCGGCTGACCAGCTTGCCGCGCGGGAGGCGGCGCTCACCGAGGAGGTGCGCCGAGCGGCGACCTGACAGTGGGAGGATGTGTCACATGAGCGATTACATGCAGCTGCCCGAGGACCTGCCCGTGCCCGTCGACGACGGCAGCGCCGACCACCTGCAGGGAATGACGATGCCAACCGTCGTGCTCGAGGCGACCGATGGGACGGAGGTCGACCTGGGCGCCCTCGGCGACGGCCTCACCGTCATCTACATCTACCCGATGACCGGCACCCCCGGGGTGGCGCTGCCCGAGGGCTGGGACGAGATCCCGGGCGCACGCGGCTGCACGCCGGAGACCTGCGCCTTTCGCGACCACTTCGCCGACCTGCAGGCGGAGGGCGCCGCCGCGGTCTTCGGCCTCTCCACGCAGGACCTGACCACCCAGCGCGAGCTCGTCGAGCGCCTCGGGCTGCCCTACCCGCTGCTCGCCGATCCCGAGCAGCCAGCTCGGCGCGGCGCTCGAGCTGCCGTCGTTTGAGCGGGCGGCGTGACCCGCTACCGGCGGATCACCCTGATCGTCGTCCGACGACCAGATCGAGCACGTCTTCTTCCGATCTTCCCGCCGCACGCGCACGCCGCCGACGTGCTGGGCTGGCTGTCGGCGCGCACCGGCTGAGCGCTGACGCCGCAGCCGTCGGTCGTCGCGACCGGCGGCGCGACCAGACCAGGCCCAGAGCGGCACATCGGGACCGCGCGACGCTCCGGCCGCTGGCTGTTCCGATCCTCGCCAGCGCCCGGGCAGATGCGGAACCGCTCACGGGTTGGGCCGCGGCAGTTCCCAGGGGTGCCGCTGCAGTCGGTGCCTTGAGCCGGCCGGCGACCCGTCGCGCCGCTCGCGATCTGGGACCCGGCCGGCGGTCCCTTGATCAGTCATCGCTCGGACAGGCCGTCCGCTCAAGGTCTGGACATACGTCTGCCGAGATGATATTTTGATGACTAAAGATTTGCCCTCGAAATTTTTGGACGTCAAAATGACTCATCCGCCGCCGCGACGCGCCGGCAGCGCGCCCCCGCAGATCGAACCGCACGTGATGCGCGTCGCGATCGTCGTGATCCTCGGGATCATCATGTCGGTCCTCGACACGACGATCGTCAACGTCGCGCTGCACGACCTCTCCCACGACCTCACGCGCCGCTGTCGGGGATCCAGTGGGTGATCACCGGCTACCTGCTGTCGCTCGCCGCGGTCATCCCGATCACCGGCTGGGCGGTCCGCCGTTACAGCGCGCGCCGCCTGTACATGATCGCGCTCGTCGTGTTCACCGCCGGCTCGGCGCTGTGCGGGCTGGCGCACGACCAGCCAGGAGCTGATCGCCTTCCGCGTGATCCAGGGCATCGGCGGCGGCATGCTCACCCCGATCGGCCAGATGATCCTGGTCAAGGCCGCCGGCCCGCGCAACCTGCCGAAGGTGATGAGCCTGGTCGGCGTGCCGATCGTGCTCGCCCCGGTGTTCGGCCCGACGCTCGGCGGCCTGCTGCTGCAGACCGTCGGCTGGCAGTGGATCTTCGAGGTCAACGTGCCCGTCGGGGCGATCGCGCTCGTGCTGGCGCTGCGGCTGCTGCCCCGGGACGAGGCCGGGCAGCGCCGAGGCCGGCCGGCTCGACGTGATCGGCCTGGTGCTCGCCGCCGTCGGCGTCGTCGGCATCACCTACGGCCTGTCCGAGAGCGAGGCCGCGGGCAGCCTCACCTCCGGCCGCGTGCTCATCCCGGTGCTCGTCGGGATCGTGCTGCTGGTCGCTTTTCGTGCGCGCTCGCGCCGGGTCGAGCGCCCGTGCTCGACCTCAGCCTGTTCCGCAACCGCGCCTACACGCGCCGCGTCGATCGTCACCTTCTGCCTCGGCGCCGCGCTGTTCGGCGCGATGATCCTGATGCCCCTGTACTTCCAGGAGGTGCTCGGCGACAGCGCGCTGAAGACGGGCCTGCTGCTCATCCCGCAGGGCATCGGCGGCGGCATCGGCATGTTCCTGTCGGGCCGCGCGACCGAGCGCCTCGGCGCCGGGCGGACCGCACTGTTCGGCGGGCTCATGATGGCGGCCGCGACGATCCCGTTCGTGCTGGTCACGGCGACGACGCCCTACACTCTGCTCGGCGTCGCGATGATCGTCCGCGGCGTCGGCATGGGGCTCTCGATGATGCCCTCGATGACCGCCGCGTTCTCGGTGCTCACCAAGGAGCAGGTCAACGACGCCAGCCCGCAGCTCACCGTGCTGCAGCGCGTCGGCGGCTCGCTCGGCACCGCCGTGATCGCGGTCGTCCTGCAGAACAACCTCTCGCACATCGCCCCCGGCCCGCACGCCGTGGCGGCCGCCGCGACCGGCTTCGGCCACACCTACTGGTGGGTGATGGGCGCGACCCTGATCGCACTCGTGCCGACCGCGCTGCTCGCCCGGATCGAGCGCCGCGCGCCCAGGGCAAGGCGCTGGAGGCCGCGGCCGTCGCCGAGGCCGAGCCGGTCGGCGAGCGCGTCTGGAGACCGCATGAGCACCGCCGAGCAGCGCCACCGACCGAGCGCGAGTCCTCGACGGGCTGCGGGACGCGATGGCGCAGATGTTCGCGGCCGAGCGACGGCTGCGCAGCCGCGAGAGCTCCCGGGCGGGCTGACCCACGCGCACATCCGCTCGCTGCACGCGCTCTTCCGACGGGCCGATGACCGCGGGGCAGCTCGCGCGCAGCGCCGAGCTCAACCCGGCGAGCGTGACCGCGATGCTCGACCACCTCGAGAAGGCGGGGATCGTCGAGCGCACGCGCTCCACGACCGACCGCCGGGTGTGCAACGTCGAGCTCACCGCGTCCGGGCGCAAGCTGCTCGCGGACAAGACGGCGCGCTGGCGGGCGCGCTGGGCCGAGCGGCTCGGCGGCTACAGCGAGGCGGAGCTCGCGCCGCCGGGCGGATCGCCCGGGACATCGCCGAGATGCTCGACGCGATCACCGTCGAGCGCCAGCGGGCCGCCGAGCGCCCGGCCTAGACCATATGGCCGGTCGGGCTGAGCGTCCGGTCGGGATGTGAGGGTCGGCACCTGCGCATGAGGTGCGCGGGTTGACCGCCGAGGGTGGGCCTCGGCGGGGACCGCAATCATGGAGGTGCCGACCATGGCCAAGATTCGCAGCTGGGCGGGGTTGGATGTGCACGCGGCGAAGGTCGTCGCGGTCTGTGTGGATGCGGAGAGCGGCGAGCTGACCACGCGGACGCTGCCGGGAGCGACCTCGAAGATCGTGGACTTCGTGGCTGGGCTGCCGGGTCCGGTCCGGGTTGCATATGAGGCGGGGCCGACTGGGTTCACGCTGGCTCGGGCATTTGATGAGGTCGGAATCGAGTGCGTGATCGCGGCGCCGGGCAAGATCGAACGTCCGGCACAGGACAAGATCAAGACCGACCGGCGTGACGCCGAGCGGCTGGTGCGGCTGTTGATGGTCAATGGTCTGCACCCGGTGCGAGTTCCGACCCGGGCCGAGGAGGCGCTCAGAGATCTCGTGCGTGCCCGTGAGGATCCTGCGCGGTGATCTGATGCGCGCCCGCCACCGCTTGTCCAAGCTGCTGTTGCGTCACGACGATAGACCTTTGATGGCCCAGGCGCCAACTGGACGGTGCGTCATCGCGCGTGGCTGGCCAAGGTCACGTTGCCCGACACGGCGGCGCCAGATCACGCTGCTGGACTATGTCGGCGCGATCGAGGGGCTACTGATCCACGCCGCGGCACGTTGGAGCGGGCCCATCGCCGGCTGGTCCCCGAGTCCTCGTGGGCTGCCCACGGTCGCCCGGTTGCGATGCCTGCGCGGGATCGACACTCTTGAGCGCGGTCGGGCTCGCCGCCGAGATCGGCGACTTCTCCCCGCTTTGAACGCCCCGCCACAGTTGATCTACCTCGGGGTGGTGCCGTCGGAGAACACCACCGGCGAAAAGCGCCGCCAGGGACGATCACCAAGATCTGGGTCAGCGTCACGCCCGCAGGCTGCTGAGTCGAAGCAGGCCTGGCATTACCGCAAGCCACCCGCGCCAGCCCAGGTGTGGCTTGGCCGCGCCGCCAGGCCGGCCAACCCGCCCACGTAGCTCCCGATCTCCTGGAAGGCTCAGCAACGACTGCACCGCACCTGGGAACCGGCTGGACACGCGACCGCGGCAAACGCCGCACGATCGTTGCGGTGGCGGTCGCTCGCGAGCTGGCCGGGTTCTGCTGGTCGATCGCTAACACCGACTGACCCGGCCCTGACAGCACACGTCATCGAGGACGGCGGACCCCGGCCCACCACGCGCGAGAGTATCCGCGAAAGCGCTATGAGCAACCCCACCCCGGTGGAGTGACGCTCGATCCTAGACAGCGGGCTCTCACGACGAAACCCGGTCCTGCGGCCTTCACGGATCCGCGTATATCAGCCTGACCGCGCGTCGCGCACCCGCCGGACCGCCGCCTCCTCAACTGACAAAGAGCCCCGCATTTACGGGGCTCTCAGTGCTGCGCTCTTGACAAACAGACGGCCATATCAGCGCTGCAACTGGGCCGGCAGCGCGCCCGGCAGCTCGCGCCGGCTCGGGATCCCGAGCTTCGCGTAGCTGCTGGTGAGGTGGCTCTCGACCATCCGCGGGGTGATGAACAGCAGTTGGGCGATCTCGTTGTTGGTTCGCCCGTCGGCGGCCAGCCGCGCCACCCGCAGCTCGCTGGAGGTGAGCGCGTCGCGGCCGCGCAGCGCGTCGCGCCGCGGCCGCGCGCCGGCGACGACGAGCTCCCGCGCGCGCGTGCTCGGCGAGCGCGAGCGCGCCCCTGCCGGTGCGCGATGTCCAGACGCACCGTCGCAGGTGGTCCCGGGCCTGCGCCCTCGACCCCGCGCCGGCGCAGCGCCGCCCCGACTCGTACAGCGCGCGCGCGTGCTCGACCGGCGCCCCGGCGTCGGCGAGCGTGGCCGCCGCGTCGCCGAGCAGCTCGATCCCCCGCGCGCGGTCCTCGTGCGCGGCCCCGAGCGCGCGCTGGGCGATCCCGACCCCCAGCGAGGCAGCCCCAGGCGCGGGCGAGCTCCAGCTCCTCGGTCGCAAGCGTGATCGCCTCGCCCCGCTCGCCGGCGGCGAACAGAGCGCCGCAGCGGCGCTCGAGCGCCAGGGGGTCATCGCGGGGTTGACAGCCCCAGGCAGCGACGCGCTCGCCGGCGGCGAGCAGGTCCGCGAGCGCTGCGGCGTGGTCGCCGGTCGCCACCCGCACCTCCCGCGGGCCAGCAGCAGCGGCGTGGTCGGCCAGTCGGCGGCGATTCTCGTCCCGCCCGCGCGCGCGAGCTGGGCCCGGCCGTCGGTAATCGCCGCGCTCGATCAGCGCCTCGACCAGGAACGCCAGGCTGATCGGAGCCGAACAGGGCCTCGCTGCCGGTCGGCAACGGATCGCGCGCGGCGGCCACCGCCTCGCTGACCCAGCCGAGGTGCAGCGCGGCCAGCGAGGCGCACGTCGACGAGGTCGCGATCCCGAACGCGCCAGCCGAGCCGCCGGGCGTGGGCGAGGAACGCCCGCTGGATCGCCTGCCACGCCTGCAGCGGGAAAACCCTGCGAAGGTGAGCACGAGCGCCACCTCGGGCACCGTCGAGGGGGAGAGTGAGCGTCAGCCCCGGGCGCGGAGGCGGAGCACCCGCCGGGCGTGATGGACCGCCAGCTCGCGCTTCGACGCCGGTGGCCGCGATCTCCAGCGCGAGCTGCCCGTGCCAGCAGCGGATCGAGCCGCTCGCCCGCGTCCGCGCGGGCGCGCAGCCGCGCGGACCGTCTCGCAGGCGAAGCGGCTGGGCGGACGGCTCCCAGCGGGCGGCAGCGGTGAGCGCCGCCTGCAGCCGGGCTCTGAGCTCGGGGGCGTCGTCGCCGAGCTCCCGGAGCCCGCGCTCGAACACCGAGATCGCGTCCGCCAGCCGTCCGCAGAGCGGCGAGCGCGTCGCCGAGGGTGAGCGCGATCGACGCCGCGCAGGGCCACGCCCTCGGCGTGGTCCAGCGCCTCGCGCAGCTGGTCGATGCCCTGCCTTTGGCCGCTGGATGGCCTCGACCGCGCCGACCCGAACAGCACCTCGCGCGTGTCGCCGGCTCCGGCGGCTCGATCAGGGCGCGGGCAAGGTAGTGCGCGGCGAGTTCCGGCGCCCCCTGCGCGGGGCGAGCGCGGCGGCCTCGCGCAGGAACTCGACGGTGCGGGGGTCCCCGTCGGGCAGCGACGCGAGCAGGTGCGGGCGATCTCGGTCACGGTCGCGCCGTCGCCGGCTTGAGCGCCGCGGCCGGGCGTGCCAGCGCGCGCGCTCGGCGGCGGCAGGTCGCCGAGGACCGCGGAGCGGACGAGCGGATGGACGAACGAGCGTCGAGGTCCCGCGGATGATCCCGCGCGCGAGAGCGCGGCCGCGGCGGTGCACGCCGTGTCGGTGTCGAGCCCCACCAGCCGCCGGGCCTGCCGGAACTCCCCTCGGGCGCCGAGCACAGCGACCGCATGGGCGAGCGCCTGGCATCCCGTCGCCCATCGTGGCCAGCCGCACCAGCACGCTGGCGGGACACCGCCTCGGTCGCATCTGCGGATCCGCTCGGCGTCCCGGCGGTCGCGTGGGCGTGCCCGCCCGCCACGCGTCGAGCAGCGCCGAGAGCAGGAACGGTTTCCCGCGGCACATCCCGATGGCATGCCCGGCCCAACTCCGGATCGGCCCCGTCCTCGAGATGGGCGTCATGGAGCCCCAGGCACGCCCGCTGCTCGACGGCGACGGTCGCAGCTGCTCGGCGGACCGGTGGGTCGTGAGGTGCGCGAGGAGCGCGGGTGCCGACGCCGATTCGAGCCCAGTGGCCCGACCGTGGCCAGCAGCATGATCGGGCAGGCCCTCGAGCCGGGTGACGAGATGCGCGGCGAACCGCAGCGACGGGCCGTCGCACCAGTGCAGGTCATCGACCGCGAGCAGCAGCGGAGCCTCGCGGGCGGCGTTGACCGCCGTCCAGTAGAGCCCGTGCAGCGCGGGGAAGGAGTCGTCGGCCGCCGGCCGGTCGCCGGCACCGGGATCGAACAGGGGTCCGGCGAGCGCGGCCGACCCCGCGAATAGCCGCGACCGGTGTCCGCGCTCCAGCCGGCTGAGCCAGGGCTCGAACAGCTGACGCACCACGCCCCACGGGAATTCGCGCTCGAGCTCGCCGCCGCGGGCGCGCGAGCACCGTCATGCCCGCCGCCGCGGCGCTCGCACCGCCGTGCTCCAGCAGCGCGGTCTTGCCGATGCCGGCCTCGCCCTCGATCACGATCGCCCCGCCACAGCCCGCCTGCGTACGCCGCAGCAGCGAGTCGAGAGAGCCGATCTCCGCATCGCGTTCGAGCAGCTCGGTGACGGCCGACACGCTCATCAGCTCCGCCAATGTAACCGGCTAACGCCGTGGTGGGAACCACCAAAAATCGTGGTGTTGTCCACGAGGCCGGCGGTCGATCCGGCGGCGATCGTGTCACTCGATGTCCTCCGGACCAGTCGCTGTGGATCCGTCTCGAGATCGACGTCGAGACGTCACCGGTCAGCGGCCGGTGCTGCCCGGAGGGGCATCTGCCGCGGCCGTTCACCGGCTGGACGGAGCTGTTCGCGGCGCTCGACGCCGAGGTCAGCGACGCCCGTCAGGGGGCGGCGGACGACCCGCCGGCCGGAGGGCGGCCGCGGTAGGGGCATACACCAACAGACTGGAGGTACACACACATGTCCAAGCGATCTGCATCGTGCATCGGTGCGGTGACCTGCGCGGTCGCGCTCGCGCTGTCGGGCGCGTCCGCCCGCGCCGCGTCGCTGCCGACGCTCGACATCGCGATCAGCGGCACCCACGCCATCACGGTGTCGGGTTCGATGGTCTCGGGCGCCGTGAGCGTCGTCGGGACCGTCTCGGGTGGTGCGATCCACGGCTCCAACGGCGCCTCGTACGGCATCGTCCGACTCGATCCCGGGGTCACGATCCAACAGGCCGCGGGAGCGGTGCAGTCCCACCGCGGCGATCTCAACGCGCTCACCGCCTACGGCTCGCTGCTCGTCTCCGCCGCCGCCCCGTCGACGGTCCAGACGACGCTCATCCCCGGCGACTACGTCGCGATCAACGACAGCGGCTCCGGCCAGCCCGGGTTCGCGCCGTTCACCGTCACCCAGTCGGCCGCTCCCGCCGTTCGACGAAGCCGGACGACACCCAGACGGCGATCGAATTCGGCTTCAGGGGCCGTCGGTGCTCCACGACGGCACGATGGTGCGCGCCGTCAATGGCGGTTGGCTCGTGCACATGATCACCCTGCTCGGCGTGCGCGACGCGGCGGCCGGGCACAAGGTGATGAGCCTGCTACGCGCTGGCAGGGACCGACCCCGCCTTCCGGCTCACCAACCGCAGGTTCGTGTCCCTGCTCAACCCGGCGTCGCCGGGTGCGATGCAGCAGCAGGTGCTGCACGCCAAGCCCGGCTACTACGTCGAGGCCTGCTTCATGGACACGATCGACGGCCGTGAGCACACCCGGCTGGGCATGGAGCGCCTGGTGAAGGTGGTGAGGTAGCCCGTACGGGACGCGATCACGAGGGCGGACCCCCGGGTCCGCCCTCCACCATCCGGCGGCCGCTTGGGGGTAGTGTCGGAGCGAGCTTTGTGGTGTTGCGCGCTGCTCCAGACCCCGGCGGCGCCTCTGATCTGACAGGTCAGTCTCGCGTCTGGACAGAACGTGTCCGCTCAGCCACCCGGCCATGAGCTCTCCGCCGGCCGTCAAGGCGCTGAGGCTTGTGGTGTTGCTGTCATCGGACGGGTGGTCGCCAGCACCACCCCGTAGATCAGATGGTCGGCGGCGAGCGCGAGACGATCCACCGCGCGGACGCGCTTGGCCTGGCTCAGACCCAGCGCCGGCGCGATCGCCATCTCAAAGCCCAGCCACACCAGCATCCCGTAGGCCGGTCCGGTCCAGGGGTGCCGGCGCAGTTGTGGCGGCAGCGCGCCGTACACCATGCCTCCCCCGGCGCCGACCGTCCAGTGGGCTGCTTCGATCACGCCGCGACGCTGCCGGCGCGGCACGCGCCTGATCACCCGACGCAGTCCACGCGCCCGCTGTCGACTCATCGCCTGGGGTGGGGTCTGCTCCACGAGCCCGAGCTCGGTGGTGATCACGCGCATGCCCGTCATTGCCATCGCGCCGAGGACGCCACGAGCGGCTCCACTCAGCACATCGGGACCGGAAGGGCCAGTCATCGACCGCCTACCTGCGTCGAGAGCGACCGACCAGCAGGCCAGGCTCCATCATGATCGCATGAGGAATGCGGTGAGCACAGGTTTCATCTACCCCGCGGTGAGCCGAGAATCTATGCGCTCTGAGCCTGCGGCGCGCCTTCCGCTGTCTGTGTCACGGGCGCTGGTATCGAACCGGAATGGGTAGCTGCGACGAGATGTTCCGTCGTCGTCCGAACCCGTTCATCCTCTCGAGTGTCGCGATCGTCGCGGCGATCGTCGCGATCGTCGTGGTGGCCGCCCTGAGCGGTGTCTCGTTGAGCCGGGTCTTTGCGCATTTTCGGCCGGGGTGGATCGTGGTGATCGCGATCGCCCAGGCGGCCGGTCTCCTGCCGTACATGCTCGCCTACCGGCAGATGACGGTGGTTGCCGGGCTGCGGCCGCCGAAGCTGTCGGTCATCGTCACCGTGGTCCTGTTGGGCTTCGGTCCGTTCATCGTGGGCGGCGGCTCCCGGCTTGACCAGGCTGCTTTGACCAAGGTCTACGACGAGCAGACCGCTCGCGTCCAGGTCGCCGCCCTATTGCGCTCGAGTCGGGCGGCGCTGGCGCCGTTTGCCTGTCTGAGCGCGATCGTGCTCCTCATCACAGGCGCCAAGGTGATGGGGTCGCTGCTGTGGCCGTGGGCGCTGGGCGTGCCCGCGGGCTTCGCGCTCGGACTGTGGCTGACCGTTCCCGACCGCGCCCTCTCGCCGCTGCGCCGCTTCGGCCCTATCGCCGGCGTGCTCGATGGTGTCGGGATGCTTCACCAGCTCATCCGCGCGCCGGGTAGAACCTCGCCCGCCTGGCTGAGCATGACGCTCTACTGGGCCGCCGAAATCGCCGCTCTTGACGCGGCGTTGCGGATGTTCGGCCTCGATCTCAGCCTGGCGCGGATCGTGCTGGCGTACGGGACGGGCTACGTGATCACCCGACGTTCGCTTCCGCTGGCAGGGGCTGTAATCACAGAGGTCCTGCTGACATTCGCGCTGCACTGGCTGGGCGCGCCGCTTGGCCCGGCGCTCGCGGCCGTCGTCGTCTACCGGCTGTTCAACCTGATCCTCGTCCAGTGCCATCGTTGCTCGCGAACCGGCTGCTTCATCCTTTGGTCGCGAGGTGACCGCTGCGACCGATGGTGCTGGATCGCGCGGCGCTGAGTTCGTGGCGCGATCAGGGTTCTCTTCCGGCAGCCGCCGACAGGGACCGTCGGCTGACGAGCGCCTGCTCACGATCTGGGCGTGATCTTGATCACGAGTGGCCGCTCTGAATGAGCATCACGCTGCGGCGAACCCCCTTTGCACCTGAAAATGGTTGGAAGTGGGACGGTCACGAAAAGCCAAAGAAGCGCGCCTGCATCAACGCGCAACTGACGGATCCGAGGGATTTTTTGCCTGAAGCGGGTAGAACCACATGACGAAAGAGTTCGAACTTGAGGGTTACGCGAATGGCGAAGGACGTCCAGGACACGGTTCGTGATGCAGTATCGCGAGCGATCGAGAGCCTAGGCAGCGACGGCCGTGGGGGCCGTAGTTCAGGCGGATTGTCCGGGATGCGCGGTCTGGCCGCGGGCGCTGGCGCCGCCGCGCTTGTGCCCGTCGCAGTCAAGGCCGCCCGCGGAGGGCTCGGCAGCGTCATCAGCGCCCCCGTAAAGGCCGCCGGCGGCCTGAGTGGCAAGTTCGGGGATCAGGTGGAAGTGGGGTCGGGGACAAGGTGTCCGCCAAGGTCGATGAAGCGGGCGGCCCGGGCGGAATCCTCAAGGACACTCTCACGGACGCGTTGCCGTTCGGTGGCGGCGGTGGCGGCGGTGGCGGCGGTGGCAAAGGGGGCGCGCCGGGCGTGGGAAAGGGGCGGCGCATGCCCGTACAGCAGAGTGTCGACATCGGCGCGCCGCTGGAAACCGTCTACAACCAGTGGACACAGTTTGAAGACTGGCCGAACTTCATGCATCGTGTTACCCGGGTATCACAGGAAGACGATGCGACGCTCTCATTTGCTGCCAAGATCTGGGGTAAGACGAAGGAGTTCACCGCGACAATCGAAACCCAGCGTCCGGATCAGCGAATTAAGTGGCGGGTGAGTCAAGGCCTTACTCATCAAGGCGTGGTCACATTCCACGAACTCGGGCCGAACCTCCCAGGGTGCTCCTCGGTATGGACGTCGAGCCTGGAGGACTGCTTGAGAAAG
>CAVPBY010000008.1:0-27470 GCA_963702225.1 uncultured Solirubrobacteraceae bacterium | reverse complement strand
GTGTGTGGTTTCTGACACCGCTCGCCGACCCGTCTTCGACGAAGCGCAGCGGCGCGCCGCCCTGCACCGACGGCGCGGTGACGATCAGCTCGATCCGATGCGGGCCGGCCGGGCGGGTCTGCACGCCGAGCGGGCCCAGCGCGCTGGCGAGCTTCGTGGTGCGGCCGGGCGTCGCTGCCGACGCCAGCCGCAGCGACAACCCGGCGCGCCGTCCGATCGCGCGGGTGCCGGCCGCGTCGAGCGACTCGAGCCCGACGAGCGTGCCGACGACCGGGCCGGCGTTGCTCGTGTGGACGATCACCGCCGAGCAGAAGATGTCGTGGCTCACCCCGGCGCTGAGCACCCCGCAGGTGACCGCGCCGGGCTTGGTCGCGGTGCTGAGCAGCACGGGGCGGCGCGACAGTGCGGCGGCGAGGCCCGGCGCGGACCGGCAGGTAGCTGCGTCCGTCCGGCGCGATCGGCCCGCCGGTCACGACCTTGCCGGCGTCGTTGAGCGCGATCACCCCGCTCAGGCCGAACTCGCGCATCGAGGAGGCCTGCAGCAGCGAGTTCATCGGCGTCGCGTGATCGTCGCGCACCGTGTTGTAGAGCCCGTCCCACTCGCCGTTGGTGATGACCGTGTTGGCGACGAGCGCGCGCTCGTAGGCGAGGGTCGTCGCGATGCGGGCGGCCTGACCGCGGGCGTCCTGGGATTCCAGGCGGTCGAACGTGCCGGTCATCATCGAGTGCAGGACGAGGTAGGCGACGAGCAGCAGCGCGACGAACGCGCCGCCGATCCAGGTGAATTCGCTGGCGGCGGCGCGCCGGAGGAGGCCATCGTGGGGCACGGCCCGGGTGATCGGCTGCAGATGCTGCAGCCTTGAGCGCTGGGCGTGGCCCGCCCGCGATCGGGTACAACCCGCAGCAGACAGCGACGAGGGAGCGCCGAGACGATGCCGACCTACATCATGCTCACGAAGCTGACTCCCGAGGGAGTCCAGACGATCAAGAACAACCCGGGCCGGATCCGCGAGGTCAACCGGGAGATCGAGTCGCTGGGCGCGACCGTCAAGGCGCAGTGGGCGACGCTCGGCGAGTACGACTTCGTCAACGTGATCGAGGCGGCCGACGCGGAGGCGATCGCCCGCGTCTCGCTGGAGCTCGGCTCGCGCGGCACGAGCCGCTACGAGACGCTCACCGCGATCCCGATCGACGACTTCATCGGAGCGATCTAGGTGGCGCATGAGACGGTGCTCGTGCTCGGGGGCGGGCCCGCGAGCACGCGATCGTGCGGCGCTCGCGCGCTCCGAGCGCCGGCCTCACACCCTGTGCGCCCCGGGCAACGCCGGCATCGCCCGCGAGGTCGAGGCGCTCCCCGGCCTGGACCCGTGCGACCCGGCGGCGGTGTGCGCGCTCGCCCGCGAGCGGTCGGTCTCGCTCGTCGTGGTCGGCCCCGAGGCGCCGCTCGTGGCCGGCATCGCCGACGCGCTGGCCGATGCGGCATCGCGTGCTTCGGCCCGGGCCGCGCGGGCGCGCGCCTGGAGGGCTCCAAGGCGTTCTGCAAGGAGGTGATGATCGCCGCCGGCGTGCCCACCGCCGCCTACTCGGTCGTCACCGACCCGGAGGCCGGCCTGGCCGCGATCGAGCGCTACCCGGTCGTGATCAAGGCCGACGGCCTGGCCGCCGGCAAGGGCGTGATCATCGCCGCCGACGAGACCGAGGCCCGCCGGGCGCTGCAGGACCTGCTCGTCTCCCACCGCTTCGGCACCGAGCGGGTCGTCGTCGAGGAGCACCTTGACCGGCGAGGAGTCTCGCTGCTGGCGCTGTGCGACGGCGAGCGGCGGTGCCGCTCGCCTCCGCCCAGGACTACAAGCGCATCTTCGACGGCGACGAGGGCCCAACACCGGCGGCATGGGCTCCTACTCGCCCGTCCCGGGGGTCGGGGCGCAGCGCGCGAGCGAGATCTGCGCCGCCGTCCACCAGCCGGTGCTCGACGAGCTCGCGCGTCGCGGGACGCCGTTTCACGGCGTGCTCTACGCGGGCCTCATGATGACCCCGGACGGTGCGCGGGTGCTCGAGTTCAACGTCCGCTTCGGCGACCCCGAGACGCAGGCGATCCTGCCCCGGCTGCGCACCGACCTGCTGTCGCTGATGCAGGCAGCGACCCGGGCCGGCGGCCTCGCGGAGTTCGCGGCGGTCGGCCTGGACTGGGACGCGCGGACCGCGGTCACGGTCGTGCTCGCCTCCGCCGGGTACCCCGAGTCCTCCCGAAGCGGCGACCGGATCGCCGGGCTCGACTCTCTGGACGGCCAGGTCGAGGTGGCCCACGCCGGGACCGCCACGACCGACGACGGCGCGATCGTCACCGCCGGCGGGCGCGTGCTGAGCGTCACCGCGCTCGGCCGCGACGCCGCCGCCGCCCGCGCGGACGCGTACGCGGCGGCCGCGCGGATCGAGTTCGACGGGCGCCAGCTGCGCTCGGACATCGCCCTGCGGACGACGCGATGAGCGGCCGGCCCGCGCGCGGCGGCTATCCGTCCGTCCCGCTCGCGGCGGTTCCGGACTCCGCGCCGGGGCAGCCGGTCACCGAGCTGCTCGCCGAGACCGCGGCCGAGATCGAGCAGATCGACGTCGACGCCCCGCGGGTGGCGATCGTCGTCGCCGGGCGCGAGGATCTGTTCATCCTGGAGCGCGCCGAGACCGAGCTGCGCAACCACGGCATCACCTCGGAGGTGCGGGTGATGTCCGCCGCCGAGGCGCCGCGCGCGATCGCGGAGTACACCGAGAACGCCCAGCTGCGCGGCATCCGGTGATCATCGCGGGCGCGGGACCGAAGGCGCGGCTGCCGATGCTCATCACCGGCCATACCGCGCTGCCGGTGATCGGGGTGCCGCTGACCAGCCGGGGAGCCCGTGCCGGCCAGCTCGATGCGCTGCTCTCCGGTGGGGATCCGAACACCGAACCGGCGCCGGTGGCATGGGTCGGACTCGACGACGCGACGGGCGCCGCGGTGCTCGCCGCGCGCATCCTCGGGGCCTGACCGCCGGTGTGAGGACGCGGCCGCCGGGTATAAATCGACGCTGATGGGGTCCGTGACGACGTCCGTGCGCCGTGCGCTGTCCCGACTCGACGACGAGCGCCTGGCGAGGCTGAGCGCCGGCGACCGGGCGGGGGCGTTCGCGACCCTGTACGCGCGTCACCACCAGGCGCTGTATCGCTATTGCGCGACGATCGTCGGTGAGGACGCCGATGCCCAGGACGCGCTGCAGGCGACCTGGCTGCGGGCGCTGGTCGCGCTGCGCCGTGGACAGCGCGACGCGCCACTGCGTCCCTGGCTGTTCCGGATCGCCCACAACGAGTCGATCTCGATCCTGCGTCGCCGCGCGAGGACCCGCGAGCCCGTGCTCATCCCCGCGGGCCCGCCGCCGACGGCCGAGGAGGGGGTGCTCGCCCGGGAGCGCTTCTCCCAGCTCGTCGACGATCTGCACGGCCTGCCCGACCGCGCGCGCAGCGCGATCGTGCTGCGCGAGCTCACCGGGCTCTCGCACGAGGAGATCGCCGGCGCGCTGGACATCACTGTCGGCGCCGCCAAGCAGTCGGTCTACGAGGCACGCCGCGGGCTGCAGGACGAGGCGCGCGGCCGGGCGATGGCCTGCCCCGAGATCCAGGGGCGCATCTCCGACGGGGACCGCCGGGTCATGCGCGGCCGCGCCGTGCGAGCCCACCTGCGCCAGTGCCCGGACTGCACCGCGTTCGCGCAGGCGATCGGTGATCGCAGCGCCTGGCTGGGGGCGTTCGTGCCGACGCTCGCGCTCGCCTCGTCGGGCGCGATCCTGCGGCAGGTGGCCGGCGCCACCGGCGCCAGCACCACGGGCGCCACCACCGCCGGCGGGATCGGCACCGCCGCCGGGACCACCGGCGCGACCGGAGCGGCGACGAAGGCGCTCGGGGCCGGCCTGCTCGCCAAGTCGCTGGCGGCCACCGGCGCCGTCGTGACCGCGGCCGGGGTCACCGTCGCGATCAGCGCCGACCAGCCGCAGACCCACCACTCCCGCCACCGGGCGCCAAGCGCGCTCGTGGCCGCGACGGCGGCGGCGACGTCGACGAGCGATGCGGGTCCCGCCGTCGTCACCTTGCAGGCGGCCCGGGCCACGATCGGACCGCGCGCGGTCGCCGGCGGTCACGGCCGTGCCGGCGGCCGGTCGCGGCCGGCCGCCGCCGCGCGCCACGCCAGACCCGCGGCGCGCGGCGCGCGCCACGCCGGATCCGCGGCGGCGCATCGCCACGCCCACCCGGGCCACGGCCGTTCCGGGGCGGCCCACGCCGCGCACCCGGCCCCGGAACCGTCCGCGCCGGCGGCCCAGCCCGCCCGCGGGAACTCCGCGGCGGCACACGCCGCGCATCCCGCCCGCGGCCGGTCGGCGGTGGCCCACGCGGCCCAGATCGCCCGCGGGTCCGCGCACGGGCGCTCGGGCGCCGCGCATTCCGCTGACCCCGCCGCCGCCCGCGGCAAGGGCCGTCACCCCACCGCGACCCATGGCGGATCGACCAGCGGCCATCGCCATCCCGCGCTCCTCCCGGCGTCCTCCGCGCCGGCGCACGGCAGGTCCGCGGCAGCGCACGCCGGGCATTCCACGAAGTAGCCCCTGACTTTCGCGCCGCCCGTGCGTCGTAGGGGCGGAACGCACGATGACGCCGGTCAGCCGGCTGCGCATTCGGCGTGAGAGTCGACGGGCCGATCCGAGGCCCAAGGAGGCGCTGTGAGAATTCGCTCAGCAGTTGTCGGGCTGTCGGCGGCGTTGGCGTTCGGCGCCGGCGCACCGGCGGCGTTCGCGTCCGCGGGCCCGGCCCATCCGGCGCACCCGTCGCATCCCGCTCATCCGAGCGCGGCCGCCGGCGCGCGGGCGTATGGCCGCGCGTGCGCGGCTCAGAGCCACAGGCGCGCCGACGCGGCCGCGGGCACACGGGGGACTCCGTTCTCTGAGTGCGTGACCGCGATGGCCCACGCCCACAAGGCGATCACGGCCGGCACGAGGGTCAACCCGAGCCGGACGTGCGCCGCCCAGCAGCTCGGCCACCGGCACGTCAAGGGCATGCGCGGTACGCCGTTCAGCGACTGCGTGTCCGCCGTCAGGAAGATGGCGCGGGCGATGTCCACCGAGCGGACGGCTCACGCAGACGCCACCCCGCTCGCGGTCAACGCGCGCAGGGTCGCCGGCGCATCCAGCACGCCGTCCGCGGGCATGACGCCGGACTGCACGCTGCCCGGCGGCAGCACCTCGACGTACTTCCATTGCTACACGCCGCAGGACATCCGCACGGCGTATGGCATCGACGGCGTCCCGACGCTCGCCAACGGCGTGGCGAATCAGGGCCAGGGTCAGACGATCGTGCTCGTCGACGCGTACGGCAGCCCGACGGCGGCGTCGGACCTGCAGCACTTCCATGACACGTTCTTCTCGAGCCTGCCCAACCCGGACTTCAACGAGGTGTTCCCGCAGGGCAACCCGCAGTACCACAACGCCTGCAAGAACTCGAAGGGGTTGTCGGGCCCGTGCGCCGCGGCCAACTGGTCCGGCGAGGCGACGCTCGACATCGAGTGGGCCTATTCGATCGCGCCCCGGGCGCACATCATCCTGCTCGCGGTGCCGCCGGCGGAGACCGTCGGCGTGCAGGGCTTCCCGAACCTGTTCAAGGCGATCAGCGGCGAGATCGACGCGACCCCGCCGGGCACGATGTTCTCGATGTCGTTCAGCGCTCCCGAGCAGGACTTCGGCGGAGCGGGCGCCGCACAGACCGCCAAGTTCGACGCGGTGTTCCAGAAGGGGCTCGCCAAGCGCGACAACTTCTTCGCCGCGACCGGTGACACCGGCACCGTCGGCACGCGCAAGCAGCACAAGGAGACCACCCGGTACCCGTATCCAGTGGTCGGCTATCCGAGCACCTCACCGTACGTGGTCGCGGTCGGCGGGACCCAGCTGCAGGACGGCTGGACCTGGGATCCGACGAGTGACACCGCGTTCAACGCCGACGGCAGCTTCAACCCCGCCTACTGGAACGCGACCAGCGGCGGCGACACCCAGGCGGTGTGGAACGAGTCGTGGGCGCCGATCTCCACCGGCGGCGGCGAGAGCACGCTGTTTACGCGACCGTCGTGGCAGCAGGGCGTCGATGCGTCCTACGGCAACCACCGGCTCGTCCCCGACACGGCCTGGAACGCGGCCGTCAACGGCGGCGTCGACGTCTACATCACCGCCTATCCGCAATACAACTGCGGCAACACGACCGGCTGCTGGACGATCTTCGGCGGCACGTCCGCGGCGACGCCGCAGACCGCCGGGCTCACCGCGCTGGTGAACGCGAGCCGCAGGGCGGCGGGCAAGCAGCCGATCGGCTTCCTGGACCCGTACCTCTACCAGGGCGGATCGGCAGAGCGCCTACCAGGACATCGTGCCCGTGCACGAGGGCTCCGCGCCGGCGAGCTTCGCCGGATCGGAGGTCGGCGTCGGCCCGGTGCAGAAGTCGGTCGGAGACCTCCAGGACAATCAGCAATGGGGTTCGTCGGTGCCGGGTTATCCACACTCACCGGCTACGACGCGACCACGGGGTGGGGGGCGCCCGACGGGGCCAGGTTCGTGCAGGGCCTGACGGCTGCGCCATGACGGTGAGCTAACCCGCCCGACGATTTGCCAGAGGGGCCGGCGCCGGGATGTCGCCGGGTCCGGCGCCGGGATGGCGCCGGACCCCTCTGGCGCCGAGGCGTCCGGCGTCATGGAAGGCGCCGGATGCCTCGGCGCGCGTGCGGGCCGCCGCGCCGCCGGGGCTTTCGTGCGACGTCGCCCCGGGGTGTGGTGCTCAGGCGGCGGCCGGCCGCGGCGTGAGGTCGTGGATGTACTTCGCGATCACCGCGGCGAGGCCGTGGCGCACGCGGGCGGCGTCCGAGGAGAGACGGACTGCGGTGTTCGGTGCTGACGTGCTCATTGTGAACTCCTCGACGTCGATGTACGATGGGCCTCGTACGATACCAGCTTGTTCGATAGACGTCGTACAAGCTGGAGGAACGTCCTATAGTGAGGCGCACACACATGGGAACGACCACCGACCAGATCGTCCATCCCGACCGAGAGCAGCTGGAGCTCGGCGCCGTCCTGCACGCGCTGTCGGACCCGGTCCGGCTCAAGATCGTCGCCGAGCTCGCCCGCGGCGAGGTCGAGTGCACGTGCGGGAGCTTTGAGCTGCCGGTGACGAAGTCGACCTGCACCCACCATTTCAAGGTGCTGCGCGACGCCGGCGTGATCAGGCAGCGCCAGCAGGGAACCACCCGGCTGAACACGCTGCGCCGCCCCGACCTCGACGCGCGCTTCCCCGGGCTGCTGGACACGATCCTGCACGCCGCCCGCACGAGCGCCGGCGGGGCCGAGGAGGCCGCCGCGTCGCTGACGGCGGTCGCCGGCACGATGGGCGCCTCCGGCGTCCGGGCCGCCGCCGCCGGCCGCCGCCGGTGATCGCCCGCTACACCCGTCGCGAGCTCGCCGACGCGTGGTCCGACCACGGGCGCTTCGAGGCGATGCGGCGGGTCGAGGTGGCCGCCTGCGAGGAGATGGACGGGCCGGGGGGCGACGAGCTGGACGCGATCCGCGCCGCGACCTTCACCGTCGAGGCGATCGACGAGCGCGAGCGCGTCACCGACCACGACACCGCGGCGTTCGTCGACGTGCTGTCGCAGTCGGCCGGGCCGGCGGGCCGCTGGATCCACTACGGCCTGACCTCCTCCGACGTGCTCGACACCGGTCTCGCGCTGCAGCTGCGCGACGTCGCCGCGCTCATCCTGCCCGACTCCGCGCGGCTCGTCGCCGAGCTCGCCGCGCAGGCGCGCGCCCACGTCGACACGCTGTGCGCAGGGCGCACCCACGGCATCCACGCCGAGCCGACGACGTTCGGCATCAAGCTCGCGGGGTTCGCGTTCGAGGCCGAGCGCAACCGCGTCCGCCTCGAGCGGGCGTTCGCGCAGGCCCAGGTCGGCGCGGTGAGCGGCGCCGTCGGCAGCTATTCGGCGACCTCGCCGGACTTCGAGGACCGGGTGCTGCGGCGGCTCGGCCTGACCCGCGAGCCGGTCTCCACCCAGGTCGTGGCCCGCGACCGCCACGCCGAGCTGCTGGAGGCGGTCGCGCTCGCCGGCGCCGGGCTGGAGCGGTTGGCCACCGAGCTGCGCCACCTCGCCCGCACCGAGCTCTCCGAGGTGCGAGAGCCGTTCCGCGCCGGCCAGAAGGGCTCGAGCGCGATGCCCCACAAGCGCAACCCGATCAAGTCCGAGCAGATCACCGGCCTCGCCCGGCTGCTGCGCGCCTACGCGAGCGCCGGCCTGGAGGACGTCGCGCTCTGGCACGAGCGCGACATCTCGCACTCGTCGGTCGAGCGCGTCGCGCTCCCGGACGCGACGATCCTGCTCGACCACATGCAGCGGCGAATGCTCGCGCTCGTCGGTGGCATGGTCGTCGACTCCGCGCGGATGCGCGAGAACCTCGAGCTCACCCACGGGGCGCTGTTCTCGCAGCGGGTGCTGCTCGCGCTCGTCGCCGCCGGCGCCACGCGCGACGACGCCTACCGGGTCGTCCAGCGCCTCGCCCAGCGCGCGCTCGACGAGCGCACCCCGCTGCGCGAGCTGCTGGCGGCCGATGACACGATGCCCGCCCACCCCGGACTCGACCTCGACGCGATCTTCGACTACGCGCCGTTCGTCCGCCACGCGCACGAGATCGTCGGCCGGCTTGACGCGATCGTGCCGGCCGCCGCCGCGACGCCCGCCGGCTGACCGGCGGCGGCGCGGCCGGTCGGGTGCTCTACCGCGGCTTCGCGACCCAGGCCGAGATCGACGCCGAGTACGACGTCGGCGCGCTGCGCCCGGACTGGCCGGAGCTCGAGGCGCGGATGGCGGCGGACTCGGCGCGGCTGCGGCGCACGCACGAGGTGTCGCGGCTGGGCGTCCGCTTCGGCCCGACCCGCGACGAGCACCTCGACGTGTTCTGCGCCGGAGGCCCGGCACCCGCCCACCCACGGCCGGTGCTCGTGTTCATCCACGGCGGCTACTGGCGCTCGTTCACCGCCGCCGATTGGTCGTTCGTCGCCACCGGCCCGCTCGCCCACGGGATCGACGTCGTGGTCACCAACTACGCGCTCGCCCCCGCGGTCGCGCTCGACGAGATCACCCGCCAGAGCCGGGCCGCGGTCGTCTGGGTGCACGGGCACGCCGCCGGCTGGGGTGGGGACCCGGCGCGGATCGTCGTCGCCGGCCACTCGGCGGGCGGACAGCAGACCGCGATGGTGCTTGCGACCGACTGGGCGGGTGAGTACGGCCTGCCCGCCGACCTGGTCCGGGGCGGAGTGCCGCTGAGCGGCGTCTACGACCTGCGCCCGCTCGCCTACTCCTATCTGGCGCCCGCGCTGCAGCTCAGCCGGCGCACGATCGAGACCCAGAGCCCGCTGCTGGTCGGCCCGTCGCCCGGACCGCCCCGGATCGTCGCCTGGGGTGGCGGTGAGACGAGCGAGTTCGTGCGCCAGTCACGAGCGTACGCCGAGCACTGCCAAGCCGCCGGCATCGACGCGCGCGGGCTGGCGCTCGGCGCCGACGACCACTTCGACGCGGTGCTGCAGCTCGCCGATCCGGGCAGCGAGCTCACTGCGGCGATCGCCGAGCTCGCGTTGTCTGACTGAGCGCCCGCCGTCCAAGCTCGACGGGGAACGCACCACGGGAGTGGTAGCTTCTCCGCGCCGGTCTCACGATTCGCGGCGAGCGGGATTCTCCCCTGGCGGCGGCCGTCGCGGGGCCGGGCGACATCGTGAGCGGGTGAGGAGGAGCTGTGCGTGGATGCAGGCGTCGGTCACACGTCGGTGTGGTCGTGCTGGTGGTCGTCGTCGCGGGTGCCGGGTCGTCGTCCGGTGCGATCGTCCCCGGGCGCTCCGGTGGCGTGCGGCTCGCTCGTTGCGTGAGGGCGGTGCTCGGGGTCGGGGCGGGACACCGGGCGCGGCCGGTGGCCGGCAGCGCGGATCCCATCGTGGTCTCGCGCTTTGCCGTGTTCCGCCGCCGCAGGTCGGTCGCCGACCGGCTGCCGGTGGGCGCCGATCTGCGTGAGCAACTGGCCGTCGCGGGCGCGAGGACGTACGACCCGTCGGCGGCGGTTGCGCTGGTGCGCACCGGCGCGCACGCCGTCGTCTACGCCGTCCCGGCGACGGTCGCGGTCCCGACGCTGCCGGTCGGCTGCGGGGGTCTGCGTCAGCTCGCCGGCGTGCGTGGGTACCTCGCGCTGCGCGCGGATGAGACCGGCAGCGGCCCGGGCGCCTGCCTGATCTCGACGCAGCTCGCCCCGAGCCCGCCGACGATGCCACTGCCCGGCAGGGCCAGGCCACGGCCGCCCGAGCAGCTCACGGTTGCCGGGGCGGCGTGTGGGAGCGAGGCTGTCCTGTCGGGCTACGTCGGCGCGTTCGGCGAGGGGAGCCTGGGCGCGGCCCACCAGCTTGCGCTGATCCCGGACGGGATCCCCTCGATCACCTACACACTGTCCGACGGCCGTGCGTTGACGGCCCCGGTGGCCGGGAACCTCGTCACCGTGCCGGCCGCGTTGACGGGCCGGATCGCAGCTCGGCACCTGACCGCGGCCAAGCTCAAGCGGCTGCTCGCCGCCCGCCTGCCGACGACGGTGACGGAGACCGGCCCCGGCGGTCAGCAGGTCGCCGGCCTCGCCCGTCCCGCGTCCCTGATCTCCGACCTCGTGCGCGGCGTCTCGTTCCTGCGCAGACTGTACGTGGCGGACTCGACGACCACCTCGAGCAGCAGCACCTCCGGCACGGGCGCCTCCTGCAGCGCGCGGACGCACCGCTGCGTGGCCGTGATCGTGACGACGACCTGCAACGGCGACGAGCGCTGCCACATGCGGCGCACGATCGAGCGCTACCGCTACCGCACCGCGAAGCCGCCCGCCGGGACCACGGGTCCGGACACGCAGCCGACCGGGCCGATCGTCGCGCGGGTGAACCGGTTGGTCACCCGGCCCACCAGGCCCGTGCTCGTGCTCCGCGGCGCCCCGCACCACCGGGTCGTCGTCCTGTTGTCGGTCAGCTGCTTCGCCCGGCACTCGGACACGGGCGTCGCCGGCCCGCCACTGAAGGTCGCCGTGCCGTCCCGCACCCCGATCTCGCTTCCCGGGCACGCCCGCGCGTTCCTGGCGTGCGCGGTGGGCGCGCTCGTGGTCTCGCGCCGGCACGGGCCGGTCCACGCCACGGTCGTGCGCGGCTGAGCCCCCGGCGGCGGATCGCGCCTGCGGCAGGCGTCTGCGGCAACGGAGGGCGAGGCGTGGTAGCGTGTCCGCGCCGGTTCCCACGACGCCGGGGCGTGCGGGTGGCGCATCTCCTCGTGCTGACCGCCGTTGCGGGGCCAGGCGACATGTCGAGCGGGCGAAGAGGAGGCAGTGGTGCACGGATGGAACCGTCGTTCTCTCGTAGGTGCGGGGGTGGCCGTCGCGCTCGCCGCGCCGGCGATCGCATTGGCCGCTGACGCGGCGCCCGCCGCGGCCAGCAGCGGATCGGCCGTGTGGGCCCCGCAGCTGACGCCGCTCGGCCGCGCGGCGCCCGCGCACGCCGCGCCGGGAATCACCGCGTCGGTCAACTCGCCGTGGACCGCGCTCGCGCGTCCGGCGCCGTTCTCGCCGGGGACGATGCTGCTCGGCTCAGACGGCACCGTCTACATCCACGAGGAGCCCCCCGCGGGCGGCACCCCGAACTGGTGGAAGCTGACGCCGAACTCGAAGGGCAGCTACGTCAACGGGACCTGGAGCGAGCTGCCGCCGATGCCCGGCGGCTACAACCCGCTGTACTTCTCCTCCGCGATCCTCCCCAACGGGCACATGATCGTCGAGGGCGGCGAGTACCTCGGCGGCAACCCGGTGTGGACCAAGAAGGGCGCGGAGTACAGCCCGGTCACGAACACCTGGACGCGCGTGGCACCTCCCGGCGGGTGGACGAACATCGGCGACGCCCAGGGCGACGTGCTCTCCAACGGCACCTACATGCTCGCCCAGGCCTGCTCGCAGTGCACGACGAATCCGCAGCTGAGCACCTCGTTCGCGCTGTACAACGCGACCGGGCACAACTGGATCACGCTCTCCGGCCAGGGCAAGAACGACCCCAACGACGAGGAGGGCTGGACGCTGGAGCCGAGTGGTCAGCTGCTCACCGTCGACACCTGGCTGACCCCGTCGACCGAGCTGTTCACCCCGAGCTCGCTCAGCTGGGCCAACGCGGGGCCGACGGTCCGCTCGCCGGTCAACTCGCCGTCGGCCGAGATCGGACCGCAGTCCGAGATGCCCGGCGGCAACGTGTTCGTGGTCGGCGCCGGCAGCGGCGCGACGGCGCCCGCGGCCTGCACCACCTCGACGCCGGCGGCGACCGCGCTGTACAACTACGCGTCGGGCAGCTGGGTCCCCAGCCCGTCGATCCCGACGATCAACGGACAGCAGTACGACAGCGCCGACGGTCCCGCCGCGACGCTGCCCGACGGCAACGTGCTGTTCGACGTGAGCCCGTGCGTGTACAACGCCCCGATCGCGTTCGACCTCTACAACGCGGCCAGCAACACGATCACCCCGGTGCCGAACGTCCCCAACGCGGCGAACGACTCGACGTACTACACGCGGATGCTCGACCTGCCCAACGGTCAGGTGCTGTTCAACGACGGCTCGAGCCGGCTCGAGGTCTACACCGCCGGCGGCAGCCCGAATCCATCATGGACGCCGGCGATCACCGGGCTGAGCACGACGAACATCAAGCGCGGGGTGACGGCGAGCCTGTCCGGCTCCCAGATCTCCGGCCTGGACCAGGGGTCGTCCTACGGCGACGACGTGCAGAGCGCGACCAACTTCCCGGTCGTGCGGGTCACCAACCAGGCGACCGGGACGGTCACGTACGCGCGCACCAAGCACTGGACGTCGACCTCGGTGGCGCCTGGCGCGACCTCGTCGACGGACTTCAAGGTCCCGGACGGCACCCCGAAAGGCGCGAGCACGATCGAGGTCATCGCCAACGGGATCGCCTCCCCGCCGGTTCCGGTAACGATCAAGTAGCGTGGCGGCGGCGGGGCGCTCGCCCCGCCGCCGGCCCCCGGGCCGGCGCTCAGCGCAGCGTCGGCCCGAAGATCCTGAGCAGCGCGTCGACGATCGAGGACGCGGGGCGATCGCGCTCTCCGTTGAGCCAGTCGACGACCAGGCGCTCGGCCGCGCCGATCAGCGCGATCGCGATCGCACGGAGGTCGTCGTCTGCCACCGTCGCGAGCTGCTCGAGCCGTGCCGCCTCGCGCGAGAGCAACTCGACGTATGCCTCGGTGATGCGGCGCCGCTCCTCCTCGAGCGCCGGGCTCACGCCGATCGCCTCGATGTAGACGATCCGCGTCCCGCGCTCGTCGGTGAGCATCGCCTGCACGAACGCGCCGAGGCCCTCCTCGAGCCGCCGCTGCGGATCCTGTTCGCGTTCGAGCGCGACCCGGACGACGTCGAGCACGCCCCACGCCTGACGGTTGTAGACCGCGCGCAGCAGGTCCTCGCGGTGGCGGAACTGCTCGTAGAAGTAGCGCGCGTTGAGCGACGCCTCCGAGCAGACACCCTCGATCGTCGACCCGGCGTACCCGGTCGTCCCGAACAGCTCATGGCCCGCATCGAGCAGCCGCTCGCGGCGTTCCGCGCGGCGCTCCTCGGCAGTCCGGCCGCCGTAGCGGCGCTCGGTCGAATCTCCCCCTTCTGTGATGGTCCAAAAATATCTGGATTGATCAGCTTCAGCAAAGACGTCGGTCTCCGGGCTCATCGGGGGCGACCGCTAGGATCGCCCCCGTGGCTGCCGCCCTCGACGATCTGACGCTGCTCGAATCGGGCAAGGTCCGTGAGATCTACGAGCTCGGAGCGGAGCTGCTGCTCGTCGCGTCCGACCGCGTGTCGACCTACGACGTCGTCCACCCGACCCCGATCCCGGGCAAGGGGGAGGTCCTCACCGGCCTGTCCGCGTTCTGGTTTCAGCGCACCGCGGACATCGTCGCCAACCACGTGATCTCGGTCGCCGACGGCGTCCCGGACGAGGCGCGCGGGCGGGCGATGGTCGTCCGGCGGCTGCGGATGCTGCCGGTCGAGTGCGTCGTGCGCGGGCATCTGAGCGGGTCGGGCTGGAAGGACTACGCGGCCACCGGACGGGTCTCGGGCATCGAGCTGCCGGTCGGCCTGCGCGAGTCCGAGCGGCTGCCCGAGCCGCTGTTCACCCCGTCGACGAAGGCCGCCGCCGGCCACGACGAGCCGATCGGCTTCGACCGCGCCGCCGAGCTGATCGGCGGCCGCGCGCTCGCCGAGCGCGTGCGCGCGTCCTCGATCGCGATCTACGAGCGCGTCGCCGCGCACGCCGCCGCCCGCGGGGTCATCCTCGCCGACACCAAGTTCGAGTTCGGGCTGGACGAGGACGGCGAGCTCGTGCTCGGCGACGAGCTGTGCACGCCCGACTCCTCGCGCTTCTGGCCCGCCGACGGGTTCGAGGCCGGCCATGGGCAGCCCAGCTTCGACAAGCAGTTCGTGCGCGACTGGGCCTCGGGGACCGGCTGGGACCGCACGCCGCCGGCGCCCGCGATCCCCGGCGAGATCGTCACCGCGACGCAGGCCCGCTACCGGGAGATCTACGAGCTCCTCACCGCCGAGCCGCTCGCCGCCTGGCGGGCGCGCACCGGCGCGGACGGCGGCGAGGGCTGATGCGAGTCCGGGTGCTCGTCTCCCCCAAGCGGGGGATCCTCGATCCGCAGGGCCAGGCGGTCGAGCGGGCGCTGCCGGCGCTCGGCTTCGAGGGCGTCTCGGGCGTCCACGTCGGCCGGCTGATCGAGCTCGACGTCGAGGACCCGTCGCAGGTCGCGGCGATGTGCGACGCGCTCCTCACCAACCCGCTGATCGAGGACTACGAGATCGTGGAGAACGTCGCGTCGTGAAATTCGGGGTCGTCCGCTTCCCCGGCTCCTGCGACGACGTCGATGCCCAGCTGGCATGTGAGCGCGTCGGCGAGGCGGTGCTCCTGTGGCACGCCGAGCGCGACCTGCAGGGCGTCGACGCGGTCGTCGTCCCCGGCGGCTTCTCCTACGGCGACTACCTGCGCGCCGGGGCGATCGCCCGCTTCGCGCCGGTGATGGATTCGGTCGCCGAGTTCGCCCGCGAGGGCGGGCTCGTGCTCGGCATCTGCAACGGCTTCCAGGTGCTGTGCGAGGCCGGCCTGCTGCCCGGCGCGCTGCTGCCCAACGACACGCTGCGCTTCGTCTTCCGCCAGGTGCGGCTGGACGTCGTCGACCCCGACACTCCGTACACGCGCGCGTGCGCGGATACCGGGAGATCTCAGCTTTCGATCCCGGTCAAGCACGCCTCCGGGCGCTACTTCTCGCCCGAGCCGGTCGACGTCGTCCGCGCTACGCCGCGGGCGAGAACCCCAACGGCTCCCAGGACGACATCGCGGGCGTCCGCAACGAGGCCGGCAACGTGTTCGGGCTGATGCCGCACCCCGAGCACGCGGTCGACCCGCTCACCGGGTCGGTTGACGGGCTGGCGATCTTCGAGTCCATGCGTGCCACGGTGCAGTCGCGCGTGGCGGCCTGAGCGCCCGGCCGGCTTCAGTGAGCGCCGCCGCCACCGACGACCGGCACCGCGTACTCGGCCTGACCGGCGGCGAGTACGACCGGATCGTTGAGCTGCTGGGGCGCGAGCCGGGCGACACCGAGCTGGCGATGCTCTCGCTCATGTGGTCCGAGCACTGCGCCTACAAGCACTCCAAGAAGCTCCTGCGCCGCCTGCCCACCGAGGGTCCCGCGGTGCTCATGGGGCCCGGCGAGAACGCCGGCGTCGTCGACGTCGGCGCCGGGCTCGGGCTCGCGTTCAAGGTCGAGTCCCATAACCACCCGAGCGCGGTCGAGCCCTTCCAGGGCGCGGCCACCGGGGTCGGCGGGATCCTGCGCGACGTGTTCGCGGTCGGCGCCCGCCCGATCGCGGTGCTCGACTCGCTGCGCTTCGGCGAGGTCTCGGGCTCGGCGCGCTCGCGCTACCTGCTCGAGCGGGCGGTCGCCGGCATCGGTCACTACGGCAACTCGATCGGCGTGCCCACGATCGGCGGCGAGATCTACTTCGAGTCAAGCTACGAGCACAACTGCCTGGTCAACGCGATGTGCCTCGGCCTCGCGCCGCAGGAGCGCCTGATCCGCGCCGCCGCCGCGGGCCCGGGCAACGTGCTCGTGCTGCTCGGCGCGCTCACCGGCCGCGACGGGATCGGCGGCGCGTCGGTGCTCGCGTCGGCCGAGTTCGGGGAGGGCGACGCCGACAAGCGCCCGACCGTCCAGATCGGCGACCCGTTCGCCGAGAAGAAGCTGCTCGAGTGTTCGCTGGCGCTGCTCGACTCGGAGCTGCTCGTCTCGCTGCAGGACCTCGGCGCCGCCGGGCTCACCTCGTCGGCCTCCGAGATGGCCTCCAAGGGCCGGGTCGGGCTGGACATCGACTGCGACCGGGTGCCGCTGCGCGAGCCGGGGATGGAGCCGTTCGAGATCATGGTCTCCGAGTCCCAGGAGCGGATGCTGTGCGTCGTCGCCCCTGAGCGGGTCGGCGATGTCGTCGCGGTCTGCGAGCGCTGGGAGATCCGCGCGACGCCGATCGGGGAGGTGACCGACTCGGGCCGGATGCGGATCCTCGCCGGCGGCGAGGTCGCCGCCGACCTGCCCGTCGGGGTCCTCGTCGACGACTGCCCGCTCTACGACCTCGCGCCCGAGGCCCCGGCCGGCGGTCCCGGCTCGATCTACCCGGCGCCGGGCGCTTCGCTCGTCGCGGGACATGGGGCGCCGGCCGAGCTGCTGCTGGCGCTGCTGGCGAGCGCCAACCTCGCCTCGCGCCTGCCGGTGTTCGAGCAGTACGACCCGGTCGTGCAGTCGCGCACCGTGCGCCGTCCCGACGAGGCCGACGCGGCGGTGCTGACGCTGCCCACGGGCGAGGCGCTCGCGGTGGCGATCGACGGCAACGGGCGGCGCGTCGCCTGCGACCCCCGCACCGGCGCCGCCGAGGTCGTCTACGAGTGCGCGGCCAACCTCGCGTGCGTCGGCGGCGAGCCGCTCGGCCTCACCAACTGCCTGAACTTCGGCAACCCCGAGAAGGGCCACGTCGCCTGGCAGCTCACCGAGGCGGTCGAGGGGATCGCCACCGCGTGTGAGGCGCTGTCGGTGCCCGTGATCGGCGGCAACGTCTCGCTCTACAACGAGGCGCCCGGCGGCCCGATCTACCCGACGCCGGTGATCGGGATGGTCGGCCGCCTGCCCGACCCGGCGCGCGCGGGCCGGCTCGCGTTCGGCGCCGAGGGCGATGTGATCGCGATCGTCGGTGCGTTCGCGCGTCCCCGGTCGGCTCCGAGCTGGCCAAGCTCCGCGGCGAGCCGCTCGCCGCGCCGCTGCCGCCGTTGGACGGGGCGGCGGCGCTCGCCGCGCATCGCGCCGTCCGCTCGGCGCGTCCGCGCGGGCGAGCTCACGAGCGCGCACGACATCGCCGAGGGCGGGATCGCGACCGCGCTCGCGGAGTGCTGCATCGCCGGTCAGATCGGCGCGCGCGTCGCGCTGCCCGACGGCCTGGACCCGTTCGGCGAGGCGCTCGGCCGCGCATTCGTCGTCTCCGGCTCCCCCGAGGGCGTGGCCGCGATCGGCACCGGCGAGCCGGGCGTCGCGCCGGTCATCGGGCGCGTCGGCGGGCCGGCGCTCGAGCTCGAGGGCGTGCTCGGGGTGCCGGTCCGGCCGCTCGCCGAGGCCCGCGCCTCCGGGCTCGCCGCGCTCATGTAAGAGCCGCGTCCGCCGGCGGGCTGCGCGAGGGGGTCGCGGTTCCGGCGGGGCCTGTTGCTAGCGTCGTCCTCGAGGCATCTGCGGTGACGCCCCCTCTCTCGATCAGCGCGACGGACCCCGCGACGAGTGCGGGTGTTCGGGATCTACGCTCCCGGGCACGAGGTCGCGCGCCTCACCTACTTCGCGCTGTTCGCGCTGCAGCACCGCGGCCAGGAGTCGGCCGGCATCGCGACCGCCCACTGCGCGGGCCGATCCTCGCGATCCGCGACCAGGGCCTCGTCTCGCAGGTGTTCAAGGATGACCATGTCCTGCGCTCGCTCGTCGGCGACGTCGCGATCGGCCACGTGCGCTACTCGACGACCGGCGCCTCGGCCTGGGAGAACACACAGCCGATCGTCCGCGACGACCACCGCACGCTCGCGCTCGGCCACAACGGCAACCTGATCAACGCGCTCGAGCTCCACACCGAGCTGCGCGGCCGCGACGTCCCGTTCCGCTCGACGTCGGACTCGGAGATCATCGCCGCCCTGCTCGCCACCCATCCCGCCGAGGACATCGAGGACGCGGTCGCCGATGTGCTGCCGCGGCTGCAGGGCGCGTTCTCGACCGTCGTCATGACCGGCGAGAAGGTCGTCGCCTTCCGCGACCCCAACGGCATCCGGCCGCTGTCGATCGGCCGCATCCGCGCCTCCGGCGACTCGACGACCGCGACGTCTACTGCGTCGCCTCCGAGACGTGCGCGTTCGACCTGATCGGCGCCGAGTTCGTGCGCGACGTCGCAGCCCGGCGAGGTGGTGACGCTCTCCGCCGCGGCCTGGAGTCGCGGCTGGTCGTCGGCGACGCCCGTCGCGCGTTCTGCGTGTTCGAGTACATCTACTTCGCGCGGCCCGACTCGCGTATGGCCGGCCTGCCGCTGCAGGTCGCCCGGGCCCGCATGGGCGAGCTGCTGTGGGAGGAGGCGAAGGTCGACGCCGACGTCGTCATCCCCGTTCCCGACTCCGGCAACGCCGCCGCCCGTGGCGTGGCCCGCGCGTCCGGCCTGCCCCAGGACGACGGCTTCATCAAGAACCGCTACGTCGCGCGCACGTTCATCCAGCCCGGGCAGGAGTTGCGCAAGCTCGGCGTGCGGCTGAAGTTCAACCCGGTGCCCGAGGTCGTCGCCGGCAAGCGGCTGATCGTCGTCGACGACTCGATCGTGCGCGGCACCACCGACCGCCAGATCGTCCGGATGCTGCGCGACGCCGGCGCCGCCGAGGTCCACCTGCGGATCTCCGCCCCGCCGATCCGCAACCCCTGCCACTACGGGATCGACATGTCCTCGCGCGAGGAGATGATCGCCCACGGCCGCACCGTCGACGAGATCTGCTCCGAGATCGGCGCCGACTCGCTGCACTACCTCTCGCTCGAGGGCGTCTACCGGGCGATCCGCGGCTAGCGCGAGCATCACTGCGACGCCTGCTTCACCGGGCAGTATCCGCTGGAGGGCACCGAGGACCACACGGGCAAGTACGCGCTCGAGCAGCCGCTGCCGCTCGTGCGGGCCTGAGCGGCCCGGGCGGGCGGGGCATCCCTCGCTGCCCCGAGAGCGCGCGCGTGGGCGATGCGTCGCCGTGCGATGGTGCGTCCGCGATGGGGCAACGAGTGATGCCCCGCCCACCTGTCGCTCCGGTTCGTTCGCCTGCAGGCGACACGTCTCGCGCTGAGCGAACGGCGCTTGCGCGCGGCCGCTTCAGCCGCCTGTCGCACCCCTGTGCGCCCGGAGGGCGTCGAAGACGATCAGCTCGGTGAAGTTGGTGCCGTCGACCTGCCAGGCGTAGCACCCGGGCGTCTTGATCCAGGTTGCGCCGGGGACGGTGCGGTAGCCGTCCGGATACGTGTTCGCCGTCGCTCCGGCCGCCACGATAAGCGGACCCGAGCCGGGGCTCAGGCCCCCGCCACCCGAAGTGACCGCGATCGGCCCGGACCTCCCGAGCCGTGCCGCCCGGACGACGAACCGGCCGATCATATCGGGGCAGCGCGAACCACAGCGTCTGCAGCCCCCGCCAGCGGCGCCCGCGGCGTGGCCGACGTCGACGCGTCCGGCCGGATGTCGCCGCGCTGCTCGATCGCGCGGGACCGGGCCGCGCCCGAGCGCTGTACCGGAGAAGTTGGTCGTTGACCGGGCGGCCGGTCGAGGTCGGACAGCGGCCGTGCGGTCCGAGGGGCGGGAAATGGAGGGGGCGGGCGAGCAGTGACGTCGACCGGTGAGCGGCGGGCGGGCCGGGGCGGTGGGGTGCGCGCGCGCAGGAGTGACACCGGCGGCGGCCGCGACGGCCAGGGCGACCACCACGCTCACCGCCGCGACGAGGGCGTGCTCCGCGTGCGGGAGCCACCGGCGCTGAGGGCCACGCGGCGCCACCCGGCCCCGCGGGGCTGCTCGTCGCGTGGCGTTCTGCGGCCACCAGCAGCTGGCGGCGCTGTACGGTGGGCAGCACATCATGGTCGCTTCTCCCTGCTGAGCTCGCGGTGCAGCGACGCGAGGCCCCGGCCGACTCGTTTGCGGATCACCAGCTCGAGGTGGCCATCTCGGCGGCGATCTCGGGGTAGTAACGCTCGTCGAGCACGCGCGCCCGGATGCGCCCCTGCTCGGCGGCATCGGCCAGCAGCGCCTGCAGCCGCCGCCATCGTCGGCCAGCGCCTCCACGCGGTCAGCTCGCTCGTCGTCGAAGCGCACCGCGTCATCGATACCCGAGCCGCAGCCGCGCGCCGGCCTCGACGTGCCGCCGGCGCGCGCTCTCTGGCCAGCGTGTCGTGCGCGATCGTGAGCACCCAAGCCCGCGGCGCTCTCCTCGACCGCGCGGTAGCGCGCCGCCGCGCCCAGGGCCGCGGCGAACACCTCGGCGGTGAGGTCGGCGACGGTCTCCGGGTCACGGACGCGTCGCGCCAGATAGCCGACGACGGCCCGCTCGTCAGCGGTCGTCGAAGACCGCGAAAGCGGTCGCATCCGAGCGCGACCCGTGCAGCAGCGCGGCGTCGCTCCGCGTGTCGTGGGGTTCCACGCCTCGATTTAACCCGCATGCGTCACATCTGTGACCACCCGGGTCGCTTTTTCGGCGCCAAGCGCCTGCGCTTCCTTCGTCGCTTACTGATCGACGCCGCGCCGTCGTCACCGTGCGCGCCGGGCCGCCGTGCGCGGTCAGGCGGCCAGCTCGGCGAGCACCGCGAGCACCTCCTCGCCGTGACGGCTGACGAAGCTCGGCCCCACCCCGTGGATCGCGAGCAGCCCGTCCGGGTCGGTCGGCCGCCGCCGAGCAGCTCCTCGAGCATCGCGTTGGTGGCGACCGTGTAGGCCGGCTTGCCCTCGGCGCGGGCCATCCGCCAGCGCTTGAGCTCCTCGAGCTGGCCGCCGTCCACGGGCGGCGCGTCGGGGTCGGCGGCCGGCGCGCCGGAGCCCGCGCCGCGCCGCCGACGCACGCCGGGCAGCTCCAGGATCGGCAGCTCGAACGGGTCGCAGACGTCGCAGCAGCGGTCGAGCGGGCCGGCTCCTCGGGGTCGCCGAAGTGTGCGAGCAGCTGCCGGCGCCGGCAGGTCGCGCCGTCCTCGGCGAACGCCTTGAGCGCCTGGTAGGCGCGCCAGCGGCGATCGGTCGCCTGGCGGCAGGCCTCGCCGACGGCGCGCCCGTCGAACTGGCCGGTGAGCCGCACCGCGACCCGCCCGCCCGCGGCCGGGGCGAGCGACACGACGTCCGCTCGCTCGGCGATCGCGAGCGTGATCCGCTCTCGGTCGTCCTGGCGGCGCGGGTCGATCTCGGCGATCCCGTCCTCCGCGATCGCGCCCAGGCCGGCGACCGCGCGCCGGACCTCGTCGCCGTCGATCTGCGAGCGCTTGATGAACTGGATCAGGCGTCCCAGGTCGCCGCGCATCGCCAGCAGCACCGCGCGCGCCGGCCGCCCGTCGCGCCCGGCGCGGCCCGCCTCCTGGTAGTACGCCTCGACCGACGTCGGCAGCGCCCAGTGCCAGACCGAGCGGATGTCCTGCTTGTCGATCCCCTGCCCGAACGCGTTCGTGGCCACCACGACGTCGGCCTCGCCGCGCATGAACGCCTCCTGCGCGCCGTGGCGGACCGTGGCGTCGAGCCCCGCGTGGTAGATCGCCGCCGAGATCCCGTGCTCGCGCAGCAGCTCGCCGACCGCCTCGGTGTCCTTGCGGGTGCCGCAGTAGACGATCGCGGGGCGCTGCTCGGGGTCGGCGAGCCCGGCGAGCAGATGGCCACGCTTGCGCGCCACGGCGCCGGTGCCCTCGAGCGCGACGACGTCGAAGGAGATGTTCGGGCGGTCGAAGCCGCGGCGGATGATGAACGGGTCGCGCAGGCCGAGCCGGGCGGCGATCTCGTCGGCCACCCGCGGGGTCGCGGTCGCCGTGCACGCCATCACCGGCGGCCGCCGGAGCGACTCGATCACCGGTCCGAGCCGCAGATAGTCGGGACGGAAGTCGTGGCCCCACTCCGACACGCAGTGCGCCTCGTCGACGACGAACAGCCCGACGTCGCGGCTGTGCAGAGCCGCCCGGAAGCCCGCCGCGGCGAACCGCTCCGGCGCGCAGAACACGATCTGCGCCTCGCCCGAGCGGATCTGCGCGAGCGCCTCGCGGTTGGCCTGCTCGCCGACCGTCGCGGCGAGCATCACCGAGCGCTGGCCCGCGTCGAGCAGCCGCCGGTGCTGGTCGACGATCAGCGCCACGAGCGGGCTGACCACGACGGTGAGCGCCTCCGAGGCGAGCGCCGGCAGCTGGTAGCAGAGGCTCTTGCCGCCCCCGGTCGGCATCACGATGAGCGTGTCGCGGCCGTCGAGCGCCGCCTGCACGGCCTCGCGCTGGGCGGGGCGGAACTCGCTCAGCCCGAGCTTGCCGAGCAGCTGCTCGGGGGTGAGCTCGGTGCGGATCCCGACCCGGCCGGTCCGCGCCGGGTCGGCCCCCGCCGGGTCGCCGACGCCGTCGAACGCGCCGAGCAGCGGCAGCGTCGCCTCGCCCCGGTCGGCGAGGTAGCGGCCGATCGCGCCGATCAGCTCCCGCTCCTCCTCCGCCAGGCCGCGGAACTCCCGGCGCGCGCGGTCGAGGTCGCGTGCCGCCAGCGCGTCGAGCACCTCCGGCAGCGCCGCCGAACGCTCGTGCGCGACCGCGAGCAGCTTGCCCAGGGAGGCGAGCAGCGCCTGCTGCTCGGCCGCCAGCTCCGCCCACGCCTCGCGTGCCTCGTCCAGCGCGCGCGGGTCGCCGGCGGCGGCACGGGCGAAGGCGGACAGGACTCGATGCATGGCCCACCGACGCTACACCGCGACCCGGCGTTCGCGGGAAGGTTGGCACTGATTCATGACACTCGTGTGCGGGGTGTTCCGCCAATGAGGACGGCCCCACCTCTCGACCCCGCCGAAGTCCGGTCCGCGACGGCGGCTGCGTGACTGTCGCGCTCCGCGCGTGAGCCCGACCTCGGGCCAGTCGTGCGAGATCGGCATCGCCGCCTCGGGCCGGCGTGCGCAAAAGGCTGCACATCCCCGCTCACTCTCCACCCCGACCGCTCCCGTGAGTCCCAGCCGCTACGGTCCCCGATGTGCGGTTCGCCGTCCTCGCCTCCGGAGCCGGCTCCAACCTGCAGGCGCTGATCGACCGGGCGCACGGCCGCGGCGGCAACGAGCTCGTCGCCGTCGGCTCGGACAAGCCGGACGCGGCTGCGCTTCAGCGTGGGCAGGCAGCATCGATCCCGACTCGCGCCTTCCCCGCGGCCGAGTACCCCGATCGCGCGGCCCGAGACATGGCGATGGCCGACTGGCTCCGGGACGGCCACCGTGCCGAGCTCGTGGTGCTCGCCGGCTACACACAGCTCGTGAGCCCCGGCTTCCTCGACGCGTTCCCGCAGCGCGTGATCAACGTCCACCCGGCGCTGCTGCCGGCGTTCCCCGGACTGCACGTCGTGCAGGCGGCGCTCGACTACGGGGCGAAGGTGTTCGGGGTGACGGTGCACTTCGTCGACGCGGGTGTAGACACCGGCCCGATCATCTTCCAGCGGGCGGTCGAGCTGCCCGATGCCACGACCGCCGGCGAGGTGCTGTCGCATTTGCAACCGATCGAGCACGAGCTGCTCGTGGAGGCGGTGGTGAGGATTGCGGAGGGCTCGGTCGACTTGGACCCGGCCAACCCACGGCGCGTACGGGTCAGCCGGTAGAGTCCGGCGCGGATGGAGGCGAGCAGCGATCCGATCGGGACGGTGAGCGGCGAGGCTGAGGCGAGGACGTCGGTCTCCGCGGACGGGATGGCCGGCTCCGCCGCCGGTCCGCAGGTCGCGCGCGCGCTGCTGTCCGTATCGGACAAGACGGGCATCGTCGACTTCGCGCGGGGGCTCGCGGACCTCGGGATCGAGATCATCTCGACCGGCGGCACCGCGGCGGCGCTCGCCGAGGCGGGGATCCCCGTGCGCTCGATCGATGACCTCACCGGCTTTCCGGAGATCATGGACGGCCGTGTCAAGACGCTGCACCCCAAGCTGTACGCCGGCCTGCTCGCGCTCCGCGACAACCCCGAGCACGCGCGGCAGGCCGAGGAGCACGACGTCGAGTACGTCGACCTGGTCGTGGTCAACCTGTACCCGTTCGAGCGGACCGCGGCGCGCCGGGGCGCGCTCGACTCCGAGGTGATCGAGAACATCGACATCGGCGGCCCGACGATGATCCGCGCCGCGGCCAAGAACCTGTCCTACGCCGCGCCGGTCGTCGGTCCCGAGAGCTACGACGCGGTGCTCGACGAGCTGCGCCAGTCCGACCGCCACCTGTCGCCGGGGACCCGCGAGTGGCTCGCGGCCGAGGCGTTCGCCTACACGGCGCGCTACGACACCGCGATCGCCCGCTGGTTCCAGGAGAAGCGCGAGGACTTCCCGTCGCTGTTCGTGCGCGCGTTCGAGAAGGTGCTCGAGCTGCCCTACGGGGAGAACCCGCACCAGCGCGCCGCCTACTACGAGCAGATCGGCGCCCGCACCCACGTGCTGTCGATGGTCTCCCAGCTCGGCGGCAAGGAGATCTCGTTCAACAACCTGCTCGACCTCGATTCCGGCCGGCTGCTGCTCGCCGAGTTCCAGATCCCGGCGTGCGTGATCATCAAGCACAACACGCCGTGCGGGGTCGCCGCGGCGCCACCGCCGGAGAGGCCTACGAGAAGGCGTTCGCGTGCGATCCGATGTCGGCGTTCGGCGGCATCATCTGCCTCAACCGCGGGGTCGACGCGGAGCTCGCGGCCAAGCTCAACGAGCAGTTCGTCGAGGTCCTGTTCGCGCGCGGGTACGACGACGGCGCGCTCGAGGTGCTCGCCGAGAAGCCGAACACGCGGATCCTCGACGACCGCGAGCGCCGCGATCCCCAACATGATCGAGCCCCAGGTCCGGCAGGTCGTCGGCGGGCTGCTCGTCCAGGATCGCGACTTCGACCTGGAGGACCGCGCCGACATGCAGGTCGTGTCCGAGCGGAGGCCGACCGAGGCCGAGTGGCAGGAGCTCGCGTTCGCCTGGCGGGTGTGCAAGCACGTGAAGTCCAACGCGATCGTCCTTTCCAAGGGTTCGCGACGGTCGGCATCGGCGCCGGTCAGATGAGCCGCGTCGACGCCTCGCGGATGGCGGTCGAGAAGGCCGGTGACCGGGTCGGCGGCGCGGTGATGGCGTCCGATGCGTTCTTCCCGTTTCCCGACGCAGCCGAGATCGGCCTGGAGGCCGGCGTCATCGCGATCATCCACCCCGGCGGCTCGGTCCGCGATCACCTCACGTCGTCGAGTCGGTCGACAAGGCGGGCGCCGCGATGGTGTTCACCTCGCGCCGCCACTTCCGGCACTGACGGCGCCCGGACGGTCGCGCCGGCGTGTGCGGGGCAGCACCGTGCAGGCCGTCGTGCGTAGTACGTGTCGAGTAGTGACGCGCACCCAGTACCGTTTTCGGCGACGTGCAGCGCTTCGGAGGTGATCCGCCCTCTCCCTGGGAGGAGCAGTATGGCTACAGCCGCGCGATCATCGTCGGCGGACTGGCCCCGTCGGTGGGACGACCGCGGTCGGCCCGCTCGGGGGGATCGTCGGCGAGACCCCGTACGAGCAGATGGCCGAGTGCCTGCGCAAGGTCTTCCACGAGCTCAGCCGCCTGGGCGCGATGCCGGAGGACGTCGTGTCGGTGCGCACCTACGTCACCGACATCTCCCGCCACGAGGAGGTCGCGCGCGCCTTCGGGGACGCGCTGCGCGACGTCGGTCCGCTGTTCACGATGGTCGAGGTCTCGGCGCTCATCGACCCGCGCATGTTCGTCGAGGTCGAGGTGACGGCCGTCGCGCCGGCCGCCGGATGACGCACGCCGCCTGGCCGAGCCTGGCGCCTCCCAACCCGTCAGGCTTCGATCAGCCCGCTGCGGATCGCATAGCGAACGAGCTCGACGCGGTTGTGCATCCGAGCTTCTCCAGGATGTTCGCGCGGTGGCGCTCGACGGTCTTCTCGGAGATGACGAGCTCCTGTGCGATCCGCTTGTTGGAGTGGCTCTCGGCGATCAGCTTGAGCACCTGTTGCTCGCGCGGCGTGAGCGGGTTGTCGGGAACCTCGCCGTCGCGGGCGTTGCGGAGCAGGTCGCGGACGAGCGGGTTCGTGTCGGCGGGGTAGACGAACGGCTCGCCGCGCATCACCGCCCGGCAGGCCTCCACGAGGTCGCGGTCGGCAACCGACTTCAGGACGTAGCCCGCGGCTCCCGCCTTGAGCGACTCGGCGAGGTAGCGCTCGTTGTCGTGCATGGAGAGCAGCAACGTGCGCAGCTGCGGCCGGCAGCGCGAAGCTCGGCGACCGCCTGCAGGCCGGTCATCCGCGGCATCGAGATGTCGATGATCGCGAGGTCGATGTCCGGTTCCAGGCCGCGCGCCACGGCGGCGGCGCCGTCACCGACCTCGGCGACGACCGTGAGGTCGGGCTCCTCGTCGAGCACCAGGCGCAGCCCGCGGCGACGACGGCGTGATCGTCGGCGAACAGGATCCGGGCGGCGAGCGGGATCATGATCGCTGCGGCGCGGCGTGGAAGCGGAGCCTGACCGTGCAGCCGCGCCGTCCTCGCCCGGCCCCGGCCGATCTCGAGCATCCCGCCGACGAGCGTCGCGCGCTCGCGCATGCCCTTCATGCCGCCGCCGGGTACCTGGCGGGCCGGCAACCCCTCCGCCTCGTCGCTGACCTCGAGGATCAGCTCGCCGTCGTCGTGGCTGAGGGTCGAGCGAGGCCCGCGCCGAGCCCGAATGGCGCGCGACGTTGGTGAGCACCTCCTGCGCCACGGCGGAACACAGCAGCTCGGTGTTCGGTCCAGCGGCGGCAGCGGATCGTCGATGTGCTGGGAGGTCGAGAGCCCGGAGCGCTCGGCGAAGCGCGCGCCGAGCACCGCGATCGCGCTCACCAGCCCGAGCTCGTCGAGCGCCTCGGGTCGCAGCTCGATCGCGATCCTGCGCACGCTCTCCGGGCTGGAGCGGACCTTGTCCTGCAAGTCCCCGATCCGGCGTGCGAGTCTGGTCGGCCGCGTCGTGCGGGCGCGCGGGAGACCCCAGCAGGACAGCGGGCGGAGCCTCCTGTCCAGCAGAGCACGGAACTGAACGAAGAACACACACAACATA
>CAVPBY010000007.1:0-21877 GCA_963702225.1 uncultured Solirubrobacteraceae bacterium | reverse complement strand
GTGGAAACTCGTGCCGCCCTGCATCTCGATCGGCTCGCGAGCGTGGTGGGTGAGGACGAAGACCGGCGCGTGGTAGGGCGGCTCGGGCCCCCACCACCCGCGCCAGTCCTCCTGCCACTCGCCGCGGATCGGCCCGAACATGTTGCGGCCCATGACATAGGCTCCACGCGGGCGCAGGAGCCAGCCGACGGCCGTCGCGTCGGCGTCGTTCGCGCGTTCGTCGCCCATGTGCCATTGATGGACCTCCCCGCCGCGCTTGCCCAGTGGGTTCTCCCGGCTCTGGTCGGGTCCGGCGACGAAGCCATCGAGCGAGATCGACATGTGGCAGGTGGTGTCCGGCATCGCGTCCCTCCCGGTAATTGCGGTTTGCAAGCGCCGGCAGCGTACCGCACGGGGATGGTGGTGGCAGCCTGCAAGTACCATCGACGTCATGGCGACGCGTCCGGCCGGCGAACCTCGTTCGGGCTGCCCGATCAACGCGGCGGTGGAGGTGATCGGCGACCGCTGGTCACTGCTCGTCCTGCGGGACATCATGTTCGGCAACCGGCGCCACTTCCGTGTCCTGCAGGCGTGCTCGGAGGAGGGGATCGCCTCGAACATCCTCGCCGACCGCCTGCACCGGCTCGTCTCGGCCGGGCTGCTCACGCGAGCGGATGCGGGTCGCGGGCGCCGCGTGACCTACAGCCTCACCGAGGCGGCGATCGATCTGGTTCCGGTGATGGCCGCACTCGGCGAGTGGGGCCTGCGCAACCGGGCGACGACCCCGACGCTCCGCGTGCGAGCCGAACTGCTGACCGACGGCGGACCCCCGCTCTGGGAGGACCTCATGGCCGAGCTGCGCACCGAGCATCTGGGGGCGCCCCCGCCGCCAGGAGGTCCCACCGCGACCGAGCGCCTCGCCTCCGCCTACGCCGAGGCCGTCGCCCGCGAGGCAGTCGCCAGCGAGACCGGCTTCACCGCCGAGGTCGATCCCGCGGTCCATCGGGCGTACCCGGACTACGTCGCGGTGGTGCTCGTCGCCTCCGGACTGGCGAACGGCCCGACGGACTCCGCGAGCGACGCACAGCTCACGGACGCCGAGGATGCGTTGCGCGCGTCAGGGCTGGAACGAGCCACCGACCACCCCCACATCGCGGCCTGGCGCGCGGCGTTCAGCGCCTTCGGCGCCAAGCCGAGCCGTTACCCGCAGCTCGGCGGAGGCGCTCATCGGCCGCGTGCTCAAGGGACAGCCGCTCCCGCGCATCAACGCCCTCGTCGACCTCTACAACTCGGTCAGCGTGCGCCACGTCGTTCCGGTCGGCGGGGAAGACGCCGACCGGCTCGAGGGCCCGCTGCGACTGACCGTCGCGGCCGGCGGCGAGCCGTTCGACCCCGCGCGGCGACGGCAGCGACACCGAACCGGCCGCCGCCGGCGAGATCGTCTGGCGCGACGACCGCGGCGTGACCTGCCGACGCTGGAACTGGCGCCAGGGGCGCCGCACGCAGCTCACCGAGGACACGGCAAGGGCGTTCTTCGTCTTCGACCGGCTCGACGGGCTCGATCTCGAGGCTCTGCACCGGGCCGTCGACGACCTCGCGCGACGGCTGACCGAGCGATGGCCCGACTGCCGTCTGCAACGCATCCAGCGGCCCGGGAGCGACTGACTGACCACCGACCCGCTCACGCGAACAGGAGTCTCGCGAGCGAGTCGTTCCACCAGCGCTCGACCTGGCCGGGGGTCCGGCTGCGTTCCTCGGTGAGCGTGCGGTAGACGCCGATGTTGCAGAGCGCCGCGTAGGTGTCGACGGCCGTCCGGGCGGCGGTGCCCGTGCGAAGCGTGCCGGCGGGCCATCCTGAGAACACCTGCCGGCGCAGCTGGTCGCCGTGGGCGCGCCCGTGCTGATAGGCGGCGCGTAGGTCGGGCTGGGAGCGTCCGGCGTCATGCAGCAGGCCGATCACGTCACCTGCCTGCTCGAACAGCCGCCGGTCAGAGGCCACGAGCGCGGCGAGCTGACGGTGGGCGTCATCGCCGGCCGCCTCGAGCTCCGCGGTCGTGCGCTGTGGGTCGGCGTCGGCCTCGATGGAGTCGATCAGCGCGAGCGCCAGCCCGGTCTTGGTGCCGTAGGCGGCGTACACGGTCGGCTCGGCGACACCGGCCTCGCGGGCGACGTCCCGGACGCGCGTGCCGGCCCAGCCGTGGGCGAGGAACAGCCGGCGAGCCGCGGCGGCGATGTCGGCGCGGGTGGCGGCGGCCTGGGCCTGCCTGCGCGGAGAGTGATACCGCCGGCGACCCTTGCCAGGTTGCCCGGCCGCTCGCCCGTCCGACGGTTTGTTGTGCGCCACTATCATGATTGAGTCAGTCTATATGCAAATGGACTGGAGGCGACATGGTGCCGCTCCCGTTCCCCGCACTTGGAGCGGATCGGCGTTCGGTGACAGCGCCGATGCGCTCCAAGTCGGACCGGGACGACCGCCGCCGCGGCACTCGGAGCGCATCGAGGTCACATGTCGACCACAATGCGCTCCGCGTGACCGTGAGACTGTCGGATCCAACGTGGCGGTTCGAGTCCCGTCGCTCCCGCGCCATCCGTCCGCCGGGGTGGCGGTGGTGCCGTTGACGATCGACGTGCGCGAGGGCATCTCCGACGCAGACCTCCCGGAGGTCGCCGCCGTGCTGTCGGACGCCTTCGCCGAGTATCCGTTCACGATCTCGTTCACGGCGCAGACGCTGCGCGCGATGTTCGGCGCCGAACACGTCCGCCCCGAGGCCTGTCGCCTGGCCCACGGGGATGGACGGCTCGTGGGCGTCGGATTGGCGGCGTTGCGGGGCGAGCACGGGCGCGTCGCCGCGATGGGAGTCGGCCGCGACGCCCACCGGACGGGCGTCGGCCGGGCCATCGGCGAGTCGCTGCTCGCGGGCCTGGCCGGCGCGGGCGCGCGGGACGTCGTTCTGGAGGCGCTCACGGTCAACGCCCCCGCCCTCGCTCTCTACGAGGGGCCGCTGGGATTCGTCCGGCGTCGCCGGCTGGTCGGGTTCACGCGCGCCTGCGGCGGTCCCTCGATCGCCTCGGAACGCTGGGACGAGGCGCTCGCCGCCGGCGGGGAGCCCGACAGCTGGCAGCTTCGGCGCGTCGTGCGCCGCTCGCGCGAGACGAGCGACCTCGTGTCGGTGCCGCCGGTCGTTCCCGAGCGCCACCCCGTCGCCGATCTCCTGCACGAGGCGGGCTTCGAGCACGCGGAGATCGCGCAGTACGAGCTCGGGCGACCGCTCCCCTGAGCGCCCCCGAGCGGGACTCAGCGCGTGTCGGCGGAGACCAGGCGCCCGATCAGGGACAACCGGCGAGCCGCTCGCCGCGCTGGCGATCGACCAGTCCCCGACCGCCACTCCCTCCAGCGCGGGCGCCGCCCAGTCGGCGAACGCCACCCAGCGGCCGGCGCTCCGCGTCGTCCGGCGTGAGCTCGAGCGCGCGCCGGTACTGCTCGCGCGCGTCGTCGTCCCGGCCGAGCGGTAGCCGGCGAGCGCCTCCCTGGTGGATCAACATCATGTAGCGCACGAGTGCCTGCGGTTGACGGATGTTCGTCTACCAGACGAACGGCACGAACGGCACGAGTTCCCGCACCCGAACAGCGACACGGCCTGGCCTCGTCAACCCGGCGGCCGCTGGCTCTATGCCCGCCGCGCGGGGCGCTGCACACTCATCACCCGTGAGCATCGTCGAGTTGCGTCAGTACACGCTGCTGCCCGGCGCCCGGGATGAGCTGATCGGCCTGTTCGAGGCCGAGCTGCTCGAGCCGCAGGAGAACTGCGGCATGCACATCCTCGGGACCTTCCGGGACCTCGACGACGACCGCAGGTTCGTGTGGCTGCGCGGCTTCGCGGACATGGACACCCGCACCGAGGCGCTGCGACGGTTCTACACAGGCCCCGAGTGGAAGCGCCACCGCGACGCCGCGAACGCCACGATGGTCGACTCCGACGACGTCCTGCTGCTGCGCCCCGCGTGGGAGGGGAGCGGCTTCATGCTGGAGGCGGGGCCGGTCGCGTCCGCGGACGGTGACGACCGCGGGATCGTCACCGCGACGATCGTCGAGCTCGACGACGCGGCCGATCTCGGGTTCTTCCGGGACGAGATCGCGCCGGCCGTCGACGCGCGGGGCGGCGCGCTGCTCGGCTGCCTGGTCACAGAGCACTCTCCCAACGGGTTCCCGGCCCTGCCGGTTCGCGAGGACGTCAACGTCGTCGCGTGGCTCACCGGCCATCCCGGCCGTGCGCGGGCGGAGGTCGACGTCGCCCAGTGCGCGATCGCCTCCGCCTGCGCCGGCTGGCCGGGCGTGGCCGGTCCCGCCCGCAGCCTGCGGCTGCAGCCCACCCGCCGGTCGCGGCTCACCTCCGCACCCCCCGCTACGGCGCGCGCCGCCGCCGTCTGGCGGTGACCGGCGTGAGCGCGCCGGATCGCGACGGGCGCCACGACTTCGACTTCCTGTTCGGTCGCTGGCGCGTGGCCAACCGCAGGCTGGGTTCGCCGCTGACCCCGGGGAGCACGGACTGGGTGCAGTTCAGCTCCACGGTGCAGACCGAGCCGGTCCTCGCCGGTCTCGGCAACGTCGACCGCTACCGCTCGCCGGAGTTCCCGGGACGCCCCGGCTGGGAGGCGCTCGCGCTGCGGCTCTTCGACCCGGACACGCGGACCTGGCGGATCTGGTGGGCCTCGACGGCCGCCGCCGGCGAGCTCGACACGCCGGTGACCGGCTGCTTCGCCGGCGACCGCGGCGTGTTCGGGTGCGACGACGTCCTCGTCGGCCGCCCGCTCAAGGTGCGATACGAGTGGAGCGAGGTGAACTCGCCCGAGCCCCGCTGGCGGCAGGCCTTCTCGTTCGACGGCGGCCGGTCGTGGCAGCCGAACTGGGTCATGGTCTGGCGTCGCGACTGACCCCCGGGCGCCTGCGGAGCGGCGGGCCGGCGGCTCGGCGATCGAGCGAATCGAGCGAATCGAGGATCGCCCGCACGGCCCCCGCGAGCGTCCTCACCGCGGGCTCGACCGCCGATTCGTGCAGGCGGCCGTACCCGGCGACGAGCCCGCGGCTCAGCGCCGGCCCGGCGTAGAAGTCCGACAGCGGGGGGATCAGCAGCCGTGCGTCCGACGCCCGGCGGGCGACCGCGATGTCGTCGACCCCCGCGGGCAGCTGAAGCAGGACGTGGACGCCGGCTGCGATGCCGGTGATCTGCAGCTCCGGGAGCTCTCCGGACAGCGCCCGCAGCAGGCGGTCGCGACGCGCGCGGTAGACGCGACGCGCCCTGCGGACGTGGCGGTCGTAGTCGCCGCTGCGCAGGAACGCGGCCAGCGCGAGCTGATCGAGGGCGGGCGAGAAGTCGTCGATCAGGCGTTTCTGCCGGATCGCTTCCTCCACGATCTCCGGTGGCGCGGTCAGCCACCCCAGCCGGAGCGCCGGCGCGAGCGTCTTGGACACCGTCCCCATCTGCACCACCAGGTCCGGGGCGAGCCCCTGCAGCGCCCGGACCGGCTCCTGGTCGTAGCGGAACTCCGCGTCGTAGTCGTCCTCGACGACGAGCGCGCCGCGGTCCCGCGCCCAGCCCAGCAGCGCCCGACGGCGGCCGGCGCTCATCACCACGCCGGTCGGGAACTGATGCGCCGGGGTGACGAGCACCGCGTCTGCGTCGAGACCGTCGACGACGAGCCCGTCCTCGTCGAGCGGTTGGGCGACGAGCGACAGGCCGGCGCTGACGACGCGCTCCTGCTGGCGCGTGTGCGAGGGGTTCTCGACCGCCAGGCTGCGCGCTCCGCGGCCGCGCAGGACGCGGAGCACGAGGTCGACGCTCTGCGCCGTCCCCTGGGTCACGATGATGTGGCCGGGATCGACGATCACCCCGCGGGTGCGGCCGAGGTGATCGGCGAGCGCCTCGCGCAGTGCGAGCTCACCTTGGGACTCGCGGTAGTCGAGCGTCAGGTGCCCGCCGTCGCGGACGGCCTGCTGCGCCGTCGCCAGCCAGCGGCTGAGCGGGAACAGGCTCACATCCGGAGTCGTCGGCGACAGGTCGTAGAGCGGCGGCCGCCCCGCCGGCGCGCGCGGCGGCGCCCTCACGGCCGAGGCGATGCGCGGCGCGACCACCGGCGCCGATCGCGCGCGGACGATCAGGAACCCCTGCGAGGCGAGCTGGTCGTAGGCGTCGCTCACCACGCCTCGCGAGACCCCGAGCTGGTGCGCGAGAGAGCGGGAGGACGGCAGCGCGACGCCCGCGCGCAGCGCGCCGGCGGCGATCGCCTCGCGCAGCGTCCGCTCGAGCGCGCCGCGCAGCGTCTCCCCCGGGCCGCGCTCCAGCGTCCACCATCCGGTCTCACCGGCCGACGAGTCGCTCACCCCCTCCATCCCGCCTCGAGGGTGGCGCACCGCCGGCGCGGCCCGCCGCTCGGCCCTGCCCGGCGCCCGGGCGTTCAGCCGGAGTACTCGGTGACGCGCTCGGGGTCGATCCGGAAGCTCACTCGGGGCTGGCCCATGAAGTCAGCCGGATCCTCGCCGTAACGAGCGGCCTGTACCATGGCCTCGGCAAGTGCGGCCTCGCCGTCATCGACGAGCGTGGCGCGCCCGCGAAGCGACACGTAGTGCAGGTAGTCACCTGCGTCGTGGACGATCATCGAGACGCGTGGATCACGACGAAGGTTGCCCACCCAGCGCCGGCGCTGATGGCCGTTGATCCGCAGATGGTCATCGCCGAGCATGTAGTGGAGCACGAGCTGCCGGGGCTCGCCCGCTGCGCCGACCATCGACAGCACCGCACACCGCGGGGCGCCGAGGAACGCGCGGACAGGCTCGATGAGTGCACGCCCGTCCGCCATTTCGCCCGCCGGATTGTCGGGCATCCTGCGCGTGGGGACAACGGAGGGGATTGACATGGCCGCCGCCAGTCAGCACGATCGGGCGCGATGGCACGACTGGTGGGGATCAACCACGTGGCGCTGGAGGTGGGCGACCTCGAGCAGGCGCTCGCCTGGTACGGCCGGTTCTTCGAGTTCGAGCTGCGCGGCCGCGCCGGCGACCGGATGGCGTTCGTCGACATGGGCGATCAGTTCATCGCGATCGCCGCCGGGCGCGCCCAGCCGCCGGACGACGCCCGCCACTTCGGGCTGGTGGTCGACGATCCCGCGAGGCGGTCCGGGCGGCGATCGAGGACGCCGGCGTCGACGTCCAGCGGAGTGGGTCGGTCGACTTCACCGACCCGTGGGGCAACCACGTGCAGGTCGTCGACTACCGCGACATCCAGTTCTCCAAGGCCCCGCCGGTGCTGCGCGGGATGGGGCTCTCGGACCTCTCCAAGACCGAGGCCGCGCAGCGGGAGCTGCGCGACAAGGGGCTCGGCGGCTGACCATGAGCGGTCCGGTGCGGTGGGGGATCGTCGGCACGGGCGGGATCGCGCGCGCGTTCGCGGCCGACCTGCGGTTGACCGACTCCGGCGTGGTGAGCGCGGTGGGATCGCGCGGTCAGGAGTCGGCGGACCGCTTCGCCGACGAGCTCTCGATCGAGCGCAGGCATCCCAGCTACGAGTCGCTCGTCGAGGACCCGGACGTCGACGCCGTCTACGTGGCGACGCCGCACCCGATGCATCGCGACAACGCGATCCTCGCGCTCCGCGCCGGCAAGCCGGTACTCGTCGAGAAGCCGTTCGCGATGAACGCGGCCGAGGCGATCGAGATCGTCGAGGTGGCGCGCGAGACGGGGCTGTTCGCGATGGAGGCGATGTGGACCCGCTTTCTGCCCCACATCGCCGTCATCCGCGACTGGCTCGCCGAGGGGGTGCTGGGCGAGATCGTCACCGTGAGCGCCGATCACGGCCAGTGGTTCGCCGAGGACCCCGCGTTCCGGCTGTTCGCCCCGGAGCTCGGCGGCGGGGCGCTGCTGGACCTCGGCATCTACCCGGTGTCGTTCGCGTCGATGGTCCTCGGCGCCCCGGACCGGATCGTCGCCCTCAGCGATCCGGCGTTCACCGGTGTCGACGCGCAGACCTCGATGGTGCTCGGCTACGAGAGCGGCGCACACGCCGTGCTCACCTGCACGCTGCGGGCGAAGACCGCGACCCGCGCGGCGATCGTGGGCACCGACGCGCGGATCGAGGTCGACGGCAACTTCTACGCCCCCACGTCGATGGCGCTGGTGCCGCGAACGGGCGAGCCGACGCGGGTCCCGTCCACACATGAGGGCCGCGGGCTGCGCCATCAGGCCGACGAGGTCGCCCGGCGATTGGCCGCGGGAGACCCGGAGAGCCCGCTGCTGAGCCTCGACGAGTCGATCTCGATCATGCGGACCATGGACGCGGTCCAGGCGCAGGCGCTCAGCCGGGCCTGAGCCCCGGGCCGCGGGCCGGCCGCGTCCGGCGCTAGCGGATGACGTCGAGCGCGCCGTCCGTGAGCTCGACGCGCAGGCCGCCCGCGGCCGCGATCTCCGCGACCTCCTCGGGACGCGCGGCGCCGCCGGCGCGCAGGACGAGGCGCGCGACCTCGCCGCGGACCTGCTTGGCCATGTGAGTGATGACGGTCCGTGTCCCGTCCGGCGCCTCGGTGAACGCGCGCACGACCAGATGGGTGGCGCGCCGGGGGCGCCACGCCGCCGCGTAGGAGCCCGAGCGCAGGTCGAGCACGAGGCCGCGATCGGGCAGCGCCGCGCGCAGCGGCTCGCGCCAGTAGGCGGCCAGCGCGCCGATCCCCGGCGGCGTCGCGCTCATGTCCAGCCGGTAGGCGGGGACGCGGTCGCCCGGCCGCACCACGCCCCAGAGCGCGCTCGCGATCAGCACCCCGTCCCACGGCAGGTCCGCCAGGCCGAGCGCGGTGAACAGCACGCCCGTGTACAGCTCGGCGGCGGGGATCGCCGGCGCCGTCCGCAGCCCCGGATCGACGGCGTCGAGCAACCGCTCACGGGGCTCACGCAGCCGGGGGAAGACGAGCGTCGACAGGCCCGCGCGGCGACCGCGGTCAGGTGAGGCCTTGCCCTGGGACGGAGGCAGCAGCACGAGCACGGGCACGAGGCTATTCGGGCATGAGGCCGATCGCCTTGACCGGCGCCCCACCCGAGGCGAAGATGTCGGCGGATGGCCGCGATCACCAACACCATCGAGGTCGAGCGGCCGAGCGCGGAGGCGTTCGCCTACGTGATCGATCCGGTGACGATGCCCGAGTGGCAGCAGGGCGCGGTGAGCGGCCACATGGACGGACCGGTCACCCACGTCGGCTCCCGGTGCACGACGGTGCGGACGATCGGGGGCCGCTCGCGCGAGGTGACGACCGAGATCACCGAGTACGACCCGCCGCGCCGCTGGGCCGACCGAGGCATCGACGGCCCGATCCGGGCGGTCGTGAGGGTCACGGTGCAGCCGCTCGCCGACGACTCACGCAGCCGGGTGACGATCGAGCTCGACTTCACCGGCCATGGGATCGGGAAGCTGCTCGTCCCGCTCGTCGTCCGCCGCCAGGCCGCCGCCGAGATGCCCGAGAACATGCGGCGGCTCAAGCAGCGCCTCGAGGCCCCTCGCTGAGCAGCGCGAGCGCCCGGCCGATCGCCGGCTCGGGCAGTGAGCCGCAGCCGAGCACGAGACCCGGCCGCGCCGTCCCGGTGTAGCTGTGCAGCGACAGGCCCTCGAGGCCGACGCCGTGCCGAGCGCCCGTCGTGAGCAGCGCCGGCTCGTCGACGTCGCCCGGCAGGTCGACGAGCAGGAACATCCCGTCCGCGTCCGGGCGCGGCCGCCAGCTCGGGCGCAGCTGCGCGAGCGATGCGGCGAGCGCCTCGCGCCGGCGGGCGTAGCGCCCGCGCATCCGCCTCAGGTGGCGCTCCAGCTCGCCGCGCGCGATGAAGTCGGCGAGCGCGAGCTGTCCCGACACCTCGGAGCCCGCGTCCTCGATCGCCTTCGCCGAGATGAGCGTCCATGACGCCCACGACGGCGGCGCCATCCAGCCCAGGCGCATCCCGGGCGTCAGCCGCTTGCTGGCCGAGCCGATGTACAGCACCCGGTCCGGGGCGAGTCCCTGGAGCGCGCCGACCTGTCCCTGGCAGAGCTCGGCGTCGTAGTCGTCCTCGATGATCAGCCGGTCGCCGCGCTCGGCCCAGTCGATCAGCCGTGCCCGCCGCGCGGCGCTCAGCACGACGCCGGTGGGGAACTGGTGCGCGGGGGTGACGACGACGACGTCAGCACCGGTGGCATCGAGCTCGTCGACGCGGATCCCCTCGCGGTCGACGGCGACCGGCGCCACCTCCAACCCGGCCTCCTCGACGATCAGCCGCTGCGCGTGCCAGCCCGGGTCCTCGAGCGCCACCCGCTCGATCCCGGCCCCGCGCAACCACCGGCAAGTGAGCGAGAGGCTCTGCCGGAAGCCCGTGCAGACGACGAGGTGCTCTGCGTCGGCGGCCACCCCGCGCGCCCGCCCGAGGTAGTCCGCGAGCGCCTCGCGCAGCGCCGACTCGCCGCGGGGGTCGCCGTAGCCGACCGCGTCCAACGGCGCCTCCCGCCACGCGCTGCGGACCGATCGCAGCCATCGCTCTCGCGGGAAGCCGAGCAGGTCGGGGAGCCCGGGCGTGAGGTCGTAGGCGAAGCGGTCGACCAGCGGCGGAGCCGGCGGACGCGGCGCGTGGGCGCGGACGCCGTCGGCGACGCGGACGGGCGCGCCCTGACGGGTCTGCAGGTAGCCCTCGGCGGCGAGCTGGTCGTAGGCGGCGGTGACGACCCCGCGGGAGATCCCGAGCTCGGCCGAGAGCGACCGGCTGGACGGCAGCCGCGCCCCCGCCCGCAGCCGTCCCTCGCGCACGGCGTCCCGCAGCGCCCGCTCGAGCTGCTCGTGGAGTGCGACGCCGCCGCGCTCCAGCGAGAGCAGCAGGCCAACTGGACCTGCTCGATCGCCCATGACTGGCACTGTACTCAGGGCCAGCTTGGGATTAGGTTGCCATCCATGCACAAGATCACGGTCATCGGAGGCGGAGTCGCGGGCCTCACCGCGGCCATCACATGCGCCGAGCACGGCGCCGACGTCGAGCTGTTCGAGGCGAGCGAGTCGCTCGGCGGGCGCGCCCGCAGCGACGCGGGCCCGTACAAGACGAACCTCGGCCCCCACGCGATGTACAGAGGCGGGTCGTTCTGGAACTGGCTCGGCGAGCGCAACCTGCTGCCGCCGCTCGCGCGCCCGCAGCTCACCGGCGTGCGCTTCCATTACGACGGCTCGATCCACCGGACACCCCCGCTCAGCCTGATCCCGCGCGGGCTGCGGCTGCGCGGCCGGGTGGCGCCGATCGACCAGGACTTCCGATCCTGGGTCACCGACCACTCCGACGAGCGGACCGCCTCGATGCTGGCGGGGCTGGCGGGGGTCTACACGTTCCACCACGATCCGGGCTCGTTGTCGGCGGCGTTCGTCTGGGAGCGGACCCAGCGGCTGCTGCTCGACCCGAAGATCGCGGCCCGGTTCCCCGTCGGGGGCTGGAGCGTGATGGTCGACGCGATGGAGTCCCACGCTCGGTCGCTCGGCGTGACGATCACCACCGGCACGCGGGTGACCTCGCTGCCGAACACGACGACGGTCGTCGCCCTCGAACTGCGCCACGCCCACGAGCTGCTCGACGACCCGGAGCTGCACTGGCCGAGCGGCCACACGGTGTGCCTCGATCTCGCGCTGCGCAGCCGCCGCGACGACCCGTTCGTGGTGGCCGACCTGACAAACGCCGGCTGGATCGAGCGCTTCTCGGCGAGCGACTCGACGCTCGCGCCGAGCGGCGAGGAGCTCGTCCAGGCCCAGATGCCGATCAAGCCGGACGAGACCGCGGACGCGGCCTGCGCCCGGCTGGAGCGGCGGCTGGACGACTCGTTCGAGGGTTGGCGCGACCGGGTGGTGTTCCGGCGCCGCCAGGTGATGAAGGGCCGGACCGGCGCGCTCGACTTCCCCGGCGCCACCTGGCGTGATCGGCCCGAGATCGATCGCGGCGACGGCGTGTTCCTGTGCGGCGACCAGGTCGCGGCCCCCGGCTGCCTGGCCGAGGTCGCGTTCGCGAGCGCGGTGCAGGCCGGCCGGCTGGCGGCCGCCGCGAGCCGGCCGCGGGCGCTGCGCGCCGCCTGACGTCCCGCGCGCCCGCACCTCCTGTCGACGTCCGCTCGCGCCCGGCCTGCTGCGCCGGGCGCGAGCGTGCACGGTTGCTTCGCCGCAAATGACACAGATTTGTGTCCTCTTTGTGATCTGTGTATTCTGTGACGCATGCCAACCGATGCAGAACTCACGTACGCCGACCACATGGGGCGGTTCTACGCCCGCCGGTATCCGTTCCCGCCGATGGTGGGGCGGCTGATCGGCTACCTCTCGGTCTGCGACCCGCCGGAGCAGACCATCAACGAGCTCGCCGACGCGCTGCTGGCGAGCCGCAGCGCGATCGCCGGCGCGATCAAGACGGTCGAGGGGATGGGCTCGCTGCAGCGGACCCGTGCCGCCGGCGAGCGCTCGGACCGGGTCCGGCTCGACCTCGGCAGCCCCGACTCGATGGGCATGGACATCAGCGAGTACGAGGAGATGCGCGAGCTGGCGCGCGAGGGGCTGGAGGTGCTGGAGGGCGAGTCGATGCGAGCGGCGCGCGGTGCTGCTGGAGATGTCCGCGTTCATGGACTTCCTCGTCGAGCACATCACCGCGATGAAGCAGGAGTGGGCGCAGCGCCGCGCCGAGCTGGTCGCCGCCGGCGAGCTCCCGGAGCAGCCGGAGCGCGGGGGGCGGTCATGAGCGGCGAGCGACCGCCGGCGATCGCCGTCTCGGGGCTGTGCAAGTCCTTCGGCGAGACCCGGGTCCTCGACCACGTCGACCTCACCGTCACCGAGGGCACGGTGTTCGCCCTGCTGGGACCGAACGGCGCCGGCAAGACGACGATCGTGCGGATCCTGTCGACGCTCATCCGGGCCGACGCGGGCGACGCGCGCGTCGCCGATCACGACCTGGCCGGTGACGCCGATGGGGTTCGCGGCGCGATCGGGGTGACCGGGCAGTTCTCCGCCGTCGACGAGCTGCTCACCGGCGAGGAGAACCTGCGGCTGATGGCCGACCTGCACCACCTCGGCCGGCGGGCCGGACGCGCCCGGGTGACCGAGCTGCTCGAGCGGTTCGACCTCGTCGACGCGGCCCGCCGGCCGGCGACGACCTACTCGGGCGGGATGCGCCGCCGGCTGGACCTCGCGATGACGCTGATCGGCTCGCCGCGGGTGATCTTCCTCGACGAGCCCACCACGGGCCTCGATCCGCGCAGCCGCCGGGCGATGTGGGACGACATCCGCGACCTGGCGGCCGGCGGCGTGACGATCTTCCTCACCACCCAGTACCTGGACGAGGCCGATCATCTCGCGGACCGCATCGCGGTCCTCGACCACGGCCGGATCGTCGCCGAGGGCAACGCCGAGGAGCTCAAGCGGCGCATCCCCGGCGGGCACGTCCAGCTGCGGTTCGCCACCCCCGAGGCGCTCGACGCCGCCGCCGACGTGCTGGACACAAGCTCGCGCGACGACGACAAGCTGCTGCTCGAGGTGCCGGGCGACGGCGGCGTCAGGTCGCTGCGGCGGCTGCTGGACCAGCTCGACGACGCCGATGTCGAGGTCGAGCAGCTCTCCATCCACACCCCCGACCTCGACGATGTGTTCTTCGCCGTCACCGGTCATGAGGCCACAGCGGAGGCTCGGCCGCATGACCACTCTCGCCTACACCGTCACCGACTCCACCACGCTGCTGCGCCGCAACCTGCTGCGGTTGCGCCGCTACCCGTCGATGACACTGATCCTCATCGGGATGCCGATCGTGTTCCTGTTGCTGTTCGTGTACGTGTTCGGCGGGCAGCTCAGCCACGGTCTGAGCGGCGGCCTGGCGGGCGGGCACGCCGGCCGCGCCGGATACCTGAACTACGTCGCCCCCGGGACCCTGCTGATGACGGTCGCCGCCACTGTCCAGGGCACCGCGATCGTCGTCGCGATGGACATGACGGGCGGGATCATCGACCGCTTCCGCACGATGGCGATCGCGCGGGCGGCCGTGCTCACCGGCCACGTCCTGGCGAGCCTGATCCAGACGCTCGCCAGCATCGGCGTCGTCCTCGGGGTCGCGATCGCGCTCGGCTTCCGCCCGACCGCCGACCCGCTGCACTGGCTCGCCGCGGTCGGGGTGCTCGCGCTGTTCGCGTTCGCGCTGATCTGGCTGGCCACCGCGCTCGGACTCGCCGCCAAGAGCGTCGAGACCGCGAGCAACACCCCGATGTTCCTCACGCTGCTGCCGTTCCTGGGCAGCGCCTTCGTACCGCCGCGACGATGCCGGACGGCCTGCGTCAGTTCGCGGCCTACCAGCCGTTCACCCCGGTGACCGAGACCGTGCGCGGCCTGCTCACCGGAACCCCGTCGGCAGCCAGGCGATCGTCGCGATCGCGTGGAGCGTCGGGATCGCCGTGCTCTCCTACCTGTGGGCGATGCGGCTGTACAGGCGGCGGCAGCCCAGCTGACCGGCGGCCGCTCAGCGGATGAAGCGAAACAGCCGACCTGATCTAGAGTGGGCCGATGCGGGTGCTGATCATCGGCGCGGCGGGGATGCTGGGCGGCCGGCTCGCGCACAGGCTCGCCTGCGACGGCGTGCTCGGCGGTGAGGCGATCGACTCGATCCTGCTCGTCGACGTGGTCGCGCCCGCGGTCCCGCCGGGCGAGGTGCCGGTCGACACCGTCGTGTGCGACATCGCCGACCTGGGGACGATGTGCGATCTGCTCACCGTCCGGCCGCAGGTGATCGTCGACCTGGCCGCGGTCGTCTCCGGCGAGGCCGAGCTCGACTTCGAGAAGGGCTATCGCGTCAACCTCGACGGCACGCGTCATCTGCTCGAAGCGGTGCGCACCGGCGGCGAGGACTACCGGCCGCGCGTCGTGTTCAGCTCGTCGATCGCGGTGTTCGGGCCCCCGTTCCCCGACGTGATCGGCGACGAGCAGGCGACCACGCCGGCCACCAGCTACGGCACGCAGAAGGCGATCACCGAGCTGCCGCTCGCCGACTACAGCCGCCGCGGGTTCCTCGACGGCATCGGGGTTCGCCTGCCCACGATCTGCGTGCGGCCCGGGGGCGCCGAACCGGGTGGCCTCGGGCTTCTTCTCGGGCATCATCCGCGAGCCGCTCAACGGGCTGCAGGCGGCGCTCCCGGTGGGCCGCGACGTCCGCCACTGGTTCGCCTTGCCGCGCGCCGCCGTCGGGTTCCTCGTGCACGCGGCCACGATCGACACCGGCGCGCTCGGTGTCGCAGCGATCGCTCACGATGCCCGGCGTCTCGGCGACGGTGCAGGATGAGATCGAAGGCGCTGCGCCGCGTGGCGGGAGACCGCGCGGTCGCGCTCATCCGCGACGAGCCCGACGAGCTGATCGCCCGGCTGGTGGACGGCTGGCCCCGCGCCTTCGACGCCCGGCGCGCCGCCGCGCTGGGCTTCGTCGCCGACGCCGGCTTCGACGAGATCGTGCGCGCCTACGTCGAGGAGGAGCTCCGCCGGCCCGAGGCCCGGCCGGGCGGTGGCGGAGCCCTGCCAGCCTCGCGCGGGCGCGCGCGCGTCACACCGCCGTTCACAACTCGGGTCAGGGGAGACGCTACCGTCACCGCTCATGACGACGATCGGCGGACGGGCAGGCACCACAGAGCAGGACGAGCTTCGCGACGGCGAGGTCACCCCCCATGCCGGCAACCAGATCGACCGCGCGCTGCTGACCGTCGCGGGCGTCGTCGTGCTCGGCGCGATCATGTCGATCCTCGACACGACGGTCGTCAACGTCGCGATCAACACGCTCGCCTCGCAGCTTCCACACGACGCTGCCGACGATCCAGTGGGTCGCGACCGGCTACACGCTGGCGCTCGCGACCGTGATCCCGCTCAGCGGCTGGATCGCCGATCGCTTCGGCACCAAGCGCCTGTACATGTCCTCGATCGCCCTGTTCGTGGTCGGCTCGGCGCTGTCGGGCTCTCCGGGTCCTCCACCGAGATCATCGTCTTCCGCGTGCTCCAGGGTCTCGGCGGCGGCATGATCATGCCCGCCGGGCATGACGATCCTCACCCGGGCCGCGGGCCCCGACCGGATCGGCCGGGTGATGAGCGATCATCGGCGTCCCGATGCTGATCGGCCCGATCCTCGGCCCGGTCCTGGGCGGCTGGCTCGTCGCCGACGTCTCCTGGCGCTGGATCTTCTTCATCAACCTCCCGATCGGGATCGTCGCGCTGATCGCCTCGCTGCGGGTCCTGCCCGCGCGACGTGGCCGCGCCACGAGCGAGCGCCTCGACTTCGTCGACCTGCTGCTGCGTCTCCCCCGGCCTCGCGCTGCTCATCTACGGGCTCGCCGAGTCCAACTCCTCCGGCGGCTTCGGCCTCGGCGAAGGTGCTGATCCCGCTGGTGGATCGGGCCTCGTCGCTGATCGCCGCGTTCGTGTGGCATGCGCTGCGGGCCACGCGACCCGCTGATCGACCTGCGCCTGTTCAAGGACCGGACGTTCACCACCTCGTCGATCACGCTCGTGCTGGTGGCGATCTCTCGTGTTCGGATCGTTCCTGCTGTTGCCGCTCTACTTCCAGGCGGTCCGCGGCGAGTCGCGCGCTGCAAAGCGGGCCTGCTGCTGGTCGCCCCAGGGCTTCGGCTCGATGATCGCGATGCCGATCGCCGGGCATGCTCGCCGACCGCACCGGGCCGGGCCGGATCGTCGCCGTTTGGCCTGGTGCAGTGCATCCCGCCTCGGTCCTGTGGCTCACCGCAGGTCGGCGCCCACACCGTCCTACGTGACGCTCAGCATCGACCTGTTCGTGTTCGGGCTCGGGATGGGCTTCACGATGATGCCGGTGTTCACCGGCGCGATGCAGTCGATCAGTGGCCGCCGCGGTCGCCCGCGCCAGCACCGCTGCTCAACATCCTCCAGCAGGCCGGCGCATCGATCGGCACCGCCGTGCTCAGTCGGTCCTCCTTGCCACGGCGCTCGTCGCCGAGCTCGGCCACGTCCACGGCACGTTCAACGCCGGCGCGCGATCCCACCGGCGGCGCGCGCGCACACTCGCGCCGCCGATGGCGTCCGCCTTCGGCCAGACCTTCTGGTGGGCGCTGGGGCTGATCGTGGTCGCGTTCGTCGCCAGCCTGTTCCTGCCCAAGCGCAGGCCGCAGCGGGCCGAGGGCGCGCCGCCGATGGCGGTGTAGGCCGGCCGGCGTTACGCCGTCGCGGCGTGGAGGCGGAGCGGCACCTCTCCGTAGGGGTCGACGCGATAGCACGAGTGAGACGCGGTGGTAGCCGTCGGCGATGTCCATTCGCCCCGCGCCTCTTGACGAGGAGGACGGGGCTCAGACGCCGGCCCTCGATGATCTTGATCAGGTCCTTGATGACGCCCGGATCGTCCAGCGGCGCGGGGTCGAGCCGAGCCGCCCGCAGGATGTCGTTGGCCCGCCGCGTGATGAGCTTGCGCCCCTCGCAGGCCGGCGACGACCCGGGCTCGCCCCGCGCTCGTCGAGGGTTCAGCGACAGGTACGCCTGCGCGGCGGCGTAGTCATGCTCGGCGACGTCGTCGAGCCAGCCGATCGACACGTTGCCGGGCCCTCCAGCTTCTGCGCCCTTCGCTTTCGCCATCGTTCACTCCACTCCCGGATCGCGGGTGTGCGCCATGCTCGAGGGTCCCAGATGCCGCCGTCCGGGCGGTGGCGTCCCCGCCGCGTCCACGTAGGACCCACGCGCAGCCCAGGGCGATCGCGGCGCCGATCCGCCGGTCCGGCGACGTACGCCCAGAACGCCGTCCAGTCCCCGGAGGCGAGCGCCGGTCCGAACGAGCGCGCCGGGTTCATCGAGGTGCCGCTCACCGGCGCCGCCCACAGGCCGGCAAGCGCGATGTAGCCGCCGACCCCGAACGCGCCGAACAGGCCGACGTTCTGCGCCTCCAGGCGGTCCCGAGGATGACGCTCACCAGGCCGCCGGTGAGCGCGATCTCCATCAGGAACGCCTGCCATCCCCGGTAGCCCGGCGCCGGGCAACGTCGCGCCGAGATGCTCGATGTTGCCGAACACCGCGAGCAGGAACAGGCAGGCGAGCGCCGCCCCGGCGAGCTGGGCCCCCACATAGCCGGGCACCCGGCGCCACTCGAAGTCGCCCCGCAGCGCGAACGCCATCGATACGACCGGATTGAGATGCGCGCCCGACACCGCGCCCATGAACAGGATCACCGCCATCACCGTCAGCCCCGGGGCGACCACTGCCGCGGACAAGCCGATCTGACCCTTGGCGTGCAGCAGACCGCCGCCCGCGGCCGCCAGCACGAGCAGGAACGTCCCGAGCGTCTCTGCGAACAGCCGCCGGTACTCCAGCCGCGGGTCCCGGAAATCGCCCATCGCGCCGAACCCGAGGGTGAGCCGGTACACGGCTCGCTGATCGTGCGTCGCCAGGGGCTGCCGCGAGGGCTGCGCCATGATCCTCCGTGGTTCGCCGCCGGCGGCGTCGCACCTGCGGCATGGGTCGCAGGGCGGGGGCGGCCTCGGGGTCGGGCTCGGCCGGCCCGGGCGGCGACCCGGCGGCGGCATAGGCGTCGGCGGCGTCGAGCGTCTCGGCCTCGAGCAGCGCGTGGGCGAGGCTGTCGAGCTGGTCGCGGTGCTCGGTGAGCAGCTGCGTGACCTCGGCGTGGGCCTCCTCGACCAGGCGCCGGACCTCTTGGTCGACCAGCCATTGGGTCTGCGGCGAGGTCTCGCTGACGCCCGGGCAGGAACGGGCCCTGCGCCGTCGCTGGGCAGCAGCGGGATCGGGCCGAGCTTGCTCGCTCATCCCCCAGCGGCCGACCATCTGGCGGGCGATCTGGGTGAGCTGCTGGATGTCGGATTCGGCGCCGGTGGTGATCTTGCCGTAGACGACCTCCTCGGCGACGCGGCCGCCGAGCGCGACCTTGATCTTCGCCTCGAGCTCCTCGCGCGAGTAGGAGACGCGGTCGGCGTCGGGCGTCGACAGCGTCACCCCGAGCGCCATGCCCGCGGGGGATGATCGAGACCTTGCGGACGGGGTCGGCCTCGGGGGTGAGCATCCCGACGAGCGCGTGGCCGGACTCGTGGTAGGCGGTCCGCTCGCGATCCTCGGGGCTGAGCATGATCCCGCGCGCGCGCGCCGAGCATGATCTTCTCCAGCGAGTCGGTGAAGTCGGCCATCTGCACCTTGTCGTGGTCGCGGCGGGCGGCCAGCAGCGCCGCCTCGTTGCAGAGGTTCGCCAGGTCGGCGCCGACCATCCCCGGCGTGGTCGCGGCGAGCGCGTCGAGGTCGACGTCGTCGGCGAGCGGCATCGAGCGGGTGTGGACCTCGAGGATCTTGCGCCGCCCGGCGCGGTCGGGCGGCTGGACCGCCACCCGGCGGTCGAACCGGCCGGGCCGCAGCAGCGCCGGGTCGAGGATCTCCGGCCGGTTGGTCGCGCCGAGCACGACCACCGCCTGCGTCGACTCGAACCCGTCCATCTCGGTCAGGATCTGATCGAGCGTCTGCTCGCGCTCGTCGTTGGCGCCGGTGATCCCCGCCGAGCCCTGGCGCGAGCGGCCGATCGCGTCGAGCTCGTCGATGAAGATGATCGCCGGCGCCGCCTCCTTGGCCTTGGCGAACAGGTCCCGCACCCGGGCGGCGCCGACGCCGACGATCGCCTCGATGAACTCCGACGCCGCGATCGAGAAGAACGCGGCGTGCGCCTCGCCGGCGACCGCCCGCGCGAGCAGCGTCTTGCCCGGTCCCCGGCGGGCCGTACAGCAGCACGCCGTGCGGCATCCGCCCGCCGAGCCGCTGGTAGCGCTCGGGGTCTTGAGGAAGTCGACGATCTCGGTCAGCTCGCGCCTTGGCCTCGTCGATCCCGGCGACGTCGTCGAAGGTGACCCGGATCTTCTCGGGATCGACCCGGCGCGCCTGGGAGCGCCCGAAGTTGCCCAGGCCGCCCAGACCACCGCCCGCGGCCGCCTGCGCGCGGCGCGCCAGCAGCACGAACAGGCCGACCAGCAGCAGCGTCGGCCCGAACCCGAGCAGCAGCTCGGCCAGCAGCGACGTGCCCGGGTTCGGGTCGCTTCGCGTTGACCTGCACGCCCTCGGACTGCAGCAGCGCGTCAGCGCGGCGTGTTCCAGAACGACGGCACCTGGGTCGAGAACAGCGTCGTCGCGGTCGCCTTCCGTCGCTGGGCGGGTACGCGAGCTTCACCGTCGAACGTGCCCTGGATCGTGTCGCCCTTGGACGTGATCGACTTCACGTGCCCGGCCGTCGAGCTGCTGCAGGAAGTACGGGCTGAACGGCACCGTCACCCGCGGCTGGCTGCCCGGCTGCGCCAACAGCACCGACAGCCAGTTGACCGCCAGCAGCACGACGAAGAAGATCCAGAAGCCGCGCCACCGATGCGGCGGCGTCGGCTGTGCTCCTCGGGCATGCCCCGGCCATCCGGCGCCGGCGCCACCCGCCAGCCCTGCCGGTCGCGCGGCATCGGCGCCGGAGGCACCGCCTTGCCCACGTCGTCACGATCGCTCATCGCGAGCACTCACCACGGACGGGTGAGGCGTCCCCGAGCTCGGCGCCGTTGCGCGGCGTCTCAGCCGCGGGCGTGGATCCCGCGCTTGTGCAGGAAGCTGTCGAGCTTCGCCTTCAGCGACTCCAGCTGGCGGTGGACCGCCGCCGCGTCGCGCTGCGGCTCCCGGGCCATCTCGACGAGCAGGTCGAGATCGGACTGAAGCTCGTCCGGGTGGGTCTTGTGCAGCAGCGTCAGAGCATCTGCATCTCCTCGATGACGGAGCGCCTCCCCGGCGCCGGGGAGCGAGCCTAAGTGAGCGCGGCCGCCGCCGTCAAGCTCGCGTCGCGCGGAGCGGCGGCTACCGCGCCGTCGTGACCGAGTCGCAGCGGGTCGCCGATCCGGTGCGCCGCCCGAGGCTGGGTAGGGCAGTGGGTTTCCAACCCCGCCCGCGCTGCCTTCCTGGCCGTATGCACTCACCGGCGCCCTCTCCGTCCCGAACTCGGCGTCCTGGCCGTTCGAGTGCAAAGTCTCCCCGCCGTAGGAATAGGCATTCACGTCGGCAGCATCCGGTTCAGGTAGGTCTCCCGCGGCATCGGAAGAACTGGAACTGGCCGAGCCGGGGCTGGCCGATCCTGCACTGGCCGAGCCGGGGCTGGCCGATTCAGTGTTGGCCGGGTCAAGCTAGCCGGGTCCTCGGTCTCGAGACCGTCGCTGGCCGGGCCATCAACCGCCGGATCGGGGCTGGCCGGACCCTTGGTGTCCGAACCTGCCGCTCCGCCCGGCAGCCACGACGGTGGCTCCACGCGTTGGTCCACCCGTCCTCCTCCGGAAAGTCTGCTATGACGAGGTTATCCCCAACGGAAGGAAATCAATCTCGTCCAGGCTCAAGGGCGACCATTGGTTACCCAATTGATTACTCCTGAGACGCCGCGACTCGTCAGGACGTTGCCTCCCGGACTCAGCTGTCACTCACTGTAACCATCAGGGGACTCAGCATCCTCAGGGGACGCAGCATCCTCTTCGGACTCAGCACCATACCCGGCCTCCGGGGCTACTCCGTCCACTGAGTCGTCCCCGGGCTCGTCCAGTGACTCGTCCTCCGCGACGTCCAGGGATTCAGCGTTCCGGGCAATAGCCACCACGCTGTCGCCCGAGGCCAGGTTCATCAGCCGGACCCCCATGGTCTGCCTCCTTACAGCTTGACCTCCGCGGCGGAGGTCCGGATGACACCGCCCGCCGAGGTGATAGCGAATACCTCGTCGTCGGGGTGGACCATCAGTGCTCCGGCGAGCCGCCGCGGGCCTCGACGATCCTGGCGGTGAGCACGCCGCGCCGCCCCGCCCTGCACCGGGTACTGCTCGGCCGGGGTTCGCTTGGCATAGCCCCCGACG
>CAVPBY010000006.1:0-33481 GCA_963702225.1 uncultured Solirubrobacteraceae bacterium | reverse complement strand
TTTCAGTTCCAGCTCCAGTCTGTTACGTGATCCCATCTCACGGCGCCGGGCTTGAACGTGCAAGGCTTCGCGCTGCCCGGCGCGCCGCTGGTAATTATCGGCCACAACCAGCGCATCGCCTGGGGATTCACCAACAGCAATGTGGCCGTGGAAGACCTCTACATCGAAACATTCGACCCGGCGAATCCTCTGCTTTATCGCGCGAATGGAAAAATGCTCACGGCCGATGTGCGTCACGAGACGATTCACGTCCGCTCCAAACCCACGTGAATCTCGAAGTGATCGTCACGCGCCACGGGCCGATCGACACCTCCAAGGTGATCTCGACCTCGTGGGGGCTGTGCGAGGGGGCCGAGGGCTCGGCGGCCGCCGCGCCGAGAACACCCTGTTCCAGGAGGCCGCCACCCAGGGCCAGTCGGTGTTCGCCGCCGCCGGCGACTCGGGCTCCGACGACTGCGGCAACGGCACGCCGAGCGTCGACGACCCCGCCAGCCAGCCCGACGTGACCGGTGTCGGTGGCACGCACCTGCCGTCCGCCACCGCAGCGGCCCAGACGGTGTGGAACTAGGGCGCGCCGTACGGCGCCGGTGGGGGCGGCACCTCGGCCCTGTGGCCCAAGCCGAGCTATCAGTCCGCGCTCGGCGGCTCGATGCGCCCAGGTGCCCGACGTGTCCGCCGATGCCGACGAGAACACCGGTTACGTCGTCTACTACAAGCGGCGCTGGACCGCGATCGGGGGCACGAGCGCCGCGGCGCCGCTGTGGGCGTCGCTCGCCGCGCTCGCCGACAGCGCGTGCGCCTCGCCGGTCGGCCTCGCCAACCCGGCGCTCTACCGGGCGCCCGCGTCGGACTTCACCGACATCACGCAGGGGAACAACAGCTACGCGGGCGTGACCGGCTTCGACGCCGGCCGGGATACGACGAGGCGTCCGGCCTCGGCACGCCGGTGGCGAGCTCCTCGTCCCCGCGCTCTGCGGCTGACCTGGCCGAACGCCCTGACCGACACCCGCGGGGGGCCATCGCGGCACCGGATGGCCGCCCCGCCGTCGGCGATGGCAGACTTGCGCTCCATGACCGCCGAGCCGCGCCCCGTCACCTCCGTCCTGTCCGACGCCACGATCCTGGCGCTCGTGGACAGCGGGCGGATCCGGATCGACCCGTGGAGCCCCGACAACGTCCAGCCGGCGAGCGTCGACCTGCGGCTCGGCGACTCGTTCCGCATTTCACCAACCACAATCGCGGCGATCGACCTCAAGGACGTTCCGGACGACCTCACCGAGGAGGTCGTCGTGCCCGAGGGCGGCGAGTTCGTCATCCATCCGGGCGAGTTCTGCCTCGGCCGCACGCTCGAGTGGGTCGAGCTGCCCGACGACATCGTCGCCCGGATCGAGGGCAAGTCGAGCCTCGGCCGCCTCGGGCTGATCGTGCATGCGACCGCCGGCTTCTGCGATCCGGGGTGGAAGGGGACGCTCACGCTCGAGCTCAACAACCTCACCCGCGTGCCGATCGTGCTGCACCCGGGCCTGGAGATCGCGCAGCTGTCGTTCATGGCGCTCGACCGCCCGGCGCTGCGGCCCTACGGCAGCCCGGACCTCGGCAGCCACTACCAGGGCCAGCGCGCGGCGACGGCGAGCCGCTACCGCCTGCCGCGGTCCGGTCGCTGACCCACCTGCGCCCGAAGGCGGTCCGACCGGCCCGCCAGGTGTCGAAAGCTCACGGCTTCGGGTAATACAGTGGCCACAAGACGGGTCGTCCCCTCCGACCGGGCGGCCACCCCGGCTTTTGGATAGGAGCGCGATGAGCACCGAGACACAGGCGACGAACGGGGGCGGCGTGGCGACCGGCTCAGACACGCTCACCGTCACCGACAACCGCACCGGCAGGCAGTACGAGATCCCGATCGAGGACGAGACGATCCGCGCGACCGAGCTGCGCAAGATCAAGGTCTCAGACGACGACTTCGGGCTGATGACCTACGACCCGGCGTTCATGGCCACCGCGTCCTGTCGCTCGGCGATCACCTACATCGACGGCGACAAGGGGATCCTCGAGTACCGCGGCTACCCGATCGAGCAGCTCGCCGAGCAGTCCAGCTACCTCGAGGTCGCCTACCTGCTCATCCACGGCAAGCTGCCGACGAGCGCGGAGCTTGCGGAGTGGGATCACCTGATCACGATCCACACCTTCGTGCACGAGAACGTCAAGGAGTTCATGCAGGGCTTCCGCTACGACGCGCACCCGATGGGGATGCTCGAGGCGTCCGTCGGCGCGCTCTCGACGTTCTATCCCGAGGCCGCCGATATCAAGGACCCCGAGGCCCGGTACATCCAGGTCATCCGCCTGCTGGCCAAGATGCCGACGCTCGCCGCGTTCGCCTATCGCCACAACCGCGGGATGCCCTACGTCTATCCCGACAACGACCTCAGCTACGCCGGCAACTTCCTGTCGATGATCTACAAGATCGCCGAGCTGAAGTACGAGCCGGATCCCCGCCTCGAGCACGCGCTCGACGTGCTGTTCATCCTGCACGCCGATCACGAGCAGAACTGCTCGACGAGCGCGGTGCGCTCGGTCGGCTCCTCCCAGGTCGATCCCTACTCGGCGGTCGCGGCCGGCGTCGCGGCGCTCTACGGGCCGCTGCACGGCGGCGCCAACGAGGCGGTGCTGCGGATGCTGCGCCGGGTCGAGTCCAAGGAGAACGTCCCTGACTTCATCAAGGGCGTGAAGGACGGCAACGAGCGGTTGATGGGCTTCGGACACCGCGTGTACAAGAACTTCGACCCGCGCGCGAAGATCATCAAGAAGGCGGTCGAGGAGGTGTTCGAGGTGACGGGCAAGAACCCGCTGCTCGACATCGCCACCGAGCTGGAGAAGATCGCGCTCGAGGACGACTACTTCGTCTCGCGCAAGCTCTACCCGAACGTCGACTTCTACTCGGGTCTCATCTACGAGGCGCTCGGCATGCCGGTCGAGATGTTCCCGGTGCTGTTCGCGATCGGGCGCACGAGCGGCTGGATCGCCCAGTGGCTGGAGATGATCCAGGACCCGGAGCAGAAGATCTCCCGACCGCGGCAGATCTACACGGGCGGCCGCGGCATCGACTACGTGCCGATCGGCGACCGCTCCTGAACCACCCGGCCCACCGTCGGTCCGGCACCGGACCGACGGTGACCACGGCCACACAGCCCGGGCGTCGCGCGTCCTTATGTCCGGGCTGTGAACGACCGCCCGCACCGCGACCGCCCGATCGTGATCCGGCCCATCGACGGGACCGACGGCGAGCGGCTGCGCGACTCCCACGAGCGCCTGTCGCCGGAGTCGCGCTACCGCCGGTTCCTCGCCGTCAAGCCGCACCTCACGAGCGCCGACGTGCGCTACCTGGTCGACATCGACGGCCGTGACCACGTCGCGCTCGTCGCGACGCTGGCGGATGGGGATGGGGACGACCGGCCGATCGTCGCGGTCGCGCGCTTCATCCGCATCCCCGGCGAGCCCGAGGTCGCCGAGGTCGCGATCGTCGTCAACGACGCGCTCCAAGGTCGCGGCGTCGGCACCGAGCTGCTGGCCCGCCTGGCCGAGGAGGCGGTCGCCCGCGGCGTCTCGCGCTTCCGCGCGACGATGCTCGCCGAGAACGTCGCCGTGCACCGGCTGTTCGAGTCGCTGGCGGCCGGCCCGGTCGATCGCCGGCGGCTCGGCGAGATCTCCGAGATGGAGTTTCCGCTGCCCGCCGCCGGGCGCCCGGCCGAGGATCCCGCCGCCGTCGCGGTCTGAGCGGCGCCCGACGCCGCTACAGCACGAGCGTCTGGCCGTTGCGCCGCAGCCAGTCCTTGTGGATGCGGTAGTCCGGGCACCAGCGCTCCAGCAGCGACCAGAAGTCCGGCGAGTGGTCCAACACCTGCAGGTGGCAGACCTCGTGCCAGACGACGTAGTCGAGCACCGCGGCGGGCGCCAGCAGCAGCCGCCAGTTGAAGGACATCGAGCGCTCGGCCGAGCAGCTCGCCCAGCGCGTCCGCTGGCCGCGGATCGTCAGCCCCTCGTACGCGAGGCCCGCCCGGGCGCACGCGTGGTCGAGCCGCGTCCCGATCTCGTCGCGCGCCGCGCGCCGGTACCAGCGCTCGATCGCAGCCGCCCGCTCGGGGCCGGCCGGGACGTGGAGCACGCCGGCGCGGCGGTGGGCGCGGCTGCGGCCCTCCTGCTGCACGACGACGAGCGTCTCATCGAGGTAGGGCAGCGTGCCATCGCGGGCCGCGACCGTCTCCTGGGCCCGGCGCAGCTCGCCGACCCGCCGGCGGATCCACGGCCCGAGCTCACGCACCGCCGCCGCCGCCTCGCGCTCGGCGGCCCGGCGCGGCAGCACCACCTGGACGCCGCGCACCGGGTCGACGGTCACCCGCACGCGCCGTGCCCGCGGCGAGCGGCGCACCGTGTACTCGATCTCGCCGCCGTCGCCGCTCACGCGATTCAAGATACGGTCCTGCGCTGACATGGGAGGCTTCCCCGACCCGCCGCCCGCGCTCGCCGACGGGACGGCCGCGCTGCGCCTCGCCGCCGAGCGTGACATTCCCGAGGTCCTCATCGCCCACCAGGACGACCCGGAGCTCGCGCGGGCGCTCGGGCTGCGCCGCCCGCCGAGCGGCGCCGAGCTGGGGCGGCGCGCCGAGCGATCGGCCGCGGACCGCGCCGCCGGACGCGACCTGTGGCTGACCGTGCTCGCCGCCGGGGGCTCGGACGCGTGCGTCGGCCAGGTCGACGTCCACGACGTCGAGGTCGACGAGAGCCGCGCCGCGCTCACGATCTGGATCGCGCCGGGCCATCGCCGGCGCGGGCTCGGCTCGGCGGCGCTCGCGCTCGCCGGCCGCTGGCTGATCGCCGGCGGAACCCTCGCCCGGCTGCACATGTACGCCGAACCCGCCGACCCGGCGATCCGCTCCGCCGCCCTCGCCGCGGGATTCCGGCCCGAGGGCGTGCTCCGCGGCTACCGGCCGGGCGCGGGGCGCGCCGGCTTCCGCGCCGATGTCGCGGTGCTGTCGCTGATCGCCGCCGACCTCGAGCGCGACTGACCCGCCCGGCTCAGGCGAGCGCGCGGACGGTGGGATCGCCGTCCGGGAGCGGCCGCGCCTGCCAGGGGCGGTGCAGCTGCAGCGCCGACAGGATCGCGCGGGTGGCGGGCGAGCGGTTCTGCGTGTAGAAGTGGATGCCCGGCGCGCCGGCCGCGAGCAGCTCGGCGCACTGCAGCGTCGCGTAGGAGACGCCCAGCTGCAGCACCGCCTCGGGGTCGTGCGAGCGCCACTCGAGCGCCTCGCGCAGCGCGGGCGGGATCGTGGCGCCGCACAGCTCGGTCATCGTCTTGAGCTGGTGCAGGTTGGTGACCGGCATGATCCCGGGAAGGATCGGCACCTCGATCCCGACCGCGCGCGCCTGCTCGACGAACCGCACGTACAGGTCGGTGTCGAAGAACAGCTGAGTGATGAGGAAGGAGACGCCCGAGTCGACCTTCTGCTTGAGGAAGCGCAGGTCGTGGGCGAGGTCGCGCGCCTGCGGGTGCACCTCGGGAAAGCACGCCGCGCCGACGCACACGTCGTAGCCCTCGTGGATGAGCTCGACCAGTTCGGTCGAGTACTCCAGGCCGCCGGGGTGCGGCGTCCAGTCGCTCTGCCCGCGCGGCGGATCGCCGCGCAGCGCGAGCACGTTCTCGATCCCCGCCCCGGTCATCTCGTCCAGCAGCTCACGCAGCTCCTCACGGGAGGCGCCGACGCACGTCAGGTGGGCCATCGCCTCGATCCCGAGCTCGTTCTTGATCCACTTGGTCAGCTCCGGCGTGCGGGCGCGCGTGGCCCCGCCGGCCCCGTAGGTGACCGACACGAAATCGGGGGAGAGCTGGCGCAGCGACTCGAGCGCCTGGCCGAGCACCCGCTCGCCGGCATCGGTCTTCGGCGGGAAGAACTCGAACGAGAAGAGCGGCTGCTGAGCCTGCTCGATGAGCCGGTCGATCCTCACGGGACCGAACTGTAGCTACCTTGACAGAGTTGTGTCAAGGTTTGCCGAGGCGCGCCAGTGGTCGACGTCGCCGTCGGACTCGCGGACGACCCGGCCGGCGCGTCGCAGGTGGTCGAGCACGCACAGCGTCAGCGGCAGCCGCCAGGCCGGATTGGTGGACCCCGCCGGGCGCCCGTCGCTCGACCGCGCCCGCCACCTGCAGGGCGGTCCGCGGTCCGTCGGCGAGCGCCGCGAGCGCCGCGTCGATCTGCGCGTGCACCGCGCGCCGCGACCCTTCGATGTGGCCGGGCACATCGAGGAACGGCTTGCCGTGGCCCGACAGGGCCAGCCGCGCCTGCAGCCCCGCGACCAAGTCGAGCGAGCGCAGGTACTCGGCGACCGGATCGGGCGTGTCGCCGCGATCGAACCACAGCACGATCCGGCCCAGCAGGTGATCGCCGGAGATGAGCAGGCGGTGCTCGGGCTGGTAGAGGCAGACGTGGGAGGCGGCGTGCCCGGGGGTCTCGTGGACGCGCCAGACGCCGAGGTCGGTCTCCACCTGCACCCCCTCGACCAGGTCCCGGGCGCTCTGCACCGGGCCGGCGAACAGCGGCTCGCGGCCGAGCTCGCGGTCGGCGTGGGCGTCGAGCGCCGCCTGCGCGACGCCGCTCTGGCGGCCGACCTCGAGCCGCAGCCGCAGCTCGGCCTCGGGGTCGGCGAGGTGGGCGAGCGCCATCGAGCTGGCGGGGTGCACCCACGTCTCGCAACCGCTGCGCTGGACGATCGGCAGCGCCTGCCCCCAGTGGTCGTTGTGGGCGTGGGTGATGACGAGCAGCTTCACCTGCTCCACCCGCAGCCCCACCTGGCCCATCGCGCGCTCCAGCTGCTCCATCGAGTCGCCGGAGTGCACGCCGGTGTCGACGAGCACGATCCCGTCGCCCGCCGCGATCGCCCACGCGTTGCCGTGCGGGACCCCCGGCCACGGCAGCGGCAGCCGCAGCCGCCACAGCCCGGCGAGCACCCGCTCGCCGCGACCGACTCTCTCTCACGGGCGCGGGTCCCCATCCGCGGCACGATAGAGGTCGCTCCCGGCGCGGCGGCGCGCGCGTAGACTCGCCCGCGCAGTGGACGCGACCCCCGTCGAGATTGCCCGGGCGGGCCTCGGGAACCTCGCCCTCCGCGTGAGCAGCGGCGGGGAGCCCGAGCCGATCGCCGACCGCGTGTCGGTGATCCGCGGCGGCGTCGGGCGCACGATGAACGTCTACCTGATCGAGGACGGGGACGGGGTCACCGTGTTCGACGGCGGCATCGAAGGGATGGCGCCGGCGATCCGGGGGGCCGCCGCCGCTCGCGGCGGGATCACCCGGGTCGTGCTCGGCCACGCCGACGCCGACCACCGCGGTGCCGCGCCGGCGCTCGGCGCGCCGGTGCTCTGCCACGCCGCCGAGCGCGAGGCGGCCGGGTCGCCGGCCTCGCTGCGCGACTACTTCGACCTGGGCAAGCTGGCCCCGTACGCGCGGCCGTTCTTCGAACGGGCGCTGCCCGCCTGGGACGGCGGCCCGGTGGCGATCGCGGGCACGGTCGCCGAGGGCGACGCGGTCGCGGGCTTCCGGGTGGTCGAGCTCCCCGGCCACGCGCCCGGGCTGATCGGCCTCTACCGCGACTCCGATGGGCTGGCACTCGTCTCCGACGCCGTCTACACGCTCGACGTGCAGACCGGTCGCAGGGGACCGCCGCGCGTCCCCATCCCGCCTTCGACCTGGACGTCGACCGGGCCCGCGCGTCGATCCGCAGGCTCGCCGAGCTCGGCCCGCGCACCGTGTGGGCCGGTCACGCCGACCCGGTCACCGGCGACGTCGCCGCCCAGCTGCGGGCCGCCGCCGGCGCGCCGCTGAGGTCACGCGGCTGATGGGCAAGCGCAACCGGCGCCGCCGCTCCGAGCAGCCGTCCGCCCCGACGACCGACTACGTCGACCCCGGCGGCAACGCGCTCACCCTGCGCGGGGCGCTCAGCCCGGCCACCCGCCGCCTCTACGCCGACACGCTGCAGGGCGGGCTGGAGCGCGAGGACGCGTGGCAGCGGGCGACCGAGCTGCTGTTCGAGCACCTGGCGGCCGCGTGGACGATCGCCGGCGTGCGCACCGACGGCCCCAAGCAGCTCCTGGCGCGCTACCGGCTGGCCACCGGCGCCGAGCGCGCAGTTCGTCCGGGACAGCCTGCGCGCCCACCTCGCCGAGAACTTCCCCGACATGGAGGCTCCGTGATCGATCCGACCCGCTTCGCCGCGCTGCTGTGCGACTGGTGCCTGGAGGTCGCCCCCGGCCAGCAGGTGCGAGTGATCTCGACGAGCCTCGCGCAGCCGTTGCTCGACGCCGTCCACGCGGCGATCCTCGACCGCGACGCGTGGCCGGTGATGGACATGGGCTCGCCCGCGTGGGCGCCCGACTTCTACGCCCACGCGCGACGATCGCCACCTCGACGGCCACGCCCCGGCGCAGCTCGCGGTCGCGGAGTCGATCGACGCGGAGCTGCGGGTCGAGGCGCCCGCCGAATGCGGCCGCGCTCGCCGACGTCGACCCCGCGCTCATCGCCCGGGTCGCCCGCGCCGCGCGGCCCCTGCGGGAGCTGCGCGCCCGGCGTCGCTGGGCGATCACGCTGTGGCCGACCCCGCCCTGGCGCAGCTCGCCGGGATGTCGGAGGCCCGCTACGAGGCGTTCGTGACGCGGGCCCTTCACCTCGACCGTCCCGATCCGATCGACGCCTGGCGCGAACTGGCGGCCCGCCAGCAGTCACTCGTCGAGCGCCTGTCCGCGGCGCGCACGATCAGGATCGAGGCCGCGGGGACAGACCTCACGCTCGACGTGACCGGCCGGACGTGGATCAACTCGGACGGCCGCCGCAACATGCCCTCCGGCGAGGTCTTCACCGGCCCTCACGAGCGCTCGGCGAACGGGACGGTCCGCTTCACTATCCCGACCGGGCCGCGGGGCGTGACGGTGACCGGCGTACGCCTTCGGTTCCGCGACGGCGAGGTCGTCGACGCGCGCGCCGACCAGGGCGAGGACTACCTGCGCGAGACGCTCGCCACCGACGAGGGCGCGCGCTTTCTCGGCGAGCTCGGGATCGGCACCAACCCGGGCATCGACGCACGGACCGGCCACATCCTGCTCGACGAGAAGATGGCGGGCACCATCCACCTCGCGCTCGGGCGCTCCTACCCCGAGACCGGCGGCGTCAACGAGTCGGCGGTCCACTGGGATCTGGTCTGCGACCTGCGCGACGGCGGCCGGATCAGCGCCGACGGCGAGCCGCTCGACGATGTCGGCGGTCGTCCTCCGGCGGACGAACGCGCCGGTCAGAGGACATCGCCACGATGAGCCTCGAGTCGGGCATTCCCGGCCGGTTGCGGGCATTCGGTCTCGGCGACGAGGATCTGTCGGCCTGGCAGCGCAGCGGGCGCCCCGAGGACGCGTTCGAGGACTGGCTGACCGATCGCGTCGCCCGCTGCCCGGCCGGCCGGCGGGCGCGCGCGACGTATGGCGCCGATGACGTTCACGGGTTCGCTCGCCGTCCGGTCCTGGCCGCGCTGGACCTGCGGCCCGGCGACCGGCTGCTCGAGATCGGATGCGGCGGCGGCCTGCTGCTCCGTGACGGTCTGGCAACCGGCGCCTCGGCGACGGGCATCGATCACAGCCGGGAGATGGTGGCGCTCGCTCGCGAGCGAGCGCCCGGTGCCGACGTCCACCTGGGCTACGCCGGGCGGCTGCCGTTCGGCGACGGTGCCTTCACCGCGATCGCGATGGTTCAGGTCTTCATGTTCCTGGCGCAGCCCGCCGCGGTCCTGGCCGAGTGCCGTCGGGTCGCGGGCGCCGACGCCCGCCTGGCCATCTACACGGTCTCGGCGCAGCTGCGTGGCACCCCGGCCGCGCCCGAGCCCCTCGCCGGCCACTGCCACTTCTACAGCGACGACGAGCTGATCGCGCTCGCTCGCGACGCGGGCTTCGGGGCGGTCGCCGTCGCCGATCAGGGTGGCGCTCAACTCCTCACCGCGACAGCCTCGACGCACGCCTCGGGCAGCGAGGGGATGGGCCCGCACCCCACGCCCCCCTCCGGCCCCACCTTTGTGTGAGCGCTCACACGTCGCTAACGGGGACGGTCCGCCCGGTCGGCTAGTTTGGGACGCGGAAGGGAGACATGGCACGCCGCACCAAGATCGTCGCCACCATCGGACCGGCCTCGCGTGAGCCGGAGGTGCTCCGTCGCCTGATCGAGGCCGGGCTCGACGTGGCCCGCTTCAACTTCTCCCACGGCAGCCGTGAGCTGCACGCCGAGAACGCCGAGCGTGTCCGCGCCGCGTCCGAGGCCGTCGGCCGCCAGATCGCGATCCTTCAGGACCTTCCAGGCCCCAAGCTCCGCATCGGGGCGCTCCGCGACGGCATCGCCGAGCTCAAGCCGGGGGAGAAGCTGCTGCTCAACTGCGGCTCCACCGAGGAGGGCGACCACACCCACATGTCGGTCTCGTGGGCGGGGCTGGTCGATGCCGTCGATCCCGACGACGTCATCTACCTGGCCGACGGGGCGATCCGCCTGCGCGTCGATGCGATCCGCCTCGGCGAGGGCGAGATCGACACCGCCGTCGAGGTCGGCGGCACGGTCGCCACCCGCCAGGGGCTGAACATCCCCGGATCGACGCGGGGGCTGGCCGCGGTGCCCGCCGAGGACCTCGACATGCTCCACTTCGGCGAGTCGATCGGCGTCGACGCCGTCGCGCTGTCGTTCGTCCGCGAGCCCTCCGACGTGCTGGAGGTGCGCAAGCACACGCGACTGCCGCTGATCGCCAAGATCGAGAAGCCCCAGGCGGTCGAGAACCACGTCGAGATCATCCGCGCCGCCGACGTCGTGATGGTCGCCCGCGGCGACCTCGGGATCGAGCTGCCGATCCAGGAGGTCCCGATCGTCCAGAAGCGGCTGCTGCGCACCGCCGGCACCCTCGCCCGCCCGTCGATCACCGCCACCCAGATGCTCGACTCGATGGTCAACTCGTCGCGGCCGACGCGCGCGGAGGCGACCGATGTGGCCAACGCGATCCTCGACGGCACCGACGCGGTGATGCTCTCCCAGGAGACGGCCGTCGGCAGCTACCCGGTCGAGGCGGTCGCGATGATGGCCTCGATCGCCGAGCACACCGAGCGCTCGCTGCCCTACGACCGCTGGAACGAGGAGCGCGTGCGCCGCGACGCCCGTGATCCCGCCTACACGATCGCCTACAGCGCCTGCGCCGCCGCCCGCGACCTCGGCTTGGCCGCGCTCGTCATCCCGACGCTGTCGGGGCGCTCGGTCAGGCTCATCTCCCAGCACCGCCCGAACGTCCCGATCTACTGCCTGTCCCCGGGCCACGAGACGATCCGCCGCTGCAACCTGATGTGGGGGGTCGAGTCGGCGTTCCTGCCCCGCTACGAGGTGACCGAGGAGATCATCGCGGCCGCCGCCGAGCGCGCGGTGGAGCTCGGCTGGGTCCGCCGCGGCGAGCGCATCGGGATCACCGCCGGCCTGCCGAGCGGTGCGCCCGGCACGACGTCCCTGTTCCAGGTCCAGACCGTCTGATCGCGGTCGGGACGGGCGTCGGGTTAGGTCGGCCGAATCAGGGCCCCCTTACTCTGATACGCTGGCCGCGAGGTCGCTCCGGAGAGCGGCCTGAAGCGAACGGTCTTCGTGTCAGGAACTGCCTCCACCACCCGCTCCACCCCGAGCCGCAGCGAGTCGCGCTGGATGTACGTCTGGACGGGCGTCGTGCTCGCGGTCGCGGTGCTCGCCGTGATCTTCGGCTGGCACGCGCAGGGCGGGACGACCAATCCGACCGCCCCCGGCGCCCACCGGCTCGGGACGACGACGGTCGTGATCGACTCGGCGATCCTCGTGTTCCGCGAGGGCCTTGAGTGCATCCTCGTGCTCGCCGCGATCACCGCCAGCCTGCGTGGCGCCAACACGCTCTACCGCCGCCCGATCGCGGCCGGCGGCGCGGTCGGCCTGGCGGTCGGCGTCGCCACCTGGTTCGCCGTCGTCTGGTTCATCGGCCTGTTCGGCGGCAACGGGCTCACCCTCCAGGCCGCGACGGGCATCCCGGCGATCGTCGTCCTGCTGATCGTCATGAACTGGTTCTTCCACAAGGTCTACTGGACCGGCTGGATCTCGTCGCACAACAAGCGCCGCCGCTCGCTGTTCAGCGGCGCCGACGCCGAGACGAACCGGCGCCGGATGCTGCTCGGCCTCGCGCTGCTGGGGTTCTCCTCGGTCTACCGCGAGTCGTTCGAGATCGTGATCTTCCTGCAGGGACTGCGCGAGGTGTACGGGTCGGGCGTCGTGCTCGAGGGCGTCGTGCTCGGCCTGCTGTTCACCGCCGCGGTCGGCGTGCTCACGTTCGTCATGCACGCCCGGCTGCCGTACAAGAAGCTGCTCATCATCACCGGCGTGCTGCTGCTGCTCGTGCTGATCGTCCAGGTCGGCGAGGAGGTCAACGAGATGCAGCTCGCGGGCTGGATCGGCTGGGGCCACGTCTCGTGGCTCGGACTGCCCGGCTGGATGGGAACCTGGTTCTCGCTGTTCAACAACTGGCCGACGTTCCTCGGTCAGTTCCTCGCGATCGCGATCGTCGTCGGGTCCTACGTGGGCGCGCAGTACCTGCGCGTGTGGCGGCCGCGGCGCCGCGGCGAGCCGGTCGCGCGGATCGGCGAGGCCGAGCCCGGGCAGCCGGCAGACGTCGCCTCGGCGCGCGCGATGGGCTCGCGGCCGCTCACCATCTGACCCTCGGGGCCGGGTCGGGGCCGTGGCCGGCTCAGGCCGGCTGCGACGCGTAGAACTCGGCCTCCCGCTCGCCGAGCTCGGTCGCCGGTGGGTCGCCGTAGAACCACTCGCGGGCGATGCGATGGAAGTTGCCGCGCGCGCGCAGCTGGGCGATCACCGCGAGTGTGAGCACCTCCATGCGCCGGCCGAAGATGTGGTCGGCCGGCGCGGTCTCGTGGCGCAGGTCGCCGAAGTACTCCGACCGCGGGTCGCTCATGTCGATCATCACCTGGGTCGCGTACTCGGGCGTGAGCTGGACCTCGCGATCGCACGTGTACCAGGACGTCGACGCGCGGAACTGGGCGAGCACGCGGTCGGGGTTGAACTTGTCGGGCTTGCCGAAGAAGCCGACGTCGGTCCCCAGCCGCATGATCGTGTCGGCGTCGCCCTCGATGATCGCCCGCGCGACCTCCATCTCGAGCTCGACGGTCCCGGGCGGCATCCGCTTGAACAGGCCGAAGTCGAAGAACGCCATCCGCGCGTCACCGAGCAGCATCGAGTTGCCGGGATGGGGATCGCCCGAGAACTGGCCGTGGCGGTACAGGCAGCCGAAGTAGAAGCGGAACACGATCTCGCCGATCCGGTCGCGGTCGGCCTGCGGCAGCGACTTCAGCTCCTCGAACCCGGTCCCGTGGACGAACTCGGAGACCATCACCCGCTCGTGCGAGAGCGAGCTGACGACCTGCGGGATGACGATGAACGGATGGTCGCGGAAGATGCGCGACAGCGCCCGCTGGTTCTGGACCTCGAGCTCGTAGTCGAGCTCCTCGTCGATCCGGGCCCGGATCTCCTCGCCGATCGCCTGCGGGTCCAGGCCGGGGCGCGATCCGCTTGACCAGCCGCAGGATCAGCCCGAGGTTCGACATGTCCGCGCGCACCGCGGCCGCCACCCCGGGGTACTGGACCTTGACCGCGACCTCGCGCCCGTCGAGCAGCACCGCGCGGTACACCTGCCCGATCGACGCGGCGGCGATCGGCTCGGTGTCGAACTCCTCGAACACGTCCGACAGCGAGTCGCCGAGCTCGGACTCGATCACCTTGCGCATCTGCCCGAACGTCACCGTCGGCGCCGCGTCGCGCAGCGCGCCCAGCTTGCGCTGGAACTCCTCGCGGTACTCCTCGGGCACGAGCCCGGTGTCCAGGAACGACAGCACCTGGCCGACCTTCATCGCGGCGCCCTTCATCGTGCCGAGCGCCTCGACGATCTGCTCGGCGGCCTCGATGTGGCGCCGCTCCAGCGCGGCGCTGCGGCGCTCCTCGGTGCGGGTGACGTTCGCCGCGCGCGTCCCCGCCTGGCGGAGCGCCTGACTGGCGGCCAGACTCCCGATCCTCGCCGTCCGCCCCACGCGCGAGGTGGGATCTTGTCCTTGGGCATCGACCGCCGAGTCTAGTTCCGGCGCCGGGCCCGGCGGCGGCGTCAGCCGTCGCCCGCACCCGGGATCCGGGGACGATGTCGTCTGAGCCGTCGGGCCAGCGCACCCACGCCTTGTGCCCGCCGTCGTAGTCGTCGCCGAGCAGGATCAGCGTCGCCGGCTCGCCGAGCGCGACGCACCGCTCGTCGCCCTCGGGGTCGACACCGCGCCAGATCCGGATGAAGCGGTTGTGCTCGAGCTCTGCGCCGATCGTCGTCGGGTCGGTGTGGCCCGGATGCACGCGCGTCTCGCGCGGAAGCGACATCAGCGTGTCCATGATCGAGGACTTCAGGTCGGCGTAGCTCGTCGATCCCGGCGCGCGCACGCCGCCCACCGATCCCTTGAACAGCGTGTCGCCGGTGAACACGTCGGTGCCGTCGATCAGCAGCGACAGCATCCCCGCGGTGTGCCCGGGGGTGTGCAGCGGCTCGATCGTGAGCGCTCCGGTGCGGATCGTCTCGCCCGGTGCGAGCGTGCCGGTCGCCGCCGGGACCTCGGCCCGCTCGAGCTCGTGGATGAGCACCGGCGCGTCTCCGAACGCCGCGATCGCAGCGTCGAGCTCGGCGACGTGGTCGCCGTGGTGGTGGGTGAGCAGGATGTGGGTGAGCGTGAGCTGGCCGCGCCTGACGAACTCGATCAGCGGCGCGACCGGGCCGCCCGCGTCGATCATCACCGCGTGGCCCCCGGGCTCGTCGGCGACGATGTAGTTGTTCGTGAGGAAGCCGTCGCTCATCGAGCGTTCGACGATCATGTGGGCCACCCTACCCCGACGGGTACGCTCCTCAACCGTATGAGCCTCGTCCACACCTGTTACCGGATCACCGACATCGACCGCTCGGTCGCCTTCTATGAGGCGCTCGGGTTCCAGGAGGTCAGGCGCGCGCCGATCCGCGACGAGGCGATCAACGTCTTCATGAACCTGCCGGACGACGGCGGCGAGCCGCGGCTGGAGCTCACGTTCAACCTCGGGCGCACCGAGCCCTACGAGATCGGGACCGGCTACGGCCACATCGCGATCACCACCGCCGACCTCGACGGGACGCTCGCCTCCCTGTCGCAGCAGGGGATCGAGCCCGAGCGCCCGCCCTACACGGTCAGCGACGGCGGCAGCCGCATCTGCTTCGTGCGCGATCCCGACGAGTACCGGATCGAGATCATCGAGCGCGGAGCCCGGTAGGAGAGCTGAGCGCCATGGTCGATGCCGCCACGATGGGCAAGCTCATGCAGAGCTTCAAGATCGCGATCAACGTCCACGATCGCGAGAACCCCGATCACAACTCGTGGGGCATCGGGATGGCGCACTTCGACATCGAGCGGCTCGGCTTCGACGAGGGCGAGGAGATCCTGCCCGGCATCGTCATCCAGACCGACGGCGGCACCTCGGGCAACTTCCGCATCCTCTGCGACGGCGACCACGACTCCGACGAGGAGCTGGAGGAGGAAGACGAGGAGCTGATCGAGGCGGTCGCCGAGCAGGAGCTCTACGAGCCGGTGAGGGTCGAGTCCGGCTCAGAGCCCGCGCCGCTGCGGCCGCCGGTCTGACCGGTCGGACCTGCGGCCGGCGCGCCGCACCTCCTCGCCCGCCTCGCGCGCCGCGCTGCGGGCCTGATCCCACGCGGCGCGGGCCTCGCGCAGCGCGACGACGACCTGGCGCCGCGCCTCCTCGGCGGCGCGTGCGGCCTCGGCCGCCTGGCCGCGCGCGCGTTGGCTGGCCGGCAGGTTGAACGCCCACAGCCCGGTGTCAAGCAGCCGGGCCGCCCGGCTCACGTCATCGACCACCGCCGCGCGCAGCTCGGCTCCGCGCAGCCCCTGTTCCGTGTGCCGCACGCGTGAGCGCATGCCCACGTCGAGCAGGCCGACGAGCGCGCGCCCGGCGATGATCGGCTCGGGCTCTCGGGGGTCGACCCCTGCCTGCCTGGCGAGCTCCTCGGTCGCCACGTGTGCCAGGCGGTCGTGTTCCTCCAACCAGGCCGCGTGCAGCGCCGGGGTGCGCTCGATCATCGACAGGAAACGAGATGATCATCTGCGTCGAGTTCCTCGACGCCGGTGTCGTAGCGAGTGATGTCGGCCTCGAGGGCTCGCACGACGGCCTCGGTGATCGACTCTCCCGGCGCGCGGCCGCGCAGCGCCGCGCTGAGCGTCTCGATCAACTCATCGGTGGTGTCGAGAACCAACGACTCCTTGGTCGGGAAGTAGTTGTAGATCGTCTTCTCCGACACGCCGACGCGACGCGCGATCTCGGAGACCTTCACCGTCATCGAACCCGCGGGTCGAGAACATCGCCGTCGCTGCGTCGGAGATGAGCTGCCGGGTGAGCCGGCGCTTGCGCTCGCGCAGCCCCTCGTCGGGATGCTCGCGGCGGTACCACGCCTCCTGCGCACGGCGCACGCTGCGCATCACCACCGCGATCTTCTCGCCCATCTCCTCGCCGATCAGGCCGTCGAGGAGCGACTCGTGCTGAGCCTCGTCGGGCCTCGGTAGAGGGGTCAGTCGTCTCGAGCGGGCTCGGCCATCAGCGGTGATCCAACTGTAATTGAATCACGGGGCGCCAAGTTTTCACTTGACGTATTTCTTCAGTCTATGTACTTTTACGCGGCCATGACCGATATCGCAATCCACGCTGAAGGACTCACCAAGCGCTTCGGCGAGCTCGTCGCCGTCGACCGACTCGACCTCGAGGTCGCCGGCCGGCACCGTGGTCGCTGCTCGGCCCCAACGGCGCCGGCAAGACGACCGCCGTCCGGATGCTCGCCACCCTGACCGCGCCGACGGCGGCCGCGCCACCGTGGGCGGCTACGACGTGTGCGCGACGCGGACGCCGTCCGCGAGGTGATCTCGCTCACCGGCCAGTTCGCCGCGCTCGACACGAACCTCACCGCGCGCGAGAACCTCGTGCTCATGGCGCAGCTTCGCGGCTCACGGCCGCGCGGCTGCCCGCCGCGTCGTCGACGAGCTGATCGGCGCTTCGACATCGTCGACTTCCGCGACCGCTGGTGAAGTCCCTCTCGGGCGGCGAGCGCCGGCGGATCGACCTCGCCGCCGGCCTGGTCGAGCGCCCGCAGCTGCTCGTGCTCGACGAGCCGACCACCGGCCTCGATCCCCGCAGCCGCCAGGTCGTCTGGTCGACGGTCCGGGAGCTGGTCGCCGAGGGCGTCACGCTGCTGCTCACCACTCAGTACCTGGAGGAGGCCGACGCGCTCGCCGACAGCGTCGTGCTGCTCGACCGCGGCCGCGAGGTGGCCGCCGGGACGCCCGCCGAGCTCAAGTCGCGGGTCGGCGATCAGCGCGTCGACGTCGTTGCCGCCGACGGCGCCGCCTTCGAGCGGCTGCAGGACCTGCTCTGGGACGGGTTCGAGATCACGACGATCGCCGAGCAGCGCACGATCTCGGTGGCCGCGCCCGGGGAGGCCGCCGACCTCGCGCGGGTCGCCGACGCCGTCACCGAGGCCGGCGTGCCGGTCGACGAGATCGCGCTGCGCCGGCCGACGCTCGACGACGCGTTCCTGGCGCTCACCGGCCACACCGCCACCGCGGCCGCCGGGGAGGCGACCGACTCCGACTCCGATCCCGATGCGGGTTCCGATTGCACCCGCGCGACCGAGGAGGCCCACGCATGACGTCGCTCGCCGTCGCACCGTCCCCGGCTCGCGCGCGGCCGGCGGTCTCGCCGCTGCGCTTCGTGCGCGACACCCGCCTGCTCACCTGGCGCTCGCTGCGCGCGATCCCGCGCGTCCCCGAGCGGCTGCTCGACGTCACCGTGCAGCCGGTCATCTTCATCCTGCTGTTCCTGTACGTGTTCGGCTCGGCGATTCACGTGCCGGGCATCAGCTACAAGAGCTACCTGTTCCCGGGCATCATCGGCCAGGGGATTGCGTTCAGCCTGATCAGCGCCGGCACCGCCACCGCGACCGACATGAGCGAGGGCGTCATCGACCGCTTCCGCTCGCTGCCGATCAACCGCCTGGCGATCATCACCGGCGAGGTGATGGGCCAGTTCTGCGAGCAGGTGCTCGGTATGTCCATCTACATCGGATTCGGGATCGCGCTCGGCTGGCGCCCCGACCTCACCGTCGCCGGCGGCTTCGAGCTCGCGGGCCTGCTCGCGCTCGGGATCTTCGCCTTCATCTGGGCCGGCGTCCTGTTCGGGCTGCTCATCCGCTCGCCCGACGCCGTGCAGGGCATGGGGTTCATCCTCATCCTGCCGCTCACGTTCATGGCGGGCACGTTCGTCCCGATCTCCGGCATGGACGCGGTGCCGCGGGCGATCGCCGAATGGGACCCGGTGTCCGCGTTCGTCGCCACCGCCCGCACGCTCACCACACATGTGCACAGCTCCGGCTCCTTCCAGCTCGACCACCCCGAGCTGGCGATGATCGGCTGGTCGCTGCTGCTGCTCGCGGTCTGCGTCCCGATCGCGCTGCGCCGGTTCAACCGAACGACGGCGGCGTAGCGCGCCCATGGGGCGCCGTGGCCGGCACTCGTCCGGCCGCGGCGTCCCCGGGCCGGAGGTCGCCCGGCCGCGGCGGGAAGGTGGCGGGCGCCGCGTCCCGGGTGTCAAGATCCGCCCATGACCTACTCGATCGTCGCCCGGGATCCGGCGAGCGGACAGCTCGGCGTCGCGGTCCAGTCGCACTTCTTCTCCGTCGGCTCGGTCGTGCCGTGGGCCCGGCCGCACGTGGGAGCGGTCGCCACCCAGGCCAACGCGCGGCGGGACTACGGCCCGCGCGGCCTTGAGCTGATGGCCGCCGGCCGCTCCGCGGCCGACGCGCTGCAGGCGCTCACCGCGCAGGACCCCGGCGCCGGCGCGCGCCAGGTGGCGATGGTCGACGCCGACGGCGGCGCCGCCGGCCACACCGGGCCCAACTGCATCCGCTACGCGGGCGACGTCCAGGCCGACGGCGTGAGCTGCCAGGCGAACATCATGGCCCGCGACGGGGTGCCCGAGGCGATGCTCGACGCCTTCCTCTGGGCTCGGGCCCGCTCGCCGAGCGGCTGCTCGCCGCGCTCGTCGCCGCCGAGGAGGCGGGCGGCGATCTCCGCGGCCGCCAGTCGGCCGCCCTGCTCGTCGTGCCCGGGACCGGCGAGCCCTGGGACACGGTCGTCTCGCTCCGTGTCGAGGACGACGTGGACCCGCTCGACGAGCTCGCCCGCCTGCTCGACCTGCACGGCGCCTACGCCCTGCTCAGCGAGGGCGACGAGGCGTCCGCGCGGGGCGACGCGGCCACGGCGGCCGACCGCTTTCAGCGCGCCTCTGCCCTCGCCGACGGCGAGCGCGAGATCCGCTTCTGGGGCGCCCTCGGCAGGGCCGAGACCGGCGACGACGACGAGGCGGTCCGTGAGCTCACCGCCATCTGCGCCGAGGACCCCGCGCTGGCGCGAGCTCCTCGCCCGCCTCCCCGACGAGCTCGGCCCCTCCGCAGAGCGCCTGCGCGCCCGCCTGCCCTGACCCACCCCGCCCCGTCTCTTCCAAAACTGGGGACCGCGGGGCCGTGTGGGGCCGCCGTTTCTTCCAAAACTGGGGGCCGGGGCGCCGTGTGAGGCCGCCGTTCTTCCAAAACTGGGGAACCGCGGGGCCGTGTGGGGCCGCCGTTTCTTCCAAAACTGGGGACCGGGGCGCCGTGTGAGGCCGCCGTTTCTTCCAAAACTGGGGACCGGGGGCCGTGGCAGGCCGCCTCTTCGTCCAAACTGCGGGTTCGTCGAACTGTCTTGGCGGGACAGTTTTTGACGATCCGCTCGCTGGACGGGGGTGAATCCGGCGGCCGCGGAGGCTCTAGAGAGCACCGGTGCCCAGAAAGTGTCCTCCCAGAACAGAGATCTCAGAACTCGCGGATCGCCAGTTCGGCTACGTCAAGCGCACGCACCTGCTCGCCCGCGGCGCCGGCCCGGAGTGGATCCGCAGCCAGATGACGCGTGGCTGGCGATCCGGGTCCACTCGGGCGTCTACGCGGTCGGCCACGTGCCGCGGCACGTCCACGCGCGCTCGTTCGCCGCGGTGCTCGCGTGCGGCGAGGGCGCCGTGCTCAGTCACGCGTCGGCGGCGGCGCTGTGGGGCGCGGGCGGGTGGCCGCGCACGCCCCAGGTGCGAGCTCACCCCGGCAGTGCCGCCGGCCTCGGATCCGGGCCCATCGGTCCCGGACGCTCGGCGGCCGCGACACGCGCAACACCAGGGAATCCCCGTCACCTCGCCGGTGCGGACCGTCCTCGACCTGCAACAGCGCCTCGCCGACCCCCAGCTCGTGCGGCTGGTCAACGACCTGCGGATCGCCGGGCACCTGCGCAGCGGCGCGTTCGCCGAGCTGTGCGGGCGCAGCCGGCGCGTCGAGCGGCTGCTCGGCGGCGAGAACGCCCGCGACCCCGAGCGCCCGACCCGCTCGTGGCTGGAGGACACGTTCCGCCGGTTCACCGCGCGCCACGGCCTGCCGATGCCGCAGACGAGCGCGACGCTCGCCCACAACGGCCGTGAAGTCGACGCGCTCTACCCCGAGCAGCGGCTGATCGTCGAGGTCGACTCCTGGTCGTTTCACTCGAGCCGCGACTCGTTCGAGCGCGACCGCGCCAAGGACGCCGACGCGCTCGCGCACGGCTACCGCACGCTGCGGGTCACCGACGAGCGCCTCAGCCACGACGGAGCGCAGGAGGCGGCGCGCATCGACCGCATCCTGCGGATCGGCGACCCCACGCGCGATCCCCCGCGTCAGTAGAGCCCGACGCCGCGCGCGTAGCGCTTGGCCCGCTCGCGGTCGTAGCGCTCGGCGTCGAAGCCGTCGTCGCGCAACGAGCGCAGCACCTCGCCGCCGGACGGCAGCGACGCGCGGTCGACGTAGCGCGACGGGTCCCACAGGGTCGAGCGCAGCGACGCCTTCGGGCACTGGGTGTAGGCCTCGTCGACGGTCACGAGCAGCCCGAGCCGCGGCACCTTGCCCGCGACGGCCGAGCCCGCGAGCAGCTCCGCGTCGTCGGTGATGATCGCGCGCCCCTGCACCCGGAACGTGTCGCCGATCCCGGGGATCAGGAACAGCAGCGCGATGCGGTCGTCGTGCAGCAGGTTGGTGAGCGTGTCTGCGATGCGGTTGCCCGGCCGCTCGGGGACGAACAGCGTGCGCTCGTCGAGCACGCGCACGAACCCCGGCGGGTCGCCGCGCGGCGAGACGTCGAGCCCGCCGTCGGGCCGCCCGGTGGCCACGCACACGTACGGCGAAGCCTCGATGAACCGTCGCGTCACCGCGTTGACGTGATCGGAGATCTTGCGGTGGACCGTCTCGGTCGCGGTGCCGCCGATGAGCTCGCGCAGCGCCTCCTCGTCGGTGATGCGGTGGACGGCGCTCGCGGTGCTCACGCGGGCGACCATACGCGACGCGCGGGCGCGACGCCGAGCAGGGCGCGTCGCCCGGGCGCTATATCGAGCCGGGATGAAAGCGTGGCTGCGCGTGTGTGGCGTGATGTTCGCGGTCGGCTGGGGCGCGAACCAGTTCTCGAGCCTGTTGCTCGCCTACGAGCAGCATCAGGGGCTGTCCGAGGGCACCGGCGACGCGCTGTTCGGCGTCTACGCGCTCGGGCTCATCCCCGCGTTGCTGGTGCTCGGCCCGATCTCGGACGTGCGCGGACGGCGCGCGATCACGTGCGGCGCCGGCGCGCTCTCCGGTGTGGCGACGGCCGCGCTGATGGGGGGCGAGCACGCGCTCGCGCTGCTGTTCCTCGGCCGGCTGCTCGCCGGCGTCGCCAGCGGCGCCGCGTTCGCCGCCGGGACCGCCTGGATCAAGGAGCTCTCGATCGCGCCACATGACGTCTCAGCGGATCCGGAGGCCGGCGCGCGCCGCGCCGCGATCGCGCTCAGCGCCGGGTTCGGCCTCGGCCCGCTCGTCGCGGGCCTGCTCGCCGAGTGGGCGCCCCATCCGCTGCTCGTCGGCTACCTGCCGCACCTCGCGGTCGTCCTGCTCGTGCTCCCGGCCGGCCTGCGCGCGCCCGAGACGGTCGTCTCGCCGGACCGCGGCGCCGGGCGAGGGCGCAGCGGAGAGCGCCGCTCGGTGCTCGTCCCCTCCGCCGCCACCCGCCGCTTCCGCTCGGTGGTCAGCCCCTCCGCACCGTGGGTGTTCCTCGCCCCCTCGGTCGCGTTCGCGGTGCTGCCCGCGATGATCGCCGCCGACCTCGGCGACTTCCGGATCGGCTTCGCGGCGCTCACCGCCGCGCTCACGCTCGGGGTCGGCGTGCTCATCCAGCCGCTTGCCCGGCGCCTGGACCGGGCGATCCCCGGACGCGGCCTGGTCGCCGGCCTGGCGGCGGCGCTCGCGGGATGGCGCTCGCCGCGCTCGCGGTGGCGCTCGGGAGCTGGCCGCTCGTGCTGCCGGCGGACGTCCTGTTCGGCGCCGCCTACGGCCTCTGCCTCGTCTCCGGGCTGCTCGAGGTGCAGGCGCTCGCCGCGCCCGGCGACTCGCGTCGCTCACCGCGATCTTCTACGCGCTCACGTACGTCGGGTTCGCCGCCCCGCTCGTGATCGCGGCGAGCTCGAGCACGTGATGTCCGCGCCGGTCGTGCTGCTCGTCGGGCGGCCCTGGCGGCGCCCGTGCTCGGGTGGGTCGCGCTCGCCACGGCGGGCGGCCGCGCCCGGGACGCCCGAGCCTGGGACCCGCCCGCCGACGGCTCGCCCCCGCGCCCGCGGCGATCGCCCGCCGATACGGTATGAGCATGGTCGACGAGTCCGGTGTCCTCGCCCGCGGGCCATGGGAACCGGGCGAGATCCAGGTGCGCTGGCACAGCGAGCCCTACGTCCCCTCGGCGGAGACGACGCAGGCCGCCGACCGCGCGCTGCAGAAGCTGCGCGGCCGCGGCTCGCCGAGCCACGACGGCCTCGCGGCGCGGATGCGCGACTACGAGCGCCCCGGACGGCCGGCTGCTGCTCGACTGCAGCCGGTGCGCTGGTCGCTGCGCCTGCTGCCCGGCGCCGCCGGCGCGGAGCCTGTCAGCGCTGTGCGTCGTGCGCGACGCCGAGGGCAGCTGGCTGGCCGGGCGCCGCGCGGCGTGGCTGGCGACCTGGGCACGGCGCTGGGCGCTCGGCGCGGCGGCTCGGTCGAGGTCGACGAGAACCCCGCGGACACGCTCGCCCGCGAACTGGGCGAGGAGTGGTCGGTCAGCCCGAGCGACTCACGTCGAGGCGCTGATCCGGTTGCCGGCGGGATCACGATGCTGCTCGGGCAGGCGTGGCTGGCTGACGGGGCGCAGGTGACGCCCGACGCCGAGCACGACGAGTTCGAGTGGTGGCCCGCCGATCCGGGCCGCTGGCCGGCGCACGCCGACCAGCCGCTGCGGCTCACCGCGGCGCTGCTCGCGGCCCTGTAGGCCGAGCGCCGCTCGACCGCTCGGACCGTCACCTTCCGCCGCCTGGAGATCAGCTCGTTCACCCACTCGTGCGTCTACCTCGGGCTGCTCATCTGCGCGTTCGCGCTGGGCAAGCCCGAGCCGGAGACGTTCTGCTCGGGCTCGGCACGGCGTGCTGTGGATCGTCATGTCGCTCGTCTGCATCGCCGCCGCCCGGGCCCGGATCATCCCGTTCTGGCTGGCGGTCACCGTCGCCGTGCTGGGCGGGCTCGGGCCGTTCGCGGGGAGCCTCGGCTTCCTGTATGCAGAAGACATCGGGAGCGCACGACGCCCGCCGCCCGCGCAGTAGAGTGAGGCGCCGACCCCTCCGATGTCCGTCGAGACAAGCACCGTCGAAGTTCAGATGCCTGCCATGGGCGACTCCGTCGCCGAGGGCACGGTGCTCGAATGGCGCAAGTCAGAGGGCGACACGATCGCCGCCGACGAGACGCTCGTCGAGATCTCGACCGACAAGGTCGACGCCGAGGTCCCCTCGCCGGTCTCCGGCACGATCGTCAAGCTGCGTGCGGCCGAGGGCGACACGGTCACCGTCGGCGCCGTGCTCGCCGAGATCGCACCGGGTGACGGGCCGGCGCCCGCGGGCAACGGTGCCGGCGCCACCGCCACGCCGCGTCGACCGACGCCGGCGAGGCGGAGCCCGCCACCGCCGCTCAGGCCGCCGCGGGCGCCCAGACCGAGGCCGCCCACGCGGGTGGCGGCGAAGCGAGCGCCGGCAAGACGGTCGACATCGTCACCCCGACCGGCGGCGAGTCGGTCACCGAGGGCACGATCCTCGAGTGGTCGGTGAAGGTCGGCGACACCGTCAAGGACGGCGACACGGTCGTCGAGATCTCGACCGACAAGGTCGACATGGAGCTGCCCGCGCCGACCGGCGGCACGATCACCGAGATCCTCGCCCAGGAGGGCGAGACGGTGAACGTCGGCCAGGTGATCGGCCGCATGACCGCCGACGCCGGCACGGCCGCCGCCGGCCTCGGCCCCCAGCGGCGCGAACGGCTCGAGCGCGCCGGCGGCGGCCCCCGGCGGCCGCTTCGCCCGCCGGCGTCAGCTCCGCCCACGCCTCGCCGGTCGCCCGGCGCGTCGCCGCCGCCGAGGGCGTCGACCTCGGCTCGGTCACCGGCACCGCGCGCGGCGGGCGGATCACCAAGGCCGACGTGCTCGCCGCACCGACAACGTCAACGGCGCCCGCCCCCGCCGCCGCCCCGCCCGCCGGCGCCGACCCTGATCAAGGGCAGCGGCGCCGCGCTCGCGCGCTACATGGACGAGAGCCGCTCGATCCCGACCGCGACCTCGTTCCGCACGCTCACCGTGACGACGCTCGACGCCGCGCCGCAAGCAGCTGAAGGCGGCCGAGCGCAAGGTCTCGTTCACCCACCTCATCGCCTACGCGATCGCGCGTGTGGCGACCGAGGAGATGGCCGTGATGGCCCACCACTTCGAGGCGGTCGGCGCAAAGCCCTATCGCGTCGACGACGGACAGGTCAACCTCGGGCTGGCCGTCGACGTCGAGAAGAAGGACGGCAGCCGCACGCTGATGGTGCCGGTCATCCGCGACGCCGGCCGCCTCTCCTTCCAGGGGTTCCTCGACGCCTACAACGCGCTCGTCGAGAAGGCCCGCACGAACACGCTACGCGCCGACGACCTGCACGGCGCCAACATCTCGCTGACCAACCCGGGCGGGATCGGCACCGTCGCCTCGGTGCCGCGGCTGATGGTCGGCCAGGGCACGATCGTCGCCACCGGCTCGATCGCCTATCCGGTCGGGCTGGAGCGGATCGGCGCCGCGATCGGCGCCGAGAAGGTCATGACGATGACCTCGACCTACGACCACCGGATCATCCAGGGCGCCGAGTCCGGCCGCTTCCTGCAGCGGATCGAGGCGCTGCTGCAGGGCGAAAACGAGCTTCTACGAGCGCGTCTTCGCCGAGCTCGGGGTGGACCTGCCCGAGCTGCCCGCGCCGCCCGCAGCCGGCGGCCGCCGCCCGCCGCCGCGCCGGCCGCCCCCGCGCCGCCGCCGCGGCGAGCTCGACGAGGAGCTGCTGCAGGCCGTGCAGGCCGCCACCTCGCTGCTGAAGGCGCACCGCACCCACGGCCACCTCGCCGCGCACCTGGACCCGCTCGGCCGCCAGCCGGGGCGACCCGCGCTCGATCCCGGCCGCTCGGGCTCACCCCCGAGATCATGGCGCGGATCCCGGCCCACATCCTGCGCATGTACGTCCCCGGCGCAACGCTCGCCGAGGCGCTGCCGCGGCTGCGGGAGACCTACTGCGGGACGATCGCCTACGAGATCGAGCACATCGCCTCCAACCGCCAGCGGCTGTGGCTGCGCGAGGCGATCGAGTCGGGCACGTATCCGCACCCCGCTCACCACCGACGAGCAGAAGCGCTGCTGCGCGCCTCACCGAGGTCGACGCGTTCGAGCGCTTCATGCACAAGGCCTACCTGGGCCAGAAGCAGTTCTCGGTCGAGGGCCTGGATATGACCGTGCCGATGATCGACGAGCTCATCCAGCTCTCGGGCACGCGCGGCGCCCGCGAGGTCGTCATCGGGATGGCCCACCGCGGCCGGCTCAACGTGCTCGCGCACAACCTCGGCCGCCCGTACGGGACGATCTTCGCCGAGTTCGAGGGCTCCAAGACGCTCGAGCCGATCACCTCGATCCCCGAGGGCGGGACCGGCGACGTCAAGTACCACCACGGCGCCGAGGGCACCTACCAGCTGCTGGGCGGCGAGTCGGTCACCGTGCGGCTGGAGTCCAACCCATCGCACCTGGAGTTCGTCGACCCCGTCGTCGCCGGCGCCACCCGCGCGGCGCAGACCACCCGCCAGGGCCCGCACGCCCACCAGGACACCAACGCCGCGGTCCCGATCGTCCTGCACGGCGACGCCGCGTTCCCCGGCCAGGGCGTCGTCGCGGAGACGCTCAACCTCCAGGCGCTCGACGGCTACACCGTCGGCGGCACGGTCCACATCATCCAGAACAACCAGGTCGGCTTCACCACCGACCCCGATGACGCCCGCTCGACGACGTTGGCCTCCGACCTGGCCAAGGGCTTCGACGTCCCGATCATCCACGTCAACGCCGACGACGTCGAGGCCTGCATCACCGCCGTGCGGCTGGCCTTCGCCTTCCGCCAGGAGTTCGGCCACGACGTGCTGATCGACCTGATCGGCTACCGCCGCTTCGGCCACAACGAGGCCGACGAGCCCGCCTACACGCAGCCCGAGATGTACGCGGTGATCAAGAAGCACCCGCCGGTGCGCGAGCTGTTCGCCCGCCAGCTGATCGACCAGGGCGTGGTCACCGAGCAGGAGTCGACCGAGATGACCGACGGGGTCTGGGCGGTGCTGACCGAGAACCACCAGGCAGCTCAAGGAGCGGATCGAGGCCGCCAAGGAGCTCGAGCACGCCACCGGCGAGTACAAGCTCGATCGCACGCCCTCGCCCGAGGTCAACACCGCGGTCGCGCTCGACCGCCTGCAGGTGCTCAACGAGGAGCTGCTCGGCGTGCCCGACGGCTTCACCGTGCACCCGAAGCTCGTCAAGCAGCTCGAGCAGCGCCGCGAGGCGATCAAGGAGTCCGCCGAAAAGCCGCGCATCCTATGGGCGCACGCCGAGTCACTCGCCTACGCGTCGCTACTGGCCGAGGGGATCCCGATCCGCCTCACCGGCCAGGACGCCGAGCGCGGCACCTTCAGCCAGCGCCACCTCGTGCTCCACGACTCAAAGACCGGCCAGGAGCACTGCGCGATCCAGCACCTGCCGGGCGCGATGGCGCCGATGGAGCTGCACAACAGCCCGCTGTCGGAGATGGCGTGCGTCGGCTTCGAGTACGGCTACTCGCAGGAGGGGCCCGAGACGCTGGTCCTCTGGGAGGCGCAGTTCGGCGACTTCGCCAACGGCGCCCAGGTGATCATCGACCAGTTCATCGTCTCCGGGCCTGGCCAAGTGGGGCCAGACCTCACGGCTCACGCTGCTGCTGCCCCACGGCTATGAGGGCGCCGGTCCCGAGCACTCCTCCGCCCGCCTGGAGCGCTACCTGCAGCTCGCCGCCGAGGGCAACATCCGCGTCGCCAACACGTCGACGCCGGCCCAGTACTTCCACCTGCTGCGCCGCCAGGCGCGGATCGCCAAGCAGCGGCCGCTGATCATCATGACCCCGAAGAGCTGCTGCGCCTGCCGCAGGCGGCGAGCCGCATCGAGGAGCTGGCCGAGGGCCGCTTCTCGGCGGTGCTGGCGGACCCGGCCGTCGATGCGGCAGGTCAAACGACTGGTGCTCTGCAGCGGCAAGGTCTACTACGACCTCGCCGCCTCCCCGCTTCGCCAGGAGAACCCGGGCGTCGCGCTCGGCCGCGTCGAGCTGCTCTACCCGTTCCCGCAGGGCGAGATCATGCAGCTGATCGAGAGCTATCCGAACGTCGAGGAGGTCGTCTGGGCCCAGGAGGAGCCGCGCAACATGGGCGCCCGCGCTTTCATGTCCCCACGGCTGCTGCAGATCCTGCCCGAGAACCTCTCCTTCGGCTACGTCGGCCGCCCCGAGCGCGCGGCCTCCGGCGAGGGCTATCCGATCGCCCACGCGACCGAGCAGGCGCGGATCGTCCGGACCGCGCTGGACACCTCCGTCCGTGTCTCGCAGTACCCGCGGATCCTGCCCGGCGACCGCTGACCGCGGTGCGTGCAATATGCACGCCTCGCCCAGCAGGGCGGGATGACGGCGGCACATGACCGCCGCCGTCGACACCTCGCCGGAGACGACCGCCGGCACGCTCCTGGTCGTGCGGGCGATCGCGTTCGTCGTCGGAGGCGCCAGCCTCGGGACCGAGATCGCCGCCGCGCGGCTGCTGGCCCCGTACTTCGGAGCGTCGACGATCATCTGGGCCAACACGATCGCGACCATCCTGGTCGCGCTGTCGATCGGCTACGCCGTCGGCGGTCGGCTCGCCGATCGGCGGGCGGACCTCCGCGGTCTGTGCGCGATCGTGCTCATCGCCTCGGTGCTGCTGGCAGTCGTCCCGTTCATCGGCGATCCCTTCCTGCGCCTGTCGGTCAACGCGCTCGGGTCGCTGTCGGTGGGCGGATTCCTCGGATCGCTGGTCGCGGTGCTCGTGCTCGTCGCGGTGCCGGTCGTGCTGCTGGGGGCCGTGGCGCCGTACGCCAGCCGGCTGAGCGTGCGCCGGATCAGCGACACCGGGCGGACGATCGGCAACCTGTACGCGATCTCGACGATGGGGTCGCTCGTCGGGACCTTTCTCGCGGCGCTGCTGCTCATCCCCACCGTCGGCACCCACCGCACGTTCCTCATCTTCGCCCTGTCGCTGGCCGTCGTCGGAGCTGCCGGCTTTCGCTCGTGGCGTCTCTGGATCGTGCCGGTCGCGGTCGCGGCGTCCCTCGCGGTCCCCCCCGCCGCGATCGGGGCCGGTGTCGCCGGCGGCCGGGTCATCGATTCGGTCGAGACCGAGTACCAGTACGCTCGGGTCGAGCAGTTCCCCGACGGGACGCGCTGGCTGCAGCTCAACGAGGGCGAGGCGATCCACTCGCTCTACCGGCCCGGCAGCTACCTCACGGGTGGGTATTGGGACGATTTCCTGGTGCTGCCGTTCGCCGCCGGCGCCACCCGACCGCCGGGACGGATCGCGATCCTCGGCGACGCCGCCGGCACGACCGCGCGCGCCTACGGCCACTTCTATCCGCACACGAGGGTGGATGCGGTGGAGCTCGACGGCGCGTTGACCCGGATCGGCCGGCGCTACTTCCATCTGAGCGGGCCGCGACTGCACACCTATACCGCCGACGCCCGGCCGTGGCTTCAGGCCAGCCATGCGCACTACGACTCGATCTTCCTCGACGCCTATCGCCAGCCCTACATCCCCTTCTACCTGCTGACGCGCGAGTTCTTCGCGCTCGCCCGTGCCCACCTGAGCCCCGGCGGCACGTTCATCGTCAACGTCGGGCATCTGCCCAACTCCTCGGCGCTCGAGCGCGTGGTGACCGCCACCATGCGAACCGGCTTCGCTCACGTGATGCGCGATCGCCTCAGCTCCGACAACACCCTGCTCGTCGCCTCGCAGTCGCCGCTCTCAGGTCGGTCGATCGCGTCGCGTACGATCGCGATGCCGCCGGCGCTCCGCGGGGCCCAGAGCGCGGTCGCCGACCGTCTGGGTCCGGCGCTCACGGGCGGCACGGTCTACACCGACGACCTCGCGCCCGTCGAATGGCTGACCGACCTCTCGATCTTGCGCTACGCCACCGGGAACCGGTGAGGCGTCGGCCCGCGTGGCGTCAGCGCGACACGGCGCGGAGCACCCAGGAGATGACCGCGATGACCGCTCCCGCGATCAGCACCTCGATCGCGAGCGTCTCAGCGTGGCTGGTGGAGATCAGCCACGCCGCGCGCACGGCGGTCCGGTCTGTCGGCGAGCCGACGAACAGCGTCGACAGCGGGTACTGGAGCACGAACCGGAGCAGGAGCGCGAGCCCGCCGGCCACCACGAGCGAGTAGCCGATCCGCGACAGCACCCGCGCGCGCCAGCCGTAGCCGAGCAGCAGCGCGAGCGCGTACAGCCCGAGCGTGATCGCCGGCAGCGCCCAGCCGAGCGTGCGCGCGGTCCGTACCCCGGTCCGCAGGCCGCGCAGCTGCCCCGGAGCGCAGCACCACGAGCCGCCCGGCCGACGCCGAGCGGACGGTCAAGAGCTGCGAACTGCCCGGGACCGCGCGGGCGGCGCCGCTGCCCGCGACGCCGTCGACGACGGCGGCGAGCAGCGGCCCGAGGTTCAGCACGACCGAGCGGCGCGCGCCCGGGGAGTCGATCGCGGCGAGCAGGTCGGACTGGGCCTGGTCGGAGGCCCGCTGCCAGGCCCGCCGGCCGGCGCGGCTCGAGAGCACCGAGTCGGCCGCCGTCCGGCCCGCATGGTGCAGCCGCCGGTTGGCGTCGGAGGCGAGTCCGCCGGGCAGCACGCGCGAGAGGTCGGTGCCGATCCCGGCGAACGCCTGGTCGACCGAGAACGCCGCGATCGCCCGCCGCACCTGGCGATTGGCGATCAGGCGGTGGCTCGTCGACGCCCAGCCGGGGCGGCTCAGCAGCTGGTCGTCGATCCAGCGGGCGCCGATCGCGGCGACCGCGGTCCAGGTGGCGAGCGACAGCAGCAGCCCGACGAGGAGCCGGTGGGGGCGCAGCGACATCTCGCTCCATTGTGGCGGTCTCGTTGCAGATTCCACACCGCGTCAACCACGCTCTAACCTCCAGCCGATGCGTCTTCGCCGCGACGGATCCCGGCGCGACAACTCGCGCCGGACGTTCATCCCGAGCCTCGGCGTGCACGACATGGCGATCGACCTCGGGACGGCGAACACGCTTGTGTATGTCGGCGGCCGGGGGATCGTCGTCTCCGAGCCCTCGGTGGTCGCCTCCGACGTGTCGACCGGCGAGGTCCACGCGGTCGGCGACGAGGCCGAGCGGATGATCGGGCGCACCCCGGCGACGATCTCGGCCACCCGGCCGCTGCGCCACGGCGTGATCGCCGACTTCGAGGTCACCGAGGAGATGCTGCGCTACTTCATCCGCAAGGTGATCGACCGCCGCACGGCCCACCCGCGGCTGATCGTGTGCGCCCCCTCGGGGGTCACCGAGGTCGAGAAGCGCGCGGTCGAGGAGGCCTCGCTGGCCGCGGGCGCCCGGCGCGTGCAGCTGATCGAGGAGCCGATCGCGGCGGCGATCGGGGCCGGCGTGGCGATCGAGGAGCCGGTCGGCCGGATGGTGGTCGATGTCGGCGGCGGCACCAGCGAGATGGCCGTGATCTCGCTCGGCGGGATCGTGATCGCCCGCTCGGTGCGGGTCGGCGGCTACGAGATGGACGAGGCGATCGGCCACTACCTGCGCTCCGTCTACCAGCTCGCGGTCGGCTCGCGCACCGCGGAGTCGATCAAGATCGAGCTCGGCTCGGCGATCCCGTTGGGCGAGCACGAGCCCGCTCGAGGTCCGCGGCCGGCATCTGGTCACCGGGCTGCCGACGGCGGTCGCGCTGCACTCCGAGGAGGTCCGGGACGCGATCGCGGGGCCGCTGCGCGAGATCCTGCAGGGGATCCGGGACACGCTGGAGCAGACGCCGCCCGAGCTCGCCTCCGACATCGCGCGGGACGGGATCCTGCTCGCCGGCGGCGGCACGCTCATCCGCGGCTTTCCGGAGATGGTCGCCGACGAGACGGGCATGCCCGTCTACCGCGCCGAGTCGCCGCTCACCTGCGTGGCCGTCGGCTCGGGCGAGGCGCTCGCCCACCTCGACTCGCTGATCGTCACCCGCCGGCTCGGGCGCTCGCCGACCACGCCGGACTGGCGCACCGCCCAATAGGGACCGCGCGGCGCGTCAGGACACCTGCCTGATCAGGTCCGCCGGCTCCTCGGGGCGATAGCCGAGCCGGCGGCCGAGCGCCGCCAGCCGTGTCAAGCGACGCCGCAGCGGCCGGGGGTTGATAATCCCCGTCACGGGCCGATCACCCGGCGCGGACCATGGACCTCGATCTCCTCGTCATCGGCTCCGGCCCCGGCGGCCAGCGCGCCGCCATCCAGGCCGCCAAACTCGGCAAGCGCGTCGGCGTGGTGGAGCGCCGTGACCGCATCGGCGGCGTCTCCATCCACAGCGGCACGATCCCGTCCAAGTCGCTGCGCCAGTCGATCCTCGAGTCGATGGCCGCCCGCGGCTCGGACCTCGCCGACCCGCTGCATCCCGAGCGCGAGGGCTCGGCCCGGGTGCACCTGCTCCACGACCGGGTCGCGCACGTCATCGCCAACGAGACCGCGGTCGTGCGCGAGCAGTTCCGGCGCAACGGCGTCGGGCTGCTGATCGGCTCGGCCGCGTTCGAGGACCCGCACACCGTCCACCTCACCGGCTGCGACGAGGACGGCGGCGAGATGCACGTCTCCGCCGAGAAGATCGTGATCGCGGTCGGCACCAACCCGGCGCGGCCCGCCGGGGTCGACTTCGACGATCGCCGGGTGATCGACTCCGACGGGGTGCTCGGCCTCGACTACGCCGCCTGCAAGACGATGACGATCGTCGGCGGCGGGGTGATCGGCGTCGAGTACACGTCGATGTTCGCCGCGATGGGCGCCCGCGTGACGCTGGTCGACGCGCGCGACCGGCTGCTGCCGTTCGTCGACCGCGACATCGGCGTGTCGCTGCGCTTCCTGCTGCGCAAGCGCAACGTGACCTTCCGCTTCGGTGAGGAGGTCGTCGGCGTGCAGCGGGGCGAGGACTGCGTCGTCTGCCGGCTGAAGTCCGGCAAGGAGATCGTCTCCGACACGCTCATGTACGCGACCGGACGCCAGGGCGCGACCGAAGGGCTGGACCTGCGACCGGGCGGGCCTGGACTGCGATCGGCGTGGCCGCGTCGAGGTCGACGAGGAGTACCGCACCGGGGTCGCGCACATCTTCGCGGTCGGCGACGTCGCCGGACCGCCCGGCCTGGCGGCGACCGGCATGGAGCAGGGGCGGATCGCGGCGCTGGCGGCGTTCGGCGAGCCCGTCCACCACCTGCCCGACCTCGTCCCGATCGGGATCTACTCGATCCCGGAGATCTCGTTCGTCGGGCGCACCGAGGAGGAGCTGACCGAGGCCGCGGTCCCGTATGTGCGGGCGTCGCCTGGTGGCGCGAGCTCGCCAAGGCGATGATGATGCGCGAGGACGACGGCCTGCTGAAGATCCTCGTCTCCCCCGAGGACCGCCGGCTGCTCGGCGTCCACGTGATCGGCGCCCAGGCGACCGACCTCGTCCACATCGGCCAGGCGCTGATGGATCGCGAGGCGCGGCCTGGACTTCCTCGTCTCGGCGGTGTTCAACTACCCGACGCTGGCCGAGGCCTACAAGGTCGCGGGGCTCGACGCGCT
>CAVPBY010000005.1:0-36299 GCA_963702225.1 uncultured Solirubrobacteraceae bacterium | reverse complement strand
CGGTTCGCACCGCCGGGTACACGACCGCCGCGGCGCTGCCGGGCGACTTCAACCGCCACGATCCACTGCTGTGGCCACGCGTCGGCGTCTATCACCGCGATGACGACCGCCGGTTTCGCCTGAAGACCTCGGTCACCCTGCACCGGCTGCGCACCCGGGCCGCTTGGGGTCTGCAGCGCCGGCGCGCTGTCACCGCCGCGGGCCGCCCACGCTGACGCGATCAGGTCTCGCTGCGACCGCGCGAGATCGCGATCTCGCCGGTCCGGGCCATCTCGATCAGCCCGAACGGCCGCACCAGCCGCCTCGAATGCGTCGATCTTGTCGCAGTCGCCGGTGACCTCGACGATCAGCGAGCGCTTGGTGACGTCGACGACCTTGGCGCGGAAGATCTCGCAGATCTGCATCACCTCGGCGCGCGTCGACGCCGTCGGCGTGAGACCTTGAACAGCGCCAGCTCCCGGGCCAGCGTCTCCGCCGGCTCCAGGTCGCGGATCTTCAGCACGTTGACGAGCTTGTGCAGCTGCTTGGTGACCTGGTCGATCGGGTGCACCGCCCCGTCGAGCGTGAGCGTGATCCGCGAGACCGTCTCGTCGTCGGTCGGGCCGACGGCGAGCGTGTCGATGTTGAAGCCGCGGCGGGCGAACAGCCCGGCGATCCGGGTCAGGACACCCGGCTTGTTCTCGACCAGGATCGAGAGGATGTGCTTGCGCCCGGTGCGCAGGCCGACCGCCGCCTCCAGCTCGTCCAGCGACAGGACCTCCTTGGTGGCTGGCTCACCCATCGCGGTCAGCCCACCATGTCCCGCGCGGCCTGGCCCGGCGCGATCATCGGATACGTGTTCTCCTCGCGGGTGACGCGCACGTCGACGAGCACCGGGCCCGTCGGTGGCGATCGCCTCGCGCATGTCGTCGACGAGCGTGCGCTTGTCGGTGAGCCGGATCCCGGTGGCGCCGTACGCGTCGGCGAGCTTGACGAAGTCCGGCCACTGGCCCATGTCGACCTGGCTGTAGCGCTTGTCCCAGAACAGCTCCTGCCACTGGCGGACCATGCCGAGGTAGCCGTTGTTCATGATGAACACCTTGATCGCGATCCCCTCCTGCGAGCACGTCGCCAGCTCCTGCATGTTCATCTGGACCGAGCCGTCGCCGGCGATGCAGACGACCGTCTCATCCGGGCAGCCGACCTTCGCGCCCATCGCCGCCGGCAGCCCGAAGCCCATCGTCCCCAGGCCGCCGGAGTTGATCCACCGCCGCGGCGCTGGGAAGTCGTAGTACTGCGCCGCCCACATCTGGTGCTGGCCGACGTCGTGAGCAGACGATCGCGTCGCCGCCGGTGGCCTCGTACAGCGCCTGGACCATGTACTGCGGCTTGATCTCCGCGTCGGCCGAGTCCTCGTAGCGCGAGCGGGTGGCGCTCCTGCCACATGTGGATCCGCGACCACCACTCCTCCAGCCGCGCCGGGTCCGGCTCCAGCGCCCGGTACTCGGCGGTCAGCCGCGGCAGGATGTTCCTGGCGTCGCCGACGATCGGGATGTGGGCCGGGACGTTCTTGGAGATCTCGGCCGGGTCGATGTCGATGTGGATGAACTTCGCCCGCGGCGCGAACTCCGACAGCTTGCCGGTGATCCGATCGTCGAAGCGGGCGCCGACCGCGACGATCAGGTCGGCCTCGTCCATCGCGTAGTTGGCCGTGCGGGTCCCGTGCATGCCCAGCATGCCGAGCCACTGCGCGTGCGGCGCCGGGAACGCCGCCGAGCCCCATCACCGTGCAGGTGACCGGCAACCGGTCGACCGTCGCCAGCTCGACCAGCTCGGCGGACGCGTTGGCGGAGACGACCCCGCCGCCGGCGTAGATCACCGGCCGGCGGGCAGTTGGCCAGCGCCTTGGCGGCGAGCCGGATCTGCTTCTGGTTGCCGTCGGTGGTCGGCTGGTAGCCGGGCAGGTGGACGTCCTCGACGGGCTCGTAGGGGATGTCGGCGCGGCTGAGGTCCTGCGGGATGTCGACGACGACCGGGCCCGGACGGCCGCTGCGCGCGACGTGGAACGCCTCGTGGATCGTCCGCGGCAGCTCCATCGGGTGCTGGATCATGAAGCTGTGCTTGACGATCGGCATCGTGATCCCGATCGTGTCCGCCTCCTGGAAGCCGTCGGTGCCGAGCAGGTGGGTCCGCACCTGGCCGGTGATGAACACCACCGGCACCGAGTCCATCATCGCGTCGCAGATCGGCGTCACCAGGTTGGTCGCGCCCGGGCCCGCTGGTGGCCAGCGCGACGCCGACCTTGCCGGTCGCCTTGGCGTAGCCCTCGGCGGCGTGGCCGCCGCCGGCCTCGTGGCGGACGAGGATGTGGCGGATGCCGGCGTCGTAGAACGCGTCGTAGGTCGGGAGGTTGGCGCCACCGGGAAGGCCGAATACGACGTCGACACCCTCAGCCTTCAGGCATTCCATCAGTGCGTCGACAGCGCGCATGCGTCCCTCCTCTCAGACAACGGTGGCTCCGAGACGGACGCCCGCAGGACGCGGCGGGCGCCGCCTGAACGGACGCGTGAGTCTACTGGACCGGGCCGGGCCCGACGGGCCCCGGACCGCCGGCCCGCAGGCGCATGTGCCGCTCGGAGGAGATCGCCTGATCGGGGAACTCCAGCTCCTCGCCGCAGACGACGCAGATCGCGTCATGCAGCTTGGTCACCCGGCCGCAGCGCGGGCACTGCCGGCGCAGCTCGCGGCTGTCGTAACGGTAGAGCACCGCGCAGGCGAGCCCGATGAACGGCACGCAGAACGAGACGAGGAACCAGAGCACGAACGAGCTGCCCTTCATCCGTCCCACGATCCCTCCGGCGAGGCCGAAGAAGAACAGGATCACGAGCAGGCCGTAGCCACCGCCGCTCACGGGCGAACCTCGCTCAGAGGATGTTGTCGAGCGCCCACAGGCCGGCGCCCACCTTGCGCAGGACCGGGGTCCGTCCCGGGCGATTCTCGAGGTGCCGGGAAGCCACGTGGAGATCGTAGCGCTTCACCGGGCGCGCGACGGCCGATCCGGCGCGTCGGAGGGCTCGTCCGCGCGTCGATCGCCCGAGGCACCGCTCAAGACGACGGCCCGCCGCGTCGATGGACACAGATGCGCCCCGCGGACGCGTCGCGTCACGTCAGCCACCCGGTTCGAGATCTCCCCCGCGCGGAGGTAGAATCGCCGATTCCGGACGCCGTCCCGACCATTGAGAGAAGTGGGACCGGAGTGTCTGGGTCGAGTCGACCGGCGGCGCCCCGGTCCGGGGCGCAGGAAGCGCAACCAATTTCCTCCGACCCTGCCGTTCCTGAAGACCTCAGCCGCGGCGTTGCCACGGTCGACGGACGGATTCGCACGATCGGACCGCACATGAGGTTCGACGCGCGCTCATGGAATCGGCTGCGGCTGAGCCTCGACCTGCTCGTCCTCTACGCCGCGACGGGCGCCGCGCTCGTCGTCGACGGGGACTTCTACACCACCGGCGATCTGATCCTCGCGGGCGTCTACCCGCTGGTGACGCTCGTCGTGCTGCGGGCGCGCGGCTGGGCGAGCGAGCGGTTGAAGGCGACGTTCGTCGACACGGTCGTCACGGTGCTCGCGGGCGTCTCGCTGGCGACGATGCTCGTCATCGCCGCGGCCGCGATCTTCGGCGTCGCCCGGCCGCTCACCATGTCGGTGCGGCTGTGGCTGTACGCCTCGGTGTACCTGAGCGTGGCCCGCTACATGCTGCTGGTCGTCCGCCGCCGTGCGGTCTCGGGCGAGGTCTACGCGACGCCGACGCTGATCATCGGCGCCGGCGTGATCGGCAGCCATCTCGCGAGACGGCTGCTCGGTGACCGCAGCTACGGCCTGCGGCCGGTCGGACTGCTCGACCCCGACCCGCTCTCGATCACGGCCGATCGGGCCGAGGCCGCGCCGGTCCCGGTGCTCGGCGGGCTGGAGCGCCTGTCGGAGGCCGTGCGCGTCACCGGGGCGCGCCACGTGATCCTCGCCTTCTCCTCCGAGCCCGACCACGTGCTCGCGCCGCGCGTGCGCGAATGCCAGGCGCTCGGCGTCGAGGTCTCGCTCGATCCCGCGCATGTACGAGGCGATCAACGAGCGCACGACGCTCGACCACGTCGGCGGGCTGCCGCTGCTCACCCTGCACACGGTCGACCCGCACGGCTGGCAGTTCGCGGTCAAGCATGCGCTGGACCGGACCGGCGCGGCGATCGGCCTGCTGCTCGCCTCGCCGCTGCTGGTGGTGCTCACCGTGCTGATCAAGCTCTCCTCGCCCGGCCCGATCCTGTTCCGTCAACGGCGCGTCGGTCGCGACGGCCACGAGTTCGACGTGCTCAAGTTCCGCTCGATGCGCCTCGCGCCCCCCGAGGCCGCGCGGACGACGTTCGTGCTCGCCGCCGGCCAGGCTCCGGGCGGCGTCGAGGGACTCGACCGCCGCACCTGGATCGGCCGCATCATGCGCGACCTCTCGGTCGACGAGCTGCCGCAGCTCATCAACGTGCTCCGCGGCGACATGAGTCTCGTCGGCCCGCGCCCGGAGCGACCGGAGTACGTCGCCCGCTTCCGGCTCGAGGTGGTCGGCTACGAGAACCGCCACCGGGTCCGCTCCGGGATCACCGGTTGGGCTCAGGTCCATGGCCTGCGTGGCCAGACCTCGATCGCGGACCGGGTCGAATGGGACAACTACTACATCCTCAACTGGTCGCTGCGACTCGATTTTCGGATCCTCGCGCTGACGGTCGCAGAGATCCTGCGCTTCCGCGAGAGCGACTGAACCTCACCGAGGCGATGCCATAATGACCTTCATGCAAGCGTCTTCCGATGCACGCGCAGATGCGCGGGCGCGAGTCGACCGGCCTGGCTCAGTATTACGCAACGCTGCGTGCTCACGTCAAGCTCATCCTGCTGTGCATGATCGTCACGTTCGCCGCAGCAGTGGCCTACGTCAAGCTTGCGCCCAAGTCCTACACCGCCACCGCGCAGATGGTCGTCCAGGCGATGCCGCCGACGGACTCGGCCCTGGAGGCGGTGCCGGGTCTGCTGCACGCGAGCGGCAACCCGACGACAGACGTGCTCACGGCCGCGTCGCTGGCCCACACCGCGCAGATCGCGCAGGCGACGGCCATCGCCCTGCACTCAAGGAAGACGGCCGCTCAGATACTCAACTCGGTGTCCGTGGTGCCGACCGACCAGGCAAACATCCTCTCGGTGTCGACGAGCTCCTCCGATCCGCGACAGGCCCAGCGCCTGGTCAACGCGTTCGCCAACCAGGTCGTGGCGGTGCGCACCGCCAAGCTCCACACCTACATCGCGCGCGAGATCCCGCAGCTGAAGGCAGCGCTCCAGGGCTCGACGGCCGCCACGGCCGCCGCCACGACCACCGACCTTCTGGGGCAGCTGGAGGTGCTCCAGAACGGACCGGACAACACGATCCTGGTGAGTGCCCCGGCGACCCTGCCGTCGGCGCCCACGTCACCGAAGACGAGCCTGTCGCTCGTCGCCGGACTCCTCATCGGCCTCCTGATCGGCGTTGCCGCCGCATTCGGGATCGAGACTCTCGATCCGCCCGTCCGGCGCGAGGGTGAGTTGCGCGAGCGCTTCGGAGCCGCGCCTGTCCTGGCTCAGGTCCCGCAGCGGACCGGAGCGGCGCGGGTCGGGCCGCTCATGCCGATGGATCTCTCGGCCGCCGCCCTGGAGCAGTACCGGACCGTGCGCACCGCCCTGCGGGCGCGACCCGAATCGACCCGGGGCCGCGCCTATCTGGTCTCCAGCGCGACCCCGGGAGAGGGGAAGTCCACCAGCGCGATCACCCTGGCTGCGATGTTCGCGCAGAGCGGCGCCGACGTGATCCTGATCGACGCCGACCTGCGGCGCCCGGCGATCGGCCGCGCGCTCGGGGGCGAAGCCGGATACGGCACCGAGGATGTGCTCAGTGGTGAGATCGCGCTCTCCGATGCCCTGCGGGAGGTGCGACTCGGCCCGACCCGCCTGCGTATCCTCCCCGCGCGCGGCCAGAGCGTCGAGCACGCCAACCGGCTGTCTCCGGCGAGCGCCGAGGAACTCGTCGCAGCCGCCGAGCAGCTCGCGGACGTCGTCATCATCGACTCGCCACCGCTGACGACGGTCAGCGACGCGCTGCCGTTCGCCCAGGCGGTCGACGAGGTGCTCCTCGTGGTCAGGGTGGGACAGACCAAACTCTCCAAGCTGACGGAGGCGTGGGATCGGCTCGGCCGCCAGCGCACCCAGCCGAGCGGGATCATCCTGGTGGGCGTTCGCGAGCAGAGCGGATCCGGATACGGCTACTACCTCACCGCCGAGACCGCGAGCTGGCAGACCGAACCGTCGGCCGTCCCGGCCGGTGCGCGCCTGAGCCAGCCGCGCCGGCGGTGACGGCGCTCCTTCACCGTCGCGGGGGGGCTGTCGCCACCTGGCTGGTGGCCGGTGCGGTGATCGCCAGCGCGGTCGTGGGGATCGTCGCGGGGGTCAGCCCGAAGTACGCCATCGAAGCGGTGCTCGGGATCGGGTTCGTCATCCTCGTCTTCGCGGACCTCGCGCTCGGGGTGGCGATCTTCGCGGCGCTCTCGTTCCTCAGCGACATCACCTCCGGGAGCAGCGCGCTCAGTTTCGACAAGGTCATCGGCCTGCTGCTCATCGTGTCCTGGGCGCTGCGACGCGCCACCTCCGGCCGCCGGGACGGCCAGACGGTCATCGGCAACCACTCCACGCTGTTCGCGTGGATCGTCGCGTTCCTCGCCTGGTCGACGATCAGCGCGATGTGGGCGGTGAGCTCGAGCATCGCCCTGAGGTATGTGTTCGTCGACGTGTTGGATCTGCTGCTCATCCCGGTCGTCTACGGAGCGGTCAACTCTCGCCGCGATGCCTATGTGATCGTCGCGGGGTTCCTCGTCGGCGGGATCGTCACGGCGCTCTACGGCCTCGCCCACCCGTTGTCCACCTCTGCCGCGCAGGCCGGGCGCTTCTCCTCGGCCGCCGGCGATGCCAACCAGACGGCCACCGATCTGGCCGCTGCGTTGATGATGGCGGCCGGTCTGAGCTTGGTGGCCGTGCGTTCGGCCAAGCTGCGGGTCCTCGTCCTCGCCGCGGCGCTGCTCTCGTTCATCGGCATCATTCAGACGTTGTCGCGCTCCGGCCTGCTGGCGCTCGCCGCCGCGCTCCTCGCCGGGGTCGCGTTCGGCGGTCGCTGGCGCCGGCAGGCCGTCCGGCTGCTCGTGATCGGAGTCGTCGTGGTGGTGGGCTATTTCGTGTTCATCGCGCCGGCCGGCCGCGCGAGCCGCGTCACCAGCTCCAACACCACCGGACGGAGCACGATCTGGACCGTGGCCTGGCGCATGTTCGAGGCCAACCCGATCCTCGGCGTCGGCACAGGCAACTTCCAGAACGCATCGCGCCAGTACCTCGACCGCCCGGGCCTGACGGCGTCCGGCAATTACATCATCACGACGCCTGAGCCTGCGCACAACGTCTATCTGGAGACTGCTCGCGACGCTCGGCATTCCGGGGCTGATCCTGTTGGTCGCGGTGTTCGTCGGGGCGATCGTCGTCATCCTGCGTGCCGCGCACATCTTCGAGCGTCTCGGAGATCGCGAGCTCGAGCTGCTGGCGCGCTGCACGATCCTGGGGCTGATCGCCTACGTGGCGTCCGACTTCTTCCTTCCAGACCTTCAGCTCAAGCAGTTCTGGCTGGCGTTCGCGATCGGACTCGCGATGTTCAAGCTGGCGCGCATCCAGCCCGAAACGGCGACATGAGGTGAGCTCACCGCGACGTCTCAGGGTGCTGTCGCTGATCGACCACGTCGCGGTCTCCGGCGGCGCGGAGCGGTTCGCGGTGGCTCTGGCCACTCATCTGCCGCGCGATCGTTTCGAGCTGTGGATGTGCTCGACTCGGCACGTTCAGCCGGAGGCGCTGTCGCTGCTGAAGGACGCCGGCGTGGGCCATGCGCATCTCGGTCGCCGTGCCAAGCTGGACATCCACCGGTGGGGCGGGCTGGCGCGCCTTCTGCGCCGGCACCGGTTCGACATCCTGCATGCCCATATGTTCGGGTCCAATCTGTGGGGGAGCGTGATCGGATCCGCCTGTCGTACGCCGGTGATCATCGCCCAGGAGCACACTTGGTCCTACGAGGGCCAGCCGCTGAGGCGGTGGCTTGACGGCCACGTGATCGGCCGTCTCGCCACCCGGTTTGTGGCGGTGTCGGCCCAGGACGCCGAGCGCATGGTGTCGGTGGAGCACGTGCCGGCCGAGAAGGTGGTGATGATCCCCACCGCCTACATCCCGCGTCCCCGCGTGGGCGGCGATGTCCGCCAGGAGATCGGGATCGACCGCTCGGCGCCCCTGCTGGCGGCCGCGGCCGTACTCCGTCCGCAGAAGGCACTCTCGGTGCTGCTCGACGCCCTGTCCCAGGTCGTGCAGGCGATCCCGGACGCGCATCTGGTGATCGCCGGCGACGGCGAGTCCCGTGCCGAGCTCGTCGAGCACGCTCGGCGCCTGGGCCTTGCCCGGCGCGTTCACTTCCTCGGCCGTCGCGCTGACGTCGAGGAGATCCTGCGAGCGGCCGACCTCGCCGTCATTTCGTCCGACTACGAGGGAACGCCGCTGGTCGCGTTCGAGTGCTTCGCCCTCGGGACGCCGCTGGTCGCCACCGCCGTCGGCGGCCTGGTCGACATGATCGAGGACGGGGTCACCGGCCGGCTGGTCCCGCGCCGGGATCCACGGGCCCTCGCTGAGGCGATCATCGCGCTTCTGAGCGATCCGGGACTACGGCGCCGCATCGCCGACGCCGCGCAGCGGAGCTCGGTCGTCTCGATCGACTCGATCGTGCTGCGCTTCGCCGAGCTCTACGAGACGCTCGCCATTGAGCACAGGCTGATGGCGCCACGGGAGCGCCGGCCGCCGTTCGGGACGGTCACCGGCTGAACCTGCCGCGCACCAGGCGCAGGTCGTCGATCGTCACCTCGCCGGTGAGATAGAGGACAAGAGCGAACACCCCCACGCCGAGCGCGCCGCCGAACGCGGTGCGCGGAACGCTCGAGACCGCGATCGAATCACCGAAGAAGAGCAGCACTCCGGTCATCAGCGCCCCTGCGAGCGCCGTCCGGAGGAAACGTCAGCAGGGCCGGGCGAAGATCGATCCGCAGCACTCGCCGGCAGATGTACAGGTGGGCCGGCGCGTAGAGCAGGTAGGCCACATCGGTGCCGATCGCCCCCCCGATCACCCCGAGGCGCGGCACCAGGATCAGGTCCAGCCCGATGTTGATCAGCACCGTCGTGATCGCCACGGGCAGCCGGCTTGACGCCTCGCCGAGGAAGTTGGCGGAGATCGACACCAGCGCGCCCATGCCGTTGAGGAACACGAACGGGGCGAGCGCGCGGAGCACGACGACGGAGTGGGCGTACTGATGCCCGAGTCCGACTTGCACCATCAGGCCCGCCCAGCCGAGCACGAGCGCGGTGATCGCGCTCTGCAGGATGATCATGAGCCTGACGCCGATGAGGAACGCGCGCGCGTCGGGCCCTCCCCGCGCGACACGCGACAGGCGCGGCCCGATCCCTGAGGAGATCGCCAGGCTCGGGTACGCCAGGAGATTGATGAGCTGCAGCGGCGCGCTGAAGATGCCCACCGCGCCGGCGCCGAGAAAGGACCCGATGATCAGGACGTCGACCTGACTGAAGACCGTGAAGGTGCCCTCCACGATCAACAGCACTCCGGCGTACGCGCCGATTCGCCGCGCGTCGGGACCGAGGTGCAGCGTCCGCGGCAGGACCCGGGAGCCGAGCAGTCGGACGAGCAGGAAGATCGTCATCCCGGCGCCGGTCAGGTAGCCGATCGCCCACCCGAGCGCGGCGCCGGTCACCCCCGGCACCCGCGACGACCAGGCCGATGGCCGCGGTGCACTGCACCGCGCTCTGGACGAACACCGCACGCATCCGGAGATCGGCGCGCCCGACCGCGACGAACACCGAGTAGCTGAGCATCACGCTCTGACCGAGCAGCGCGACCGAGATCGCCCGGATCGGCCAGGCGAGCGCGGGCAGGTCGTACCAGCCGGCGATCGGTGACGCCAGGCCGAACAGCGCTGCTGAGACGACGATGGCGGCAACCGCCTTCAGGCCCAGAGCGGCGGCGGTCACCGACTGCACCCGTTGGCGATCATCACGATGGTCGGCCACAAACCGCCCGATCGAATAGGAGATGCCGAAATCCGACGGCAGGAGCAGGAGCCCGCCGACGCCGAGGGCGAGCGCGAGGATCCCGTAACCGTGCGACCCCAGCTTTCGCGTCAGGAAGATCGTGAGCGCAGCGGTGAACAACCCGCCGAAGATCTGGCTGAGCAGCAACAGGATCGTGTTACCGGCGATCGACCGTCCCTGATCGGTCACGGTCGTGTTCTCTGTCATGACGAAACCCTCCGGCCGGGCGTCCAGCCCGCGTCCAGGAGCTAGGATGCGTGGCCGGCGATTGCGCGTCATTCGGCCTGATCCGACGGACGGGGAGCGGGGCAAGTCTAGCGAAGGGCGTCTGAGCGTCCCATGATGTCGACGCTGCATCGAGCGGTCCGCCGGCGGGCGTCTGGACGCCGGCACACGGTGTATCGAAGGGCCGCGCGACGGTCACCCTTCGCTGCGATTCTGGCCGCGCCGCTGGTCGCGGTTCTCTGTCTGGGCTGCGGTGGTGGTTCACACGCGACCACGACGCAGGCGGACACGACGACCACCACCGAGACCTCGATCGGCCCACCGGTGCCTCGCGACTGGCTCGGCCTCAACTACAACAGCAGTTCGGGGTGCGGGAGACATCATCGATTTCTCGCGGTTCGGGGTCGTCTATGACCGCCTGGGCAGCTTCGACCTCGCCGCGGGCGTGACCGTCAACAGCTCGCCGGAGCTGCGCGACGGCCTGCGCGCCTCGACACGAGCCGGGATGGTGCCCGACGTCGTGATCAATCCCGCCCACGGCCCCTCTGGATGCTCGACGAACCCCAACACCAGCGATCTGTGCCTGCCCGACAGCCCGGCCTACACCGCCGAGTACGTCCACGCCTTCATCGAGACGGCGCTCTCGATCCAGCGGGCGGATGCGCGCCAGAGGGTCATCTTCGAGCCGATGGACGAGCCATGGGACTGGGCGCCGCCACCCGGCACCCCGTCCGGCGCCGTCGCAGCCGTTCGGCATGCCGCCGTCCTGGCGGTGCTGCTGCCGGCGGCCCGGGCGGCCGGGATACCGCTGACGTCGATCTACGTCCCGGCCACGGGGGTGCTGACCGATCAGACGTCGTGGATCCCTGACCTCTATGCGGCGCAGCCGTGCCTGCGGCCAGGACCGCGGTCCTGCGGGCCGATCGAGGCCTGGAACCTGCACCCGTACGGGCCCCCGGCGTCGAGCGCGCACGGAATCGCCGAGGTGCCCGGGTTACGTGGCCAGATGGCGTCCGGAGCCGGCAACCTCATCGTCTCCGAGATCGGATTCTGCGCCACCGACGTCCTCGGGGGCGCTCACTGCGATCAGAACACACCGACCGTCGACGGTCCGGCCCCCACGACCGCCCGGTGGCTCACCGACGTCCTGCGCGCGGCCCAGAGGATGCATGACGCAGGTTGGCTGCGCGCCCTGATCCTCTGGCAGCGAACCGGCGGTGGCTGGTCGATGCAGCTGCCCGACGGAAGGCTCACCCCGCAGGGCCAGGCCCTCATTCGCTTTGCGCGATCCGGCGCGCGGGCGGGTCGCGTCCCGCGTGCGCCGATCGTGAGCCCCGCCCGTCCGATGGACATGTGTTGGAGGCGCCCGCCGAACGGGTCGCAGCTGCGTCCCGGCGAGCCGATGGTGGCTTCATGCTGCGGCATCCGAGCCCCCGTCGTCGTTTGGCAGACGGGCTCGGTCGCACGGCGGCGCTGCTCCTCGCGGCAGCGGGCGCCCTGCTGGCGCCAGGCGTCTCGGGAGCGGACTCCGCGACAGCATGCGCGACGCCGGCGATCTCCTCGGTCAGCCAGCCGGCGTGCTGGCGCCCGTTCACCGCAAGCTCGCCGTTCAACACCGCGCTGCCCACATGGCCCGTGCCGGCGCCCGACAGCACGGCCGTCCAGCAGCACATGTCAACGTACGGCTGGTCGCTCGACGGCTCCAAGAGCGGCTTCACCTTCCACGGTGGCGGATCGCGCCCGGTGTACTTCGCAACCCCGTCCGATCCGGTCATGACCGTCCACTGCACCGACGAGGATGGTCCCGGCACCTGTCAGGGCAGTAACGGTGTCGACGTCAACGGCGCTCAGATCAACGTGCCCGCGGGCGCCCAGCCCACCGCCAACACCGACGCTCACATGACGGTCGTCGAAACCGCCACCGGCGCCGAATACGACTTCTGGCACACCTCGATCTCGGGCTCGACTCTCACCGCCGGCGCCGGCGGCGAGGTGAACGTCAACACCGGCGACGGCACCGGCGGCGCGGGCGACGCCGCCGGCTTCGCGCTCTCCGCCGGTCTGCTGCGGCCCTCGGAGCTGGCCTCCGGACAGATCGACCACGCCCTCGTGATCACGGTTCCGTGCACCAACGCCACCGGCGCTCATGTCGGTTACACGTATCCCGCCCGCGCCGGCTGGGGCGAGTACTGCGGCCGGTACTGGAACGAGGCCGCGGCCACCGCCCCGATGCTCGGCCAGCGCTTCCAGCTCGGCATGACCGACGCCCAGATCGCCGCCTCCGGCGCCCCTGCCTGGGAGCAGACGATCATGACCGCGCTTGCTCATTACGGCGCCTACATCGAGGACACCAACGGCTCCTGGCGCGACGAGGGGATGTACATCCTCACCCAGGACTCCGCCTCGTGGACCGACGCCGGCCAGCCCAACCAGTGGGCGAGCGTCATCAGCGCGCTCGGCGGCAGCAACTCGACCCTCAGCTCGAGCGTGCCGATCCCCGTCGGCGACCTCCGGCTCGTCGACACCTGCGTCACCCTGGGCACCTGCCCGGGCGCGAGCGGCCCTCGTCCGGTCAGTCCGCCTCCGGTCACGCCTCCGCCCGCCTCCCCCACGCCGACCGCCACACCCCCGGGCAACGGCGCGGCTCCCGCGAGCACGCCGACCACCTCGCCGACGGCGCCCGCCACCGGTCAGGCGGCTCCCCCCCGACGGCGCAGTCCACACCATCACCGTCGCAACCATCGGTCAGGGCGCCACGCTCGGCACGGCCGCGACCGCGTGCGGCTCTCGCGGGAGCGCCGCCGTGCGCGGCCGGCGGGCGCGGCCCGACACTAGAACCCCGGTGGGACGCCAGGACCCCGGTGGGGTACCCTGACCGTCCGCGCGATCGGCGCGCGGCGCGGGCCCTGCCGTGGAGTCGAGTCACCTCCGCCACGCGCCCGGGTTCTGTCACACGTCGACCTCACGGGGGCATGATGCGTCTGGCCGTCTACTGCGACTACTCATATCGCGTCAGTGACGGGTCCGTGTTCGCGGAGCTTCCCTTCAGCCTGTTCGTCGACGGGCTCGCGCCACACTGCGAGCGGCTCGTCGTCGTCGGCCGCGAGGACCCGACGGGTGAGTTCCCCTACGAGCTGCACGCGGCCGAGTTCGTCGCGCTGCCCTTCTATCGCAGCGGCGCTGATCTCGCCGCCGTGCTGGCCACGGTCCCGGCGGCGGTCCGCCGGTTCTGGCGGGTGCTCGATGACAGCGACGTCGTCTGGGTGCTCGGCCCCAATCCGCCGCACGCGCTGCTGTTCGCGCTGCTCGGCATGCTGCGTCGACGCCGGGTGGTCCTGGGGGTGCGTCAGAACCTGCCCGAGCTGATCCGCCACCGCCGCCCCGGACGGCGCGTGGTGCTGTGGACCGCCTGGCTGCTGGAGTTGGCGTTCCGCCTCCTGGCCCGCGCGGCCCCGGTCGTCGTGGTGGGTCCCGACCTCGCCCGGCACTACCGCTCCGCCCGGTCACTGCTGTCGATCTACGTCTCGCTCCTGCACCGCTCGGATCTGCTCGGCGACGAGAGCGTCGTCCGTGACTACGACGGGGACTCGCTGGTGATGGTCAGCGTCGGGCGGCTCGACCCGGAGAAGAACCCGCTGCTGCTCGCCGACATCCTGTGCCGGGCCCTGCGCGCGGAGCCCCGGTGGCGCCTGGAGGTCTGCGGCGACGGGCCGCTCGGTCCGGCGCTCACCGGGCGGGGCCGCGAGCTCGGCGTCGAGGATCGTCTCCACCTGCGCGGATACGTCCCGATCGACGGCGGCCTGTGGGAGGTGTACCGCGACGCGCACGCCCTCATCCACGTCTCGCTGACCGAGGGCGTTCCCCAGGTGATCCTGGAGGCGTTCGCGGCCCGGCTGCCCGTGGTCGGGACAGACGTCGGCGGCGTCGGCGACCTGGTGCGGGATCGGGGGCTGCTGGTCGCGCCCCAGGATCCCCAGTCCGCGGCGGATGCCCTCAATCGCCTCGCCCGCGACGCACCGCTGCGCGACCGGCTCGTCACCGAGGCGGCCCGGGCCGCCTCCGATCACACGTTGGAGGCGGAGTGTGCGCGCGTGGCCGGGTTCCTGTCGATGAACTCCTGATGCCAGAGCTCGAGCATCAACAGTGACCACAGACCGCGCGTGTGCTCGACGCCCGCACGGTGCTCGGTGACCAGCCGCTCGCACCGTGCCGGATCGATGATCCCCCGCGGAGCGACTCGTCTCCCCGAGCAGCGTGTCGCTCAGCAGCTCAGACAGGTCTCCTCGCAGCCAGGACGGGATCGGGGCGGTGAAGCCCATCTTCGGCCGCTTGAACATCTCGCCGGGAGATGCCGCGCGAGCGCATCCGAGATCAGCCGCTTGCGGCTGCGGCCGCGCTGCTTGAAGCTCGTCGGCAGGCGCGCCGCCCATTCGACCAGCCGGTAGTCGAGCAGCGGCGCGCGCGCCTCCAGCGAGCTGGCCATCGTGGCGATGTCCATCTTGAACAGCAGCTGGTCGGGCATCGACCGCGCGAGATCGGTGCCAGCGCACGGTCCAGCGGCTTTCGGAAGCGGCCCGGGAGGATCGAACGGTGCCGCGCCCGCCAGGCCGGGGGCCAGCGCCGCGCGCTCCTGGCGCTGAGCACCGCGGTCCATTCGGCGTAGCGCTCGCCCGGTCGAGCCGACGGCCGCGCAGGGACCGGTACGCCTTGTGCCGCTCGACATCGGTGCGCGCATCTCGACGCCGATCCACGCTGCGCCCGTCGACCGCGAGCCGGCGCGCCGGGCGGGAGCCGGTCCGCATAGCCGGCGAGCCGGGCCGCCTGATGGCGGTAGTAGCCGCCGAACAGCTCATCGCCGCCCTCGCCCGTCAGCGCCACCGTGATCCGCTGCCTCGCCCAGCGGGCCAGATAGAAGGTCGGCACCATCGAGGGATCGGCGAACGGCTCGCCGTAGTGGTGCACCAGCTCGGGCAGCATCTGCACCAGATCGGTCGGCTCGACGACCGCCTCATGATGCGTCGCTGCCCAGAGGGCGGCGATCCGCGCCGCGTGAGGCGCTCGTCGTAGCGGTCATCGGGGAAGCCGATCGCGAACGTCTGGACGTCGCCCGCGCCGGCCGCGATCATCTGTGCGAGCACGTAGCTCGAGTCGACGCCGCCACTCAGGAACAGGCCGAGCGGCACATCGGAGATCAGCCGATCGCGGACGGCCTCCAGCGAGCGCTGCTCGAGCTGCTCCAGCGCCTCCTCGTAGGAGAGCCGATGCTTGGGCTCGAAGTCCAGCGTCCAGTACCGCCGTCGCGCGACGGTCCCCGACGGCTCCCAGGTGAGCATGGTGCCCGGCTCGAGCTTGGCGACGTGGCGGAGCATCGTCCGCGGGGACGGACATATCCGTACTGGAGGTATTCCGCCAGGCCACCGGGTCGACCTCGCGCGGATCCGCTCGTCCAGCAGCAGAGCGCCGAGCTCCGAGGCGAAGCTGAGCGTGCCGTCGGGGTGCTCGGCGACGAACAGCGGCTTCTTGCCGAGCCGGTCGCGGGCCAGGATCAGCTTGCGGGCGCGCTCATCCCACAGTGCCAGTCCGAACATGCCATCGAGCTCGGAGACGAAGGCGTCACCGTACTCCTCGTATGCGTGGGCGATCACCTCACCGTCGGTGTCCGACGCAAACCGATGACCGGCCCGCTGAAGTCGCTCACGGAGGCGGCGAAAGCCGTAGATCTCGCCGTTGAAGACGACGTGCACCGTGCCCGACTCGTTGTGGTACGGCTGGTGCCCGCCGGCGACGTCGATGATCGCCAGCCGGCGGATCGCCAGCCTGACGAGCTCGTCCTCATAGACGCCCGACTCATCCGGGCCGCGGTGCGCGAGATCGGCCGAGATGCGCTCGAGCGTGGCTCGCCGATCACTGGATTGGCCCGCGAGACCGGCGATTCCGCACACGCCCGCAATGGTATCGGCGGCGCGGCGGCGGTATCGACAGACCGGTAGCGTCCCAGGAATGAAGGTGACATCGCATGCTCCGTGCTCGTTCCGGTGCTCAACGAGGAGCGCTACATCGGAGCGGCGGTCGACGCGATGCGACGACAGCGCTTCGACGGGGAGCTGGAGTTCATCTTCGCCGACGGCGGGTCGACCGACCAGACCCGCGAGCTCCTGCGGCGCATGGCCGAGCGGATCCGCGGATCCGCGTCTTCGACAACCCCTCGCGCACGGTCTCCAGCGGCCTCAACGTCTGCCTGAGCCACGCGCGGGGTCGCTGGGCGGTCCGCATGGACGCCCACACGATCTACCCCGACGACTACGTGGCACTCGGGGTCAACCGCCTGATCGAGGGCGGCACCCGCTGGGTGAGCGGGCCGCAGATCCCCACCGGCCACGGACCGGTGTCACGGGCGGTCGCGCTCGCGCTCGGGGACTCACTCGGCCGAGGCGGCTCGCGCAAGTGGGGAATGGATGGCGAGCGCGACGGCGCAGAGTTCGAGCTCGACACCGGCGTCTTCGCCGGCGTGTGGGAGCGCGCGACGCTGTGCAATACGGCGGCTGGGACGAGCGCTGGCCGCGCAACTCGGACTCGGAGATGGCGGCGCGCTTCTTGGCCAACGGCGAGCGCCTCATCTGCCTGCCCTCGATGGGGGCGCGGTACGTCCCCCGGGATTCCCTGCGCGGTCTTTGGCGACAGTACGTGGACTACGGCGAGTTCCGCGCGCGAACCTCGCGCCGCCATCCCCGCTCGATGCGCGCCTCGCACCTGCTCGCCCCGGCGATCGTCCTCACCACAGCGACCGCGATCGCCGGCCCACGACCGTTCAGGCGCTGGGCACGATTCGGCGAGACGGTCTATCTCGCGTCGCTGATCGCCGCCGCGGCCCGCGCACGCGCGGCCGCGGAGCGCCCAGCGACGCCGCGCTGGTTCCCGTCCTGCTGCTCGCGATGCACCACGGGCATGGTGTCGGACAGCTGAAGGGCTGGGCGCGCTACGGAGTGCCCGTCGCCGCGCTCGCGCGCCTCGCCGGGTGGTCAGCCCCGCTCGGTGAGCCGAGCCCCGAGAGCGAACCGGTGTTCGCTCCATCGCTCGTGCCGGCGTCCTGACCGGTCACTCCCGCCGCCGCCTGGCTGGGATCGGGGTCAGGCCGGGCTCTGGACGGGTGTTCGATTGCATGCGCATTCAAGTTCTGGACGAAAGGTGCCGAGAACGAGGAAGTGGCCCTGCTTCTTCACGTCGCGCTCCGTCCCAGGCTCGTCCGGTGCGCGACGGTGCTCACCGTCGCCGCGCTCTGCTTCGCCGGCCCGTCCGGCGCCCACGCGGCCAGCTCATGCCGGAGCGCCTCGCTGGCTGAGGCGTCCTCGGCGGGGTCGTGCTGGATGCCGTTCTCCTCCGGTTCGGCCTTCCACACCCAGCTGGGTCGTTACGCGCCGCTCGCCCCCGACAACGCAGCGGTCCAACAGCACATCGCCCGCTATGGCTGGACGGTCGGCCCGAGCGCGACGGGCTTCTCGATCGGATCGGGCAGTCGACCCGTCTTCTACGCCAGCGCCTCGGATCCGGTGATGACGATCCATTGCACCGCGGCCTACGGTCCCAGCAGCTGCCAGGGCGCCAACGGAGTGGACATCAACGGAACCCAGATCCACGTTCCCGCCGGCGCGAGGCCGGACGGCGACACCGACGCGCACATGACCGTCATCGAGACCGCCACCGGCGCCGAATACGACTTCTGGCATGCCTCGGTCTCGGGGTCGACGATCACCTCCGCCACCGGCGCCGAGACGAACGTCAACACCGGCGACGGCGCCGGCGGTGGCGGCGACGCCGCCAACCTGGCGCTCAGTGCCGGTCTCGTGCGGCCCGCCGAGCTGATGTCGGGCCACATCGACCACGCGCTCGTCGCCGTCGTCCCGTGCACCAGCGCCACCGGCGCCGACGTCGGCTACACCTGGCCGGCCGAGGGCGGGTGGGGGCAGTTCTGCGGCCAGTTCTGGCACGAGGACGCGTCCGGCGCCCCCGGCCTCGGTCAGCTGATGCGGCTCAACATGAGCGCGGCCGAGATCTCCGACTCCGGGGCGCCGGCGTGGGAGCAGACGATCATGACCGCGCTCGCCGACTACGGGGCGTACATCGAGGACACCGAGGGCTCCTGGCACAACGAGGGGATCTACCTCCTCGAGCAGGGCACCGCGTCGTGGACCGACATCGGGCAGCCCGACCAGTGGGCCGCCGCTGCTCACGCCTTCGGGCAGACGGGCGACAGCCTCAGCTCAGACGTACCCATCCCCGCGAGCAGGCTGGAGATGGTGAGCACCTGCGTCACCCAGGGCGTCTGCCCGAACAACGGCAATCCGGTGGCCCAGGCCGCGTCGGCGCATCTGCGCCGGCACATCCACAGTCGTGATCTCCCGCACGACGCCCGCCGCGGCCGGCGGCGTGACGCCCACCGCCACCATCGGCGGGAACGTCGGTGGATCGGGACGCTGTCGCAGTGGCGCATCGCGGTTGCTCGTCACGGGTGACGGGCGACTCGCTCATGAGGGTGGCGCGGTCGTCCCCGCGACACCCGCGATCATCACGACGTGGCAGCGGCCGGGCTCGCGGGCGCACGCCCGGGTTCTCTCCGGCCGCGCTCGCGCGCGTGCAAAGAACAGGTGTTGTTCATTTTGGTGATGAAGTGGGGGTCGGTGAGAGATCGGGTCACGGTTCGAACGCGGGCGCCGCGACGATGATCCGGACGTCGGTTTCATCTCCACCTCGACGAACGGTTCCCGCGGCTCGCCGGTCTCGCGCGTTGGAACAACCTCATCTACCGTCGTCTTCCGAGCGTCGGCCCCATCCACCGGCGGTTCGCCCCGTCAGAGGCCTATGCCCTGCTTGACCGAGAGGTGTCGCCGATCCTCAGTTCGCCGTTCCGCGACCTGGAGGAGCGCGACGCCGGTCCATGGTTGTCACAACGCGTCGAGGAATGCTTCGTCCGGCGGGCCGCCGCCCAGCACACGCCCACGTTCCCGCACAAGTTCACCGGCTGGCCCCGGGCGAGCTTCCTGCGCCGCGCGTTTCCATCGGCGCGCTTCACTCACATCGTGCGCGACGGGCGCGCCGCCGCCAACTCCTGGCTACAGGTGCCCTGGTGGCGCGGGTGGGGCGGTCCCGAGCACTGGCAGTGGGGCCCACTCCCACCCCATCTCGCGATGGAATGGGAGGACGCGGATCGCTCCTTCGTGGTGCTCGCCGGCTTGCTGTGGCGGATGCTGATGGACGCCTACGACGTCGCGCGCGATGCGCTGCCCGGCGAGTCCTGGCTCGAGGTCCGTTATGAGGACCTGACCGCCCACCCCGAGGAGACGCTCCGCCAGCTGCTCGATTTCTGCGACCTCCGGTGGTCAAACGAGTTCGATCGGGGATCCGGTCACCGGCAGTTCCACCCCGCGCGGGTGGACGCCTTCCGGCGCGACCTCGATCCCTACGAGCTGGCCCGCATGACCGCCGCGATCGCACCGGCGCTGACGGCGCGCGGCTATACCCCCCGCTGAGCGGACCCACGTTCCCGCGCGGCGGTTCAGGCCGCCGCGGCGGCGACCGGGCCGGTAACCGTCAGGCCCACCATCCACGCGTGGCGCCGCAGATACGGCACCTCGCGGAAGCACACCCGGTCGACGGCATCGAGCGTGTGCACCGCCCGGGACAGGTACCGGGTGCCGGCGAATCCGAGCGCGAGCAGGCCGAACAGGTGAAAGTATTCCGCGACGCACGATCCAAACGAGCGGCCGATCATCTCGATGTCCTCGACCAGCAGCGGGTGCTCGTCGCTGGTGCGCTGATCCGGCGTCCGCCGGCGGTAGGCGTTGATGATCGGGTTGTGGCCGAGCGGCTCGACGAACACGGCGCCCCCGTCGGGCTTCAGCACGCGTCGGATCTCGTGCAGTGAGGGCGCCAGGTCAAGGTGGTGAAGGACCCCGAGCCCGACCACGAAGTCGAACTCGTCATCCGGAAGTTCCAGTTGCTCCGCGTTCATGACCCGAAACGCGATGCGGTCCAGCACCCCGGCGCCGCGCGCCCTCGCCTTGGCCTGCTCGATGGCGACCGGGGAGAGGTCGATCGCCGTGATGTCGAGATCGTCCCTCGTCGCCGCATGCAGCGCGCCGTAGGCGCCGTCTCCGCAACCGTAATCGAGCACCTTCGCCCCGGCGGGAACCGCGTCCAGCCGGGCACGAAGAACGCGTCGCTCGCCCGGTTGACGACATAGAACCGATCGGCCGACCGATGGGCGCCGTCCTCGGCGAACCGCGCATCGTGAAACTCCTGCTCGCGAGCCAGTCGGTCGGAGTCGCCGATCATGTGCTGCGCCCCTCCGTTGTCGAATACGCCGCGGATCGTACCATCGTGGCCCCGCCGCCCCGTCGACGACAATCCGGGTGTGAACGACCTGCGCATCGAGTCCGACCCCGGTCCCGGATCGGCCGGCGCCTCACGGCCAAGCCCCGCGCGTCTGCGACGACCGACGATCGATCGCGCCACGCTGCCCGACGACCTGCGCGCGCTCGTCGGCGGCACGGTCGCCGTCTTCCTCATCCTCTTCTGGTCGGTCGACGACGGCGGGACCGATGCGCGCACCTGGTACTGGGGCGCGCTCTCGCGCTGGCGAGCGTCGCGCTGCTGCTCGTCCTCGCTCGTGGCGCGATCGGCGCCCTGCCCCGCGCGGCGAAGGTCGCGCTCGCCGGCTTCGCGCTGTACGTCGCGTGGTCGTACCTGTCGATTGACCTGGGCGCCCTACGCCGGGCCTCGCGCTGGAGGGCTCGCGACCGGACGCTGCTCTACCTGCTCGTGTTCACGCTCATGGCGGCGCTGCCGTGGAGCGCCGGCGAACCGCGCTGCTCGTGCTCGGCGCCTACGCCGCCGGGGATCGGCGTGATCGCCGTCGCCGCTTCTGTTCCGGTTCTCGCTGGGCGACCACGTCAGCAGCCCTGTTCTTCGAGGGGCGCATGGTGACGCCGACGGGCTACTTCAACTCGAACGCCGCGCTGTTCACCATGGGCGCACTCGTCGCGACCGCGCTCGCGGCGCGCCGCGAGCACCCGGCGCCGGTGCTGCGCGGGCTGTTCGCGGCGCTGGCACGCCGCGGCCTGATGCTCGCGTTCACCCCGCAGAGCCGCGGGTGGCTGTTCACGCTGCCGATCGTCGGGCTCTACGCGGCGCCTCGTCATGGCCGGCCGGATGCGATGCGTGGCGATCGCGATTCCCGCCGCACGCCGGGTTCCTGATCGACCATCCACCCCCTGCTCCGGCCTGTTCCAGGTCACCCGCCCGGCGGCGCTCACCGCGAGCCGCCGATCCACGCCGGCAAGGTCGGGGCTGCTGAGCTGCGCGGGGGTGTTCGCGGTCGTCACCCTCGTCCTTTGCGATGATCGAGTCCGCGCGCGGGCGAGGGCCCGATGTCCGACCGGAGTGCGCGGGGTCCTGGGAACGCTGTGCGTGATCGCTCGCCCCTGCTCGGGATGAGCCGGCGAGGCTCTGGGTGGTCTCCGAAGGCACCACCCCGGCGCGTTCATCTCGCGGCAGTGGCACGGTTTCACGCGCGAGTCGACCGCCGCGACAGGACGAGCAGACGCACTTCGCCGAGGCCGGCAGCGGCCGCTACGACATCTGGCGCTCCGCGCTTGAAGAGCGGCGAGGCGCGCACCCGATCGGCGGCCTCGGCCAGGACAACTTCGGCGACTGGTACCTCACCCCACCGGCACACCGCCGAGGAGCCGCTGTGGACCCACAGCCTGTGGCTGCGCCTGCTCGCGCACACCGGGATCGTCGGGGTTCCTGCTGTTCGCCGGCGTCCTGATCGCCGCGATGACCGCGGCGATCCGCGGCCCGGCGGCGCGGCGACGAGGCCCGAGCAGGTGCTCGCCGGCGCCGCGCTGCTCCCGCTCGGGGTATGGCTGATCCACGGATCGATCGACTGGTTCTGGGAGTTCCCGGCGCTGAGCGGTCCCGCGCTCGGATTCCTGGCGATGGCCCTGCCGAGCTGCGGGTCTCCGCCGGCCGGGCGCCCCGCGCCGGCGGCTCCCGGCGCCGGTGAGGTCGCCGCCGTCGCCGGTGCTCGCTCGCGCCTGCTGGCCCGCCACGGCGTGTGCTCGGTGTTCCCGTTCCTCGACGATCCACGAGGGCTCGACCTCGGAGATCAACGTCAGAGTCAGACCGACGGGGCTCGCTCGCAACGACTTCCGACGCCTCGCACGAGCTCAACCCGCTGATGTCCGATCCGGGGACGCTCGCCGGGATGGTCGCCTCGTCATCACGGCCGGAGATGCGGCCGCCGGGCCGCGCTTCTACCGCCAGGCGGTCTCCGCTGGAGCCGGGCGACTGGGTCGCGTGGCTCGGGGCGCGGCCTCGCCGCGTCGGCGCGGGGGGAGGTCGACCACGCGCGCACGCGGACTACCGGGTCGCGCTCCATCCGATCGACGGCTCACCAGCCGGCCGTGCGAGAGCGCTTACTTTCAAGATCAGATGGGGACCCTCGACATCCGCTCACGCCGCGGCAGGCTTTTTATCGAGAGCGAGATAAAGACATCAATTCCGTAGGCAAAGCGCAGAGATTGAACTTAGCAGGTTTCTTGCAATGGATCCGCGGGTGGCCCTATATTTAAAATGAAAACGTTTGAAGAGCAGGAGGCCTTTCAACGGCTTTTGACAAAGACAGAAAGGACCCACAAGAGCACATGAAAAGGACCGTTGCGCTGCTCAACGGAGCCTGGGTCGCTTTCTGATCCCGGGGGCAGCACATTGCATCGGCGAACACATCCACGACTGCAAGAACTATTACGCATCGCGGGGCAAGGTGAAGCGCGTTTCACTGCGTCGCGGACGCCAGCGACGACGCCGACAGGCACGAACAACTCAGACGTACAGCTCGCGGGTTCGCTGCCCTTCACGGGGCTCGATCTCGGTGCCCTCGCGATGGGCGGGGTGCTGCTTTGCTCGGCGCCGGCACCGCGCTGCGTCGCGTCTCGGCAGCAAAGGAGCGCTGACGTCGCATCCGTTGCTGCTCGCCGCACCGGCGGGCAGCATCAGCCTGATGAACGACGGGGTCCTCACGGGCCCCGTTTTTCGTGCTCGGGCCGCCGGAGGCGGCCCCCCAGTCAGCCGAGTGTCCTGATGCGGAGATTCGTCGTAGCGTCGCGAGTGACTGGGCGAGGCTGGCGTGCGGCGATGACACAAGACGTATCGGCGGATACGGCGGTGTCAGCGCCGCGCGTCAGGCGCGTCCAGACCGGCCGCGGTGAGCAGTTCTCGCGGATCAGCCGGGTGACCTCCCCGCCGTCCGCGCGACCCTTGATCTCGCGCATGACAGCGCCGACGAGGGGCCCGATGGCCTTGGTGTTGCCGGCCCCCACCTTGGCGGCCGCGTCCGGGTCGCCGGCGATCGCCCGGTCGACGGCCTCGGCGAGCCCGTCGCCGTCGTCGGCGCCGAGCGCGCCCAGGCCCTCGCGCGCCACGAGCGCGGCCGCGCCGCCGCCCTCGGCGACGAGCAGCGTGAGCACCTCGCGCGCCGCGTCGCGGCTCACCGTCTTGGCGCCGACCATCCCGCCAGCGCGGCGAGCGCGGCCGGCGTCACCCTGCTCGTCGCGGGGTCGGTGTCGGAGCCGATCCGCTCGACCAGGTGCGGGATCCAGTTGGCCAGCTCGACCGGGTCGCCCCGGCGTCCCCGGCGCCGCGCCGCGCGCGCTCGTAGTAGTCGGCGAGCTCCCCGCGGAACGCGAGCTCCCGCGCGCGGTCGGGGCGCAGCCCGAGTCGGAGGCGAACCGCTCGGCTCGCGCCGCGGGCAGCTCGGGGATCGCGGCCGCGCGGAGGCGAGCATGTCCTCGGTGGCGAGCAGCGGCATCAGGTCGGGCTCGGGGAAGTAGCGGTAGTCGTGCGCCTCCTCCTTGGAGCGCAGCGAGGTGAGCCGGCCCGAGGTGGGTCGAAGTGCAGCGTCTCCTGGACGACCTCGCCCCGGCTCGACCAGCTCGGTCTGGCGGGTCGATCTCGGCCTCGACGCCGCGCTCGAGGAAGCGGAACGAGTTCATGTTCTTCAGCTCGGTCTTGGTGCCCGAGCTCGTCGAGCCGGCGGGGCGGATGAGACGTTCGCGTCGGCCGCAGCGACCCCTCGTCCATGTTCACGTCCGAGACGCCGAGCTGGCGCAGGGTGTCCCGCAGCAGCGTGAGGAACTCGTGGGCCTGCCGGGCGGAGTGGATGTCGGGCTCGGTGACGATCTCGACCAGCGGGGTGCCGCAGCGGTTGAAGTCGACCACCGAGCGGTCGGCGCCGTGGATGCGGCCGCTCTCGCCGAGGTGGCTGAGCTTGGCGGCGTCCTCCTCGACGTGGACACGGTGGATGCGGACGCCGCCGAGCGCGCCGCCCGAGCACAGCGGCACGTCGTACTGGGAGATCTGGTAGGCCTTGGGCGAGTCGGGATAGAAGTAGTTCTTGCGGTGGAAGATCGAGCGCGGGGCGATCTCGGAGCCGAGCGCGAGGCCGATCCGGATCGCGTAGTCGATCGCGCGGGCGTTGACGACCGGCAGCGCTCCCGGCAGGCCCAGGCACGTCGGGCAGACGTGCGTGTTCGGCGGGTCGCCGAACGACAGCTCACACCCGCAGAACATCTTCGTGCGCGTCTTCAGCTGGACGTGGATCTCCAGCCCGATCACCGCCGCGTATCCGACCGCGCGCCGCCTCCCCCGCCCGCGCCGCGCCGCCGTCGAACCCGATCGCTCCCTCGAGCGCGTGTGCGGCGTCGAGCAGCCGCCCCTCGCTGAACGCCGGGCCGGCGAGCTGGAAGCCGACCGGGAGCCCATCGGCCAGACCGCTCGGGATCGAGATCGCCGGCAGCCCGGCGAGCGACATCGGGACCGCGAGATAGTCGTTGAGGTACATCGCGAGCGGGTCGGCGACTTTGGCGCCGAGCTCGAACGCGGTGGTCGGGCTCGTCGGGGTGACGATGAAGTCGACCTCGGCGAACGCCGCCCGGAAGTCCTCGGCGATCTTCGTGCGCACCTTCAGCGCGGTGCCGTAGTAGGCGTCGTAGTAGCCGCTGGCCAGTGCGTAGGTCCCGAGCATGATCCGCCGCTTGACCTCGGCGCCGAACCCCTCTCCGCGCGTGCGGGTGTACATCGTCTCCAGGACCGGTCGCCGGCGACGCGCAGGCCGTAGCGCACCCCGTCGTAGCGGGCGAGGTTGGCCGACGCCTCGGCGGGGGCGATCAGGTAGTAGGCCGACAGCGCGTGCGGCGCGTGCGGCAGCGCGCACGGCTCGACGCTCGCGCCCAGCCCCTCGGCGAGCCGCAGCGTCGCCTCGAACGACTCCCGCACCCCGGGCTCGATCCCGATCCCGCTCGCCTCCGACTCGCCGAGCAGGTCCGCGGGGACGCCCAGCCGGACCCCCGCAGGTCCTCGGCGGTCGGCGGCTCGATCGGCGCGGGCAGGCCGGTGACGTGCTGTCGTGCGGATCGCGGCCGGCCATGTGGGCGAACAGCAGCGCCGCGTCGGTCACGTCACGCGTGAACGGGCCGGCCTGGTCGAGCGAGGAGGCGAACGCGATCATCCCGTAGCGCGAGCACGCGCCGTACGTCGGCTTCAGGCCGACGATCCCGCACAGCGAGGCCGGCTGGCGGATCGAGCCGCCGGTGTCGGTGCCGATCGCCCACGGCGCGCTGCCGCCGGCGACCGCGGCGGCGCTGCCGCCCGACGATCCGCCGGGGACGCGCGTGCGGTCCCACGGGTTGAGCACCGGGCCGAACGCGGAGTTCTCGTTGGAGGAGCCCATCGCGAACTCGTCCTGGTTGGTCTTGCCCAGCAGCGTCGCGCCGGCGTCCTGCAGGCGCGCGACGACCGTCGCCGTGTACGGCGGGCGGTACCCCGCGAGGATCCGCGAGCCGGCCTGGCTCGGGATGCCCGCGGTGCAGAACAGGTCCTTGACCGCGACCGGCAGTCCGGCCAGCGGCGTGCCGGCGCCGGCGATCTCCGGGGCGCCGCGTCGGCGACCCACGTGTACGCGTTCAGCTCGTCGGTCGCGGCCCGGCCGCGGTAGGCCCCGAACAGCTCGGCCGCCGAGATCTCGCCCGCGCGGATCCGCGCGACGGCCTGCGCCGCGGTCAGTTCGGTGAGCTCGGTCACTCGTCCGCGGGACCGGGGCTGGGAACGCCGAAGCCTCCCTGGACCGGCTCCGGCGCGGCCGCGAGCGCCTGCTCGTGGGTGAGGCCGGCGACCGGCTCGTCGGGGCGCATCACGGCGGCGAGGTCGGTCACGTGGGCGGTCGCCGCGACGCCCTCCAGGTCGAGCTCGCGGATCCGCTCGACGTGGTCGAGCACCGCCGACAGCTCGACGGCCATCGTGTCGCGCCCCGCCTCGTCGAGCTCCAGCCGGGCCAGACGGGCGACATGGTCGACCTGTGCGCGCTCGAGCATCAGGCGCTGGAGTGTAGATGGTCGATTCCACGGGCCCGCGGGCCCGCGTGTCCTGACCCATGTGGGTCCAGGCACTACAGGGAGCGGTCGCCCGGGTCGTCGGGCAGCTCGACGACCTCGACCTCGTGCCCGGGCCCGGGCGTCCAGCCCTGCTCGGTCCGCATCGCACGGTAGGCGCCGAGGGCGGTGAGCGCCGCCGCGCCGACCCCGACGTAGGCGCCGGTCCAGGGCATCGCCGCGGTCGTGATCAGCCCGATCGCGATCACGATCGTCGTCAGCCCCGCGACGATCATCCCGATCAGGTCGAGGGTCACCGCGAGCGCGGGCCCGCGCATCAGCGCCTGGGCGAGCACGAGCGCGAAGCCGAGCGCCGCGGACACCAGCACGAACCAGCGCAGCGTCGGGATCGCCCGCCAGCTCGCGATCGCCGGGTTGCGGTACCAGTCGAGCGCGAACAGCGCGACGAGCAGCGCGACGGACCCGAGCGCCGCGAGGTACTCGCCGAGCCGCAGCCGGGACGGGTTCATCGACGCGTGAGCGGAGCGGAGTCGGCGATCAGCTTGCGCTCGGCCCGGTCCTTGGCGAAGCGGATCACGACGATCCCGCCCGGCTCCAGTCCGGTCACCACGCCGTCGCCGAGCGCCGCGTGGACGACGTCGTCGCCGAGCCGGAACGCGGTGGGGGCCGGGCTGCCGATCCCAGACGCCGCCGCCGCCCGAGGAGTCCAGCGAGCCGCTCGGCCACGGGCTCCAGGCGTGCGCTCCCAGCTGGTCATGCGCGCCCGCGGCGAGCGCGCGGGCTGGCTGTCGCGGTCGGTGAGCTCGGCGGGGATCTCGGCGATGAACCGGCTCGGCGCGCCGAACGACCGCGCGCCGAACACCGTGCGGGTGCGCGCCGAGGTGACGTACAGGTCGCGCTCGGCGCGGGTGATGCCGACGTAGGCGAGGCGCCGCTCCTCCTCCAGGCCGCCCTCGTCGAGCGCCCGGGAGTGCGGGAACACCCCCTCCTCGCAGCCGATCAGGAACACGATCGGGTACTCCAGCCCCTTCGCGTTGTGCAGCGTCATCAGCGTGACCAGCCCCTCGTCGTCGGTGCGGGCGTCGGCGTCGGCGACGAGCGCCACCTGCTGCAGGAAGTCGGCGAGACCGTGCTCGTTACCCTCCGCGGCGGCTGTCGCGTCGGCGTCGTACTCGGCGGCGACGTTGACAAGCTCCTCGAGGTTCTCGATCCGGCCCTGGGCCTCGATCGTGCGCTCGTTCTCCAGCGACTCCAGGTAGCCGGTCTCAGACAGCACCTCCTTGAGCAGCGTCGCGATCGGCGACGCTGTCCCCGCACGCCCGCTCGCTCGGCGAGCACCTCCATCGTGCCCATGAAGCGCCGCAGCGACTTGATCGCGGCCGCGCCCAGCCCGGGCACGTCCTCGGGCGCCGCGGCGAGCTCCCACACCGTCTCGCCGGTGGTGTTGGCGTGGCTGAGCAGCCGGCTGATCGTCGTCGAGCCGATGCCGCGCCGCGGCGAGTTGACGATCCGGGTGAACGAGCCGGCGTCCTGGTGGTTGACGAGCACGGTGAGATAGGCGATCGCGTCCTTGATCTCGGCGCGCTCGTAGAACTTGGTGCCGCCGATCACCTGATAGGCGATCTCGGCGCGCACGAGCGTGTCCTCGAGCACCCGCGACTGGGCGTTGGTGCGGTAGAAGACCGCGATCTCCGCGCGCGAGGTCCCCTCGTCGACGAGCCGCTGGATCTCGCCGGTGACGTAGCGCGCCTCGGCGTGCTCGTCGTCGAGCTCGCGGACCTTGATCGGGTCCCCGCGCCCGATGTCGGTCCACAGCGACTTGGGCTTCTGCCCGCGGTTGTTGGAGATGATCGCGTTGGCGGCGTCGAGGATCGTCTGGGTCGAGCGGTAGTTCTGCTCGAGCTTGACCACCTGCGCGTCGGGATAGGCATCCTCGAACTCCAGGATGTTGCCGATGTCCGCGCCGCGAAAGCCATAGATCGAGTTGTGCGTGATGAGGCCATTCGCGATGAAGTTGTGGGTCGACGGGACGTCGAGATCGAATACGGGGCGATCCAGCGTCACCCGCGAGACTGACTCGACGAGGTCGTAATCGCCGTTCTCATCGAACATCACCATTCCGGGGCGAACCGAGGCCGCCTGCGTGAAGGGCAGTGAGTTGCCGGCCGCCTCGGCGGCTTGTCGACCCAACCGCGCGCTCGGGCAGACCGTCACGTCGCCGAGCGTGCTCGCGATGCGTGTAGCGACCTTCTCGATCGTCGCCATGTCCTTGCAACAGGTCTCGTAACGCCACCCGTCGGATCCTCGACGGGACGGACGCACGCTCAGCCCAATCGCCTCGAGCTTCTCACGTCCGTCGTCGTCGTAACCGAACAGCGCGATGCGGTGCATGGGGGTCCTGCCGCGCCGGTCACCACACAGGCAGATCGCCAGTCGCCGCCGGCGAACCTCCGTCCGCGTGAACGTCCTCGGCCGGAAATGGGGTTGATCAAAGGTGAGGCCGTGATCCTCAAGCATCCGATGCCCGCCGGCCGTGGTGTCGTGCTCTCGAAACATCCGGTCGAGCAGGCTCTGATCTCCGACGAGGGTTCGCCCTTCGTCCCCGGGGCGCGACCGAGCGCGAAAGGGCACTCCATAGCGGATGGATAGGGATGCCTCGGCATAGCGCGCCTCCGCTTCGCTCTCGTGCGTCGAGACCACCCAGGCGCAGTCCGCGCTTTCGGAGCGCGCTCGTAGGGACACTCCGACAACCGGCTTGATCTGGCCGTTTGTGTAGGTGCGTGAGGTTCCGACGCGAAACCCGTATCCCCGCCGCCACATCAGATATGTCATGCACATCTGCGGCGTCCGGCCGAGTTGATACCCCGCGAAGTGGGTGTGCTCGGGCGTACTGACGATGCACCGTCCGGATCGCATTGCGATTGAGACGCCCTCCGTTCGCTTCGACCGATGGACGCGGAGCACTTCCGTAGCGCGAAAGTCCCCGCTGCCGAAGGCGGATCGCACCTGGTCCCCGACGTCGATCTGCTCGATCGGCTTGACCGTCCCGTCAGCCATCGTGATCGGCGTGCCCTCCAGCAGGCATTGAGCATCGTCCCCCACCACCATCAGGTTGCGCCGCTGCTCGGTGAGCAGCTGCAGCCAGCGGTACTGGGCGTGGTTGGTGTCCTGGTACTCGTCGACGAGCACGTTGTGAAAGCCGCCGGCGTACCGCCGGCGGACCTCGGGGAACAGCTCGAGCACGTTGACCGCGCGCACGAGCAGATCGTCGAAGTCCATCGCGTTGGCGCGGTGCAGCTCGCGCTCGTAGGAGCGGTAGACGTCGGACACGGTCTGCTCGAAGAACGAGCCGACCATCTGGCCGTAGGCCTCGGCGTCGCGCAGCTTGTTCTTGGCGTCGGAGATCTGGGAGCCGATCGACGCCGGGGTGAAGCGCTTGGGGTCGATCCCGTGCTCGTCGAGGATCCGCTTGATCAGCCGGCGCTGGTCGGCGGTGTCGTAGATCGTGAACTGGCGCGTGTAGCCCAGACGCGCCGCCTCGGCGCGGAGCATGCGCGCGCACGCGGCGTGGAACGTCATCACCCACATCGCCCGCACGCGCCGGCCGACGAGCAGCTCGGCGCGGTCGCGCATCTCGGCGGCGGCCTTGTTCGTGAACGTGATCGCGAGGATCTCGTTCGGCTTGGCGGCGCCGGTCGCGATCAGGTAGGCGATCCGGTGGGTGAGCACCCGCGTCTTGCCCGAGCCCGCTCCCGCGAGGATCAGCTGAGGCCCCGGCCCGTGGGTGACCGCCTCGCGCTGGGGCTCGTTGAGGCCGGAGAGCAGCGCCTCCAGCTCGACGGACAGCTCGGTCATGCGGGACGCGGTTCGGCCACCAAATCCACGTTAGCGGTCGCTCCGGAGGGCTCTCGGTGCGGCATCCTGGACACGTGGACGCGCTGCGTGATGCCTGTGCCGAGATCGCCCGCCGGGCGCGCCGCGTGCGGATCGACGAGGGGGCGGTCGCGCCGTACGCGCAGGCGCTGGACGCGGGCGCCGCGCGGAGCGCGGACGCCGGCGCCGGCGGCGGGGCGGCGCGGGCCGCCTACTGGCTGAGCCTGGACGCGATCAACTTCGGCTCGGGCTGGTTCCCGACGCTGCGCAAGGACGAGCGACGCTCCGGCTACGGGACGATCGCCGCGGCGTGGCGTCGCCACTGCGAGCGCTCGGGGGCGCCCGTCGCCACGGAGCTCTCCGAGATGCGGGCCGCGACGATCGCGGAGATCCTCGGCCAGGACCCCGGGCACGAGCTGATGGAGCTGTTCGCGCTGTCGCTGCGCGACCTCGGCGCGCGGCTGCGGGCCGAATGCGGCGGCGACGTGCGGTCGCTCGTCGCCGATGCCGGGGGCTCGGCGGTGTCGTTCGCCTCGCGGCTCGGCGGCTGGCCGTGCTTCGCCGACCGCTCCCGCTACGAGGAGCTGTCGGTGGGGTTCCTCAAGCGCGCCCAGCTCGCGGCCGCCGACCTGCAGCGGGCGGGCGTCGCCGACTGGCGCGACACCCCGCGGTTGACGATGTTCGCCGACAACCTCGTGCCCCACGTGCTCCGCCTCGACGGGGTGCTCGCGTTCGACGCGGCGCTCGTGGAGCGGATCGAGCGCGGTGAGCTGATCGAGCACGGCTCGCCCGAGGAGGTCGAGATCCGCGCCTGCGCGCTGCACGCCGTCGAGCTGATGGTCGCCGCCCGGGACGACTCCGTCTGCGCCGCGCAGCTCGACCAGCTGCTGTGGCATCGCGGCCAGGAGCCGTCCTACAAGGCGCGCCCCCGGCACCGCAGCCGCTGCACCGCCTACTGATCGTCGCGGGTGAGGCCGTCGCGGGTGAGGCGCCTCGGTGCCCGCGGGGCCGCGGTCGCCGGTAGGCTGCCGCGATCGCGAGCACCGCCCCAGAGCCACGGACGATCGTCTTCTTCCCCGAGGGAGCCTTCGGGCCGACGAACAACTGCGTCGGCATCGGCGACGTCATGCGCCGCCGTGGCCACCGCGTCGTGTTCATCGTCGAGGAGTCGTTCGCCGGCACGCTGGCGGCCAAGGGGTTCGAGGAGCGGCTGATGCGCCTGGGCCCGCCGCCGGCCGTCCCCGAGGCGCCGGGCCAGTTCTGGAAGGACTTCGTGCGCGACACCGCGCCGGTGTTCCGCACCGGCCCCCGGGACCAGCTCGAGGGCTTCATCGCGCCGACCTGGCAGGCGCTCGTCGAGGGCGCGCGCTACGTCGACGACCGGCTCGCCGAGATCATCGGCGAGCTCGCGCCCGACGTCGTCGTGCAGGACAACGTGTGCGCGTTCCCGGCGCTGCCGGCGTGCGGCCGCCCGTGGGTGCGGATCATGTCCTGCAACCCGCTGGAGCTGCGCGACCCCGCGCTGCCCCCCGTGTTCTCCGGGCTGGCGAGCGAGGACCGCTCCGGCTGGGCCACCTTCGAGACCGAGTACGCGCGCACGGTCGGCCCGCTGCAGCGAAACTTCAGCGCCTGGTGCGTCGAGCGCGGAGCGCCGCCGCTGCCCGGGATCGACATGATCCACGAGTCGCCGTGGCTCAACCTCGCGCTCTACCCCGACGAGCTCGACTACGTCCGCCACGAGCCGCCCGCCGCGACCTGGCACCGCCTGCAGACCTGCGTGCGCGCCACCGACGAGCCGTGGACGGGGGCGGAGCGCGACGGGCGCGCGCTCGTCTACCTGAGCCTCGGCTCGCTCGGCTCCGCCGACCTCGAGCTCATGCAGCGACTGGTGGCGCTGCTCGCCGACACGCCGCACCGCTACGTGGTGAGCACCGGCCCGCGCCACGACGAGTACGCGCTCGCCCCCAACATGACCGGCGCCGAGTTCCTGCCCCAGACCTCCGTCCTCCCCCACGTCGACGCGGTGATCACCCACGGCGGCAACAACACCGTCACCGAGTGCATGTGGTTCGGGCTGCCGATGATCGTGCTGCCGATCTTCTGGGACCAGCACGACAACGGTCAGCGCGTCCACGAGCGCGGTCACGGGATCCGGCTGCCGACGTACGCGCTCACCGCCGAGGCGCTCACCGGCGCGTTGCAACGGGTGCTCGGCGACCCCGCGCTCCGCGGTCGCGCCGCCGCCGCGGGCGAACGGCTGCGGGCGCTTCCGGGAACGGTGCGGGCCGCCGAGCTGATCGAGCGGGTGGCGGTCACCGGCGAGCCGGTGACGCGCTGAGCGCGGCCGGCGGGCGTCAGTCCTTGAGCGCCTTGGCGCGCTCGCGTCCGATCTTCCGGGCCGCGGTCTCGCCGACGAGCAGCTCCGGGCGCAGCGTGCCGCCGGCGAGCACGTCGAGCGCCGGGTAGCGGCCGGCCCCGGCCGCCGCCGCGTCGAGCGCGATCACGGTCGTCTCGCCGCCCACCGGCTCGCTCGCGGTGGCGATGATCGTCACCGAGCCGCCGTCGGTGAGGCTGCGCGCGGAGACCATCAGCTTGCGCGCGGCGTGGGCGCTCAGACCGTCGAGCGTGTCGATCAGGACGACGACGTGGCTGCCGCGGGCGGCGAGGCGCCGGGCCTGGTCGACGACCGGCTCCAGCGCCCCGGCGCGGGCGTCCTCGGAGGCCGTGAAGCTCACCGCCGCCGCCGGGGCGGGCAGCGCGGGCTCCGCGTCGGCCGACCACGACCCGATCTCCTCGGGACGCACGCCCGCCAGCGCGACCGACACGCTCAGCTCCTGCTGGCCGGCGAGCGCGGCGGCGATCCGCCGCAGCAGCTCGGACTTGCCGGCGCGCGCGCCGCCGGTGATCGTCACCCGCGAGCCGCGGCCGAACGGCGTCAGCGCCTGGATCGCCTTCAGCTCCGCGTCCCCGCCGGAGAGGTCGATCAGCTGCGCGGGCAGCGAGGCCGGCAGGTCGTCGAAGCGGACGGTGTCGGCCTGCTCGGAGGCGGGACGGCCGTTGATCGTCTCGATCCGGATGAGCGACGCGAAGCGCTCCGAGCGCCGCGGCGCGCGCTTGGGGCCGCTCACCGTGTCGCCGGAGACGAGCTCGCAGCGCTTGACCTGGGCGGAGGAGATGTAGACGTCGTCGTCGGGCGAACCTCCGACGCGGACGAAGCCCGAGCCGTTGGAAAGCACCTCGACCGGCCCCTCGACGGTCTCCTCGTCAGACGACGCCCGGGCGGCGGGCTCGGCCTGGGACGCCCGAGCGGCGGGCTCGGCCTGCTCCTCGGCCGCCGTCGCGCGGCCGCGGCGGCTGCGCGCGGGCCTCTCCTTCGCGGCGGCGGGCTCGTCGGCCTTCTCGGCGGCGGGCTCGTCGGCCTTCTCGGCGGCGGGCTCGTCGGCCTTCTCGGCGACGGCCGGGCGCGAGCGCGACCGTGAGCGGCGCGGCTTGGGGGCCTCCTCGGCCTCATCCTCACCGTCGGCCGGCTCCTCGTCCGCGCTCTCGGCGGAGGTCTCGGCCTCGCCGGCGTCGGCCGCGGCACGGCCGCCGCGCCGGCTGCGGCGCCGCCGCGTCGTCGCGCCGGACGGCTCCTCGGCGGACGCATCGCCGCCCTGCTTCTCGATGATCGCGTCGATCAGCTCGTCGCGGCGCAGCCGGCGAAAGCCGTCGATCGACAGCTCGGAGGCGATCGCATGGAGGTCGGCGAGCGGACTGTCGACCAGGGCACTGCGGTCAAGCACGGACATCTGGGGCTCCTTCGTGATCGGTGGGCTCCGGCCGCGTTGGGGCAGCGGCCGGCGAACGTGCGATCCGGAGGTCAGCACGGGCGCCGGCGCCGTCAGCCCTGCGGGCCGGCGCCCGAGCGCGCGAGCACGAGCGATTTGATCCGCTCGACGGTGTCCTGCGACATCCGGCGGATCTCCCAGTGGGTGAGCTTGATCAGGCGCATCGGCGCGGTGGCGACGACGTCGGCGCTGCGCGGCTTGCGCTCCAGCAGGCCCATCTCGCCGATCACGTCACCGGCGGCGAGGGTGGCCACGACCGCGCCGTCGCGGACGACGTCGGCGCTGCCCTCCTCGATCGCGATCAGCTCGGTCGAGTAGTCGCCCTGGCGCATCAGCACCTGCCCGGCGGCGGCGCTCGTCTCGGTGGCGAACGCCGACAGGCGGTGGGCCTCCTCGGGCGAGAGCGCCGAGAACAGCGGGATCGCGGTGAGCCGGGCGACGTCCACTGACCAGGCACCCTACTGAAGTTCAGAGTGCCTGAACCTCGGCTGTGATGTCACTCACCGAGGCCTTCGCGTCGCCGAACAGCATCGAGGTCTTGAGGTCGTAGAAGAGCGGATTGTCGATCCCGGCGAAGCCGGAGGCCATCGAGCGCTTGAGCACGATCACCGCCGCCGAGCGGTCGACCTCGAGGATCGGCATCCCGAAGATCGGCGAGCCGGGCTCGTTCTTGGCGGCCGGGTTGGTGACGTTGTTGGCGCCGATGATGAGCGTCCACGTCGGTGCGGCCGAACTCGGGGTTGATGTCGTCCATCTCGCGCAGCAGGTCGTAGGGCACGTCGGCCTCGGCGAGGAGCACGTTCATGTGGCCGGGCATGCGCCCGGCGACCGGGTGGATCGCGTACTTGACGGTGACGCCCTTGTCCTCGAGCGCGCGCTCGAGCTCGCGCACCGCGTGCTGGGCCTGGGCGACCGCCATCCCGTAGCCCGGCGCGACCACGACCTGCCGGGCGTAGGCGAGCTGGATCGCGACGTCCGCGGCGGTGGTGGAGCGCACCGTCCCGCCGGTCGCACTCGCCGCGCCGCCCGCGGGCGCCGCGACCGCGCCGCCGAACCCGCCGGCGACGATGTTCGGCACCGAGCGGTTCATCGCCTTGGCCATCTGGTCGGTGAGGATCGTGCCCGACGCGCCGACGATCATCCCGGCGACGATCATCACCGGGTTGGACAGCGCCACCCCGGTCGCCGCCGCCGACAGACCGGTGAACGCGTTGAGCAGCGAGATCACGACCGGCATGTCGGCGCCGCCGATCGGCAGCACGAGCAGGTTGCCGAGCACGGCCGCGCACACCAGGATGCCGACGATGAACAAAAGCTCCGAGTGGGTGCCCGCGCACAGCACGACCGCGGAGCCGACCGCGACGAGCGCCAGCACCAGGTTGAGCACCGACTGCGCCGCGCCCGGCAGCTTGATCGGCCGCCCGGGCAGGATCTCCTGCAGCTTGCCGAACGCGATGTTCGAGCCCCAGAACGAGATCGAGCCGACGATCGCGCCGAACAGCTCGAAGATCTCCACCCGCAACGACCAGGGGCTCTGGCCGCCTCGGACGAACCCGTGGCGGTACTCGACCCACGCGATCAGCACGACCGCCCCGCCGCCGACGCCGTTGAACAGCGCCACCATCTGCGGCATCGCGGTCATCTTCACGTTGCGCGCCGCCGGCACGCCACCGCGGCGCCGATCACGATCCCGACGATGATCAGCCACGCCGTTG
>CAVPBY010000004.1:0-13047 GCA_963702225.1 uncultured Solirubrobacteraceae bacterium | reverse complement strand
TGTGTCACACCGACATGTACACCGCCTCGGGGGTCGACCCGTCGGGCTACGCACCGACCGTTCTCGGACACGAGGGCGCCGGGTTCGTCGAGACGGTCGGCGAGGGCGTCACCTCGGTCTCGCCGGGCGACCTTGTGGTGACTTTCTTCTCCCCGCAGTGCCGCGAGTGCGTCCACTGCCTCTCCCCCGACACGAACCTGTGCCTGGCGATCCGCGAGCAGCAGGGCAAGGGCTACCTGCCCGACGGCACGACGCGGCTGTCACGCGACGGCGAGCCGATCCGGCACTTCATGGGCACGAGCACCTTCGCGGAGTACACGGTGATCCCGGAGATCGCGTTCGCCAAGGTCTCCCCCGAAGCACCGCCCGAGCACGCCTGCCTGTTCGCCTGCGGGCTCTCCACCGGCCTCGGCGCCGCGATGTTCACCGCCAAGGTGAAGCCGGGCGCCACCTGCGTCGTGTTCGGCGCCGGGATGGTCGGCCTTGGCGCGGTCGCCGGCGCGCGCCTGCAGGGCGCCGAGCGGATCATCTGCGTCGACATGTCCGACCAGCGGCTGGAGCTCGCCCGCGGGCAGGGCGCGACCGACACCTGGCAGGGCGGGCCCGACGTCGTCGAGCGCGTGCTCGAGCAGACCGGCGGCTTCGGCGCCGACTACACGTTCGAGGCGACCGGGCTGGTCGCGGTCATGCGTCAGGCGGTCGAGGCCGCGCGGATGGGCTGGGGACTGTGCACGGTCGCGGGAGTCGCCGGCAGAGGCGAGACGCTCGACGTGATCCCGCGCCGCCTGATCACCGGCCGGCGGATCTGCGGATCCTCGTTTGGCGGCGTCAAGGGCCGCGACCAGGTCCCGGAGCTCGTGCAGCTCTGGCTGACGGCAAGCTCGACATACCCCTTCCTGTCGCACTCGATCACCCTGGACGAGGTCAACAGGGCTTCGAGCGGATGGAGCGCCAGGACGGGATTCGCAGCGTGATCTCGTTCTGAGAGCTCGCTTGCCGGCTCCGGCGCAGTGGGCGCGCCCGAGTGAACCCATCGAGGTTTCCTGGTGACGCCCGCGGGTGGGTACCTTTCTTCTGGTAGTACAACGTCCTTGAGGAGGTACGGGATGCAACGCAGGCGCGGAGTTTCGCTTGCGAAGGGACCGATCGCGGTGGTTGGGCTGTTCGGAATCATCTACGGCCTCAGCGCACTGATCGTTAGGGCGCACGGCTTTGCACTGGATTTCCCGTTGGGCCACGTCAGCGGACCGTTCTGGCTGCACCTTCAGGTCAACGGCTGGTCGGCGCTGCTCTTCATCGCCGCCGGGTCGCGCTGCTGTTCTCCGCGGCCGCCGACGTCACCGCCAAGGCGATGGCGACGCTCGTCGGCGTGGTGCTGGTCGTGCTCGCGATCATCGCCTTCGCCCAGAAGCACGGGGCGCTCGGGATCTTCGCCGCCGGTCACTGGACCGAGCTGGTCTGGGCGGTGGCGGGGGTCGTGCTGCTCGTCCTCGCGCTGCTTCCGCGGGTCGGTGGCGGCCCGTCCGGTCGGCGCCCGTCCCGGGCACGAGGACCGCGGCACCCGCACGCGACGGGGTCGACGACGAGCGGGCGACCCGCGGTGAGCGGCCGGCCGCCCGTGAGGAACCGCCGCGGGTGAGAGAACCGCCGCGGGTGAGAGAACTTACGCGGGTGAGAGAACTTCCGCCGGTCGAGAACTCCCGCCGGTGAGAGAACTCCCGCCGGTGAGGGGACCACCGCCGGTGAGCGGACCACCACCGACCGATCCGCCGCTGCCGACCAGCCCGCCGCCATCGCGCGGAACCACGCCGGGCGGACCGCCGCCGGCGAGCCCGGCGCCGCCGACGCGCCCGCGGCCGGCCGCGAGCCGGTGAGCGACCGCGAGGAGCCGCTCGTCCGGCGCGAGCAGCGCACGCCCGACCACGGCGACGAACCCTGATCAGCCCGAGCGCTTGAGCTTCCGTGCCGCTTGGCGTAGCGCTCGCCCGCTCGGAAGATCTCCAGGCCGAGCGGCACCGCGACGACGCCGAGCACGATCAGCGGCCAGATGTCGCCCCAGCTCGCGCCCGCGCCGGCGCCGTCGAGCACGGCGGCGCGGATCCCGCGCAGCGCATACGTCGCCGGTGAGATCGTCGAGATCCACCGCATCCACTCCGGCAGGATCGACACCGGGTAGTAGATCGCCGGAGACGACGAGCAGCAGGCCCTGGGCGACGAAGCCGAGTTGCGCACCCGCTCGGGCGAGATCAGCGGCAGCACCGCGGTGATCATCCCGAGGCCGATGAACGAGACCGACGCGACGGCGAGGACGAGCAGCGCCGGCCGAAGTCGGCGCGCGACAGGTGCAGCCCGAAGAACAGCGCGATCACGACGAACAGCAGCCCGGTCCTGACGACGCCGTAGAGCACCGCGAACACGCCCATGCCGCCGAGGTGGACGATCCGCGACAGCGGCGCCATGAACGTGTACTCGATCGTCCCCTCCCACCGCTCCCAGGCGACGGTCTCGGTGAGGATCTCGAAGATGATCCCGAGGTAGGCCCAGATGATCGCGCCGACGAGCAGCGTGGTCGTCTCCCGCGATGACGTTCAACCGGCCGCCGCCGGCCTGCACGCCCTTGGCGATGAACACCACCGTCAGCGTGTTGGCGCAGGTGTAGACGAAGAACGTCAGCTCCCACCAGCCGTAGCGCTTGATCAGGTAGGCGTTGCGCTCGACGACACCGCCGAGCCCGATCATCTGTGCCCGCAGGGCGCTCATGCCCCCACCTCCTCGTCCTCGAGGTCCTCGTCGAAGTCCGCGCCCGTGGCGCTGAAGAACGCCTGCTCGAGATCGTCGGGCCCCGTAGCGCTCGAGGATCTGCTCGGTCGGTGCCGAGCGCACAGCAGCCGACCCTCGTGCAGGACCCCGATCCGCTCGGCGAGCGCGTCGGCCTCGGCGAGGTCGTGCGTGCAGAGCAGGATCGTCGTGTCGTGCAGCGCGCGCATCTCGGTGATGAACGCCTGCACCTCGCGCTTGGAGCGCGGGTCCAGGCCGGTCGTCGGCTCGTCGAGCAGGAGCAGCGTCGGCGAGGTGAGCAGCGCGCGGGCGAGCGCGACCTTCTGCTGCATCCCGCGGCTCAGCTTCTCCATCGGCTCTCCCGAGCGCCGCGTCGGGAACCCGACCCGCGTGCAGGATCTCCGGGATCCGGTCGCGGGTGGACCGGGGCGTCAGGCCGTAGAACCGCGCCGCGTAGGCGAGGTTCTCGTCCGCCGACATCTTCTTGAAGAACGATCGCCTCGACCGACACGCGGTTGACGATCCGGCGCACCGCCTGCGCGTCGCGCACGACGTCGTGGCCGAACACGCTCGCCCGTCCCCCGTCGGGCAGCAGCAGCGTCGACAGGATCCGCACGAGCGTCGACTTGCCCGAGCCGTTCTGGCCGAGGATCGCCACGCACTCGCCGCGGCCGATCTCCATGGTGACGCCGTCGAGCGCCGGGCGCCTGTCCGGTGCGTCGGCGGCCCGGCGTCGTCGACGCCCGCTCTCAAAGCGCTTCTCCAGGTTGATGATCTCGACTGCAGACACCGATGTTGCTCCTCTTGCTCATGGGTACGACGAATTGACACAGACACAGCGAGGCGGCGGCCTGGGTGGCGCGCGGCAGGCACTCGCGGGCAGTCAGCGTCGGAGCAACATCCGGTGCCACCGTATCCGGTGCGGCGCGTTCGCGCAAGCACGGGCGCCCGGAGGCGCCGCGCGGGAGACGGCTCAGTCGCCCGGGGCCGCCGGCCGGGACGGTTCGGCCGGCGCCTGCCGGCGCGCCCCCGCCCGCTCGCCCCGGCGCTTGGCGCGGATGCCGTAGACGGCGGTCCAGGCGCCGAGCGCGGCCAGGAACACGTAGGGGAGGATCTTGTTGATCAGGAAGGCCTTCTGGGTCGAGGTGGCCTCGATGATCGCGATGTTGATGACCGCCTGCGCGACGAAGCCGGCGCCCCAGACGACGGTCATCACCTGGAAGGGGCGGCGGAATCCCTCGTAGCGCCACAGGCCGGCGAACTCCCGGCCCCGCGGCGTGTCCGGTCCTCCCCGGCTCTCCAGCGCGAAGCGGTACATGAGCGGGCGGGCGGCGAGCAGCGACGCGAGGCAGATCAGGCCGAACGCGCCCGTGAGGAATGCGCCGTCGAGGAGGTACAGCTTGGCGCTGCTCGTGGCCAACCCGAGCACGGTGGCCACCAGGATGCTCGACAGCACGAACACGCCGATGGCGTCCAGGCGGCGACGCAGGACGCCGGCGGCGAGGATCCAGGCCGCCGGCGGGACGCCGGCGAGCGCGAGCGCGACCACCTGGCTGGCGCCGTGGTCGCGGGCGACGCTCTGCACGACGATCGGCGCGGCGATGTCGAACACGGCGATCGGGGCGACCGTCGCCATCCCGGTTCGCATCCCGGACGCTCGCCACCGCGGCGCTCCCGAGCCGACCCCGCTCATGATGCACCGCAGCCTACGGTCGTCTCACGCCGCGCGCAACGCCCGGGCCACGCCGGTATCAGCCGGCGACCGCGCCGGCCGGCCCCGGTGCGTCGCCCGCGGTGAGCGACTCCCCGTCGACGAAGTCCTGCTGGCGCACGAGCACGACGGTGAGGAGCGCGCCGGCGAACGCGGCGAACGCGCCGATCAGCAGCACCGTGTTCAGACCGGTCGCGAAGCCGTGCAGCGACGCGTGCGCGGCGAGGCCCCGGGATCGCGTGGGCAGCGACGCGATCACCCCGCCGATGCGGCCGTCGGCCGCGGCCTGCCCGATCGCGTGGGCGTGGGCCGAGAGCGGGCCGTGGCTGAGCGAGGCGGTGACCGAGTCGGCGACCCTCGAGGCGAGGATGCTGCCGAGCGCGGCGACGCCGGTCGCGATGCCGACCTGGCGCAGGGTCGAGTTGATCCCCGACGCCATGCCGGCGCGGGCCGGCGCGACGACGCCGACCGCCGTCGAGGCGAGCGGCACGTTGATCAGCCCGGCGCCGACCCCGGCCACGATCATCCCCGGCAGCAGGTGCGTCCAGCCGGCGGAGGCGGTGATGCCCCCCATCAGCAGCAGGCCCGCGCCGACGAACGCGAACCCGGGGCCGATCAGCCATCGCGTCGGCAGATGCTCGGTGAGCCGGCCGGCGATCCCGGCGGTGAAGAAGATCGCGCCGGTGAGCGGCAGCACGCGCACGCCCGTCTGGATCGCCGAGTAGCCGAGGATGTTCTGCAGGTAGATGACGATGTAGGTGAGCAGCGAGAACAGCGACGCCGACACCGTCCAGGCGGCGATCAGCCCGCCGTCGAACGTCGGCACGCGCAGCAGCGAGAGGTCGAGCATCGGCTCGCGCGAGCGCCGCTCGACGACCAGGAACGCGGTCAGCATCACGACCGCGACGGCGAGCGAGACGACGACGGTGGTCGAGCCCCAGCCGTCGGCGTGGCTGCGGATCAGGCCGAACACGAGACCCGCGAGCGCGACCGTGAACGTGACGAACCCGGCCCAGTCCGGGCGCCGCGCCACGGGCCCGCGGGACTCGCGGACCTGGGTGAGCGTGACCGCGAGCGCCCCGATCCCGATCGGGACGTTGACGAAGAAGATCCACCGCCACGACAGCCCGCTGGTGAGTGCGCCGCCGAGCACCGGTCCGACCGCCACCGCGACGCCGGTGACCGCGCCGAACACGCCGAACGCGACACCTCGCTCCTCGGGGCGGAAGGCGTCGGCGAGCAGCGCCAGCGAGGTCGCGAACATGATCGCCCCGCCGACGCCCTGCAGCGCGCGGGAAAGCGTGAGGAACGTCGTCCCGGGAGCGAATCCGCACAGCGCCGATCCGAGCGTGAACACGACGATGCCGACCGAGAACACCTTGCGGCGCCCGGCGAGGTCCGCGATCGAGCCCGCGGTGAGCAGCAGCGCGGCCAGGGTGAGCGCGTAGGCGTCGATCACCCATTGGAGGTCGGCGAGCGAGGCCCCGAACGCGTGCTCGATGTCCGGCAGCGCGACGTTGACGATCGTCACGTCGAGCAACAGCATGAACACCCCCGTGCACACGGAGATGAGGGTCCACCACTTGCGTGCCATCACCAGCCTCCTTTTCTGAGCGTGAACTCAGGATAACACACATCCTGAGTTCGCGCTCAGGAAATTCGCTCTACACTTGTCGCCATGACCGAGACCCGGCCCAGGCGCCGTGGCCGCCCCCCCGGGGACGGGCGCGAGGCGATCCTGCAGGCCGCCGGCGAGCTGCTGCGCGAGCGCGGGATCTCGCGCCTGACCACGCGCGAGGTGGCCGCCCGGGCCGGCGTCTCGGAGGCGAGCGTCTTCTATCACTACGGCGATCGCGCCAAGCTGCTGGTGGCCGTCTTCGACCGCGGACTGGCGCCGCTGCTGGCGATCGCCGAGGGCGTGATCGCCGGGTCCGACCGCCGCCAGCTGCTCGAGCGGATCGGTCGCGGCATCGAGCGCTTCCTCAAGGAGGCGATGCCGGTGCTCACCGCCGCGCAGTCCGACGCCGGCCTGCGCGACGGCCTCGCCGCGATGATGGCCGCCCGCGACCTCGGGCCCCACCGCGGCGTGGAGAAGATCGGCGACTACCTCGCGGCCGAGCAGGCGGCCGGGCGCGTGCGCGGCGACGTCGACCCCCACGCGGTCGCCGCCTCCTTCGTGGGGACGTGCGTGATGCGGGCGCTCCAGGCCTCGATGCACATGCCCGCGCGCAAGCTCCCGGCGCTGCCGGCGGTGATCGAGGCGCTGGACACGATGCTCGAGCCGCCCGCCTGAGGCCCGCCCTACCGGCGCAGCGCCGACTTCTGGAGCGCCGGGTTCGTCCAGCCGCCGGTCTGCGGGTCGAGGTTGACGCCCGGCGGGACGATCTCGTCGATGCGGTCGAGCACTCGTCGGCGAGCGTCACGTCGGCGGCGGTCAGCTGGGACTCCAGGTGCTCCATCGTCCGCGGCCCGATGATCGCCGCGGTGACCGCCGGGTGGTTGAGGACGAACGCGATCGCCATCTCGATCAGCGTCATCCCCGCCTGCTCGGCGAGCGCGGCGAGCGCGTCGCCGGCCTCGAGCTTGCGCTGGTTCTCCGGCACGGCATGTCGAACCGCGTCCGGCATCACGCCGGCGCGCGTCGCGACGCGGGCGCGCGGTCGCCGCTTGCGGTACCGGCCGGACAGCCAGCCGCCGGCGAGCGGGCTCCAGGGGATGACGCCCATGCCGTACGCTCGGCAGGTGGGCAGCACGTCGCGCTCGACCGCCGCGCACGAGCAGCGAGTAGGGCGGCTGCTCGGTGACGTAGCGCTCGCGGCCGCGCTCGCTCGGCGACCCACTGCGCCTCGACGATCTGCGCGGCGGGGAACGTCGAGGAGCCGATGTAGCGGATCTTGCCCTGGCGGACGAGGTCGTGAGCGCGCCGAGCGTCTCGTCGAAGTCGGTGTCGGCCTCCGGGCGGTGGATCTGGTAGAGGTCGATCCAGTCGGTGCCCAGCCGGCGCAGCGAGTTCTCGACCTCGCGGATGATCCAGCGGCGGCCGTTGCCGAACTGGTTGGGGTCGTCGCCCATCGTGCCGTGGACCTTGGTGGCGAGCACGACGTCGTCGCGCCGGCCGCCGGCGAGCGCCTTGCCGACGATCTCCTCGGACTCGCCGCGCGAGTAGACGTCGGCGGTGTCGATGAAGTTGATCCCGGCGTCGAGCGCGCGGTGGATGATGCGGATCGAGTCGTCGTGATCGGGGTTGCCCCACGCCCCGAACATCATCGCCCCCAGGCAGAGCGGTGAGACCTTCGTTCCGGTGGTGCCGAGCATGCGGTAGTCCATGGGTTCGACCCTACCCAGGCATCGGGCCCGGACTCCGCCCGACTCACCAGTGGGCGGCCGGCCGGCACCGGCGCGCGCAGGCCCGCCCGCATGTAATCGCGGTTCAGGCGGGCGATCGCGCGCCGCAGCGACTGCCGGGGCCGTCGCGCCGACCAGCGCAGGGTGACCGTTCCTCGGTCGCCCCGGAGCCTGACCGACCGGTGCACGCGCCGCCCGGACGCCGTCCTGGCGGTTCTGACCCAGTAGGGCAGCGCCCACACGAGCGGCTCGCTGCGCCCCGCGAAGCGGGTGAGCGCCCAGCGCAGCGTGGCGCCGGCCCGGGTGACGCGCAGCGACAACGCGACCGGGCCGTCGCCGGTCGCCGCGCGCGCGACCCGGATCCGGTCGCCGGCGGCCATCCAGGCGGGCGACACCCCCGCCAGCAGCCGCACCTGATCGCCGCGGTCGTCGACGAGCAGGTTGTGCAGCAGCGAGACGTACTGGCCGGCGAACGTGCCGTGCGGGGCGAGGTTGTCGACGGTGACGCGCGGGTGGATGCCGACCGGCCCGTCCTCCCAGCCGGCCCCGGTCGCGGTCGTGTGCGCGGTCTCCGCGTAGAGGCCGGCTATCGCCCCGGCGACGCTCGCCCGGCCGCGGCTCAGCTCCGCCTGGAAGATCGGGAACCCGAGGTAGTCGTGCAGGCATGCCCGGCAGGTGTAGCCGGGCAGGCCCTGATCGCTGTGGGCGCGCTCCCAGGCGATGATGTTCGTGACCTGCACCGAGTGCGGGGCGACGATCGGCAGCGGATAGTCGAGCACGTAATTGCCCCAGTCGGCGCCGCCGGCGACGTCGAGCGCCGGCGTGATGTGGCCGTTGGCCGCCTCGTCGGCGGCGAGCGCCGCGTCGAGGCTGGACTCGAAGCGCTGGTCGTCCGCCTGCCAGGCGGCGGCCAGGTCCGCGCGTCCGGCGAGCCGCGCGACCGAGATCGCCGAGCGCAGCCCGACGGCCGCCCAGATCTCGTCGCCGGTGATCCGCGCGTTCGCCAACTGCTCGTCGTCGTTGCTCGTCGAGGGCGGCAGCAGCCCGTCGCGTCGGCGGCGGACTGCTGCGCGATCCAGCCGACGGCGGCTCCGACGCGGGCGAGGACCGAGCCCGCGTAGCCCGCGTCCCCGCTGAGCAGCGCGTGCTGGTCCATCTCCCACAGCGCCTGGCCGACGCCGTCGTACTCGCCCAGTTGTGAGATGTAGAGTCCGTCGGCCTGCTGCCAGGCGCCCAGGAAGCCCAGGTTCTGCCCGGCGGGCGCGTGCAGGCCGGCCTGATCGAGCGCGACCGTCATGATCGAGCTGTCGCGCAGCCAGTAGGCCTGGTACTGGAGCTTGTTGACCGCCTGGACCCACCCGGCGGCGCCGCGATAGCGCGCCGCGAGGATGTTGGTGAGCGACTCGCGGTAGACGTCGGCGATCCGCGACTCGGGCAGCGTCACCGTCATCGCCCCCGCCTCCTGCCGGCGCCAGCGCGCGTCGAACGCCGCCCGCGCGACCGCGAGCGGCGCCGCGTCGAGTGCCGCGTCGGCGGCGCGACCCGCCGGCGGCGGGTCGAGCGGGATCTGCCACGTCCAGCTCGTCCGCCGGTGCGCGCGGAGCCGCACCGCGTACGCCCGCTTGGCGTGCGGGCTGGTGAGCGCGTCGCCGCTGGTCGCCGGCACCCGCCCGGCGGCGCGCGGCCCGCGCACGAGCAGCTCGCCGCCACGGGTCACGTCGCGACCGGCGATCGCGTAGACCCAGCTCGGGTCGAAACTCTCGCCCGGCTGGTCGAGCCGCCCGAGCGGGCCGCCGAGCACGGGGCGCGGGAATCGGTAGCGGCTCGACGCGGTGCCGTCGAACGTCGGCACCTGCACTCCGCGGGTGTACTCGAGCGCCAGCGCCGCCGCGGCGGTGCGCGGCCGCGCCGTCCGGTTGCGCGCACCGAGGGTGAGGTACACGACCGGCTCACCGCCGACCGCGACCGTGAACACCCGCTCGGTGTAGTGGATCGCGCCGCGGCGCAGCGCGGCGACGTAGAGCGGCCGGCCCGGGTCCGGCGCGACGCGGGTCGGCTGGCGCCACGCGCCCAGACGCGCCCGCGAACAGCTGGTACTCGGCCCAGCCGGTGTACACGTCGCCCTCCGGCGTGATCTCGCCGCTCGCCACCTGGCCAGGCACGCCGAGCTGCTCGGTCGGCGTCGCCAGAAAGCCGGTGAGCGGCGCCGCCGCCCGCGCGACCGGCACGGAGACCGCGAGGGCGATCGCGGCCGCGAAGACGGCCGCGATGCGCCGGGAGGAGTGCGCCGGCTCCATGGAGGGCGGGGACCTACCAGCCGGCACTGCCGACCCGGGATGAGTACGAAGCGACCGGCCATGGCGGCCCGAACGGACACGCCATGGCCGGGGCGCCTGCGTCAGTGGGCGCCTCACGGGCGTGGCGGGGCAGCCACAGCACCGCGACCGCCGCCGCCACCAGGAAGCCCGCGGCGACGAGCAGCCCGTGCTGCGCGGCGCCGACGAACGCGGGCGGGCGGGGCCGATGTCATACGGCCGCCGATGCCGTCGAACAGCACGGTCCCGACGACCGCGATCCCGACCGACATCGCGAACTGCTGGACGGACTCGAGCAGCCCCGACGCCGAGCCGAGCTCGTGATGGGCGACGCCCGCGAGCACGATGTCGAACATCGGCACGAACACCATGCCCATGCCGAAGCCGGTGAGCGCGAGCGGTCCGGCCAGCTGCCAGGCGGCGAGCGAGGCGCCCGTCGCGTGCAGCACGACGGTGGTGACGACCAGCCCGACGGCCATCACCGAGCTGCCGATCAGCATCGTCAGCCGCCCGAGCCGCGCGAGCAGCACCGAGGAGGTGATCGAGCCGGCGATCGCGGCCACCGGGATCGCCGCGGTCTCCAGGCCCGAGTGCAGCGGGCTGTCGCCGAGGCCGGTCTGCAGCATGACGTTGAGCGCGATCATCATCCCGCCCATCGCCGCGATGAAGCACAGCACTGTCGCCAGCCCGGCGACGTACGGGCGCCGGTGCAGGATCGCGGGGTCGACCAGCGGCGTGCGCCCGTGCCGGACGCGGGTGTGCTGGCGGCGGACGAAGCCGGCGAACGCGAGCGCGCCCAGCGCGAGCAACGCGAACGACCAGGCCGGCCATCCGTGCGCCCGGCCCTCGACCAGCGGGTAGATCAGCCCGAAGCCGCCGACCATCGAGAGCGCGACGCTGAGCCCGTCGGGCCGTGCGCCCGGCGCGGTCGGCCTGCCCGCCGGCAGGTGCCGGATCCCGGCGGCGATCGCGGCCACCGCGACCGGCACGTTGATCAGGAAGATCGCGCGCCAGCCGGAGCCGAGCAGGTTGAGGTCGATCAGCCCGCCGCCGGCGAGCGGCCCGAGCACCGCGCCCAGCCCCATCACCGGGCCGATGATCCCGAGCGCCGTCGCCTGGCCCTCGACGCCGAACAGCTCGCGGATCAGGCCGAAGCCCTGTGGCACCATCAGCGCAGCGCAGGCGCCCTGCAGCACCGCGCCGCGATCAGCGTCCCGGGGTCGGGCGCGAACGCGCACAGCGCCGAGGTGCCGGCGAAGCCGCGCGATCCCGGTGAGCAGCATCCGCCGGCGCCCGACGATGTCGCCGAGCCGGCTGCCGAGCAGCAGCGTGACCGACATCGCCAGCGTGTAGCCGGCCGAGATCCATTCCAGCGTGGCGAACGAGCCGCCGAGGTCGCGACGGATCGCGGGCGCCGCCGTCTGCGCGATCGTCGAGTCGAGCAGGTCCATGAGCAGAGCCGCGATGACCACGGCGAAGCCGATCCGGGCCGACCGCGCGCCGGGGCGCTCCGCGTCCGTCGTCTGTGGGGTGAGGGAGATGGTTGACATGACCGGAAGACTTTCGTCCAATAGGGTCATCCGCTGTCCTCATTATTGAAATGCCAGCGGACAGTTTCCGTCCTCTATCTCCGCCATCATCGCTCGGGCCCTGATCGAGACCTCCGCCCGCCTGCTCGCCCTCCTCTCCCTGCTCCAGATGCGCCGTGAATGGACCGGCTCGGAGCTGTCCTCGCGGCTCGAGGTCGACGTGCGCACCGTGCGCCGCGACGTCGAGAAGCTGCGCTCGCTCGGCTACCCGATCGAGTCCGCCCGCGGGGTCGCGGGCGGCTACCGGCTCGGGGCCGGCGGCGAGCTGCCGCCGCTGCTGCTCGACGACGCCGAGGCGGTCGCGGTCGCCGTCGGGCTGCGGACCGCGGCGTCCGGCTCGGTGACCGGCATCGAGGAGGCCTCGGTGCGCGCGCTGGGCAAGCTCGAGCAGCTGCTGCCCAGCCGGCTGCGCCGCCGCGTGCGCGCGCTCGGCGAGGCCACCTCGGCGTTCAGCTTCCAGACCGAGCGCGTCGACGCCGACCTGCTCGCCGACGTCGCCGCCGCCTGTCGCGACACGATGCAGGTCCGATTCTCCTACCGCACGCGTGACGAGCGCGCCGGCGAGCGCCTTGCCCAGCCGGTGGCGGTGGTCTACAGCGGGTCGCGCTGGTATCTGCTCGCCTGGGACCTCGAGCGCGACGACTGGCGCACGTTCCGGGTCGACCGGATCCGCGGGCGGCTGCGCCCGGCCGGCCGCGGCCGCGCCCGGGCGATCCCCGGCGGCGATCCGGCCGCCTACGTGCGCAGCCGCCTGCAGAGCGCCGGCGAGCGGATCGCCGGCGAGGACACCCCGCCGGGGCGCGTGCGGGTCGCGGCGCCGGCGGCGCGGCTGCGAGGGCGGGTCCCGGCGCGCTGGGCGACGGTCGAGCCCGACGGCGACCACGCGTCGGTGATCACCACGCGCGGCCCCTGGCGCCAGGATTTCCTCGTCTGGATGGCGACGCTCGGAGAGCCGTTCCAGGTGCTCGATCCGCCCGAGCTCTGCGAGGCCGGCCGCGCGCTCGCCGAGCGCCTGGCAGCGGCGCTGCCCGCCTGACGCCGACCCCGCGCGACCGAGCGCGAGAGCGCGCGGCGGCCCTCGCCGCTTGCCAGCTCCGCCCGCCGCGCGCTCCGCCGGTACGGGAGCATCCCGTGGCGGGCGAGGATCCGCGTGAGCGGCCGAAGACCGCGACCGCGCCGGCGAGCGCCCCCCGCCGACCGCGGCAGCTTGTTGGAGCGCCCCGCAGTAGCGTCCGCCATATGAGCACCTCCGACAGCGACACCCACTTCGGCCTCACCGGCCTGGCGACGATGGGCGCCAACCTGGCCC
>CAVPBY010000003.1:0-43884 GCA_963702225.1 uncultured Solirubrobacteraceae bacterium | reverse complement strand
GCGAAGGAGATCGCGGACCTGTGGGACGCGTCTCTGGGCGCGAGGGCTCAGCCGTCGGGCTGCGCCTGCCCGAGCTCGACCTCGGGGGCGGCGGGCCGATGAGCATCGACGTCGAGAAGGTCGTCGCGATCGACGTCCACGTCCACGCCGAGCGCAACCAGGGCGAGGACGCAGGATCCGGTGACCAGCGAGATGCTCGCAGGCGGCGGCCGATTACTTCGGCGGCCACCCCCCGCAGCCGACCGCCCAGGAGGTCGCCGACTACTACCGCGAGCGCAACATGGCGGCGGTCGTGTTCAACGTCGACGACGAGGCCGGCATGGGACGGCGGCGGCTGGGCAACGACGAGGTGCTCGCCGCCGCCCGCGCCAACCCGGACGTGCTGATCCCGTTCGGCTCGGTCGACCCGCACCAGCGGCAAGCTCGCGCGTGCGCCAGGCCCGGCGAGCTGATCGAGCAGCGGCGTGCGCGGCTTCAAGTTCCACCCCAACACCCAGGCGCTTCTGGCCCAACGACCCGGAGTTCTTCCCGCTCTACCGAGGTGATCGCCGAGGCCGGGCTGATCGCGCTGTTCCACTGCGGGCACGACCGGGATCGGGGCCGGCATGCCGGGCGGCGGCGGCGTGCGGCTGAAGTACTCCAACCCGATGTGCGGTCGACGACGTCGCCGCCGACTTCCCCGAGCTCGACATCATCCTCGCCCACCCGTCGTTCCCCTGGCAGGAGGAGGCGCTCGCCGTCGCGGTCCCACAAGCCGAACGTCTACATCGACCTGTCGGGCTGGTCGCCGAAGTACTTCCCGGAGATCCTGGTGCAGTACGCTGACACCCACCTGCGGGACAAGATGCTGTTCGGGTCGGATTTCCCGCTGCTGACGCCGGACCGCTGGATCGCGGACTTCGAGAAGCTGCCGATCCGCGACGAAGTCCGACCCGCTGGTGCTGAAGGACAACGCCGCCAAGCTGCTGGGGCTCTGATGCTCGCCGACCTGCGCTGGCCGCTGCAGCGCGCCGCCCGGGTGCACGGCGAGTCGCCGGCGGTCAGCGTCCGCCGGGCGCTCGCTCACCTACGCGGAGCTCGCGGCACGGGTCGACGCGCTCGGCGCGGCGCTCGCCGGGCTCGGCGTCGGCCGGGGGGAGCGGGTCGCGTTCCTCGGGGTCAACTCGCTCGCGCACCTGGAGTGCTGGCTGGCGGTGCCGGCCGCCGGCCGGGTGCTCGTCGACCTCAACACGCGCCTGGCCGAGGATGAGCTGCGCGTTCATGGTCGATGACTGCGCCCCCAGGGTGCTCGTGCACGACGCGGCGAACGCGGGGGTCGCCGCGGCGCTCCGGGACCGCTGCGGGTCCCTGCAGACGCTCGTGCTCGACGGGCCGGGCGACGGTGGCGCGCTCACGTACGAGCGCCTGCTGGCGGAGGCCGACCCCACCCCCGGCGCCGACCCCGCCGCCGGGCGCGGGCGGCCCCCGGATCGGCGCTGACACGCTTGCCGCGATCTCCTACACCGGCGGCACCACCGGCGCGCCCAAGGGCGTGATGCTCAGCCACGGCAACCTCGCCGCCAACGCGCTGCACAACCTGATCATCACCGGCCACCGCCCCGGCGACGCGTTCCTGCACGTCAACCCGATGTTCCACGTTGCCGGGATCGCCAACGTGGTCGCGGCGACGTGGGCGGGCGCGCGCCACGTCGTGCTGCCGCGCTTCGACCCCGCGGCGGTGTCCGACGCGATCGAGCGCGAGCGGGTGACGCTCGCCACGTTCGTGCCGACGATGCTCGCGCGGTGGCTGGACCACCTCGAGTCCCGTCCGGACGCCGACGTCTCGAGCCTGCGCAACCTGCACTACGCGGCCTCGCCGATCTCCCCCGAGCTGCAGCGCCGCGCGTGCGAGACGCTCGCAAGCTGCGAGATCGCCCAGATGTACGGGATGACCGAGGCGGCACCGACCGTCACCCACCTCTCGCCCGAGGCCCATCGGCGCGGGTTGGCGGGCGAGGAGCCGTGGGCCGCGCGGCTGGGCTCGATGGGCGCGCCGGTCCCGGGCGTGCGCGCCGAGGTGCGGGACGGGAATGGCCACGCCGCTTGCGCCCGGCGAGATCGGCGAGGTGTGGGTGAGCGGACCGAACGTGATGCTCGGTTACTGGAACCGGCCGGAGGCGACCGCGGCGGCGCTGTCGCCGGACGGCTGGTATCGCACCGGGGACGCGGCCTACGCCGACGCGGGCGGCTACCTGTTCATGGTCGACCGGCTCAAGGACATGATCATCACCGGGGGCGAGAACGTCTACTCGATCGAGGTGGAGAAGGTGCTCTCAGCGCTCGACGGCGTGGCCGAGGCGGCGGTGTTCGGCGTGCCCGACCCGCAGTGGGGCGAGCGCGTCCACGCGGTCGTCGTGGTTCTGCTACGCGGGTGATCAGACTCGACGAGGACGCGCTGCGCGACCACTGCCGCGCGCGCATCGCCGGGTTCAAGGTGCCGCGCTCCTTCGAGCTGCGCACCGAGCCGCTGCCGAGTCAGTGCTGGCAAGGTGCTGAAGAACCCGCTGCGAGAGCCGCACTGGGCCGGCGCCTGCCGCCGCGTCGGCTGACCGCCCCGCGCAGCGCGCTGGGCATCTGCGGTCGCGTCAGGCGACCGCAGATGCCCAGCTCGTCGCCGAGGTCACTCGGTCGTGGTGTGGTCCGGGTCGGCTGCCGGCTGGCCCGTGGCCGCGCTCGGCGCTCCGGCTCACCGATCCCCGACACGCTGCCGATCCCGAGCTTCCAGCGACGGCGCGAGCGGCAGCTGTCCCGCGTCGACGGCCGGGTCGACAGCCCGTGTCTCGCCTCCCGCGGCGCCGTTCGGCGCCTCCGCCGCCGAGCCCGTGCCGGCCGAGCGGTTGAGCACCTCCATCATCGGCTTGACCAGGTCGATCGGCAACGGGAACACGATCGTCGAGTTCTGGGTGCCGCCGATCTCGCGCAGGGTCTGGAGATAGCGCAGCTGGATGGTGACCGGGTTGCGTCGATCACGTCGGCGGCCTCGCCCAGCTCGGCCGCCGCCTGGAACTCGCCCTCGGCGTTGATGATCTTGGCTCGCCGCTCGCGCTCGGCCTCGGCCTGGCGAGCGATCGCGTGCTGCATCCGCTCGGGGATCTCGACGTCCTTGATCTCGACCGTTGGTCACCTTGATGCCCCACGGCTCGGTCTGGGCGTCGATCACCTGCTGCAGGGGCTCGTTGAGGTGCTCGCGCTCGGACAGCAGCGTGTCGAGGTCGACCCGGCCGAGCACCGAGCGCAACGAGGTCTGTGCGATCTGCAGCGTGGCGGACCAGAAGTTCTCGACCTCGGTGACCGCCCTGCCGGGATCGATCACCCGGTAGTAGGCCCACCGCGGTGACCCGGGCGGGGACGTTGTCGCGCGTGATGATCTCCTGCGGCGGGATCGTCAGGGTAACCGTGCGCAGGCTGGACGCGGACCATCCGGTCAATCGAGGGCAGAGCAGCTCAGGCCCGGGCCCGCGCTGCTCCGTCAGGCGCCCGAGGCGGAACATGACGCCCCGCTCGTACTCGCGCAGAACCCCGCACCGAGCTGGCCACGCCACTGAGCCCGATCCAGAGCAACAGCACCACAACGATGACGATCAGGACGGTGGTCATCAGTTCCTCCTCGGTTGCACTCACAGCAGCTCCCACTCCTCGGCGGGGCGCACCGCGACGGTGAGCCCCGAGAGGTCCTCGACGACGACGCGGTCCCCGACCCGCAGCGCGGCGTCGCCGGTCGGCTCCTCGGCGCCGTCGGGCTCGAGCGCGGCGAGCGGGTCCTCGGGCGACGGCGAGCGCCGGGCCCGCCACACGCCGCCCGCGAGCGCGACGCTGCCGTTGCCGTCCTCCGGCGACCAGCTGCGCACGACCCCGATCTGGCCGATCAGCCCCTCGGCGCCACCGCGCACGCGTCGCCGCCGCACGGCCGCCGAGCTGCGCCGACGGTCGAGCGCGACGCCGCCGGCGCCGCCCGCCGCCGAGCACCGCGCCACGCGCCGATCAGCCGATCGCGATGCCCGACGCCCGCTCCCGGTCCGCTGATGCGTCGAGCGCGACGCCCGACCGCCATGGCCACGGCCACGCCGAGCCCGCCGGTGACCCCGTGCGTCGGGGCCGGTGGGCCTCGCTGATCGGCTACCAGGAGGCCGATGACGAGCAGCAGTCACGCCGGTGAGGGTCATAGCCGCAAATCGTACGCCTGCACGGGAGGCCGGTTCGACCGTACGCGCCCACCGCAGGGCCACGAACGCCCGCCGGGCCGGTGACGCAACTTAACGCCGAGGGTCCGCGCGCCGCGCGGGACACCTGCCATGTTTGCGTTTCGCCCCCGGCGCGCAGACAATCGGCAGAGACCTTCGACAGACCAGAACGTCCCACAGAGGTAGGCCTAGATGACCAACGAAGAGATCCATCAGCTGGCCCAGCGACTGCTGATTGATTCCATCTGGGCGGCGGACGCCGCCTCCTCCGGTCACCCGACCTCGTCGATGCCGTGGCGTGACCTGATGGCGCTTCTTATGGCTCGCCACTGCACTACGACTACTACGATACCTGGAGAACCCCAACAACGATCACCTGATCTTCTCCGAAGGGCCACGCCTCGCCCCTGGTCTACTCCGATGTTCCGCGCCGCCGGCGCGATCACCGACGAGGAGCTGCTCACCTTCCGCAAGTTCGGCTCCGGCAAGCTGGAGGACATCCCCACCCCCGTCCTCCCCTGGGTCGACGTGGCGACCGGCTCGCTCGGCGAGGACCTTCCGATCGCCGTCGGGATCGCGCTGTGCGGTCCCGCGCGCTCGATCGAGACCCCCGCCCGGATCGTCGCGCTCGCGGCGGGACTCCCAGATGGCGGAGGGCTCGATCTGGGAGGCGGTCCGAGCACGCCGGCGTGCGAGGGTCTGGACAAGCTGGTGGCGATCGTCGACGTCAACCGCCTGGGTCAGCGCGGCGAGACGATGCACGGCTGGAACCTCGACTCCTGCTCCGCGCGCGCGCGAGGCGGGAGGGTGGCACACGATCCAGATCGACGGCCATGACATCACGGAGATCGACAACGCCTACCAGGAGGCGGTGGCGACCTCGGGCCGCCCGACGATGATCGTCGCGCGCACGATCAAGGGCTACGGCGCCAGCGAGACCGCAGACGTCGAGGGCAAGCACGGTCAGCCGCTCAAGGTCCCGAGAAGGCGATCCCCAGCTCGGCGACGTGCCCTACATCCACGTCGACGTCGCCAAGCCCGAGGCTCCGGGTGAGCCGCACGAGTTCGACTCCGACCCCTCGGCCCCGCTGCCCCGCTACGAGCTCGACAGCGACCCGGTGCCCACCCGCAAGGCCTTCGGCGAGGGACTGGCGGCCCTGATGCGCCGAGCGCGGCGAGTGAACCGCGATCGATGGCGAGGTCGGCAACTCGACCCACTTCGAGGAGGCGCAGGTTGATCCCGAGCGCTACTTCGAGGCCTACATCGCCGAGCAGATGACGATCTCCACCGCCGTCGGCTTCCAGGTCCGGGCTGGACCCCGTTCGCGGGTACGTTCGCCGCCTTCCTGTCGCGCGCCTATGACTTCGTGCGCATGGCGGTGATCTCGAAGGCCAAGCTGTGCATCAACGGCTCCCATGCCGGCTCTCGATCGGCGAGGACCGCCCCTCCCAGATGGCGCTCGAGGACCTGGCCGAGTTCCGCGCGCTCGGTGGCCGCAGCGTGGTCCTCTACCCCTGTGACCCCAACCAGACCGCCAAGCTGGTCGCCGCGATGGCCGACCACGACGGCATCTCCTATCCTGCGGTCCACGCGTGCGGCCCCTGCCGACGCTGTACGGGCCCGACGAGGAGTTCTCGATCGGCGGCGCCCGCGTGGTCCCGCGCGAGTCAGACGAAGACCAGGTCACGCTGATCGGCGCCGGGGTGACCCTGCACGCGGCGGTCAAGGCCGCCGACCGCGCTCGCCTCCCGATGGCATCAATGCCCGCGTGGTCGATCTCGACCTTCGCTCGAAGCCCGGCGACGTCGATACGCTCACCGCGGCATCGCGGGCGACGGAGGGCGCTTCGCTCATCGTCGAGGACCACTGGCCCGAGGGTGGGCTTGGCGACACCGTGCTCAGCGCCTTCGCCGACGCCGACGAACGCCCGCGGGTGGTCAAGCTTGCCGTCACCCATCTGCCCGGGTCGGGCAAGCCGGCCCGAGCTGCTCGCCCGACCTGCGGGATCGACGCCGACCACATCGAGCAGGCGGCGCGCCCCCGGCTGGTCGAGCTCGGCCCCCAGATCGGCAGCGCCCGCCGGCACGCACTGAGCGCCGCCCCCCGGCGCATCGAGCGGCGCGCCGGGCGCTGTCCGCGTCCGCTGAGCGCCCGCCCCGCGGCGGGCGCTCACCCGCCACCCGTCCAGCACGGCTCCGCGGGCTCGACCGCGCGCCGCCGGAACTCGATACTGCGGGCATGAGCGCGCTCGCCGACCGCCACGCCCAGACCGGCTCCCGGCGACCGGCCTACCTGCCGCTGGTGCTGGCGACGCTGCCCGCCCAGATCAGCACCGGCCTGATGCTGTGGATCGTGCAGCTGCCGTTCGCGCTGCTCGGGATCGGTCCGACCTCGCTGGGCGCGAACGTCTGGGTGCCCTGGAAGCCGGCCCGGCTCGTGGTCGGCGCTCGGCCTCGCCGCCTACGTGCTGATCGTGAGCGTGCTCGGCGGCGCGACTGGTCGGCGCCCGCCTCGCCGATCGCGGGATCGCACGCCCGGCGCCGGCGTGGGCGTGGCTCGCGTTCGGCGCCTCCGGCTACGCGGCGATGGCGCTCGGCGAGACCGGCGGCGCGCGGCTGCTGCTCGCGATCGTGCTCGCGCCGCTCACCGTGCGGCTGCTCGGCTACCGCGTCGACGGCGCGCCGCGCCCGTGGCCGTCCCGGCCGGCGGCGGGCCGTTAGCCATTTTAGGGCGTCGTCGCCGCGCTGCTCGTCGCCGCGGTGCTCGCGCTCAGCTACTCGGCGACGCACGCGTTCGCGCAGAACGGCAGCGCCGGGGCGGAGTCGGCGGCGCTGTCGCCCCCGGCGAGACGACGGTCCTCAACGTCGGCGTCGACGGGATCGTGCTCCCCGCGCGGGTCACCGGGGTGCAGCTCGACGGGCGCGGGGCGGGCCAGGGTCGCGGTCGTGCGCGCCGCGGCGGCGAGCGAGGTCGCCGGCCGCGCGACGGTCGCCGGGCCCGTCGCCCAGCGCGCTCCCGGTGTGGCTGCCCGCGCGCGCGGGCGCCTGGCTGGCGGTCGGGATCCGGCTCTCTCGTGCCCCGCCCGCGCGGTGCGGATCGACGCGGTCACGCTGCGCTACCGCGTGCTCGGCATCGCGACCAGCGAGCGCATCCCGCTGTGGTCCGCCGAGCGGATCAGCTGCCGCGGCGCCGCCGCCCACGCCGCGGCCGGCGACTGACCGCGCACATCGCCCGGCCGCGGTCAGCGACCGGTGGCGCTCATCGCCCGGCCGCCCTCGGCGATCGCGAGCCGCCGCCGGTGGCCCGCCAGCACGCGCTCCACCCGCTCGGGCGTCGCCACCGCCGGACCCCACGCGGCCGCCGCGCGCCGCGCCGCCGGTCACCTCGGCGTCCGCGCCGAGTCGCTGCAGCGCGAGCACGCCCAGCCCGACGTGCCAGCGCTCGTCGCCCTGCACGCGCGACACGCCGTCGGCGACCGCCGTCAGTCCGTGGTCGCGCGCCAGTTCGGACAGCGCCTCCTGGCCGACCGCGAACGCGATCCCCTCGAGCGCGACGTGGTCAAGGCCGACAGCGGCAGCCATGTTGCTCAGGGGCGGCGCGCGCCGCGAGCGCCGCGGCGGCCGCCGGCAGCTCGGACTCGAACAGTCTCCGGATCGCCGGCGGCGCGGCCGCCCGGGCCGCCGGGCGGTCGAGCCCGAGCAGCTCGCCGGCGAGCCGGTCGAACCAGCGCGCGTGGCGGCGCTCGTCGGCCGCCTGGGCGGCGAAGCACGCCCGGGCGCCGGGATCGGGGTCGAGCCCCGCCGACGCCGCGACGAACGGCTCGAGACTCGCCGGCGACCGCGTGCTCGGCGACGACGAAGCCGGCGATGAGCGTCCGCAGCCGCGCCCGCACCGATGCGGGGAGCGCTGCCAGCGCCGCGCGGTCGCCGCCGAGCGCGATCGCCTCGGCGTTCCACCGCAGCCGCCTGGCGGCCGCGAGCAGGTGGTCGTAGCCGGCGAGCATCGTCCTCAGCCTACGTCCGTGCCGCTCAGCCCCCGTCCGTGCCGCTTTGCCCACGTCGCTCAGCCCACGTCCGCGCAACGTGCCCACGGCGGCGGACGTGAAAGCGGACTGGTTGGTCCGGATAACGGTATACTCGCCCGCGATGTCCGACGTGAGTTCCACCTCCGGGCGCCTCGCCGGCGGACGAAGCTTGATCGCGGGACGCTGATCGTCGCCGGCGTGGTGATCTCGGCGCGGTCATGTCGATCCTCGACACGACCTGGTCAACGTCGCGTCGACCATCTCGCGGTCGCTCCGCTCGTCGCTGACGACGATCCAGTGGGTTGTCACCGGCTACACGTTGTCGCTGGCGACCGTGATCCCGCTGTCGGGCTGGGCCGCCGACCGCTTCGGCACCAAGCGGCTGTCCTCACCTCGCTCGTGCTGTTCACGCTCGGTCGGTCCTCTCGGGCCTGGCCTGGAGCGCCGAGTCGCTGATCGTCTTCCGCGTGCTGCAGGGACTCGGCGGCGGCATGATCATGCCCGCGGTGATGACGATCACCACGCGGAGGGGCGGGCCGCGGCGGATGGGGCGGGTGATCGGCGTGGTTGGCTGCCGATGCTGGTCGGCCGCTCCTCGGGCCGATCCTCGGCGGCTGGCTGGTCGACGACGTCTCCTGGCGCTGGATCTTCTTCATCAACGTGCCGATCGGGATCCTCGCCTTCGTGCTCGGCCAGATCGTGCTGGATCCCGACGAGCCCCAGCCGACGCCACCGGATGGACTGGATCGGGATGCTGCTGCTCTCACCCGGCCTCGCGCTGCTCATCTACGGGCTCGCCGAGTCCTCGACACTACGGCTTCGGCGCCGGCGCGCGCCTGGGGGCCGGTCGTCGCGGGCGCGCTGCTGATCGCCGGCTTCTTCGCCCACAGCTGGCGCACCGGACGAGCCGCTGATCGACATCCGACACGTTCACCCACACCGCGCGCCGGCGCCGCGGCGGGGATGTTCCTGCTGTTCGCGATCGCGTTCTTCGGCGTCGTTGCTGCTGGTGCCGCTCTACTACCAGTCGGTGCGTGGCGCGTCGGCGCTCGACGCCGGCCTGCTGCTGGTGCCCCAGGGCTCTGGGCGCGATGGTGACGATGCCGATCGCGGGCGGCTGACCGACCGCTCGGCCCGTGGTGGCTGCCCGCGGTCGGCATCCCGCTGCTGATCATCGGGCTCTCCCGTTCGCGTTCGTCGGCCGCGCACACGTCCTACGTGCTGCTGTGTGGCCTGACTTCGTGCTCGGACTCGGGATGGGGCTGTCGATGATGCCGACGATGACCGCCGGCGATGCAGTCGGTGCCGGCGGGCGCGATCGCGCGCACCTCGACCGCGATGAACATCATCCGCCAGGGCGGGGGCGTCGATCGGCACCGCGATCCTGAAGCGTTCATCCTCGCCTCGCAGATCAACAGCCGCCTGGGGATCCACGGCCACGGCAGCCACGGCGGGTTCGCCGCGGTCTCGCACCTCTCGCCGGCCGCACAGGCCCGGATCAAGGGCCCGCTCGCCGCGGCGTTCGCCCATTCGTTCGTGTACGCGGTCGGGCTGCTGGTGGTCGCGTTCCTGCCGGCGCTCGCGATGGCGATCTACAGCCGTGGGCGCGCCGCCCCGGCGCAGACCGGCGCGCCGGTCGTCGTCGAGTAGGTCGTCGGGCGGCCATTACTCGTGAGGTAATGGCGCTACCTGACAGGTAATCGACACGGTTACCCATGCCCGGCAGGCTGCCGGCATGAGCACTACACAGATCGCACCCCGGCGGCTCGGAGGGCGGACGGCCTCCCGGTGGCTGCCCCTTCCCGTCGTCCTCGCGGGGACGTTCATGGTCGTCCTCGACTTCTTCATCGTCAACGTCGGCCTGCCCTCGATCCAGGGACGGCTCCACGCCGGCAGCAGCGCGGTCGAATGGGTGGTCGCCGGCTACTCGCTCACCTCCGCGATCTTCGTGATCGGCGGCGCGCGGCTCGGCGACCGGCTCGGGCACCGGCGCCTGTTCGCGCTCGGCATGGCGCTGTTCACGCTCGCGTCGGCCGGCTGCGGCGGGGCGAGCGCCCCGGCCGAGCTCGTCGTCGGACGGCTCATCCAGGGCGTCGGCGCCGCGCTGCTGATGCCGGCGATCCTGTCGCTCGTCTCGATCCTCTACACCGGCGCCGATCGGTTGCGAGCGCTGAGCGCCTACGGCACCACGATGGGCTTCGCCGCCGCCGGCGGTCAGCTGATCGGCGGCGGCCTGATCGCACTGGACCCGCTCGGGCTCGGCTGGCGCAGCTGCTTTTTCATCAACGTGCCGATCGGCGCCCTCGCGCTCGCGCTCACCCCGGCCCTCATCCCGGAGTCCGCGCGCAGCGGCCGTGCGCCGCTCGACCTGCGCGGGACCGCGCTCGCCACGGCGACACTCGTCGCGCTCGTGCTCCCGCTCGTCGAGGGCCGCCAGAGCGGCTGGCCGCTGTGGACGTGGCTGTCGCTCGCCGCGGCGCCGGTGCTGCTTGCGCTGTTCGTCGTCGACCAGCGCCGGCTCGCGCGCCGGGGTGGAGCCCCGCTGCTCGACCTCAGCCTGTTCTCCGACCGGTCGTTTCGGGACTGAACATCGATCTCCGCCGATGCCGCGGCATTTGGTCCGGGTGTCCGCCATGGCGACGACGCTATGCCAGGCCGAGGCGAAACGCACCACGCGGCCACGGGCGAACGGGAGGGGGCCGGCCGCCTAGATTTCGGACCCGAGACCCATGGCCCTCATCCTCCTCCCCCTTCCCGCACTCGACTTCGATCCGACCGAGGTGGCGGTCAGCTGGCAGGTCCTGTGCCGGCTGGGCCACGGGGTGGTCTTCCCTGCTCGGCCGCCCCAGCCACCCACCTCGTGGCCCAGCCGGCACAGGACCTGCCAGCTGACCGCCACCTCGGTCAGATCGATGCGATTAAGGGGAGGGGGAGGAGGATGAGGGCCAGGGTCTCGGGTCCGAAATCTAGGCGGCCGGCCCCCTGCCGTTCGCCCGCGGCCGCACGGTGCGTTTCGCCTCGGCCTGGCATAGCGTAGTTGCCGTGGCCGTGACACCGGACAAAATGCCGCGGCATCGGCGGAGATGAGTGTTCAGTCCCGAAACGACCGGTCGGAGAACAGGCTGAGGTCGAGCAGCGGGAGCTCCGCCCCGGCGCGCGAGCCGGCGCTGGTCGACGACGAACAGCGTCAAGCAGCACCGGCGCCGCGGCGAGCGACAGCCACGTCCACAGCGGCCAGCCGCTCTGGCGGCCCCGACGAGCGGGAGCACGAGCGCGACCAGTGTCGCCGTGGCGAGCGCGGTCCCGCGCAGGTCGAGCGGCGCACGGCCGCTGCGCGCGGACTCGGGGATGAGCGCCGGGGTGAGCGCGAGCGCGAGCGCGCCGATCGGCACGTTGATAAAAAGCAGCTGCGCCAGCCGAGCCCGAGCGGGTCCAGTGCGATCAGGCCGCCGCCGATCAGCTGACCGCCGGCGGCGGCGAAGCCCATCGTGGTCCCGTACGCGCTCAGCGCTCGCAACCGATCGGCGCCGGTGTAGAGGGTCGAGACGAGCGACAGGATCGCCGGCATCGAGCAGCGCGGCGCCGACGCCCTGGATGAGCCGTCCGACGACGAGCTCAGCCGGGGCGCTCGCCCCGCCGCAGCCGGCCGACGCGAGCGTGAACAGCGCCATGCCGAGCGCGAACAGCCGCCGGTGCCCGAGCCGGTCGCCGAGCCGCGCGCCGCCGATCACGAAGATCGCGGAGGTGAGCGGTAGCCGGCGACCACCCATTCGACCGCGCTGCTGCCGGCGTGGAGCCGTCCCTGGATCGAGGGCAGGCCGACGTTGACGATGAAGAAGTCGAGGACGACCATGAACGTCCCCGCGAGGACGACGGGAAGGGGCAGCCACCGGGAGGCCGTCCGCCTCCAAGCCGCCGGGGTGCGATCTGTGTAGTGCTCATGCCCGGCAGCCTGCCGGGCATGGGTAACCGTGTCGATTACCTGTCAGGTAGCGCCATTACCTCACGAGTAATGGCCGCCCGACGACCTACTCGACGACGACCGGCGCGCCGGTCTGCGCCGGCGCGGCGCGCCCACGGCTGTAGATCGCCATCGCGAGCGCCGGCAGGAACGCGACCACCAGCAGCCCGACCGCGTACACGAACGAATGGGCGAACGCCGCGGCGAGCGGGCCCTTGATCCGGGCCTGTGCGGCCGGCGAGAGGTGCGAGACCGCGGCGAACCCGCCGTGGCTGCCGTGGCCGTGGATCCCCAGGCGGCTGTTGATCTGCGAGGCGAGGATGACGCTCAGGATCGCGGTGCCGATCGACGCCCCGACCTGGCGGATGATGTTCATCGCGGTACGAGGTGCGCGCGATCGCGCTACGCCGGCACCGACTGCATCGCGCGCGGTCATCGTCGGCATCATCGGGACAGCCCCATCCCGAGTCCGAGCACGAAGTTCAGGCCCAAACACAGCAGCACGTAGGACGTGGTCGCGGTGACGAACGCGAACGGGTGATCGCCGATGATCAGCAGCGAGCAGGCCGACGGGAGGGCAGCCGCCGGGGCCGCGCTTGTCGGTGATCCGCCCGCCGATCGGCATCGTCACCATCGCGCCCAGGCCCTGGGGCGCGAGCAGCGGGCCCGCGTCGAGCGCGGTCGCGCCGCGCACCGACTGGTAGTAGAGCGGCACGAGCAGGAACGAGCCGAAGTAGGAGATCGCGAACAGCAGGAACACCCCACCGCCGCGGCGCCGAGCGCGCGTGTGGGTGAACGTGCGGATGTCGATCAGCGGCTCGCGGGCGCCAGCTAGTGGGCAAGAAGCCGGCGACAGCAGCGACGCCCGCGACGACCGGCCCCCAGGACGCGCGCCGCGCCGAAGCCGTATGTCGAGTGACTCGGCGAGCCCGTAGATGAGCAGCGCGAGGCCGGTGAGAGCGGCGGCAGTCCGATCCAGTCCAGCCGTGGGTCGGCTGGGGCTCGTCGAGGGCCAGCACGATCTGCGCCGAGCACGAAGAGCGAGGATCCCGATCGGCACGTTGATGAAGAAGATCCAGCGCCAGGAGACGTCGTCGACCAGCCAGCCTCCGAGGATCGGCCCGACGATCGGCGCCGACCAGCATCGGCACGCCGAGCAACGCCCATGATCCGCCCCATGCGGTGCGGCCCGGCCTTGCGGGTGGTGATCGTCATCACCGCGGGCATGATCATGCCGCCGCCCAGGCCCTGGGGCACGCGGAAGACGATCAGCGTCTCCGACGCTCCAGGCCAGACCGGAGAGGCACCGATCCGATCGTGAACAGGACGAGCGAGGTGAGGTACAGCCGCTTGGTGCCGAAGCGGTCCGCGGCCCAGCCGGTCAGCGGGGATGACCGCGGCCAGCGACAGCGTGTAGCCGGTCGCCACCCATTGGATCGTCGTCAGCGACGAGTTGAAGCAGACCGCGAGGTGGTCGACTGCGACGTTGATGACCGTCGTGTCGAGGATCGACATGATCGCGCCCAGCATCACGACGCCGGCCACGATCAACGTCTCGCGATCGAGGCCCTCGTCGGCGAGCGCCGCGCCGGCGTTGGTGCTCACGTCGGACATCGCGGCGACTATACCGCTATCCGGACCAATCAGTCCGCTTTCACGTCCGCCGCCGTGGGCACGTTGCGCGGACGTGGGCTGAGCGACGTGGGCAAAGCGGCACGGACGGGGGCTGAGCGGCACGGACGTAGGCTGAGGACGATGCTCGCCGGCTACGACCACCTGCTCGCGGCCGCCGGCGGCTGCGGTGGAACGCCGAGGCGATCGCGCTCGGCGGCGACCGCGCGGCGCTGGCAGCGCTCCCCGCATCGGTGCGGGCGCGGCTGCGGACGCTCATCGCCGGCTTCGTCGTCGCCGAGCACGCGGTCGCCGGCGAGCTCGAGCCGTTCGTCGCGGCGGCCGCGGCGCTCGACCCCGATCCCGGCGCCCGGGCGTGCTTCGCCGCCCAGGCGGCCGACGAGCGCCGCCACGCGCGCTGGTTCGACCGGCTCGCCGGCGAGCTGCTCGGGCTCGACCGCCCGGCGGCCCGGGCGGCCGCGCCGCCGGCGATCCGGAGACTGTTCGAGTCCGAGCTGCCGGCGGCCGCCGCGGCGCTCGCGGCGCGCGCCGCCCCGGAGCAGATGGCCGCCGCGGTCGGCCTCTACCACGTCGTGCTCGAGGGGATCGCGTTCGCGGTCGGCCAGGAGGCGCTGTCCGAGCTGGCGCGCGACCACGGGCTGACGGCGGTCGCCGACGGCGTGTCGCGCGTGCAGGGCGACGAGCGCTGCACGTCGGGCTGGGCGTGCTCGCGCTGCAGCGACTCGGCGCGGACGTCGAGGTGACCGCGGCGGCGTGGCGCGCGGCGGCCGCGTGGGGTCCGGCGGTGGCGACGCCCGAGCGGGTGGAGCGCGTGCTGGCGGGCCACCGGCAGCTGCTCGCGATCGCCGAGGGCGGCCGGGCGATGAGCGCCACCGGTCGCTGACCGCGGCCGGGCGATGAGCGCGGTCAGTCGCCGGCCGCGGCGTGGGCGGCGGCGGCGCGGCAGCTGATCCGCTCGGCGGACCACAGCGGGATGCGCTCGCTGGTCGCGATGCCGAGCACGCGGTAGCGCAGCGTGACCGCGTCGATCCGCACCGCGCGGGCGGGGCACGAGAGCAGCCGGATCCCGACCGCCAGCCAGGTGCCCGCGCGCGCAGGCAGCCACACCGGGAGCGCGTGGGCGACGGGCCCGGCGACCGTCGCGCGGCCGGCGACCTCGCTCGCCGCCGCGGCGCGCACGACCGCGACCCGGCCCGCCCCGCGCCCGTCGAGCTGCACCCCGGTGACCCGCGCGGGGAGCACGATCCCGTCGACGCCGACGTTGAGGACCGTCGTCTCGCCGGGCGACAGCGCCGCCGACTCCGCCCCGGCGCTGCCGTTCTGCGCGAACGCGTGCGTCGCCGAGTAGCTGAGCGCGAGCACCGCAGCGACGAGCAGCGCGGCGACGACGCCCGCCCGGCCCGCCGCCGGCCGGGACGGCCAGCGGCCCGCCGCCGGCCGGGACGGCCACGGGCGCGGCGCGCCGTCGACGCGGTAGCCGAGCAGCCGCACGGTGAGCAGCGCGAGCACAATCGCGAGCAGCAGCCGCGCGCCGCCGGTCTCGCCGAGCGCCATCGCCGCGTAGCCGGAGGCGCCGAACGCGAGCCACGCCCACGCCGGCGCCGGGCGTGCGATCCCGCGATCGGCGAGGCGGGCGCCGACCATTGCGCCGCCGAGCACGCACACGATCAGCGCGTAGGCGGCGAGGCCGAGCGCCGACCACGAGCCGGCCGGCTTCCAGGGCACCCAGACGTTCGCGCCCAGCGAGGTCGGACCGATCCCGAGCAGCGCGAACGGCAGCTGCACGATCCACAGCATCAGGCCGGTGCTGATCTGGGCGGGCAGCGTCGCCAGCACCAGCGGCAGGTAGGCCGGTCGCCGGAGCCGAGTCTGGGCGTGGCGGTCGGCGAGCGCGCTCATGCCCGCAGTATCGAGTTCCGGCGGCGCGCGGTCGAGCCCGCGGAGCCGTGCTGGACGGGTGGCGGGTGAGCGCCCGCCGCGGGGCGGGCGCTCAGCGGACGCGGACAGCGCCCGGCGCGCCGCTCGATGCGCCGGGGGCGGCGCTCAGTGCGTGCCGGCGGGCGCGCCCACCTGCGGCCCGACTCGACCAGTCGCTTGGCCGCCGCGAGGATCGCGTCGGAGTCGATCCCGCAGTCGTGCCAGCCAGCTCAGCGCCACTTGCCCGACCCGGGGATGTGGGTGACGCCGAGCTTGACCACGCGCGGGCGCTCGTCAGCGTCGGCGAACGCGGTGAGCACCGCCTCGCCGATGCCGCCCTCGGGCCAGTGGTCCTCGGCGACCACGAACCGGCCGCCGGTGGCCGCGCTGGCCGCGGCGGAGCGTCTCGGTGTCGATCGGCTTGACCGAGTAGACGTCGATCACGCGCGCGTTGACGCCGTCCTCCTTGAGCCGGTCGGCGGCCTTGAGCGCCTCGTGCAGGGTGACGCCCGCGCCGATCAGCGTGACCTGGTCGTCGTCGGACTCGCGCAGCCACACTTGGAGCCGCCGATCTCGAAGCTCCTCCTCGGACGAGTACAGCGTCGGGTAGCCCCGGCGCGTCGAGCGCAGGTAGGAGATGCCGTCGTGGTCGGCCATCAGCTCGACCCAGCTTCACCGTCTGGTTGGGATCCGACGGGTACAGCACGACCGAGTTGCCGAGCGCGCGGAACTCCGCGAGGTCCTCCAGCGCCATCTGCGACGGGCCGTCCTCACCGATCGAGACGCCGGCGTGCGAGCCGTTGAGGCACAGCTTCGCCCGCGAGATAGACCGCCATCCGGATGAAGTCGTAGGCGCGTGACATGAACGCCGCGAACGTCGCCGCGAACGGCGTGTAGCCGCGGACCTGGAAGCCCACCGCCTGCGCCCAGCATCATCTGCTCGGCGATGTAGACCTCGAAGTAGCGGTCCGCGTGTGGGCCGATGACGTCCTCCCATGTGCGTCGAGTTACCGACTTCGCCGTCGAGCGCGACGACGTCGCCGCGGCGCCGCATGACCGCCGCGAGACCCTCGCCGAACGCCTTGCGGGTCGGGACCGGTCGCCGCCGACCTCGTAGGCGGGCAGCGGTGCGGAGGGGTGGAGTCGAACACGTGCGGCTTGCCGTCGACTCGGGCCTGGCGACATCGACGTGGACCGGACCGACGTCGCCGAGCTCCTGGATCGCCTTGTCGGGGTCCTTGAGCGGCTGGCCGTGCTTGCCCTCGACGTTGGCGGTCTCGCTGGCGCCCTGGCCCTTGATCGTGCGGGCGACGATCATCGTCGGGCGGTCCTGGTGTTCGCCGCCTCGGTAGGCGGCGTCGATCGCCTCGATGTCGTGGCCGTCGATCTCGATCGCCTTCCAGCCGCCGGCCTCGGCGCGACGCGAGTACGCGAGCAGCTCCCAGCCGTGCATCGTCTCGCCGCGCTGGCCCAGGCGGTTGACGTCGACGATCACGGTGAGGTTGGACAGCCCCTCCCCGGCCGGCGTGCTCGACGGCCTCCCAGATCGAGCCCTCGGCCATCTCGGAGTCGCCGCACACCGTCCACACCCGGTAGCCCCAGGTGGTCGAGGTCGCGTGCGGCGAGCGCGATCCCGGCGGCGATCGGCATGCCCTGACCGAGCGAGCCGGTGGCGACGTCGGTCCATGGGACCTTCGGCGTCGGGTGGCCCTCCCAGGCGCGAGCCGAACTTGCGGAAGGTGAGCAGCTCGTCGTCGGTGATCGCGCCCGCGGCGGCGTACATCGAGTAGACGAGCGGCGAGGCGTGCCCCTTGGAGAAGATCAGGTGGTCGTTGTTGGGGTTTGACGGCTCGTCGTAGTCGTAGTGCAGGTGACGGGCCATGAGCACCGCCATCAGGTCGGCGGCCGACATCGAGGAGGTCGGATGACCCGAGTTGGCGGCGGCGGCCGCGCGGATCGAGTCGATGCGGATTCGCTGTGCCAGCTGATGGATCTCTTCGTTGGTCATCTTTGCCTACCTCTGTGGGGCGTTCTGGTCTGTCGAAGGTCTCTGCCGATTGTCTGCGCGCCGGGGGCGAAACGCAAACATGGCAGGTGTCCGCGCGGCGCGCGGACCCTCGGCGTTAAATTCGCCGGCCCGGCGGGCGTTTGTGTCCCTGCGGTGGGCGCGTACGGTCGAACCGGCCTCCCGGCAGGCGTACGATTTGCGGTATGACCCTCACCGGCGTGCTGCTGCTCGTCATCGGCCTCCTGGTAGCGATCAGCGAGGCCCACCGGCCCGGACGCATGGGGTCACCGGCGGGCTCGGCGTTCGGGCCGTGATGGCGGTCGGGGTCGCCGCTCGCCCACTGGCCGAGGGCAGGGCGCGGGCATCGCCGATCGAGCGTCGGCGCGGGCGCGGTGCTCGAGCGGCCGGGCGGCGCCGGCGGCGTCGCGCTCGCCGTCGGCCGCTCGGCGGCCGTGCGGCGGCGACGCGTGCGCGGTGGCGCCGAGGGGCTGATCGGCCAGATCGGGGTCGTGCGCAGCTGGTCGCCGGAGGACGGCAACGGCAGCGTCGCGCTCGCGGGCGGCGTGTGGCGGGCCCGGCGCTCGCCGTCGCCCGAGGACCCGCTCGCCGCGCTCGAGCCCGACGGCGCCGAGGAGCCGACCGGCGACGCCGCGCTGCGGGTCGGGGACCGCGTCGTCGTCGAGGACCTCTCGGGGCTCACCGTCGCGGTGCGCCCCGCCGAGGAGTGGGAGCTGCTGTAGTGCAACCGAGGAGGAACTGATGCTCACCGTGATCCTCGTCATCGTCGTCGTGCTCCTGCTCGCGAGCGCGGTCGCGGTGGCCAACTCCGTCAAGGTGCTGCGCGAGTACGAGCGCGGCGTCGTGTTCCGCCTCGGCCGGCTAATGGAGCAGCGCGGGCCGGGCCTGCAGTTGCTCATCCCGTCGCTGGACAAGATGGTGAGGGTGTCGCTGCGCACGGTCACGCTCACCGTCCCGCCGCAGGAGGTCATCACCCGCGACAACGTCCCCGCGCGGGTGACCGCCGTCTGCTACTACCGCGTGATCGACCCGGCGAGGGCGATCACCGAGGTGGAGAACTTCAGGTCCGCGACGCTGCAGATCGCGCAGACGTCGCTGCGCTCGGTGCTCGGAGGCGCCGACCTCGACACGCTGCTGTCCGACCGCGAGCACCTCAACGACTCGCTGCAGTCGGTGATCGACTCCCAGACCGAGCCGTGGGGCATCAAGGTGACCAGCGTCGAGATCAAGGACGTCGAGATCCCCGAGCGGATGCAGCACGCGATCGCCCGCCAGGCCGAGGCCGAACGCGAGCGACGCGCGAAGATCATCAACGCCGAGGGCGAGTTCCAGGCGGCGGCCAAGCTCGGGCAGGCCGCCGACGTGATCAGTCGCAATCCGGTGACGCTGCAGCTGCGCTACCTGCAGACGCTGCGGGAGATCGGCGCCACCCAGAACTCGACGGTCGTGTTCCCGATGCCGATCGACCTGGTCAAGCCGATGATGGAGGTGCTCAACCGCTCGGCCGGCACGGGCTCGGCGGCGGAGGCGCCGAACGGCGCCGCGGGAGGCGAGACACGGGCTGTCGACCCGGCCGTCGACGCGGGACAGCTGCCGCTCGCGCCGTCGCTGGAGCTCGGGATCGGCAGCGTGTCGGGGATCGGTGAGCCGGAGCGCGAGCCGGCCACGGGCCAGCCGGCAGCCGACCCGGACCACACCACGACCGAGTGACCTCGGCGACGAGCTGGGCATCTGCGGTCGCCTGACGCGACCGCAGATGCCCAGCGCGGTCCGCGACGCGTCCGTCAGCTGACGCGGCGGCCGGAGTCGCGCCAGTGCGGCTCGCGCAGCGGATTCTTCAGCACCTTGCCGGCGCCCGACCTCGGCAGCGGCTGTGAGCGCAGCTCGAACGAGCGCGGCAGCTTGAAGCCGGCGATCCGGCCGCGGCAGTGCGCCCGAAGCGCGTCCTCGTCCACCCCGGCCGCCGCGCCGCCGGCGGCGAGCACGACGACCGCATGGACTCGCTCGCCCCACTGCGGGTCGGGCACGCCGAACACCGCCGCCTCCGCCACCCCGGGCAGCGCCGCGAGCGCGTTCTCGACCTCGATCGAGTACACGTTCTCGCCGCCGGTGATGATCATGTCCTTGAGCCGGTCGACCATGAACAGGTAGCCGCCCGCGTCGGCGTAGGCCGCGTCACCGGTGCGGTACCAGCCGTCCGGCGACAGCGCCGCCGCGGTCGCCTCCGGCCGGTTCCAGTAACCGAGCATCACGTTCGGTCCGCTCACCCACACCTCGCCGATCTCGCCGGGCGCAAGCGCGTGGCCATTCCCGTCCCGCACCTCGGCGCGCACGCCCGGGACCGGCGCGCCCATCGAGCCCAGCCGCGCGGCCCACGGCTCCTCGCCCGCCAACCCGCGCCGATGGGCCTCGGGCGAGAGGTGGGTGACGGTCGGTGCCGCCTCGGTCATCCCGTACATCTGGGCGATCTCGCAGCTTGCGAGCGTCTCGCACGCGCGGCGCTGCAGCTCGGGGGAGATCGGCGAGGCCGCGTAGTGCAGGTTGCGCAGGCTCGAGACGTCGGCGTCCGGACGGGACTCGAGGTGGTCCAGCCACCGCGCGAGCATCGTCGGCACGAACGTGGCGAGCGTCACCCGCTCGCGCTCGATCGCGTCGGACACCGCCGCGGGGTCGAAGCGCGGCAGCACGACGTGGCGCGCGCCCACCCACGTCGCCGCGACCACGTTGGCGATCCCGGCAACGTGGAACATCGGGTTGACGTGCAGGAACGCGTCGCCGGGGCGGTGGCCGGTGATGATCAGGTTGTGCAGCGCGTTGGCGGCGAGGTTGCCGTGGCTGAGCATCACGCCCTTGGGCGCGCCGGTGGTGCCGCCGGTGTAGGAGATCGCGGCAAGCGTGTCAGCGCCGATCCGGGGGCCGCCCGCGCCGGCGGCGGGGTCGGCGCCGGGGGTGGGGTCGGCCTCCGCCAGCAGGCGCTCGTACGTGAGCGCGCCACCGTCGCCCGGCCCGTCGAGCACGAGCGTCTGCAGGGACCCGCAGCGGTCCCGGAGCGCCGCGGCGACCCCCGCGTTCGCCGCGTCGTGCACGAGCACCCTGGGGGCGCAGTCATCGACCATGAACGCGAGCTCATCCTCGGCCAGGCGCGTGTTGAGGTCGACGAGCACCCGGCCGGCGGCCGGCACCGCCAGCCAGCACTCCAGGTGCGCGAGCGAGTTGACCCCGAGGAACGCGACCCGCTCCCCCCCGGCCACGCCGAGCCCGGCGAGCGCCGCGCCGAGCGCGTCCACCCGTGCCGCGAGCTCCGCGTAGGTGAGCGAGCGCCCGGCGGACGTGACCGCCGGCGACTCGCCGTGCACCCGGGCGGCGCGCTGCAGCGGCCAGCGCAGGTCGGCGAGCATCAGAGCCCCAGCAGCTTGGCGGCGTTGTGCTTGATCACCTCGGGCCGGACCTCGTCGCGGATCGGCAGCTTCTCGAAGTCGGCCAGCCAGCGCTCGGGCGTGATCAGCGGGTAGTCGGAGCCGAACAGCATCTTGCCCCGCAGGCGGGTGTTGATGTACTGCACGAGGATCTCCGGGAAGTACTTCGGCGACCAGCCGGACAGATCGATGTAGACGTTCGGCTTGTGGACGGCGACTGCGAGCGCCTCCTCCTGCCAGGGGAACGACGGGTGGGCGAGGATGATGTCGAGCTCGGGGAACTCGGCGGCGACGTCGTCGACCGCCATCGGGTTGGAGTACTTCAGCCGCACGCCGCCGCCGCCCGGCATGCCGGCCCCGATCCCGGTCGTGCCCGAGTGGAACAGGGCGATCAGCCCGGCCTCGGCGATCACCCGGTAGAGCGCGAAGAACTCCGGGTCGTTGGGCCAGAAGCGCTGGGTGTTGGGGTGGAACTTGAAGCCGCGCACGCCCTGCTCGATCAGCTCGCGGGCCTGGCGCACCGCGAGCTTGCCGCGGTGCGGGTCGACCGAGCCGAACGGGATCAGCACGTCCGGGTTGGCGCGGGCGGCGGCGAGCACCTCGTCGTTGCCCAGCCGCCGCCGTCCCATGCCGGCCTCGTCGTCGACGTTGAACACGACCGCCGCCATGTTGCGCTCGCGGTAGTAGTCGGCGACCTCCTGGGCGGTCGGCTGCGGGGGGTGACCCCCGAAGTAATCGGCCGCCGCCTGGAGCATCTCGCTGGTCACCGGATCCTGGTCCTCGCCCTGGTTGCGCTCGGCGTGGACGTGGACGTCGATCGCGACGACCTTCTCGACATCGATGCTCACGGGCCCGCCCCCTCGAGATCGAGCTCGGGCAGACGCAGCCCGGACGGCTGGGCGCTCGCGCCCAGAGACGCGTCCCACCGGTCCGCGATCTCCTCCGCCGACCAGCCGCCGTCGCGCAGCGCGAACGTGTGCTCGGACGGATGCGAGTACAGCGACAGTCGGTCGCCGCCGATCCCGATCGCCTGGCCGGTGACCCCGGCCGCGCGCTCGGAGGCGAGGAACACGACCAGCCCGGCGCAGTCCTCGGGCATCCCGACGGCGTGCTCGCGCCGGACCTCGGCGGGCAGGCCCTCGCCGCGCTGCACGCGCTCGACGAGCGGCGCGTAGACCGGGATCGTGGCCGTCATCTGCGTCCACGCGGTGGGCACGACCGCGTTGACCGTGATCTGCGCGCGGGCGAGCTCCATCGACCAGGTGCGGGCGAAGGCGACGATCCCCGCCTTCGCGGCGGCATAGTTCGTCTGGCCGAAGTTGCCGTACTGGCCGGCGGGCGAGCCGATCACGATGATCCGCCCGCCATCGCCCTGCTCGCGCATCCGCACGGCGGCCGCGCGGGCGCAGGTGAACGTGCCGCGCAGGTGGGTCTCGATCACCAGGTCGAAGTCCTCGTCGGACATCTTCCAGAGCACCTTGTCGCGCAGGATCCCGGCGTTGGCGACCATCACGTCGAGCCGGCCGAAGGACTGCACCGCGACCTCGACCAGCCGCTCGGCCGTCTCGGTCCGACCGACCGCCGCGGTCACCCCGACCGCGCGGGCGCCCCTCTCGTCGAGCTCGGCGACGGTCTCGGCCACCGCGTCGCCGTCGAGGTCGTTGACGACCACCGCGGCGCCGGCGACGGCGAGCGCCCGGGCGTAGGCGCGCCCGAGGCCGCGACCGGCGCCGGTGACGACGGCGACCGTGCCGTCCAGCGACACCGAGCTCATGCGTAGAACCGGACGATGCACTCGGCGGCGACCGCCGGGCGCCGTCCGCCCTCGACCTCGACCGTCGCCCGGACTCTCGCCTGCATGCCGCCCTCGATCTCGGTCGCCTCGGCGATCTCGGCGCCCGCGCGCCAGCGGGCGCCGACCGGCAGGGGCGCCGGGAAGCGGACCTTGTCCAGGCCGTAGTTGACCGACGTGCCGGCGTCGGTGACCTCGATCCGCTGGGCGGCGACGGCGACGAGCGAGAGCCCGAAGAACCCGTGAGCGATCGTCGTGCGAAACGGGGTCCGCGCGGCGCGCTCCGGGTCGACGTGGATGAAGTTGTGGTCGCCGGTCAGATCGGCGAAGCGATCGACCTCGTCCTGGGTCATCTCGCGCCACGGCGTGAACCCCAGGTGGGTCCCGGCGTGCGCGGGCAGCTCGGCGAGCGTCGTGCGCAGCCGCTCGGCGGTGGTGTCGGGCATCGCGTTCTCCTCTCGGTCGGGCTCGACGCTATACCTCGGCGGTCACTATGTCAAGGTACCTGATATACGCGCGATCAGACGTGGCGCGCGATCCCCTCGTCACCGGCGCCGGCGGCCAGTCGCTGCGCGGCCTGGGCGAGCACGCGCGTGAGCGCCCGGCGCTCCTCGGCGTCGAGCGCGGCGAACGCCTCGTCCTCGATCGCGTCGACGAGCGCCTGCGCGCGCGCGACCCGCCGCCGGCCGCTCGCGGTGAGCGTCGCGTCGCGCGCACGATGGTGCCCGCTCCCCTGCCCGCCGGGCGCCGGGCGGCTGACGAGCCGCTTCTCCTCCAGCGAGGCGAGCACCTGATTCATCGCCTGGGGGGTGACGAACGAGCGCCGCGCGAGCTCGGCGTTGGACAGCCCGCCGCGGGCGCCGAGCACCGACAGCGCGGTGAACTCCGGGACCGACAGCCCCTCGGGAGCGAGCCGGCGGGCGAGTTCGGCGCGGAGCACGGTGTGGAAGCGGCCGACGACGTACGCCAACCGCGGCCGCTCGGAGGCGGGCTTGGGCCCGGTGTCGGTGGCGGCGTCGACGGCCATCGCCGCAAGCTTGCACCACACCGCGCTTCCGCGCCACCCGTCTAACCTCAGCCTGCGGTCATGGCCATCCGCGCCGACATCCGCAACCTGGCGATCATCGCCCACGTCGACCACGGCAAGACGACGCTCGTCGACGCGCTGCTGTGGCAGTCCGGCGCGTTCCGCTCCAACCAGTCGGTCAACGAGCGCGTGATGGACTCGATGGACCTCGAGCGCGAGAAGGGGATCACGATCCTCGCCAAGAACACGGCGATCCGCTACGGCGAGGTGAAGCTCAACATCGTCGACACCCCCGGCCACGCCGACTTCGGCGGCGAGGTCGAGCGCGGGCTGACGATGGTCGACGGCGTGCTGCTGCTCGTCGACGCCTCCGAGGGGCCGCTGCCCCAGACCCGGTTCGTGCTGCGCAAGGCGCTGGAGGCGCGGCTGCCGGTGGTCCTGGTGATCAACAAGATCGACCGCCCGGACGCGCGCGTGGCCGAGGTCGTCGACGAGGTCTATGAGCTGTTCCTCGACCTCGACGCCGACGAGGCCCAGATCGAGTTCCCGATCATCTACACCAATGCCAGGGCGGGGACCGCGACGCTTGACCTCGACGAGCCGGCCCCCGCCCACCCGGACCTGCAGCCGCTCGTCGACCTGATCGTCTCCGAGATCCCGGCCCCCGAGTACGAGCAGGGCGCGCCGCTGCAGGCGCACGTCACCAACCTCGACGCCGACAACTATGTCGGGCGCCTGGCGATCTGCCGCGTCCACAACGGGACGATCAAACGCGGGGAGACCGTCGCCTGGTCACGCCACGACGGCTCGATCGAGCGGGTGCGGATCTCCGAGCTGTACGTCACCGAGGCGCTGGAGCGCGTCGACGCCGAGTCGGCGTCCGCGGGCGAGATCATCTCGGTCGCCGGCATCCCTGAGATCACGATCGGCGACACGCTCACCGACGCCGCGGATCCGCGCCCGCTGCCGATCATCTCCGTCGATGAACCCTCCCTGTCGGTGACGATCGGGATCAACACCTCGCCGCTCGCCGGCCAGGACGGGCAGTTCCTCACCGCCAGCCAGGTCAAGTCGCGGCTGGACCGTGAGCTGGTCGGCAACGTCTCGCTGCGGATCGGGGAGACCGAACGGCCCGACGTGTGGGAGGTCCAGGGCCGCGGTGAGCTCGCTCTGGCGATCCTGGTCGAGCTGATGCGGCGCGAGGGGTTCGAGCTGACCGTCGGCAAGCCGCAGGTCGTCACCCGTGAGATCGACGGCGTGAACTGCGAGCCGGTCGAGCGGATGTCGGTCGACGCGCCCGACGAGTACGTCGGCGTGATCACCCAGCTGATGGCGCTGCGCAAGGGCCGGATGGAGCAGATGGTCAATCACGGGACCGGCTGGGTGCGGATGGAGTACCTCGTCCCCGCCCGCGGGCTGATCGGCTTTCGCACCGAGTTCCTCACCGAGACCCGGGGTACCGGCCTCGTCCACCACGTGTTCGACCGCTGGGAGCCGTGGCACGGAGAGCTGCGCACGCGGCCGACCGGTTCGCTGGTGGCCGATCGTCAGGGGACGGTGGCCGCGTTCGCGCTCTTCAGCCTCCAGGAGCGCGGCACGCTGTTCGTCGAACCCGGCGACCCGGTCTATGAGGGGATGATCGTCGGCGAGAACTCGCGCTCGGACGACCTCGACGTCAACGCCGTCAAGGAGAAGCACCTCACGAACATGCGCATGTCGGTCTCCGACGAGCTGGTGCGGCTCGTGCCCAAGCGCGAGCTGTCGCTCGACCAGGCGATGGAGTTCGTGCGCGTCGACGAGTGCGTCGAGGTGACCCCGCACAACGTGCGGATGCGCAAGGTCGCGCTGGTCAAGACCGACCGGGTGAGGCTCGCGCGGCGGGCCGCTCAGGCCGCGCGCTCGTAGAGACGGTCATAGACCGAGACGATCTCGTCGCGCTTGCGCGGCCCGGTGATCCGCCACGTGACCGTGAAGCGGTCCTCGCCCTCGAGCGCGTACTCGCCGCGGTAGGTGTCGGCCCCGCACCGGTGCGTCGCCGCGCAGCGGCCGGCGGCGAGGTCGAGCGGGTGAAACGGGCGGCCGTCGGCGAAGCGGACCTGCCAGGCGCCGTCGTCGGCCGGCTCGATCCGCAGGGTGCGCGCGGCCGGCCCCTCGTGTCCGCCGAGCCGCAGGCGGCCGCGCTCGTGCCACACGAGCGAGGTCGGCGCGGCCGGGTCGGGGGTGAACCGCGCGCGCCCCTGGAACCGGCCGGCATCCCCGTTGATCAGGCGAGTGATCGTCCACTCCCCGGCCAGCCACGCGGGCAGCTGCGCGGGGGTCGCGGGACGGGCGCCGGCGGTCGCGTCATGCACTCCGGATAGGATGCCAACCGTCGTCGTTGGTGGAGGAAAACCTTCCAAAAGCGCCCTTTTGCAGGATTTCGTGCAAGGCAGGGACCGGGCGCGGCGCCGCGACGGGCCGTGTTAGGGTGATCGCGCCGCACCGCTGAGAGGTGGTGTCTCGGTCCTCCGCCTCACATGCCCCCCCGCCACACCAGACACCCCTGGGCGTTGCGCGTCGCCGCGGCCCTGTCGGTCATCGCCGCCTCGCTCTTCACGGCGTTCGTCTCGACCGGCGCCGCCGACCTCCAGGGCCGGATCTCGACCGCCAAGAACGCCGCCGCCGCGCTGCGCAACGAGATCAGCGCCGACTCCAGCCAGATCGAGTCGACCGACCAAGGCATCGCCCAGGCCGAGGCGCGGCTGAGCAACCTGCAGAGCTCGCTCGACCGTCGCGTCGGCGAGCTCAAGACGGTCCAGGGTCAGCTGCTGGCCTCGCGCGACCGCCTGATCCAGCTCGAGAACCGGCTCCATCTCGCGACCCGGGCGCTGTCGGCGAACCTCGTCGCGGGCTACGAGGGCTCGCAGCCGAACCTGGTCACGGTGATCCTCGACTCGCGCGGCTTCAAGCAGCTGCTCAACCAGATCAACTTCCTGCACCGGATGGGCCACCAGGACGCGTCGATCGTCACCGTGACGCGCATCGCCCGCCGCGAGGTGTCCGCCGAGGCCAAGCGGCTGGGCGCGCTCGAGCGCCGGGACCGCGCGCTCGCCGAGGCGGTGCTCCGCCAGCGCAACCAGGTCGCGGCGCTGCAGGCGGCGCTCGAGCACGAACGCGTCCAGGAGATCGCTCGCCGCGCCCGCACCGCCGGCAACTACCACGCCGTCCAGGCCCGGATCGGCGTGCTGCAGCACAAGCTCAACGTCCAGGAGGCGAAGGCCGCGGCGGCCGCCAGGGCGGCCGCGCAGACCGGCAACGCCGGCGTCGGCGGCCTGGCGATCAACACCAACGGCTATGTCCAGCCACCGGCGAACGCGCCGCAGTCGGTCAAGCAGATGATCGCCGCGGGCAACGCGATCGCCACCCTCCCCTACATCTGGGGCGGCGGCCACGCCTCGTTCCAGGCCAACGGCTACGACTGCTCGGGCTCGGTCTCCTACGTGCTGGCGGCCGCGGGCCTCCTCTCCGCCCCCGAGGTGTCGGGCGACTTCGAGAGCTACGGCGACCCCGGCACCGGCCAGTGGGTGTCGATCTACGCCAACGCCGGGCACGTGTGGATGACGATCGCCGGCTGGCGGTTCGACACGGTCGCGCTGGCCCAGTACGGGACCCGCTGGTCGCGCGGTGGCGGCGAGTTCTCCGGGTTCGTCGTGCGCCACCCGCCGGGTCTCTGACGCCCCAGCGACCGGCCGTTCAGGCCTTCACGCTGGAGGAGTTCGAGTCGTGGGCGGCGGCGAGGATCGCCGCGGCCTTGCCCTTGAGGTCGTAGAGGGTGAACGTGGTGCCGTTGGCGGTGATCGTCACCTTGCGGGCGACCTTCTCGGCGGCCGCGAACGCCTTCGCCGAGCCGGTGCGGCCGTCGGCGCGGCCGCCGTGACCGCCGCCGAACCGACCGCCGCCCGCGCCGGGGAAGCCGCCGCCGGCGAGGCCGCCGCCGCGGAAGGCGCGGCCGCCGGACGAGGTCGCGCCCGTGCTGTCGGCGACCAGCCAGCGCAGATTGCCGTCACGGACCTCCGTGGCCAGCCAGCGCACGCTCACCGAGGACTCGACCCCGGAGAAGCCGCCGAGCCCGGCGACGTCGCCGTCGCCGGCGAGGATCGCGGACGCGGCCGAGCCCTGGCTCTCGACGCCGATCGTCCCGCCGCCGTGGGCCCTGGCGTAGCGGGCGGCCGCGGTGAGCGCGGCGGAGTCCGAGCCGAAGCCGGGGCCGGCGCCCGTAGCGCCGCCGCCGAGCAGCCGCCCCGGCCGGACGAGCCGGCGCCGCCGAGCGAGCCGCCCCGGCCGGACGAGCCGGCGCCGCCGAGCGAGCCGCCCCGGCCGGACGAGCCGGCGCCGGGGAGGCCGCCGCCGGGGAACCCACCCGAGCGGGACCCGCCGCCGAGCGAGCCGCCGGCGCTCCCGCCGCCCGGGAAGATCCCGCGCCGGGCACCGGGCGCTCCCCCGAACCGCCGGCCGCCCGGGCCGAACCCGCCGAACGCGCTCGCGTCCGCGGGGCCGCCGGCGGGGAACGTCGAGCTCGTCGCGTGCCCGAGCGTGTCGGCCGCCCAGACGGCGGGCGCGGCGAGCAGCGCCGCGAGCGCGGCCCCGACGGCGAGCGCCCGCAGCCGCGCCGACAGCCGCAGGCCGAGCGCGAGCGCGCACACCAGGCAGACGGCGATCACCAGTGGCCGCGCCCAGGCGACCGACCCGGAGATCCCACCGAGCACGATGAGCTCGGAGACGGCGCCGCCCGCGACCGCGAGCGCGCCGAGGGTCTGGCCGGGCCGGCCACCCGACAGGGCCTCGCCGGCCCCGGCGCCGACGAGCATCGCGGCCCACGGGGCGAGGAACGAGACGTAGTAGGGATGGAAGATCCCCGAGGCGGCGCTGAACACGATCGCGGAGACGAGCGCCGTGCCGCCGACCGCGAGCACCCAGGCCGTGCGCGGATCGGCGCGCCGCAGGCGGGTGATGACGAGCACCCCGATCCCCGCGACGAGCGCGAAGCCGAGCAGCCAGCCCGCCTGGCCGCCGAGGGTCGAGTCGAGCAGGCGCAGCACGCCGGCCGAGCCGCCGCCGAAGCCGCCGCCTGTGCCGCCCGTGCCGCCGGCCTGGCCCGAGACGCGTCCGAGGCCGTTGTAGCCGACGATCAGCGACCACACCGAGTTGTCGCTGGTACCGGAGATCCACGGGCGGTCCGCGGCCGGCGTGAGTGTCACCAGCAGCGGCCACGCGAGCGCGACCGCGGACAGCGCGAGCCCCGCCCACAGCAGCTGGCGCAGCGCGTGCCAGGCGCCGCGACCGGCCGGGGCGAGCCAGAGCCATCCGAGCGCGATGCCGGGCACGACGAGGAGCGCGACCGCCATCTTGGTCTCGAAGCCGAGCCCGATGAGCGCGCCGCACCACACCAGCCACCGCGTGCGGCCGTCCTGGAAGCCCCGGACGGCGCACCACATCGCGGCCACGCAGCAGAGGATGAGCAGCTCGTCGGGGTTGTTGTGGCGCGCCATCGCGACGCTGATCGGAGTGAGCGCGAACGCGAGGCCGGCGACGGCTCCGGCGACGCGCCCGAACAGGCGGCGGGTGAGGTCGGCGGCGAGCAGCACGGCGGCCACGCCCATGAGCGCCTCGGGGACGAGCAGCGACAGCGGGTGGAAGCCGAAGATCCGCGCCGACAGCGCCTCCACCCACAGCGCGGCGGGCGGCTTGTCGACGGTCATCAGGCCGCTGCGGTCCAGCGAGGCGTACAGGAAATCGTGCCAGCTGGACGCCATCGAGCGGACCGCGCCGGAGTAGAACGTGTTCGCCCAGTCGTTGCGCGACAGGTCCCACAGGTTGAGCACGGCGGCGAGCGCGGCGAGCGCGAGCATCTCCGGGCGGGCGCGGCGCACCCGGTCGAGGACGCGCGTGCGCGGCTGCTCGGCGTCCCCGTGGCGGTCGCCGAGCCGGGGGGCGGCGGCGGCGCTCACGGCTGGTCGGGGGCGGGGTGGGACTCGGCCCACACGCCGGCGGCGAACACGGCCGCCGCGGCGCACGCGATCACGCCGGTGAATGAGTACAGGACGATGGACATGCGGGCAGCATCGACGCCGCCGCCAAGATCAGGACAAGATCTCCGTAAGCCGAACGTAGGAGGCGCCCGGCGGGCGCTCACCCCGCCGCCGCGCGCCGCTCGACGAGCGGGCGCACGAGCACCAGGACGAGGAGCACGGCGGTCTCGGACGCGAGCAGCACGAGCCGGTCGGTGCCCGCGACGGCGACCAGCGAGAGCAGTGCGAGCACGGCGACCGCGGTGAGCACCGGCCGCGGGCTGGCCACATCCGCGCTGCGTTTGAACATCGCCAGGCCCGCCAGGTAGAGCACCGGGCCGCCGAGCAGGACGAGCGCGGCGAACGGGTCGACGGCCGCGCTCGGATGGTCGATCGCGAGGTGGATCGCGACCGCGACCACGATCACGCCCGCGACCATCACCGCGTGCGCGTAGGCATAGGCCGAGCGGCCGGTGCGCGCGCCGCCCTCTCCGGCGATGCGGGCGGCGCCGCGGTCGGCGATCCCGGTGAAGTAGCCGGCCCACAACGAGACGGTGGTGAGGAAGCCGAGCCCGAACGCCGCGTCGATCGGGACCGTCCCGTGGCGCTTCTGCGACCAGGTGAGCCCGACGCGCAGCACCGACTCGCCGAGCGCGATCATGAGCACGAGCTGGTAGCGCTCGGCCAGATGGGTCCCCGTGAGGTGCCAGGCCTCGACCGGCCTGGAGCCGACGCCCGGCAGCCTGAAGCCATGCATCGGCGCGGCCAGCTCGACGACCGCAGCGGCGGCCCACACCGCCAGACGGGCGTCGCCGTCGAGGTAGGCGCCGGCCACCCAGATCGCGCCGCCGATCACGAGCCACGCGAGCAGCTGGAGGTTGTTGCGCCGCATCCGATCGCCCGCGGAGAACGCCCAGGCGACCGCGCCGGTCCGGATGACCTGCAGCGACGCGTACGCGACCGCGAACGGGGCGCCGCGGTCGGAGAACGCGTGCGGCAGCGCGGACGCCATCACGAGACTGGCCACCATCAGCACCATCATCAGGACGATCCCCGCGGTGCGGGCGGGGTCGAGCCAGTTCGTCGCCCACGCGGTGTAGTTCCACGCCCACCACACCGCGACGAACAGCACGAGCGCCTCCAGCATCCCGTGTCCGTTGCGGTGATCGAACAGGAAGTCCGACAGCTGGGTGATCGCGAACACGTAGACGAGGTCGAAGAACAGCTCCATGTTCGTGACCCGCACGCCGCCGCCGGGATCGCCCTCGTCGGTCGCGCGCAGGACGTCGCTCAGGGCGTCGCTCGCCATCGCGGGCATACAGTAGGGAGAAGTTGGTCTTTCCTTGACATACACAGGAGTTCTGACGCCATGGCCCCTCATCCCGACAGCTTCGGCGCCCGGGCCGACCTCACGGTCGGCGACCGGACGTTCGAGATCTACAGACTCGATGCACTGCAGTCCTCCTACGACGTCGCGCGGTTGCCGTTCTCGCTGAAGGTCCTCCTCGAGAACCTGTTGCGCCACGAGGACGGCGACTCGATCCGCGCCCGGGACGTCGAGGCGCTCGCCACCTGGGACGCCAAGGCCGAGCCCTCCAAGGAGATCGCGTTCACCCCGGCTCGCGTCGTCATGCAGGACTTCACCGGCGTGCCCGCGGTCGTCGACCTCGCGGCGATGCGCGACGCGATGTCGGCGATGGGCGGCGACCCGGAGAAGATCAACCCGCTCGTGCCCGCGGAGCTGGTGATCGATCACTCGGTCCAGGTCGACGCGTTCGGCACCGCGGCGGCGTTCCAGCACAACGCCGAGCTGGAGTTCGAGCGCAACCAGGAGCGCTACGCGTTCCTGCGCTGGGGCCAGGGAGCGTTCCGCAACTTCAAGGTCGTCCCGCCCGACACCGGCATCGTGCACCAGGTCAACCTCGAGTACCTCGCGCGCGTCGTGTTCGTGGATTCGGATCCGCCGGCCCCGGCGGGCCGGCGCAGGCCTACCCCGACTCGCTCGTCGGCACCGACTCGCACACGACGATGATCAACGGCCTCGGCGTGCTCGGATGGGGCGTGGGCGGCATCGAGGCCGAGGCGGCGATGCTCGGCCAGGCGATGCCGCTGCTCATCCCCCAGGTGCTCGGGTTCAGGCTCACCGGCGAGCTCGCGGAGGGCGCGACCGCGACCGACCTCGTGCTCACGGTCACCGAGATGCTGCGCGAGCGAGGCGTGGTCGGGAAGTTCGTCGAGTTCCACGGCGCCGGGCTCGCGCGGCTGCCGCTCGCCGACCGCGCGACGATCGGCAACATGTCGCCCGAGTTCGGCTCGACCTGCGCGATCTTCCCGATCGACGCAGAGACGCTGCATTACCTGGAGTTCACCGGCCGGCCCGCCGAGCAGATCGCGCTCGTCGAGGCCTACGCAAAGGAGCAGGGGCTGTGGCACGACGAGAGCTCCGAGGAGCCGACGTTCTCCGACGAGATCGAGCTCGACCTCTCAGACGTGGTCCCCTCGATCGCCGGGCCCAAGCGTCCGCAGGATCGCGTGTCGCTCACGGAGTCCAAGGCGAGCTTCCGGATCGCGCTCGAGGGGCTGCTGCCCGACGACGAGGATGACGACGCGGGCAACGAGGCCGGCCGGGAGTCGTTCCCGGCCAGCGACGCGCCGGCGAGCAACGGCACGAGCTCGCGCGGGTCCGCGCCGCATGGCTCGACCGGCGGTGCTCAGGTCGCCGAGTCTTGTAGCCACCGGGTGCCGGTGACGCTCGCCGACGGGACCGAGACCGAGCTCGACCACGGCCGGGTGGTGATCGCCGCGATCACCTCGTGCACGAACACCTCGAACCCGTCGGTGATGATCGGCGCCGGGCTGCTCGCGCGCAACGCGGTGCGCAAGGGGCTGAAGGTCAAGCCGTGGGTCAAGACCTCGCTGGCACCGGGCTCGAAGGTCGTCACCGAGTACCTGGAGCGCGCCGGCCTGGACGAGTACCTCGACGCGCTCGGCTTCAACCTCGTCGGCTACGGCTGCACGACGTGCATCGGCAACTCCGGCCCGCTGCCGACCGAGGTCGCCGACGTCGTACAGGCGGAGGACCTCGCGGTCGTCTCGGTGTTGTCGGGCAACCGCAACTTCGAGGGGCGGATCAACCCCGACGTGAAGATGAACTATCTCGCGTCGCCGCCGCTCGTGGTCGCCTACGCGCTGGCCGGGACGATGGACATCGATCTCTACGACGAGCCGCTCGGCACCGACAGCGATGGCGAGGACGTGTTCCTGAAGGACATCTGGCCCGGGTCGGCCGAGGTCGGGCACCTGGTCGAGGAGGCGGTCCAGTCCGACATGTTCCACAAGAGCTACAACGCCGTGTTCGACGGCGACGAGCGCTGGAACTCGCTGCAGGTGCCGACCGGGGAGTCGTTCGCGTGGGACGACCGCTCGACGTACGTGCGCCGGCCGCCGTTCTTCGACGAGATGCCGCGCGAGCCCGAGCCGCTGGAGGACATCGTCGACGCGCGCGCGCTCGCCAAGCTCGGCGACAGCGTCACCACCGACCATATCTCCCCCGCCGGGTCGATCAAGCGCGACGGGCCGGCCGCGAAGTACCTCGGCGAGCACCACGTCGAGGCGCGCGACTTCAACTCGTTCGGGTCGCGGCGCGGCAACCACGAGGTGATGATGCGCGGCACGTTCGCCAACGTGCGGCTGCGCAATGAATTGGCGGGTGGGCGGGGTCCGCTTCCGGAGGGCGGGGTCACCCGCTATCTGGGCGCGGACTCCGACGGCGAGGAGATGTCGATCTACGACGCGGCGATGAAGTACATCGACGCGGGCGTGCCGCTGGTCATCCTCGCCGGCAGGGAGTACGGCTCGGGATCGTCGCGCGACTGGGCCGCGAAGGGGACGGCGCTGCTCGGCGTGCGCGCCGTGATCGCCGAGTCGTTCGAGCGCATCCACCGCTCCAACCTGATCGGGATGGGCGTGCTGCCGCTGCAGTTCTCAGGCGGCGACACGGCCGAGTCGCTCGGCCTCACCGGCGAAGAGCGGTTCACGATCGAGGGCATCGCCGGCGGCGACGAGGTCCCGCGGACGCTCACCGTCAAGGCGGGCGACCGCTCGTTCGAGGTGACCGTCCGGATCGACACGCCCAAGGAGCAGCGCTACTACCGCCACGGCGGGATCCTGCAGTACGTGCTGCGCCAGCTTCTGGACTAATCACGGGTCACTGAGCGCCGGTCCGCCCCGGCGGACCGGCGCGTGGGCGAGCGGATAACCTCGGCGCCAATGGCCACACCTCCCCTGCTCGACACCCTCCTTCGCGCGCCTGGCCCGTCCGGCCAGGAGACCGGACCGGCCGCCATCTGGCGGGAGTCCGTCGGCGCGTTCTCCGATGACGTCCGCGTGGACGGGATCGGCTCCTCATCGGTCCGCGTCCCCGGCACCGGCGGCGGCCCCTCACTCGCCGTGATCGGTCACATCGACGAGATCGGCATCCACATCTCACACATCGACGACGACGGCTATCTGCGCTTCGGCGAGGTCGGTGGCTGGGACCCGTTCCAGCTCATCGGCCAGCGGGTGCGGATCGCGACCCGCGGCGGCGACGTGCTCGGCGTGGTCGGCCGCAAGCCGATCCACCTGCTCGATCAGGAGGAGCGCGGCAAGGCACCGAAGATCAAGGACCTGCACCTCGACATCGGCGCCGCCGACGGCGACGAGGCCCAGCGCGCAGTGCGGATCGGCGACGTCGGCGTGATCGACGCCGAGCCGGTCGCGCTGCTCGGCGATCGCATCGCGTCGCGATCCCTGGACAACCGGATCGGCAGCTACGTCGCCGCCGAGACCGCGCGGCTGGTGGCGGAGGCGGGCGGCTCGCCCGGCGACGTCTACGGGGTTGCGGTCGTGCAGGAGGAGACGAGCTTCGCCGGTGCGCGCACGAGCGCGTTCGGCCTGGAGCCGGACATCGCGATCGTCGTCGACGTCACCCACGCGACCGACCAGCCGGGGGTCGCGCTCGGTCCGGTGACCAAGCACGCGCTCGGGTCCGGCCCGGTGATCGCGCGCGGCACGATCGTGCACCCGGTGATCGTCGACCTGCTCTGCGACACCGCCGACGAGCTGAAGCTGGACTACACGATCGAGTCGATGGGCCGCGCGACCGGCACCGACGCCGACGCCGTCCACGTCAGCCGGACCGGCGTGCCCACCGGGATCGTCTCGGTGCCGCTGCGCTACATGCACTCGGCGGTCGAGCTGGCCGACACGGCCGACATCGAGGCGGCGGCGAGGCTGATCGCGGCGTTCGCCCAGAAGCTGACGCCCGGGCTGTCGCTCGCCCGCTGAGTGGTCCGGGCGTGCGGGGCGATGAGCGTCGCGACGCTGCTGCTGTTCGACGTCGACGGCACGCTCGTGTGGCGGGCATCGAGCGAGCACGCGGTCGCGCTGCGCGAGGCGCTGCACGCGGTGCACGGCCTGGACCCGGCGTTTCAGCACGCGATGTCGGCGGCCGGGCGCACCGACGGGGAGATCGCCCGGCTGCTGCTGCTCGCCGCCGGCATCTCGGCGGAGGCGATCGACGACGGCATGACCGCGGTCCGTGAGGCCTCGGTGCAGGCCTACGCGCGGCTGTGCCCGGTGGACCTGTCGGACCGCGTCCTGCCCGGCATCTCCGAGCTGCTGGCGGGGCTGAGCGCGCGTGAGGACGTGCGCCTGTCGCTGGTCACGGGCAACTTCGAGCCGATCGCGCGGCTGAAGCTGGGACGCGCGGGCGTCGGGCACTTCTTCCCGAGTGGCCAGGGCGGGTTCGGCTCTGACTCCGAGGACCGCACCGTGCTGCCCGAGATCGCGCGCCGCCGGGCCGGCGCGGACGGCGTGCCGTGGCCGCGCGAGCGCACGATCGTGATCGGCGACACGCCGCGGGACATCGCCTGCGCGCGGGCCGACGGGGTGCGCTGCGTGGCGGTCGCCACCGGACCGCACCCCGCCGAGGAGCTGGGCGACGCGGACGCCGTGGCCGGGCCGGGCGAGCTGGGCGCGGTGCTCGAGGGGCTGCTGGCGGGCTGACGGGGGCGGTGGTCGCGGCGGCGCGCTGAGGTGGGGTGTGGTGTGGGGGGGCGGGCGGCTCAGGCGGGCGCCAGGCCGGCGCCGCGCACGGCGCACGCGCGGGCCGAGACCTCGACGGCGGCGCGGGTCGCGGCCTGCAGCGTGTCCGGGTCGCCCGCGGCCTCGCGCGGCGTCCGCTGCCCGACCCACCAGGCGAGCAGGCCCGCCACGAACGCGTCACCGGCGCCGATCGTGTCGACGATCTCGACCGCGGGCACCGGGACCGCGTCGACCCGCCCGGCGGTCACGACCGACACGGGATGCGGGCCGTCGGTGATGAGCACCGCCGCCGGGCCGCGCGCGATCAGGCGCCGCGCGGCGTCGAGCGGCGGGTCGCCCTCGCACAGCAGCGCGAGGTCCTCGACGCTCGCCTTGACGATGTCGACGCGGCCGAGCAACGCGTCGATCCTTCGGCGGTACGCGGCGAGGTCGTCGATTGCGCTCGGGCGGCAGTTGGGATCGCACACGACGGTCAGCTCGTCGGGCGCGCCGGCGACGAGCGACAGCAGCGTCGAGCCGACCGGTTCCAGGCCGAGCACGATCCCGCCGACGAGGAACGCGTCGGCGGCCTCGAGCAGGCCGGGCGCGGCCATGGCAGGCTCGAGCGCCGCGGCGGAGGTGTGCGCGTGGTAGAAGCGGTACCGTGCCGAGCCCGTCGGATCGAGCTCGGCGAGCGCGAGCGTCGTCGGCGCGGCGGTCGGCTCCTCCACGCCGAGGCGAGCCCCCGCCTCGGTCAGTCGCGCCCGCAGCTCGGCGCCGAAGCGGTCGTCGGACAGCGGCCCGAGGTAGACGCAGCCCGCCCTCAGCCAGCCGAGCGCACGCGCGACGTTGAAGACCGCGCCGCCGGGCAGCGCGACGAGCCGTCCGTCGGGCTCGGCAAGCACGTCCATGAGCGCCTCTCCGGCGACGACGATCATCGGCGCCGATTGTCGTGCATCGGTCCCGGATAGGATGCCCGCACCCCACGACCGTTCGAGGCACGATGGATTTCGACGAGTACCTGCGCCGGGTTCCGAAGGTCGAGCTGCACTGCCACTTCGAGGGCACGGTGCGACCGCAGACGTTCGCCGAGCTCGCCGCCAAGCACGACATCACGCTGTCGGGCGACGATCCCGCGCGGCTGTACGACTACGACTCGATCTACGAGTTCCTGGAGATCTTCGGCCAGGTCTCCTCGACGCTGATCGACCGGGAGGACTTCGCCCGGACCGCGTTCGAGTCGATCGAGGACGGCGTGAGGCTCGGCAACCTGGTCTACCGGGAGATGTTCTTCAACCCGACGCTCCATACCCGGCGGGGCGTGCCGTACGCGACGGTCGTCGACGGCCTGATCGACGGCTGCCGGCGCGCGGAGTCAGAGCTCGGGGTCCGCTGCCGGCTGATCGCCGACGTCTATCGCCAGGACACCGCGAACGAGGCGGCCGACATGGTCCGCGAGGTGCTGACCCACCGGCGCGACGAGGTGATCGGGCTCGGCATGGACGGCGCCGAGGCGCCCGACCCGCCGGAGAAGTTCACCGAGGCCTACCGGCTGGCCAGGCAGGGCGGGCTGCGGCTCACCGCGCACGCCTGCGAGGACGCGCCGGCGCAGAACATCACAACGTGCCTCGACGTGCTCGGCTGCGAGCGGCTTGACCACGGCTATCACGTGCTGGGCGACCCCGAGGTCGTCGCCCGCGTGCGCGACGAGGGGATCGTGTTCACGACCTGCCCGACCGCGACGGCCGTCTGCTACTTCACCGATGACCTCAGCCAGCACCCGATCGTGGCGATGGCCGAGCAGGGGCTGCGGCTGACCCTCAACTCCGACGACCCCCCGATGTTCGCAACCGACATCGGAACCGAGTTCGCGAAGATGGTGCCGGCCGCCGGCTGGGACCGCGAGCGGGTCCGGGAGATCTGCCTCACCGCGGTCGACGCGGCGTGGGTCGACGACTCCGAGCGGCGCGAGCTGCGCGAGCGGGTGACGAGCGGGCTGGACGCGCTCGACGCCGAGTCGCCGGCCTAGTTGCGGACGAGCTTCTTGTAGCTGATCCGGTGCGGACGGTCCGCGGCCGCGCCGAGCTGCTCGTGGCGGAACGACTCGTAGGCCTCGAAGTTGCCCTCGAACCAGCGCACCTGCGAGTCGCCCTCGAACGCGAGCACGTGGGTGGCGATCCGGTCCAGGAACCAGCGATCGTGGGAGACGACGACGGCGCAGCCGGCGAACGACAGCAGCGCCTCCTCGAGCGCGCGCAGCGTGTCGGTGTCCAGATCGTTGGTCGGCTCGTCGAGCAGCAGCAGGTTGCCGCCCGAGCGCAGCAGCTTGGCCAGGTGGAGGCGGTTGCGTTCCCCGCCGGAGAGCTTGCCGACCTTCGTCTGCTGGTCGGTGCCCTTGAAGTTGAAGCCCGCGGTGTAGGCGCGGCTGGCGACCGTGTGGTCGCCGAGCGGGATCTCGTCCAGGCCGCCGGAGATCTCCTCCCACACGGTCTTGTCGGGGTCGAGCGCCTCGCGCGACTGATCGACGTAGGCGAGCTGGACGGTGTCGCCGACCTTGAGCGAGCCGGCGTCGGGCGTCTCGTCGCCGACGATCATCCGCATCAGCGTCGTCTTCCCGGCGCCGTTGGGCCCGATCACGCCGACGATCCCGCCGCGCGGCAGCGTGAACGAGAGGTCGTCGATCAGCAGCCGGTCGCCGTAGCCCTTGCGCAGGTTCTCGGCCTCGATCACGACCTCGCCGAGGCGCGGTCCCGGCGGGATGTGGATCTGGACCTGGTCGAGCTTGACGTTGCGCTCCTCGGCGAGCAGCGCCTCGTAGGCGTTCAGGCGCGCCTTGGGCTTGCCGCGGCGCGCGGAGGCGTTCATCCGCACCCACTCGAGCTCCTGGGCGATCGTCTTCTGGCGGCGGACTCCTTGCGCTCCTCCTGCTGCAGGCGCTTCTGCTTCTGCACCAGCCAGCCGGAGTAGTTGCCCTCGTAGGGGATGCCGCGGCCGCGGTCGAGCTCGAGGATCCAGCCCGCGACGTTGTCGAGGAAGTAGCGATCGTGGGTGATCGCCACCACGGTGCCCTTGTAGTCCTGCAGGTGCTGCTCCAGCCAGGCCACCGACTCGGCGTCGAGGTGGTTGGTCGGCTCGTCGAGCAGCAGCAGGTCAGGCTGGCGCAGCAGCAGCCGGCACATCGCCACCCGGCGGCGCTCGCCGCCGGAGAGCGTGCCCACGTCGGCGTCCCCCGGCGGGCAGCGCAGCGCGTCCATCGCGTACTCGAGCGTCGTGTCGAGGTTCCACGCGTCAGCGGCGTCGATCTGCTCCTGCAGGCGCGCGAACTCGTCGGCGGTCTCGTCCGAGTAGTTCATCGACAGCTCGTTGAAGCGGTCCAGCAGGGCGCGGACCTCACCGACCCCGTCCTCGACGTTGCCCTTCACGTCCTTGGCCGGGTCGAGCTCGGGCTCCTGCTCGAGCATCCCGACGGTCACGTTGGTGCCGAGCACCGCCTGGCCGTCGAACTCGGTGTCGATCCCCGCCATGATCTTCAGCAGAGACGACTTGCCCGCGCCGTTGTAGCCGAGCACGCCGATCTTGGCGCCCGGGTAGACGACAGCGCGACGTCGGCCAGGACCTGCTTGTCAGGCGGGTAGCGCTTGCTGAGCCGGTGCGTGGAGTAGACGTACTGAGACGACATGCGGCCTGTCAGGATAGGAACCATGCTCCGCAAGACACTCATCCCGCTCGCGCTGGCCGCCGGCCTGGTCATCCCAGCGACCGCCGGCGCCAAGACCTACACGGCGACCGACCGCTCGCTCAGCGCGTCGATCTCGACCCACGGGACGCTCACCCGTCCCGCGGCCCCGACGCTCACGATCAGCGAACAGGGCGCCGGCGGGACGACGACGCTGTTCAAGGGCGCGGTCTCCAACCGCGCGTGCGGCACCGGGTGCATCGTCTCCACGGCGCCTGCCGATCCCCCGCTGCGGTTCGCGGCGCTCGACGGGGCGGGCTCGGCGGACCTGCTCGTCAACCTCTACAGCGGCGGCGCCAACTGCTGCACGGTGCTCGACCTCTTCCGCCCCAGCGCGGCGCTCAACGGCCAGTACGTGCTCTCGGCGTCCCACAACTTCGCCTACGACGGCTACCGCCTGGAGACGATCGCCTCGCATGAGCTGTTCGTGACCGCCGACCCGAGCTTCTCGACCGTGTTCACCGACTTCGCGTCCTCGGGGCTGCCGCTGCAGATCCTGCGGCTGTCGGGCGTGAAGTTCATCGACGTGACGTCGCGCTACCCGCGGCTCGTGCGCCGCGACGCGGCGCGCTGGCTGAGGGCCTACCGTCGCGCCCGCGGCCACAACGACGTGGGGCTGATCGCCCCGTGGGCGGCCGACGAGGCGCGTCTGGGCCGCTGGCGCGCGGCCCACGCATACCTCGTCTCCCAGGCGCGCGCCGGCCGGCTGCGCTCAACGCTGTTCCCGCACGCGTCCAGCGGCACGCGGTTCATCGGCCAGCTGCAGGCGCTGCTGCGCCGCCGGGGGTATCTGAGGTAGCGGCCTGAGCCGCGTCAGATCCCGGCGGCCGCCTTCAGCGCGTCGGCGCTTGTCGGTCCGCTCCCAGGTGAAGTCGGGGTCCTCGCGGCCGAAGTGGCCGTAGGCGGCGGTCTTCTGGTAGATCGGGCGGTGCAGGTCGCAGTACTCGCGGAACGCGCCCGGGCGCAGTCGAAGTGCTCGGCGATCAGCTCGCAGCGATCCTGCGCGCGGCCGATCTTCTCGGTGCCGAACGTCTCGACCATCACCGACACCGGCTCGGCGACGCCGATGGCGTAGGCGACCTGCACCTCGGCGCGGTCGGCCAGGCCGGCGGCGACGACGTTCTTGGCGACGTAGCGGGCGGCGTAGGCGGCCGAGCGGTCGACCTTCGACGGGTCCTTGCCGCTGAACGCGCCGCCACCGTGGCGGGCCATGCCGCCGTAGGTGTCCACGATGATCTTGCGCCCGGTGAGGCCGCAGTCGCCGATCGGGCCGCCGATCACGAAGCGACCGGTCGGGTTGACCAGGAAGACCGGCGCAGGGTCGCGGCGTCGTACAGGTCGTCGGGCAGCACGGGCAGGACGATGTGCTCCCACAGGTCGTCCTTGATCTGCGCCTCGGTCCCTCGGTGTGCTGGGTGGAGATGAGCAGCTTCTCGATCGCCGCCGGGCGGCCGTCGACGTAGCGGACCGAGACCTGGGTCTTGCCGTCCGGGCGCAGGTAGTCGACCGTCGCCGTCCTTGCGCACCTCGGCCAGCCGCTTCGAGAGCTGGTGCGCGAGCGAGATCGGCAGCGGCATCAGCTCCGGCGTCTCGTTGCTCGCGTAGCCGAACATCATCCCCTGGTCGCCCGCGCCGCGACGTCGAGCTCGTCGTGGTCGGTGGAGTCGTGCGGCGCTCGTAGGCGTTGTCGACGCCCTGGGCGATGTCGGGCGACTGCTTGTCGATCGCGTTGAGCACCGCGCACGAGTCGGCGCTGAAGCCGAGATCGGCGTCGGTGTAGCCGATCTAGCTGGATCGTCTCGCGCACGACGTCCTGGATGTCGACGTACGTGGTCGTCGTGATCTCGCCCGAGACGACGACCAGGCCGGTGTTGACGAGCGTCTCGCATGCCACCCGGCCCTTGGGTCGTCGGCGAGCACCGCGTCGAGCACGCCGTCGGAGATCTGGTCGGCCACCTTGTCGGGATGGCCCTCGGTGACCGATTCGGAGGTGAACAGGAACTCGTGCTCTGAGAAGCTCATGGACGCGGTTGCCTTTGCGGTACGGGTTGTCAGCGGCGGTGTTGCATTGGATCAACGGGTGAGGGTAGGGCTTCTTGGCCCGGCCGGGTCAGGGATCGCCCGGCGGGGGGCCGCGCGGGCGGCCACTACCCTCGATGCACCGGGATCGAAGGCGCGGACCGGGCGCCCGCGTCAGAAGTGCCGCCGATGCGCATGATCCGTACGTTCAGAGGACTTCTGCCGTTGCTCGCCGTGTGCCTGTCGGCGGCGGTCCTGGGCGGCTGCGGGGCGACGCATCATCGGAACCAGCGGCCCCACCGGGCCACGCAGACCCAGCGGTCCACCACGACGGGACCGGGGACCGCGGCGGCGGGCGTCACGTACGGGATCGGTGACGCGCAGGGCGAGTTCGCGGGCTGTGCGAGCGGGGTGGCGCACTGCTGCTCGTCGCGGCGCGCGCACTGTCCGCTCTCGCAGCTGCACGGCTTCTTCGACAACCCGCTGTTCCTGCGCCTGATCACCCCTGCGAGCGCGCACCGCATCCGGGACGTGCGCCTGTTCGTCGACTACGACGCGGTCGAGCAGTGGAACGGCTCGACGACCGCGCCGGGATGCGAGTACTCGCGCACGATCGACCAGCCCTACTACGACCTGGCCGACGGCTGGCACACCCCGGGACAGTCGATCAGCGACCTGGTGGCGGGCGTGATCGAGGCGCGCGACGAGGGCCTGACCCCGGTCGTCTCGATCGAGGGGTTCAACTACTCGGTGGCCACTCCGCCGGGGGACATCCCGTTCCCGGATCCGACGACGACCGCCGGCTACTGGGCCTACCGGTGCGGCCTGCTGGGGATCCTCGGCGTACTCAGCCGGCTGCCCGCCTGGGAGCAGCCGCACGCCTGGGAGCCGCTCAACGAGCCCGAGGGGTTCAGGATCTTCCGCAGCGCCGCCGGCCGCGAGGCGCCGAGCTGCGCGGTGAGCGAGACCGGGCAGCCGAACGGGCCGGCGAAGGCGGCCTGTGCCGAGGTGATCGCCAGCCGCCTCATCCACGGGTACGCCCACCACGCGCGCGACGCCGTGATCGCCGGGACGTTCAAGCACCCGTATCCGAGCTACCTCGCGCCGTACGTGGCCCAGCTGACGCGAGAGCTCCCGGGCGACGCGTTCCCCACCACGTGGTCGGTCCACGACTATCCGGAGGTCACCGGGGGGTACGCGGGCGCGCGTCCGGGCCCGCAGCTCGCGTCGTTCGACCGGGCGCTCGCCCGCGACACCGGCGGCCGGGCGCGCAGCCTGTGGGTCAGCGAGGCCGGCACCGTGCTCACCTCCCAGCTGCGCGGCGGCGACTGCCCGGCGATCGGCAACGACCCGGCGGGCACGCTCGGCGCCTGCATCGACGGCCGGGCCGGCCGCCAGACCACCGACGCGAACTCGTTCTTCGCGCTCCCCCATGTCGCCTCGGCGGTCCCGATCACGCACCTGTTCTGGTACCAGTTCCAGGGCGCCCACAGCTGGGACTCGGGCCTGATCGACGGCAGCGGTCAGCCGCGGGCGGCGTACTGCGTCTTCTACGGGCAGGGCACCTGCAACGGGAGCCCGAACGCGTCCTGAGCCGGGGTCGCGCGTCCTGAGCCTGTCCGCCCGTCGGCGGGCCCGCGGCGGCGGGCCGGGCGGCCGGGGGCGCTCTCAGCCCTCGGGCTGCCAGCCGCTCACCACCCAGCCCCCGGCGATCCGCGCGGCGGTGGCCAGCGACACGTGCCACTCGGGCGCGAGGCCGCGGTAGGCGGCATCGTCGGCGGCGCTCGTGCGCTCGCGGGTGACGACCACGTAACGGCGACCGGCGCCGGGAAGCGGCGCGACCGCCTCGACGGTCCCGGCGTTCGTAATCCGCCCGCGCCGCAGCTCCCCGTCCGCCCCGACCTCATGGGCCTGGAGCACCAGGGTCGCGCGGGCCTGCCCGATGCTCTCGCGCGCGAGCGCGCGCAGGCGCGAGGCGACGGTCGACGCGGTCCAGTTGA
>CAVPBY010000002.1:0-13896 GCA_963702225.1 uncultured Solirubrobacteraceae bacterium | reverse complement strand
GTCGGCGGGGTAGACGAACGGCTCCCCGCGCATCGCCGCGCGACAGGCCTCCACCAGGTCGCGGTCGGCGACCGACTTCAGCACGTAGCCCACGGCTCCCGCCTCCAGCGCCTGGCGAGGTAGCGCTCGTTGTCGTGCATCGAGAGCAGCAGGGTGCGCAGCTGCGGGCGCCGGCGAGCAGCCGGCGACCGCCTGCAGCCCGGTCATCCGCGGCATCGAGATATCGATGATCGCAGGTCGATGTCCGCTTCCAGGCCGCGGGCCACCGCCGCGGCGCCGTCCCCGACCTCGGCGACAACCTCGAGGTCGGGCTCCTCGTCGAGCACCAGCCGAAGCCGCGCCGTACGACGGCGTGATCGTCGGCGAGCAGGATCCGGGTGGTGAGAGGGGTCATGATCACTCGGCGGCGGCCAGGCGGAGCCGGACGGTGCAGCCCGCCCGTCCGAGCCCGGGCCGGGCCCGATCTCGAGCGTGCCGCCGACCAGCGTCGCGCGCTCGCGCATGCCCTTCATGCCGCCGCCGGTACCTGGCCGGCCGGCAACCCCTCGCCCTCGTCGCTGACCTCGAGGATCAGCTCGCCGTCGTCGTGGTTGAGGGTAGCGAGGCCCGCGCCGAGCCCGAGTGGCGCGCGACGTTGGTGAGCGCCTCCTGCGCCACGCGGAACACGACGAGCTCGGTGTTCGGGTCCAGCGGCGGCAGCGGATCGTCGATGTGCTGGGAGATCGAGAGCCCGGAGCGCTCGGCGAAGCGCGCGCCGAGCACCGCGATCGCGCTCACCAGCCCGAGCTCGTCGAGCGCCTCGGGCGCAGCTCGATCGCGATCCTGCGCACGCTCTCCAGGCTCGAGCGGACCTCGTCCTGCAGGTCCCCGATCCGGCGTGCGAGCTCTGGGTCGGCCGCGTCGCTGCGGGCGCGCGCGAGACCCAGCAGGACGGCGGTGAGCTCCTGTCCGATCTGGTCGTGCAGCTCCTGCGCGACCCGCAGCCGCTCGGCCTCCTGGCCGGCGAGCACCCGGCCGGTCGCCTCGCGGCGCTCCTTCTCCAGCCGGGCGAGCATCTCGTTGAACGTGAGCGCGAGCTCGCCCGCCTCGGAGTGGGGCGTCGCGTCGGGCATCCGCGTGCCCGGGCGCGTGAGATCGACCGTGCGGGCGAGCTCGGTGAGCGCCGTGAGCGGGCCGGCGACGCGCCGCAGCACGATCAGGTTGGCGATCCCGACGAGCGTCAGCGCCGCGGCGAGCACGATCGCCTCGTCGAGCGCGACCCGCGAGAGCTTGTCGGGGTCGAGCACGAGCAGGGTGACGAGCACGACCGCGACGAGCAGCCCGGCATTGATCCCGGCGACCCGGTAGACGAGCGGGAGATAGCGGCCGGAGCGCTCCCGGTCGCGGGCGAGCGCGCCGGCACGCGCGGGCCGCGCGGGACGCAGCCGGGTCCGGGCGCCGGTCACCGGCCCGCCTGTCCGGAGGGCGGGGTGCGCTCGAGCGCGCGGGAGCATCGTCCACAGGCGGGCGTCGACCTCGCGCGGCTCAGCCGCAGCGTCTCGGCGACCTCGCGCGGGGCGATGCCGGAGGCCATCAGGCCGAAGATCGGCTGCTCGACCGAGTCCAGCCGCCGGCCGATCGACTCCGCGATCGACGGCGGCACCCTCGAGCGGCGGCTGCTCGCCACGGGCGAGCGCGCGGATCGTGGTCGCGAGCTCGTCGGGGAGCGCCGCCTTGCTCACGACGGCGCTCGCCTCGGCGACGATCGCGGCCGCGGCGAGCAGGTGATCGCTGAACGCCGAGTACACGAGCACCCGCGGCGGGTGGGGAGGGCGCGCAGCCGGCGCGACAGCCACAGGCCCGAGTGGCCCCCCGAGCTGGTAGTCGACGATCGCCACGTCGAGCGGCCGCTCGGCCTCTCGGCGAACGCGAGCGCCTCCTCGGCGGAGGCGCTCGCCGCCGCGACCTCCAGGTCGGCCTCCACGGACAGCAGCTCACGCAGGCCGACCCGGATCGCGGGATGGTCGTCGACGATCAGGCAGCGGATCGTCCCCGGCCCGTGGGCGCGGCGGCAGGCTCACGGCCATCCCCCAAGTTCCTCGCTTTCGGACCGGATTCGCACGATCACACGTGCAGCGCCTGGTGCATCCGCTGCCGCGAAAGTCGCCGTCCGCCCGGCCCCGTCCCGGCGAGCACGAGCACCGGCCGGTCCGTCTCGTGCGGCAGCGCCTGCGCGACGCTGCCCGCCAGCGCGCCCATCAGCACGCCGCGGCCATGCGATCCGACGACGATCAGATCGGCGTCGACGCGATCGGCGAGCCGCGCGATCTGCGAGGCGACCGACCCGCTGTGGTTGACCAGGTAGTGCGGGGTGACCGTCATCCGCTCGCCCGCGACGGCGGCGGCGACCTGCTGCTCGACCCGCTCGCGCGCGTCCGCCCGCGCCGCCGCCACGTACTCCTCGGCCCGCCGCATCTGCGCCGGCTCGCGCTCCTCGACGTTCACCACATGCAGCTCGGCGCCGGACTCGCGGGCCATCACGGCCGCCCGTCGCAGCGCCCGCTCGGAGTGCTCGAGCCCATCGGTCGCGGTGAGGATCGTCTTGTACACCATCGCGCTCGACCTCCTTCGGTCGTTCCGCCCGCCCGGGCACCGGGGCCGCGCGAGCATTGGGGTTGATGAATCCACTCTCCCGCGCACCCGCCCGATCCGGTATGGGGTCAGGACCTGATCTTCACCGCCCCGGCGCCCGCCGCCCTCATGGACCGCCCCCGCATGCGCGATCATGGACCCCAGGCCGCTGTAGCTCAGCTGGTAGAGCAGGGGACTTTTAATCCTCGGGTCGTGGGTTCGAGCCCCACCGGCGGCACTGCGAAGTTCCTGCTGAACGACCCTGTTGACAGATTCGCGTTGACCTCGAAACCGAACCCGGGGTTATGACCGCGCGGCGCATAGGACGGAGATTTGTGCCAGATCTAACCGAATCTGACCCCGCTACGAGCCACGAGTTCGTCAGGTGCTGTGTGGACTATTCGTCGCCGCCTGACGGGAACCAACCCGCCCGCCCCAACGCGCCTGGACTCCGTTCAAGGCCCAGCACCTCGGCGATCCAAGCAGCGGTCACCAGGATTGTCGCGCGGTCGATCCCGGTGCTGATTCCGGAGCGATTCAGCGCGTAAACGACGTCCTCAACGGCGATGTTGCCAGTCGCTCCCGGCGCGAACGGGCAGCCGCCGATACCGCCGGTGCTCGCGTCGAGGATGCTTATGCCGGATTCGACGGCGGCCAAGGCGTTGGCGATGCCCGTGTTGCGGGTGTTGTGGAAGTGGGCGCGGAGGCGGACGTCGAGGTTGATGTCGCGGGCGCCGCTGGCCAATGCGCGCACCTGGAGGGGGACGCCCACGCCGATCGTGTCGGCGAGGACGACCTCGTCGGGAGCGGCGGGGAGGACGCGTTCGAGGACGGAGAGGACCTGGTCGGGGGAGACCTCGCCCTCGAAAGGGCAGCCGAAGGCGGCGGACAACGTGACGGCGGTGCGGAGGCCGGTTTCCTTAGCGGCGGTGCCGACATCGAGCCAGGAGGCGATCGACTCGTCGACGGACATGCCCTGATTGCGCTGGCTGAAGGTATCGGTGACCACTACGACGTAGTTGATCTCGTCGACGCCCGCCGTCTTGGCACGCTCGAGGCCTCGGCGATTGAGGACCAGACCCGAGTAGGAGACGCCGCGGTTGCGCGGGACAAGTGCCATCAGCTCATCTGCATCGGCCATCTGCGGGACTCGCTTCGGGTGGGCGAACGAGACTGCCTCGATTCGGCGGACGCCGGCATCGATGAGGCGGGTCGCGAGCTCGAGCTTGGTCTGCACGCTCAGGCGGCGACTCTCGTTCTGGAGGCCGTCGCGGGGGGAGACGTCGACGATCTCGATCGTCGGCGCTGACTCCGCGCTGGCGTCGGAGACTCATTGGCCTTTCCATTCAGGCGGGCGCTTCTCCAAGAAGGCGGTGGCGCCTTCACGAGCGTCGGCCGAGCCGAACACGTCATCCGTGTACACCCGCTGGCGTGAAAAGCCCTCCTTGACTGGCCAGTCGCGCGATGCGTCGGCGAGTGTCTTTGAGGCGGCGACCGACAGGGGAGCGTTTGCGGCGATTTGGGAGGCGAGCGTCTGCGCGGCCTCGACCGCCATGCCGTCGGCAGCGACGCGATTGACGAGGCCGAGCTCGTACGCGCGCACCGCGGAGATCGGCTCGCCGGTCATCAGCATCTCAAGCGCTACCGCTCGCGTGACGCGCGATGGGAGGCGGAATACGCCGCCACCCCGCGCGATCAGGCCGCGCTTTGCCTCGGGCAGACCGAAACGGGCACTCTCGCCCGCCACGATCAGGTCGCCGGCGAGCACGATCTCGAAGCCACCGCCCAGCGCAAAGCCTTCGAGCGCGACGATGAGCGGGGTCACCGGTGGGCGTTCGACAATGCCGGCGAAGCCGCGGCCCTCGACCGCGTTGCTCTCGCCACGAGAGATTGCGCCCAGGTCGGCGCCCGCCGAGAAGAATCCGCCGGCACCCGTCAGCACCTCAACCCGCAATGACGGATCCCCGTCCAGCACGTCCAACGCGTCAGCGATTCCACGTGCGACCGAGCCGTCGACAGCGTTCCGCTTGTCCGGCCGGTTGATCGTGATCGTAAGGACCGCGCCGTCGCCCTCAACGGCGACGACGTTGTCGTCACCGGGGGCCCATGCGGATCGCGCCGTCGAGCCGGATCGTCTCGCCGTTGACGTATGGGTTCTCCAGCAACGCGGTAGCCATGTGGGCGTAGTCATCGGGGGCGCCCAAACGGCTGGGGTGCGGGACAGCAGCGATCAGCTTGCCGCGGAGCTCATCGGGGAGGCGGCCGAGCATCGGGGTGTCCATGACGCCAGGGGCGATCGTGTTGACGCGTATCAGCCGCTGCGCGAGATCGCGGGCTGCCACCAAGGTCATGCCGTGCACCCCCGCCTTGGAAGCGGTGTAGGACGTTTGGCCGATCTGGCCGTCGAACGCAGCGATCGAGGCAGTCAGGACGACCGCGCCGCGCTCGCCGTCGACCGGGTCGACTCGCAGCCATCCTCGCGGCTGCCAGCCGCAGCACGTTGTACGTCCCGGCGAGATTAGTCCTGATGACCGCCATGAACGTCTCGAGGCCGCCCGGGTTCCGCTCGCGGTCGAGGATGCGGAACACGGTCTCCGCCGCGCCCGGCGCAGTGGACGAGGCCACGCAGCGGGCCGCTCTCAACAGCCGTATCGAGGGCAGCCTCGATCGCGTCCGGGTCGGTGACGATCGGCCTCCACGTACCGCGCCTCATCACCGAGCGCGTCAGATCCTCATCCGTAGGCGCCTGCAGGTCGGCGATGCAGACCCGCGCGCCCAGACCGCGAGCCGCTGCGCGGTCGCTAGTCCAAGCCCGGACGCGCCACCCGTCACCAGAACAGACGCCCGCTCCAGGTTCATCTCAGGCTCCCATTAGTTCGAAGATCGTTGCGTTCGCCATGCCACCGGCCTCGCACATCGTTTGCAGCCCCAGGCGGGTGCCGGTGTCGACCATGTGGTGGATCAACCGGGTCGTAAGGATCGCGCCGGAAGCGCCCAGCGGATGGCCAACGGCAATCGCGCCGCCCAACGGGTTCAGTCGCTCGGAGTCAACACCGATCTCGGCCGCCCAGGCGAGCGGCACCGGGGCGAAGGCCTCGTTGACCTCGAAGGCGCCGATGTCGTCGGCAGTCAAGCCGGCGCGCTTGAGCACCATCTCGTGGCGGGAATCGGGGCGGTGAGCATGATCACCGGGTCGTCGCCGACCACGGCCCCGGCCCGATACCGCACCAGAGGCGTAAGTCCAAGCTCGTCGGCGCGCGCACCGGTCATGACGAGCAGCGCCGCGGCTCCGTCGGAGATCTGGGACGCGTTGCCGGCGTGTATGACGCCGTCTTCGACGAACGCGGGCTTCAGGCCAGCCAAAGTCTCGACAGTCGTCTCGGGACGGATGCCCTCATCAGCGACGAAGCCCGGCGCCTCAGCCACGGTGACCAGCTGGCCGGTGAACGCCCCGCGCTCTGTGGCGGCCCTCGCCCGTGCGTGAGACTCCGCCGAGAACACGTCGAGATCCTGCGCGACAGATTCCAACGGCGGGCGATCTCCTCGGCGCCCATTCCCTGCGAGAAGCTCTCGCAGTCATACCGTGCGCGCACGCGCGGGCCGTACGGCATCCCCGTCGATCGGGCGGAACCGAGCGGCACCCGCGACATGGACTCGACACCCGCAATCACGATGTCGTAGAAGCCCGACGCGACCCCGTTGATCGCGAACTGCAGCGCCTGCTGGCTCGAGCCCACACGCGCGGTCGATCGTCGTGCCCGGAATGTGCTCAGGCCAGTCCGCAGCCAAGGCGGCGAGGCGACCGACGTTGCTGGACTGATCGGAGATCTGGTTGACCACCCCCCAGATGACGTCCTCGATCATCGAGGGCTCGAGGCCGGTGCGACGGAGCAGTTCCACCAAGACATCCGCTGAGAGGTCGACAGGGTGGACATCGGCGAGCGCCCCGCGGCCGCGCCGATCGGCGAACGAACAGCATCAACGATCACAACGTCGCTCACGCAAAATCCTCTCGCATATCAGTCTGCAGTTTAGCATACAATCCGCCTCGACCTCTTATCCAAGATTCGCGCGTGTACGGGGAGTTACACGCCATGATCTGTCACAATGAGGCACGTATTGCATACACAAACGGTCATGAGAGAGGTGGATGTGTGGTCAAGCTGCTAGCGCCAACCGGCGTTCTCGGGGTCGGTTTTCCTATCGCTCGTTCCGGCAGGCGCTGGCGAGGACATCGACGTCATCGGCTGCGACGCCGGCTCCACCGATTGGGGGCCGTACCACTTGGGCTCGGCACTCGTGGTCTGGGCGCGACCAAACGAGGCGTGACCTGGAGATCCTGCTCGTCGGCGCGCGGGAGAAGAACATCCCGCTGCTGTCGGCTCCGCTGGTTTCAGCGGGAGCGACGATCGCGTTGGACTGGACATGGAAATCCTGCTCGACATCGCCGAGCACACGGCTCGATTTCCCGGCTTGCGGTGATCCGCACCGAGGTCGATCCGACTGGATCGAGACCAAGATCACGCTGGCCAGGTGATCCCTCGACGGCAACCCGCCGCTCACGTCCGAGACCGTTCGCGAGCCATCCGCACGGTCGCCATGATGGGCCCCGAACCCTTCCAACATGCGCTCGCCCGGGGCGCCGACGTGGTGCTCGCGGGCCGCTCCAGCGATGCCGCGATCTACGCGAGCGTCCCGCTTGAGCGGGGCGTCTCGCCGGCGAACGCATGGCACCTCGCGAAGCTCGTGGAGTGCGGTAACGCGATCTCCGAGCCGGTCGCCAAGCCGGCGCCGTCATCCTCGCGACCGTCGACGATGAGGGGCTGACGGTGCGCCCGCGTTGAGGGCGTGCGCTGCACCCCGAGCGCGTCGCCGCGCACATGCTCTATGAGAACGCGTCGCCGTACACCCTCCGCGAGCCGCCGGGAACACTCCACACCAACAGCGCACTACGAGCAGCTCGACGGCGTGACCGTCAAGGTCACCGGCTCCACGTTCGGCCCAGCCCTACTCGGTCCGGCTGGAGGGCGTCACCCAGAGGGCTACCGCTCCATGTGCCTGGCGGGGGTGCGCGACCCCGCCGTGATCGCAAACGTCAACCACTACACGAGGGAGATCCGGCGGCTGCTGGAGACCTCCGCGCCTCGGCGGTTCGGTGTCACGCCGGACCAGTACACCCTCGAGTTCCGCCGCTACGGCCTCGATGCGGTGCTCGGTGAGCTCGAGCCCTCCGATCGCAGCCGTTGCTATGAGATCGGCCTGGTGATCGAGGTCGTCGCCGAGACCCAGACGCTCGCCCATCAGCTCGTCGCAGCCTCGATGCCGTACCTGATGCATGGGGTGCATGTGGACGGCACGCGGCATTCGGCCAACGCGGCGCTTGCCTACTCGCCGGCCGTGATCGACCTCGGGCCGGTGTTCCGCTGGTCGGTGTGGCACGCGGCGGAGCTCGACGAGCCGCTCGAGCCGTTCCGGTTTGAGTTCATGGACGTCGTGCCCGGCGTCCGCGACCGCGTGGAGGTGCGCTCGATGAGCTCAGACGACGCTGCGCGACGCTTGCGACCTGTTCCGGACCCGTAACGCGGGTGCGTTCCTGCTCACCTGCGACATCGTCCCGGTGTCGACCGAGCTGTTCGACCTGCTCGAGGCCGACAAGACGCTCGAGTCCGAGGCTGTCGCCAAGCGGCTCGGGGTCACCCCGGACGCCATGCGCGTCACCTACTACCGGCAGTGCAACGCGATCAAGATCACGATCCCGCGGCGGGTCAGCGGCGGTGGGCCTGAGGATCACGACGTCGATGGCGCGCAGCAGTTCGTGACGCTGCTCGACCTAACGGTCTGACGCGATGAGCGAGCGGCCTAGTCCCTACGTCACCGACGGGGTGTTCGTCGACGGCGCCTGGCGCCCGTCGAGGTCCGCCGACGAGATCCAGGTCGTCGACCCCGCGACCGAGGTGGTGATCGCCAGCGCCCGAACAGCTCGCCGGCCGACGTCGACGCCGCGGTGAGGAACGCCCGTACAGCGCTCCCGAGCTGTCGGCGACCCCGATGGCGCGCCGCATCGAGCTCGTCGAGGCGCTCGCCACCGAGCTGGTAGCCCGCAGCGAAGAGGCGATGGTGACCCAGACCCGGGAGCTGGGAGCGCCCGTAAAGCTCTCGCGCCGGGCCGCGCGCGTCGCCTCGCTCATCTGCGCCGAGTACGTGAAGGCCGCGCACGAGCTGCCGCTGGTGACCTCAACCGACGACCGCGCCGGCGCCGCGGTCGTCCTCAGAAAGCCCGTCGGGGTGGTGGCGGCGATTGGGGCCTGGAACGGTCCGCTGCTCGTCGTCGCCAACAAGGCAGTCCCTGCCCTGCTGGCTGGATGCACCGTGGTGGTCAAGCCAGCCGCCGAGACGCCGTTCGACGCCGGGTTGTTCGCCGACGCCGCCACCGCGGTCGGGTTCCCACCCGGGGCGGTCAACGTAGTCCCCGGAGGCCGGGAGACCGGCGCGGCCCTGGTCAGACACCTGGGCGTCGACATCACGTTCACCGGCTCCACCGCCGCCGGCCGGCGGATCGGGGCGATCGCCGGGGAAAGCCTCACCCGCATGAGCCTCGAGCTCGGCGGCAAGTCGGCGGGCGTCGTCCTGCAGGACGCGGTCCTCGAAGGACACGATCCCCGTGCTAGCACTCGGCAACTTCGGCAACAGTGGTCAGGAGCGCACGGCGCTCAGCCGGTGCTCGTCCCGCGCACACGTCACGACGAGTTCGTCGACCGCACGACTGCGTGACCCGCGGCCGCCGCCGCCCAGAACGTCGGCGATCCACTCGACCCAGACACCATCCGATGGGTCTGCGCTTCGCCGGCCGGCGCCATCGCGACCGCGTGGAGAGCCAGATCGCCAACGCGATCGCCGACGGCGCGCCAGATCGCGGCCCGGCCGGCGGGCGCCCCGCAGGCCTCGACCGCGCCTGGTACGTCGAGCCTGCACGGGCGGTTTTTTCCGCCGAACCGTCCCACGGCTACGCGGTGGCGCGCCGGATCGAGAGCGGTCTGGTGGCGGTCGACCAGTACGGTGCGCTGCTCTCGGCGCCGTTCGGCGGGGTGAAGGCTTCGGGTGTCGGGCGGGAGATGGGGACGGTCGGCCTGGAATCGTTTCTCGAATACCAAGCCGTCGTCGTCCCGCCTGTCGCCACGCTCATTGCGGCGAGATCCAGTGGACCTTCTGCGTGAAGCCCGCGTCGATGTGCAGCGTCTCCCCGGTCGACGTAGCGGGCCTCGTCCTCACCAGCCAGACGATCGCGTTGGAGATGTCGACGGGCTCGACCCACGGCACCCGAAGCAGGTTCTGCTTGAGCATGAACGGGATCATGTCCTCCTGGGTCGGCGCATCGAGGTCGGGACGGAACAGCTGGTAGACCGCGTCGTTGAGGATGAGCGTCGTGCCGACGCCGGTGGGGTGGACGGTGTTGACGCGGATGTTGAAGCGGGCCAGCTCGTTGGCCATGTCTGCGCATCAGCCCGACGACGCCGTGCTTGGCCGCGACGTAGTGGGCCGAATTCGGGATCCCGCGGGTACCGCCGGTCGAGCGCGTCAGCACGACGTTGCCGCCCGTTGCCGGCCTCGATCATCGACGGGAGGTGGCTCGTACGGTGTTCCAGACGCCGGTGAGGTTGATGTCGATCATCGTCTGCCACTCGTCGGGCTTCCATCTCCCACACCTTGGAGAAAACGGCCGCGCCGGCGTTGGCGAGCACGATGTCGATGTGGCCGAGTTGGGAAGTCCCTCCTCGGCGACGGCCTGCAGCTCAGGCAGCGACCGTACGTCCGCGACGGCTGTGACGCAGCGGTGACCGGCGCCTCGATCTGCCGTCCGGTCTCCTCGAGGTCCTCGCGGGTCGCCAGGGGATAAGGCACGTGCTCGATCTGTGTACACAGCGTCGACGGCGATGATGTCGGCGCCTTCCTCCGCCAGTCGCACCGCGTGCGAGCGTCCCTGCCCGCGGGCCGCTCCGGTGATGAACGCGACCTTGCCCTCGACACGACCCATACCAAGCTCACTCTCTCGTGGGTGTATACAAACGGAAGCTCAGTACAGAGGTCTATCCACGTAATGACGTCGACACACTGCACTGATTGCATACTATAATGAGCGAATCGCGATCGTGACGAGGAGAAGGTGAAGGATGATTGACCCTGAGGAGCGTGGCCGTCGACGTGCCGCGGCGCTCACGCTAGGCAGCGCCGTGCGGCGGCTGATCGACGCCCACATCTCCACCGATGTTCCCGTCAACGAGATGCTCCAAGCCGCCGCGCGGATCGACGCGCTCGCCCAACAGCTCGAACGGGAGCACCTGGCGCTCACCGACCCGTTCCTCGTCGATGACCCGCTCGAGGGCGTTCGCATCTACTGCCCGATCATCGGACTCGGCAACGGCGTCTCACCCCCTGTCGTCGTCACCCGTCAGCCCGACGGATCGGTCGTGGGCCACTTCACGCTAAGCCGCGTGTTCGAGGGCCCCCCGACGAGCGCACACGGCGGCGCGAGTGCGTTCATCCTCGACCAGCTGATCGGCCTGGCAACGGCGACCCTCGGGACGCCAGGTCTGACCCGCGCGCTCAACGTCGGGTATCTGAAGCCGGTTCCGCTCGGGGTTCCGCTGATCGTGCGCTCGGCGATCGAGTCGACCGAGGGGCGCAAGATCCACGCGGTGGCGACGATCGCCTGCCTCGACAATCCAGACGAGACGCTCACCGAGGCGCGCGGCCTGCTCGTGACCGTCGACCCGGAACAGGCCAAGACGCTGTTCGCGGCCCGCAGCCACGAGTACGGGACGTTCAACTTCCAGCCGCACGGCGCGGCCTGAGCGTGAGCGTCCCGGATCTCCGTGGCGCGCCCGCGCTCACCTTTCCCGGACTGCTGCGGGAGCGCGCCCGGACTAATCGCGATCGGCCGTTCGTCGACGACGGTGCCAGCCGCCTGACGTATGCCGAGGCGGACGACGCATCCGATCGGCTGGCCCGTGGCCTCGTCAACGCCGGACTGCGGCCCGACGAGAACGTGGTGCTGCTGATCGGCAATCGCGTGGAGTTCATCGTCGCCTGGTTCGCCGTGCTCAAGGCCGGCGCGGTGATCGCGCCAATGAACACCGAGCTGCTCGGCGACGGTTTGCAGTACAACATCGAGGCCTGCGAGCCCGCCTTGGTGATTGCCGAGGCGCACCTGCTCGCGCGTGTGCCGGCGCTTCCGGCTGCGGTCCGCGCCGCGTTCGTCCTGGACCATGACGGCCTCGACGCCGATGGTCGGGTCCACCCGCTCGCGACGCTCACGCACGCAGACCCCGAGACAGCCCTCCCTGAACCCGATCCGGGTGCCGCATGCCAGGTCATGTTCACCTCCGGAACGACCGGTCGCCCCAAGGGCGTGCGCCGGTTCACCGACGTAGAGCTCCGCAAGGCGGCACTCGCGCAGCCGTGTGGCCTCACCGAGCACGACGTCCTCTACTGCCCGGTGCCGCTGTTTCACGGCCTGGGCCTCAACTGGGTGCAGATGGCGATGTGGGCGGGTGCCTCGGTGGCGATCGTCGATCGCTTCACCGTCAGTGGCTTCCGTGACGACATCGTCCGGTTGCACGCGACCGCGATGCCGCATGTCGGCACGATGGTGAGCGCGTTGATGAGCGCCGCGGCCCAACCCGGCGACGCCGACCTGCCCCTGCGGATCTCCTTCGGCATCGGTGTGCCTGTTGCGCTGTGGCTCGCTTTCGAGGAGCGTTTTGGACTCCATGTGGTCGAGTTCTACGGCTCAACGGAGACCGGACTGGTCATGTTCAACCCGCCGGGTGGGGCCCCCGGCGCGGTCGGAAAGATCGTCCCCGGCGTGGAGGTCCGGCTCGTCGACCCCGAGGGCAGCGTGGTACCGGTGGGGTTGCCGGGCGAGCTGCACATCCAGCGCACCACCACGCATGGAATGCCGGCCTACCTCACCGGGGAGACGCCCGCCGAGGCGGCCGGCCCGGGAGGCTGGTTTCGAACTGGAGACTTGCTCCGTGAAACCGAAGACGGGACCTATTTCTACGTCGGACGCAGCAAGTCGACGATCCGACGCCGTGGCGAGAACATCGTCCCCGAGGACATCGAGCGGGTCGTCGACTCCCACCCAGGCGTCGTAGAGTCGTGCGCCGTCGCCGTTCCCAGCGAGACTCGGTGAGGACGACGTCCGGCTATTTGTCGTGGGGGTGGGCATCCGGCCGACGCTCCTAGCGCCGACGAACTGAGCGCCTGGCTGACCGACCGCCTGCCGCGCTTCATGCGGCCGCGCTACGTCGAATTCATCGCAGAGTTGCCCCGGACCTCGACCTACAAGCTCCAGCGCGACGAGCTGCGCGCCCGCCCGCTGCGGGTCTCAGGTTGACACCGGGCGCGGGTGGCGGTCGCTACCGCCGCGCCGTCGACCCACTCGTTGGAGTCCATGTCCCACAGCCGGCGATTCTCCCGGCGCAGCACCGCACGCTGGACCTTATTCGTGACGGTATACGGCAGCGCCTCGTACAGCTCGAGGTAGCGCGGGCGCATTACCTTCGGCAGCGCGACACGGATCGCCTCCGCGACCGCACCAGTTCCGCCGTCGCTGCGGTCAGTGCCCGTGGTGAGCACGACGCACAGCTTGACGTCCTGGTCGCCGAGCCTGGATGGGAGCCCGACAGCCGCGGCATCGGCGATCTGCGGCAGCTGGAGTACCACACGCTCGAGATCTTCGGGGACAATGTTCTCGCCACGCTGGCGCAGCGAGTCCGAACGCCGCCCGCAGAAAAAGAAGTACCCGTCCGCGTCACGCCGGAGCAGGTCGCCCGTGTGGAACCAGCCGTCGGCGATCGCGGCCCGGGTCACCTCCGGTTCGCCGAAGTACTCGGGGTGCTTGCCGTCATCGCCGCGCGGGCGCGTCCACAATTCACCGATCTCACCGTCAGCGGCATCGGTGCCGTCCTCCGTCACGAGCCGCACTTGGACGCCGCCCGAGAGCGGTCCGCCGAGCCGACTCGCGATGGCCGGTCGTTGAACATCGCCATGCCGATCTCCGTCATGCCGTAGAACTCGACGATGTCGACCCCGAAGCGCTCCGTGAACGCCTCCCAGACTGGCGCGGGCGCCCCGATCCCGAACGTGAAGCGGATCGAGTGGTCGCGGTCGCCCTGGTCCGCGGCCGGTTGAGCAGGAACGACAGCGTCGCTCCGACGTGCTGCATCGCGGTCACCCGAACTCGGCGGGCGTCGTCCCAGAAGCGGCTCACCGACGACCCGCAAG
>CAVPBY010000001.1:0-37823 GCA_963702225.1 uncultured Solirubrobacteraceae bacterium | reverse complement strand
CCGTTCCCGCACAGCCGGATCGCGTAACCGCGTGGCGAACTGTGCCTGTCCCCCTTCCCGCGCCCACAGAGGGAAAAAAGCGCTCCAGCTGTGGAACATTGCCGTATAAGGATATTCGTTCGCCGTAATATCGAGACCGTAATCTCTGGCCCGGTTGATCTGATCGACGTAGGTGCCCACCGTGCCCCAGTTGTCCGGCGCCCGGATCTTCAGATGAAGATGTGAACCGGAATGCGCGCTTCATCGGCCACCTGTACCGCAAATGCGATTTCCTTCTTCTGCTGAAAACCCTCACTGCCGATGTGCGAAGTATAGTTGCCGCCATACGACGCCGCTACTTTCGCCATCGCGATGATCTCGTCCGGATGGTCCGGTCCTCCGCTTTCGAATCGCGTGACCAGGCCCCAGGCGCCCTCTTCCATGGAACGCGCAACCAGCTTTCTCATCCTGTCGATCTCTTCCGGCGTGGCCGGGCGGGATTCGTAACCCATCACTACCCGCCGTACCTGTTCGGCCGAGACGTGTGAAATCACGTTGATCGAAATGCCCTGCTTCCGAAGCCGCGCGAAGTACTCGGTAAAATTCGTCCAGTCCTGACGGACGCCATCTACTTCTTCGGGTGGCAGACCATCCCGAGGCGCCACCGAAGTGCTCTCGCCGATCACGTCCAGGGTGACGCCGTCGCGCACCTTGGCCTCCGCATTTCCGTCCGCAACCAGCGGTAAATCGGAATGGGTATGGAGATCGATAAACCCTGGCGCGACGACCAGGCTCGATGCATCGATTACGCGGCGGGCGCGCGCGGAGTCGAGCTTGCCAATCGCCGCGATCCTGCCGTTCAGGACCGCGACATCGCCTTTGTACCAGGGGTTACCGGTACCGTCGGCAATCCGGCCGCCGCGAATCAGCACGTCGAACTCGGGTTGCTGCGCGAACACCAGGACTGGAAGGAACGTGAAAAACGCGACCCAGATACATTCCGTTCTCCTCGCCTTCATGTTCCCGCTCCTGGTATTTGAGAAAGACATATGTATAAGCCTCCAGTAAGCCGGCCGAAAACTTTCAGTCGGCTGAACACAACCGAGTGTTCAAGTCGCCTCTCCTCGCATGAGAACAAGATAGAGGGTAGCCGCTGCAAAGAATCCCACAAACCATGCATAGTCATACAGCCAGCGCAGGCCCGGCGCCACGAGTCCGATGAACGTGACGGCGACGCCAAAAATCAACCCCGCGCGCAATTGAACCCGCCAGCGTATTCGTATTTTCCGCCGCGGGGACAAAGATCGGCAACATCGAGGCACAAAATCATCGGATAAAGTGGTGCCGCGAAAGGCATGTCCATATGCGTATGGACGTGATGCCGCCCGGCAGAAGCAGCATTCCGTCGGCTTCGATAATGGTGCCGGCGGCACTCGCAGCACCGGAAAGTTCAGGCGCAATTCCCGGATGCTGCCGTCTTCCCCCAAAACATCGGCGCCGAACGTGTGAAGATCTGTGACAACGGCGCCGTTGCGAATCAGCAGCGTACTCAATCGGCAGGGCCTCCGGCGCGCATCACCCAACTCTGAAACGGCAGGTGATTCTCCACGCGTTCCATGGTGATGCACTCTTCCACCGGACATACGAGCGCGCAAAGATTACATCCCACGCATTCCTCTTCATCTACCCTTGGCACGCGCGTTAGCGGGGTGTACACGGGTCACCCCGAATCAAGCTTTCGGGATCGGGGTCATCGTTATGCCGCGGGTCACAGTTTTCACCCGGTCCATATGGATGCACTGATAAGCTCCATCCTGACATGCCGTATGGCAGAGCTCGCATCCGATGCATTTCGCTTCATCGATTCGCGCGACGATCCTGTAATTGAGGTCCAGATCCTGCCACTCGACGACCCTGCTCAGCGAAAGTCCGCGGAAATCTTCAATCGTGTGAAACCCCTTCTCGCCCATCCAGTTCTTCAGGCCGTCAATCATGTCCTCGACGATGCGGAAGCCATAATGCATAACCGCCGTGCATACCTGCACGCTCCGCAGCCGAGCAAAATAAACTCCGCCGCTTCGCGCCATCCCGATATGCCTCCGATGCCGCGAAACCGGCAGCCTCCAGTCCGCATCGCCGCCCACCTGCTGCACCAGGTTCAGCGCGATCGGTTTCACCGCCGGTCCGCAATAGCCCCCGTGCGTAGAGTAACCACCTACATTCGGCCGAGGCGCAAACGTGTCCAAGTCGATGCCCGTAATTGAATTGATTGTGTTGATCAGCGACACGCCATCCGCTCCTCCCCGTTTCGCCGCCCGCGCCACCTGCCGAATATCCGAAATATTCGGTGTCAGTTTCACCAGCACCGGCGCCCGCGCCACCTCCTTCACCCACTGCCGTGATCATTTCGGTGTACTCCGGCACCTGCCCCACGGCGCTGCCCATCCCGCGCTCGCTCATGCCGTGCGGACATCCGAAATTCAGCTCGAGTCCATCGGCGCCGGCATCCTCGGCGCGCCTCACGATGCTCGTGCCACGCCTCGCGTTTCGATTCCACCATCAACGATGCGATCACGGCATGCTTCGGATATCGCTTTTTCACTTCCGCGATTTCGCGCAGATTCGATTCGACGGGCCGGTCGGAGATCAGCTCGATGTTGTTGAGCCCCATCATGCGCTGTCCATTCAGATCGACCAGACGAATATCGCGATGAGCACATTCACGATCGGCTCGCCCAATGTCTTCCAGACCGCGCCGCCCCAGCCGGCGTCGAATGCCCGCATGACCTGTTCGCCGCAGTTGGTAGGCGGGCCCGACGCCAGCCAGAACGGATTGGGCGAGTGAATGCCCCGAATTGAATCGATATGTCAGGCATGGTTCGTACTCAAAGACTCGTTGCGCCATGATCGCGAGCGCGGCGCGCTTCCCATCGGCAACCGCATCCACCACTTCCCGGCCGCCGTTAACAATGTCCCCTCCGGCGTAAAATTTGGGATTTCCGGTGCGGCCTGTATCACGATCCACCGCCACCACGCCCTTTCACTCGATTCCAGGAACCCGGAAAGCATACCGAGCGTCGCGACTGGCCGATCGCGGGAATCACCATATCGCATGCGATCCTGAATTCCGAGCCGGCGATCGACCGCAGATTCGGGTTCAGCCGAAGACATTCGATCTACCACGCGCCCCTTCCCGCCGAAGAAGCGCAGCGGCTTCGACGTTCCAGCAGAAATCGACGCCTTCCTGCCTTGATTGTTCATATTCGAATGCGAATGCCGGCATATCATTCTTACTGCGCCGATACACAACATGACGCGCTCGGCCCCCATCCGGCGTGCCGCGTTCGCTGCGTCGATTGCCGTGTTGCCAGCGCCGCCAATCACCACGCGCGGCAGCACCGGGATCCTGCGCGGTTTTGTAATCGGCAATGAAGCGCAGCGCGTCCACTACGCCCGAGAGCCCCTTCGCCCGGGACTCCGAGCGATTCCATCGGCCCAGTCCGAACCCCAGGAAACACCGCGTCAATTCCGCCGCCATTTCTTCAGCCGCGCCGCCCCACTTCTGCCTACCGGAACTCAACGCCCAACTGCTCCACGAACGCCACTTCGCGGATGCTGTCCGAGGCCGCAGCTTGTACTCCGCCACGCCGTAAGTATTGAATCCGCCGGGGAGCGCGCGAGCCTCGAATATAGATTACTGATGTCCCGCCGCCCAGTTCCGCAGCGCAGCCAAAGACGCCGGGCCCCGCCGACACACGCCATCCGCGCCGGGCGGGCGCTTTCGGCTGCCCTGCCTAGCCTCCGCCGCCGCGTAAAATCATCCATCGCGAACCGCTGCAATCGCCCGATCCCAATCGGTTTCTTATTGTAGCCGTGCATCACGCAAGAGCCTTCGCACAGCACGTCCACCGGGCACACCCGCGCACAGCTCAATCCTAAAATGTTCGAATCCAGAATCGTCAGCGCGGACCCGCGCAAATTGTCGTTCGCGATCTTCTTGATAAATCGCGGTACATCATGTGCGTCGGGCAAGCCTCCATACAAGGAGCGTCAAAACAAAACAGGCAACGATTAGCCTCGGCCAGCGCCGATTGACGGTCGAGCGCCGGATGCAGCTCCGGAAACTGCTTCAGATTCGCTCCGGCGGCTGAGCCAGGCTACTCATCAAGCACCCGCCCCCGCCATCGCCGCGCAAGCCGTCAGGCTTTTATCAAGCAGCCCGATAAATTCATCAACGTCGCTGCGCCCGATATTCATTGGCGGCGAAAGCCGAATCACGTTCCCGTACATGCCGCCCTTGCCGATTATAATGCGGTTCTCGCGAGCCGCTTCCATCAGCTGTTGGTCTGCGGTTTCGGCTGGTTCCTTGGTTTTGCGGTCTTCCACCAGTTCGATCGCCTGCAGCAGACCCATGCCGCGCACATCGCCGATCAACGCATGCTTGTCGCTTCAGTTCTTCCAGCCCGCCGCGTAGATAGGCTCCCGGTCTCGGCCGCGTTGTGGCCAGCAGTTCTGCTCTTCGATGATATCCATCACCGCTTTGGCCGCGGTAGTTGTGACCGGATTGCCGCCAAACGTCGAAATCGTCACGCCCTTCATCGCATCGGCGACTCCGGCCCGAGCCACGTAAGCCCGATGGGCGTCCCGTTGCCCAGTCCCTTGGCGCTCGTAATGATGTCCGGCGTAACGCCCCACTGCTCGATGCCGAACCACTTCCCGCCGGTACGACCCCACGCTGTCTGCACTTCGTCGCTGATGAAAACGCCGCCGTATTTTCGACGATCTCGGCCACCATCGGGAAATACTCTTTGGGAGGCGTGATGAATCCGCCCACTCCCTGAATCGGCTCCGCGATAAATCCGGCGATGCGGCCGACGTGGTCGTGCGAATCACCTCTTCCATATCCTTCGCGCAGCGAACCTCGCAGGAAGGATACGTCAAGCCGAACGGGCAGCGATAGCAATAGGCATTCACCGCATGGACGATGCCAGCCTGCGGCGGGCCCAATCGCCATGTCGCCTGGCCCGGTCAGCGCCATCGTCACCGCCGATCGCCCGTGATAGGAGTGCCGCAGCGCGACGATTTCGGTCGATCCGGTATAACATCGCGCCGCCAGAATCGCCGCTTCGTTCGCTTCCGTTCCGCTGTTCGTGAAAAACGATTTCTTCAGCGCCTGCTGGGAGTGATCGACGCGATCTTCTTCGCCAGCGCGACCTGCGGTTCGTTCGCGAATACCGTGGACACATGCTGCAGCTTATCGAGCTGGGCATGCACCTTCCGGTTCACCTGCTCGTTGCAGTGGCCGACGCTGACGGTTACGATCCCGCCGAAAAAATCGAGATACCGATTGCCGTCAATATCCCAGACGTACTGATCCTTCGCGTGAGACACCACCAGCGGCTCTTGTAATAGTGAAAAACCGCGGGGAAACAGGTACTCCCTGGGCCAGCAGTAATTTCGTCTTTTGTCATCCGATTACGCCTTTACCAGTTCGTTGTACATATCGGGACGGCGGTCGCGAAAGAACTGCCCCGTCCTCTGTACTTCGGCAATCATATCGAGATCGAGATCCGCGGTCAGAACTTCATCCTTATCCCCCGCGAGCCTGCGCGAAGAGCTGTCCGCGCGGATCGCAGAAGTAACTCGAACCATAAAACAAGCCGATGTTCCATGGAACTTTCGTGTATCCGTTCGCATCGGCGCGCCCCGGTTGATGCGACCTGTGGAATATGAGTTTTTCGATACTTACCCAGATAAATCCCATCGCGTTATGCAGCACCGCCGGCGTTGTAATACACACCTTCCTGCTCCCGCTCGTAAATGGGCACAATCAGCGCGATACGATGCTTCCGGGCTGCGTCCTGCCGTCAGCCCGACATCCTGGTGGATCCATTGAAAATCTCCTGCAGGCAGACGATCTGCGCGCCGGCTTCCGTTGCCTGTATCAACGAACGCCGAGTTGTTCGAGGCATCGTTCCTCCCTGCCGAATCGAATTATTATCGACAGATCTGCCTCCAACCTGCAAATAATAGTGCCTTCATCGGTGGAATTGCACATATCCGGCTTTGGTGGTGCGATATGCTTTCGCCAGAGATCGCCCGGGAGAGCGCACCCGTTGCTGAGAGGACAAACGCAGAAAGAACGTAATCCGCGGCCCGCGGTGCGCACTCGTGTCATGACGCGCCGACAATTGGCAACTCTCGCGCTCGGCGCAGGCCTTCAGGCCCTGCGTGCCCAACCTCCTAAATGGAAAGTCGTAGTCACGGGCGGCCATCCCGGCGACCCGGAATACGGCTGCGGCGGCACGATCGCTCGCTATACCGACCAGGGCCACGACGTCGCCGTCCTCTATCTCAACCGCGGCGAAAAACACTGCCCGGAGTCAACGGAGGAAGCCGCCGCCAACGTTCGTGTGGCGGAGGCTAAGCGGGCTTGCGCAATTCTGAAAGCGCGACCCATTTTCGCGGCGCAGTGCGATGCTCATGCCGTCGTCGACAGCCAGGCTATGACGATTTCCTGGCGCTTATCGAAGCCGAGAAACCCGATGTTCTCTTTACCCACTGGCCTGTCGACAACCATCGCGATCATCGCGCCATCGCCATGCTTTCACTCGACGCCTGGCTGCGCATGAACCGGAAGTTCGCGCTCTACTTCTACGAGGTTTCCGATGGCGAGGATACGGCCATGTTCTCGCCTACGGACTACGTGGACATCGGCGCGACCGAGCCGCGAAACGCGCTGCCTGCTACGCCCACGCCTCGCAAGCGCCCGATCGGTATTACGCGCTGCAGGATCAGGTTGCCCGGTTCCGGGGAATTGAAAGCCGTCACGCGCGCGCCGAAGCTTTTAGCCGTCATTCGGGCAGCGCTGCGGCGTTTTTGCCTTGATCACGCGGTTACGGGCGCGGCGGCGGATTCATCCGCTTTCCTGTCAAATCCAGATAGCGATGGCGGCAGTCGGTGATTGCCTTTCGCGCCTCGCGAGGACCGCCCCAGCCTTCCATCGTCGTGACCTTGCCTTCGAGTTCCTTATAAATCGAGAAGAAGTGCTCAATCTCCCGCCGTACGTGCGAGAAGATCTGATCCATCGTGTGGATCTGGTCGTAGCGCGGATTCGCGTCGGCACCGCAAGTATCTTCTGGTCGCGCTCGTCGCTGTCCACCATGTTCAGCACGCCCACGGGCCGCACTTCGATCATGCACGCCCGGATAACTCGGCTGCTGCACCAGCACCAGGCAGTCGAGCGGATCGTTGTCGTCGGCCAGCGTGCCGGGAATAAAACCGTAATCGCCGGGATAATGCAGCGGCGAATACAGCGCGCGGTCCAGGCGGAAAACGCCCAGATTTCCGTCGTATTCGTACTTGTTCGCGGAATGCTGCGGGATCTCGACGATCATCCGGACGATCTCGGGCGAGTCCGCTCCGGGATCGATGTCGTAGAGGCGATTCACGGCTTCAGGTTAGCATGCAACGAATTATCGAAAATGACGAAATTCGATCGTGATATTCCACCGACCAGGGTGAGCCCTTTGGCCGGAGCGGTCGCGCCCTGAATGGGCACTGGAATCAGGCATTGCGCTCGAGATTGCCTGCGCCGAACTCGATCAGAGTTCCGATGAATTGCGGACCATGTGTTTGAGAAAGCCGCTTCCGCGAACGGTGTAGATCAACCGGTCGCCCGAGCGTTCGAGACGGACTGAAAGACCGTTCGCACTTTCGAGGTCCGCTCCGCATCGCGATCGTCGGAGGCGGCGAAAGCCGCTGAAATCTGCTCACCTTCGAAGACTTCGCGCGGCTTCGATCATGGCCGCTTCGTCGAGAGGATAAGGATGATGGTGAACGTAGCGCCATTCGAAGGCGGACAGACTCGGCGCGAAACATCGTATAGCGATACGTCTTGGCTACAGCATCGAAGCGGGGGTGAAAATCCTCGTGGGTTTCAACGGCTTCGAGAACGCGAATTGCAACGGGGCAACCGACGGTTGACTGGCGCGCTGCAGGTTGTCCGTGGGGATCGGATTTTCAATGGTGAAGGCCGCTACCTGCGCGAGCGCATGCACGCCTGCATCGGTTCGGCCAGAACCGGCGACGTGTACCGGTTTGCCTTCCATCCCTCCGATGATCTCTTCGAGAACGCCCTGAATGGTCGGCAGCCCGGGCTGCACCTGCCAGCCGTGAAATTCGGTTCCGTCGTAAGCCAGAGTAATGCGAATGCGGCGCGCCAACGTTCAAAAGCCTTTCTGCGACCTAACCACCAATTATCTAAATGTCGCCGCATCTCCCGTTAGTGTCTTCAGTAGCCCGTTCGTGTCTTCAGTAGAATGTGTTCACGCTCATGCGCTCTTTACAGGGATCTCGATAGCCCCGCACGTTCTGGACAAGCTGGATCAGGCGCTCGCGGAATTAAGGCCCGTGGCTCGTCTGCAGTGGTCGCCTCTTCAAAACCTGCACATCACCAGTAAGTTCATCGGAGAGTCGGCGGAGAACGCGCTGCCGGAACTCGAGAGCGCGCTCGCGGCAGTAGAGCCTCCCGGGAAACTCAGGATCGCGATCGCGCAGTTCGGGTTTTTCCCGAACCCGACCATCCGCGCGTCTTCTTTTGCGGGAGTGAATGGGGGCCCAGGGCTGGCGGAACTGGCACGAAAGATCGACGAAGCGCTTGAACCGCTCGGCTGCGCTCGCGAAGAACGCCCCTACTCCCCCCGATCCGACGCTGGCCCGGATCAGGAGCGCAAGAGACATCCGCCGGCTGCGGGAAGTCATTGCATCCATGTCTGACTTCGACTTTGGCAGCTTCGACGCCACCGACTTTGGCCTCTATTCGAGTAAGCCAGGGCGCGGTGGGTATCGGTCTATACAGACTCGCAAGTTACCCTCTGATGAAAGCGATGTCGTCCAGCTTATGATTGGCCTCCTGGCGGTTATTACCGCTTATCTGATTGGGGGTATTCCATTTGGATTGATCGTGGTCCGGGTGATGACCGGGGTCAGATGTGCGATCTTCGGGTTCGGGAACATCGGCGCTACCAACGTGCTGCGCACGACGGGCCCGCTGGCGGGATCCTGACGCTGGTTCTCGACGCAGCCAAAGCCTGGTTCGCCGTGTGGCTGGCCGACAGACTCACGGGCGGAAACTGATGTGGATGAGTTTCGCGGCGCTGCAGTGCTGCTCGGCCATGCCTTTTCCATCTGGCTGAGGTTCAAAGGCGGGAAGGCGGTAGCAAGTTTCGTCGGCGCGTTCGCCTACCTCACGCCGGTTCCGCTGCTGGCCGTGCTTCTTTTGTTCATCATGCTGGTTGCATGGACGCGCTATCTTTCTCTCGGCAGCGTCATCGCGGCCGGGCTTTTTCCAGTCGCCTGCTGGATGATTCTGCATCCCGGGTGGCCGGTGCTGGTTCGGCACTCGGAGCGGCGGTCCTGATCATATGGCGGCACAGCGAGAATATCGGACGAATTCGCGCCGGTAACGAGCACATTTTCCAGTTCCGGCGGACGTGTCGGTGATGGCCGGTAAGGCCTGGTCAAAGTGAAGTGCTCGCAATCATCGGCGGCGGCAGCTGGGGAACCGCTCTCGCCTGCGTGTTGGCTCCGCGCTTTGAAGAGATCCGGCTCTGGGTGAATGAACCCGAAATCGCCGGGCAGATCGAGCAACCCCGTATCAACAACTGTTCCTGCCCGGCTTCGCGTTTCCCGGTAATGTAACGGGCCGGGAACTCTCTCGAATCTGCGCTGGACGGCGCGGAACGGTCCTGAGCGTCATGCCATCCCATGTGGTTCGGGCAGTCTATACCCGGATGCTGCCGTTTCTCCGCCCGGAACGCGGATTGTCAGCGCCACCAAAGGCCTCGAAGAGGGATCGCTGATGCGAGTTTCGGAGGTAATCCGCGAGTGGCTGGCCCGGATTACAGGATTGCGGTACTTTCCGGTCCCACTTTTGCGCGCGAAGTGGCGGCGGGCAATCCGACTGCTCTGGTAGTGGCGTCCGAAGATGAGGAAAACGCTCGTCAGGAAATTCAGGCCCGCTTTTCCGGTCCCACGTTTCGGTGTACGCAATTGCGATCCCGCTGGCGTGGAAATTGGCGGCGCTCTGAAGAACGTAATCGCCATCGGAGCCGGCATTTGCGACGGGCTGAGGCTGGGCCACAACGCGGTGGCGGCGCTGATCACGCGAGGACTGGCCGAATTGACGCGCCTGGCGGTCGCGGTGGGAGGAAGAGCCGAGACCCTCGCCGGTCTGGCCGGTCTGGGAGATCTGGTGCTTACCTGCACCGGCGACCTGAGCCGAAACCGGCAGGTTGGCCTGAAACTGGCGGCGGGACTTCAGCTTGGCCAGATCGTGGACTCGACGCCCATGGTTGCCGAAGGTATGAAAACCACCTCTGTAGCAATGGAACTCGCTGAGCGCTACGGAGTTGAGCTACCAATCACACAGCAGATGCACGCGGTGTTAAACTTGGGGCGCTCGCCCGCGCGACGCGATCAGGAGCTTATGAGCCGTTCGCTGCGCAGTGAACGTGTAATCAGTACTAGCGTGAGACTCTCCGACGCGAACTCCGAAACTATCCATGTGGCAACGGGTTAACACGATTATGGGAGCCGTCTCCGGCCCCGATCTGGACGCGCAGTTGATGCTCCGGGTAAGGGACGGCGATGAAGACAGCTTTCGTGTTCTCCTCGAGAAGCACCGGAACCCGCTGGTTCATTTTCTGTACCGGATGGTGCAGGAGCAGGCGGTTTCGGAGGAACTGGCGCAGGAAGTGTTCCTGCGGATTTACAGGTCGCGCGGAGTTATGAGCCGACGGCGCGAGTTTACGACGTGGATGTTCCGCATTGCGACGCACCTGGCGCTGAACTGGCTGCGGGACGAGAAGAACGAGAGGGCACAGGAGCGGCTGGATGCCGACCGGGCGGAGAGTGCCGGCCCGCGAAGTTGCCGGACCGGCAGCCCTCGGTGGAGCAGCGCATGGTTTTTCAGGCCAGGCTGCAGGAAGTTCAGGGACGCGATCGCCTGGCTGCCGGAGAAGCAGCGGGCGGCGGTCCTGATGCATAAGTACGAGGAAATGGAGTATTCTCAAATCGCAAGTGTTCTGGAGTGTTCGGAATCGGCGGTGAAGAGCCTGCTGTTCCGCGCGTACGAGACTTTGCGAGCGAGGCTTGCGCATATGGTCCCGGGAGGCCCGCGATGATTTGTCCGTTGATGTCGGAAGAAACGACTGATTGCTGATTGATTATTCGGCCGGGCGACTGGATGTCGCCAGGCGGACGCGGCTCGAACGGCATATGGTGATCTGCGCGGATTGCGCGGCGTTCCAGACCGGACAGACGGAGGTATGGAACGCTCGGATGCATGGGAACCGGAGCCGGTCAGCGTGGATTTCAACCGCCGTTTATGGCGGCGGATCGACGCTTCGCGGAGGAGCCCTGGTATCGCCGACTGGCCGATGCTTTCGCTTTGGTGCGTGGAAACCGGTTTTCCCTCTTGCGGCTGCCGTTCTCGTCGTCGCGGCCGGATTCGTACTCGATAACCAAAGAACCGTTACCACGCCGGATAGTACTGGAACCAACGGGTTTTCGGTAACCGAGGCGGATCAGATTGAGCGGACTCTGGATGATATCCAATTGCTTCACCAGTTTGATTCCGTTCCGCTGGCCGGGGTAGCCAGTTCGAAGCCGATGTAGTAACTGATGCAGTAACCCCATGCATCCATCGACGATGCGCCATTGCGCCATTCTTCCCTTTGTGCTGACGCTGCTGTTTTCGACGGCTCTGGCAGGCCAAAGCAGCCGAGGTCGGGTGCGCCCAAGGCTGCGGGTCCGAAGGCAGCCGGTGGCAGAGGAGTTCAGCGCGGCGGGAAAACCCGCGGAAAGCCGATCGGCACCCCGGGGAGCAGGTTCTCGACAGGCTGCAGCAAATGACGCCGGCGCAGCGTCAAAAGTGGCTCCAGAATCTTCCGCCGGAACGGCGGCAACGAATCGAAAAAGCGCTGCAGGCGGTTGCGAAGATGTCACCCGCGACGAAGACCCGGGTGAGGGATCAACTCGAGCGGCTCAACAGTCTTCCTCCCAGAAACAGGTGCAGGTGCGGCGTGCGCTCCGGCAGTTTAATAACATGCCGGAGGAACGTAAAGCGCAGATCAGCGATGAACTCCAGCGGATGTCGGCGATGCCCGATGACGAGCGCCGCGCGCATATGAACAGCGAGGAATTCCGTAATCGCTATTCGCCTGTGGAGCAGCGGATGATGAGCAACCTGAACGAGATCACACCGGAGTAGTCGCGGACACTCTGCGAAAGGTCACCTCTTCGGCCCGGCATCTCCGGTCCGGATAAGCTTGATCGCAATATCCTCCGTGTACTCCGGCGTTTGAATCCTCAACGGTCCGCCCTCGTGCTCAACAATGGGGTCGCTCGCCAGATCCCCGGTCTGGGGATCGAACCATCCCGTCTGATACTGGCCCGCCGGAGCGTCCAGCATGATGGTTGTGATTCGCGCGTTTTTCGCGCCCTTGAGATAAATCGCATAGATGCGCCCCGGATCGTCGAGCATGTAAGCCTCGCTCGAAAACAAGGGCCACTGCTGAAGCGCATCCCGGTCCGGCTGCAGATGCGACAGATCCAGGCCGGTCACGAATGAAACCAGGTTATGCAGCTCATACCGGACGCCTTCACAGGTCTTGCCGGTCGCGTCGTCCGTCGTGAACGAGGGATCGAGATTGTCGTACACGGCGCCTCCCGCAAAGACGAACGACCACGCTTCCCAGCGGCGGTCCGGACTGGTGCAACCATGCGAGGTCTCATCGAAAGCGGTAGGCTTCTTCAAGCCCCAGTTCAGCGGCAACGCCGCCGGGGGTGAAGCGTAGTGGAAGTTGTAGATTGACCGCCGGATTGCCAGCCTCTCCCGGATCGCCTCGTGGGCGGGCCCGGCGGGCGGCTCGCCTTTGAACCCCTGCGGGGGGCCGAGTAGCGGCGTCCTCGCGGAAGTACAGCGCCACGCGTCCCGAGTTGCGGCCGAGCGCGCCGGCGCCGAGCCACACCAGCTCACCGCTCGCGCACAGCTGGTCGATCCACGATGGCGAGTAAGCGCCGACGCGGCGCGGAAGCACGTCGCTCTCCCACACCTCGGGGGCAGCGCGAGGCCCTGCAACGGCACGAGCATCTCGCGCAGCCGGTCGACCCCGGCGCCGGACGCGGGATGGCGGTCGACGCCCTGCCACGGGGCAGGAAGCGCGCGAATGCGCGCGGCTCGGCCGGCTCGATCTCCTTGCGCAGCACCGCCAGCGAGGCGCGGCGTAGACGGCGCAGCACCTCGGGGTCACACCACTCGCGCGTCGATCCCCCCGGGCGCAGCTCGCCTTGCACGAGCCCCCGTCGCGCTCGAGCTCGCGCAGCACCGCGCCTGCGTCGACGCCATACCGCGCTCGCACCTCGTCGGTCGTGAACGGCCCGTGCGTCATCGCGTAGCGGTGGAGAGCCGCCGGAGCGCGTCGGGAATGTCCTCGAGGAACGCGGCCGGCAGCCCCCCGGAGGCACGCGCCGAGCGCGTCGCGGTACAGCCCGGCGTCCGCCGCGTCGATCCACCGCTCCTCGCCGGCGATCCGGACCCTGGTCGCGCGCCGCTCGCCGGCCAGCGCCGTCAGCATCGAGCCGGCGTCGACGCCGTCGAGGCATCGCGCCTGTGCCTCGGCGACCGTCAGGTCGCCGACCCTGCGCAGCACATCGTGCAGCCCGTCGCGGTTTGCCGCCCGGGCGAGATCCGACAGGCACTGGAGCTCGTCCTCGACGCGCGCGAGCGCGGTCGGGTCGATCAGATCGCGGAGTTCCTCCTGACCGAGCAGCTCTCGCAGCAAATCGCGATCGAGCGACAACGCCGCGGCGCGGCGCTCGGCGTTGGGGATGTCGCCCTCGTACATGTAGGTCGCGACGTAGTCGAACAGCAGCGACGAGGCGAACGGCGATGCCGTCGACGTCTCGACCTCGACGAGCGAGATCTCGCGGCGGTGCAGCGGTGGAGCAGCTCAACCAGACCGGGGACGTCGAGCACGTCGCGCAGACACTCGCGGTAGGTCTCCAGCACGACCGGGAACTCGCCGTACTTCCTCGCCACCTCCAGCAGCGACTGGGATTTCAGCCGCTGCTGCCACAGCGGTGTGCGCTTCCCCGGCCGCGCGCGGGGAATCAGCAGCGCGCGGGCCGCGTTCTCGCGGAAGCGCGCACCGAACAGCGCGGCCCGCCGAGCTCGCCGACGACCATGTCCTCGACCTCGTCGGGCTCGAGCATCACCAGCTCGGCGCCCGGCGGCTCCTCGGCGTCGGGCAGGTGGATGATGATCCCGTCGTCGGAGTAGATCGCGTCGGACTCGAGGCCGAGCTGGTCGCGGATCCGCGCGCTCAGCGCCAGCGACCACGCGGCGTGGACCCGGCCGCCGAACGGCGACAGCACGCACAGCCGCCAGTCGCCGATCTCGTCGCGGAACCGCTCGACCACGATCGCCCGGTCGACGGAACCACCCGCGTGGCCTGCTGCTGCTCGCGCACGAACTCGACCAGGTTCCTGGCGGCGCTCTCGTCGAGGTCGTAACCGGCACGAGCGTCTCCGGCGACTGGCTCGACCGCCCACGCGCGAACGCGCCGATCGCCTCGCCGAGCTCCTTCGGGCGCCCGAGCGGTCGCCCTTCCAGAACGGCACGGCGCCCGGGCAGCCCCGGCGCCGGGGTGACGATCACGCGGTCGCGACCGATCTCCTCGATCCGCCACGTGCTCGCGCCGAGCAGGAACGTCTGGCCGGGCCGCGCCTCGTAGACCATCTCCTCGTCGAGCTCGCCGACGCGGCGGCCGTCGGGCAGCGTCACCGCGTACAGGCCGCGGTCGGGGATCGTGCCGGCGTTGGTGACCGCGAGCTGGCGCGCGCCCGGGCGCGCCCGGATCGTGCCGGCGACCCGGTCCCACACGATCCGGGGCCGCAGCTCGGCGAACTCGCTGGACGGGTAGCGGCCGTCGAGCATGTCGAGCACGTTCTCGCAGCTGCGAGCGGGGAGCTCGGCGTAGGAGTGGGTGCGGGTGACCAGCGCGTACAGGTCGTCGACGTTCAGGGTCCCGCTCGCCTTGGCTCGCCCTCGTCGCCGGCGGCGGCGGCGATCGCGACGATCTGCTGGGCGAGCACGTCGAGCGCGTTGCGCGGCACGACGGTCGTCTCGATCCGCGCCTCGCGCATCCGCTGGGCGACGACCGCGCATTCGAGCAGGTCGGCACGGAACTTCGGGAAGATCCGCCCGCGGCTGACGTCGCCGACCGAGTGCCCGGCGCGGCCGATCCGCTGCAGCCCGCGCGACACCGACTTGGGCGACTCGACCTGGATGACGAGGTCGACGGCGCCCATGTCGATCCCGAGCTCGAGGCTCGAGGTCGCGACCAGGCACGGCAGCTCGCCGGCCTTGAGCATCTCCTCCACGACGCGTCCGCTCCTCACGCGCGAGCGAGCCGTGGTGCGGAGCGGGCGATCTCGCGTTCGGCGAGGTCGTTGAGCCTGAGCGCGAGCCGCTCGGCGCCGCGGCGGTTGTTGACGAACAGGATCGTCGACTTGTGCTGCTCGATCAGCTCGACGAGCTCGGGGTAGATCGCGGGCCAGATCGAGCGGCGGGTCGCCTCTCCACCGGCGAGCGGATCGAGGTCAGGGGCGGGCGTGTCCCCGGGTTCGACCATCGACTCGACCGGCACGTGGATCTCCAGGTCGAGCTCCTTCCGGACCCCGGTGTCGACGATCCGGCACGTCCGGCGCGGGCCGACCATGTAGCGGCCGACCTCCTCGAGCGGGTTCTGGGTGGCGGACAGACCGATGCGCTGGACATCGTGCTCGGAGGCGGCGGTCAGGCGCTCGAGCGTGAGCGCGAGGTGCGACCCGCGCTTGGTCGAGGCGACGGCGTGGATCTCGTCGACGATGCACCAGCGGGTGCCCTCAAACAGCGCCTGCGCCCGGCCGGTGAGCATCAGATACAGCGACTCGGGCGTCGTGATGAGGATGTCCGGCGCGTCGCGCAGCATCTGCGCGCGCTCCTTCTGCGGCGTGTCGCCGGTGCGCACGGCCACCCGCAGGTCGGCGCCGATCCCCCGCAGCGGCGTGCGCAGGTTGCGGTCGACGTCGTAGGAGAGCGCCTTCAGCGGCGACACGTACACGAGCCGGATGCGCCGGTCCTTCCGTGTCGCCGGTGCGGACTCCGCCGCCAGCTGGTCGATCCCGTACAGGAATGCGGCCAGCGTCTTGCCCGACCCGGTCGGCGCCGAGATGAGCACGTGCTCGCGTGACGCGATCGCGGGCCACGCCTGCTCCTGCGCGGCCGTCGGGCCGTCGAACGCGTTCGTGAACCAGTCGCGCGTGCGCTCGCTGAACACGTCGAGGGCGGCCATCGATCCGAATCTACCCGGCGAGGGCGGCCGGACCGGGAGATAGAGGTCAGCTTCTGACCGCAGTAACCGGCGGCGATCGGCAGCCGCAGGCGAACCGTCGTCGTGGGCGGGCTCCGGCGATGAAGGGTCGGGGCCCACACGAGAACCACCGCCTTCGTGTAGCGCGCATCGGCCAGACGTGTGTCGTCTGAACGTTGCTCAGCAACCCTGAGATGACACACGTCCTCGGCGACGACCGATCCGGCGGCCGCCGCACCCGGCGGCAGCCCATCCGGCAGCCGACCCACCCCGGCGGCCGGTCACATCAGCGTCGCCGCGAGCCCCGCGAGCAGACGGCTGAGGTCGACGGGGTCGGTGTAGGGCGCCAGGCCGACCCGCAGGCCGCCCCCGTCGCCCAGGCCGAGCCTCCGGGAGGCCTCCAGGGCGTAGAACGAGCCGGCGGGAGCGTTGATGTTCCGTGCCGCGAGCGCTTCGGCGACGGCTCCCGGCTGGTGGCGCTCGAACGTGAGCAGCAGCGTCGGCGTGCGCCGCGCGGCGCGGGCGTGCTGGGTGACGCCCGGCAGCTGCGCGAGGCCGCGCTCGAGCTCGGCGCGGAGCGTGTCCTCGTGCGCCTCGACAGCCTCCATCGCGGCCACGATCCGCGCGCGGCGATCGCCGGCAGAGGGGTCCGGCGGCGCGAGCGAGGCGATCACGCCGACGGCGGCGGTGACCCCCGCGAGCAGCTCGTAGGGAAGCGTGCCCGTACTCGAAGCGCTCGGGCACCGCGTCGGGCGACGGGGCGAGCTTGTCCGGGTGCAGGGTCTCGAGCAGCGCCGGGTCGGCCGCGAGCACCCCGCAGTGCGGCCCGAGGAACTTGTAGGGCGAGCAGAACAGCAGGTCGGGCCGGCCGGGGCCCGACCCGAGCTCGATCGGCGCGTGGGCGGCGAGATGGACGGCGTCCACGCTGAGCAGCGCGCCGCGCTCGTGGACGAGCGCGGCGATCTCGGCGAGCGGCGGGCGCGTGCCGATCAGGTTCGAGGCCCCGGTGACGGCGACCAGCCGAGTGGCGTCGGAGAGCCGGGCGGCGACCGCGTCCGCGGCGAGCTCGCCGGTGCGGGCGTCGAAGTCGACCCAGCGCACCTCCGCGCCGGCCCGCGCGGCCGCCTGGACCCACGGCCGGATGTGGGCGTCGTGGTCCAGACGGGTGACGACGATCTCGTCGCCGGGCGCCCATCCGCCGGCGAGCGTGCGCGCCACGTCGTAGGCGAGCTGCGTCATCGAGCGGCCGAACACGACCCCGCGCGGGTCGGCCCCGAGCAGGTCGGCGACCGCGGCGCGGGCGGCGAGCACGATCGACTCGGCGTTGCGGGCGGCCTGGTTGACCGTGCCGCGGTTGGCGAGCGGCGCGCTCAGGGCCGCGGCGATCGCGTGCCCGACCTCGACCGGGGTCTGCGAGCCGCCGGGGCCGTCGAAGAACGCGGTCCCGGACGCGAGCGCGGGGATCCGGGCGCGGAGGGCGGCGACGTCGTACACCGCCCGCACGCTATCGGCCGGCGGCCCATCGGCGCGGTCCGCCGGACGACGGCACATTCCCGCCCACCGAACGCCCGTGCGGCGGTTGCTGTTCCGATCCGGCCCAGGGGGTGGCACCAATCCGAACAGCAGCCCACCGGCAGGCGATGCTGTTCCGATTGTGCCCGCCCGAGGCCGGCCGCCGCCACGCCGAGGCCGACCCCGACGCCGTCGCGCGGTCACTCCACTCGGAGCGCCTCCGGGCGCATCATGCGGGTGAGCGTCGGCAGCGTGAGCGCGGTCACCGCCACGATCACCGCCACCCCGGCGCCGAGCATCAGCCCGATCGCCCCCCAGTCAAAGCGCGGCGACAGGCTGACGATCGCCGACAGCATCGCGCCGAGCCCGATCCCCAGGCCGACGGCGAGCAACAGCCCGCCCACGACCGGGATCGCGGCCTGCCACAGCATCGACCAGGCGACCGTCGCGCGCCGCGTGCCGAACGCGGCGAGCACCGCGAGCGCCCGGCGGCGCTCGCGCAGCCCCTCCCCCGCGGCGACGAGCAGGCTGGCGCCGATCATCGCCAGCACGACGACCGCGCCCGCGAACAGGACGCGCCGGAGGTCGGAGAGCGCGTGCGCCGTCGGTCCGCCGCCGGTGGTGGTCGTCTCCACCTGCGCGAGCGGGTCGAGCGCGGCGGCCCGGTCGCGGAGCCGCGCGACCGAGGTCGCGCCGGCGCTGCGGAGCACCACGTTCGCCGCGACGGCCGTCGCGCCGTGCAGGTGGTCGGTCGTCGCCGAGACGTGCGCCACTCCCGCCGTCCGGCGCAGCGCGGCCAGGTCCCGCCGCGCCCGCGCGGCGGTGGGTGCGTGCAGGCCGACGTAGAGCGTCCGCGCCTGCTGCGGCGTGAACCGGACGCGGATCGAGGCCTGGGCGGCGCTGAACACGATCGACAGCGCGATCGCGCCCGCGACGGCGAGGCCGATCGCGCCGACGATGCGGCCGGTCGTGCCCTCGTCGCTGCGCAGGCGGCGGATCGCGAGCAGCCAGGGCAGCGGGCCGTCGGGCGCGCGGCGCACGACCGCCTCCACGATCCAGGGCAGCAGCGCGGTGACGCCGACGAGCACGAGCACGACGCCGGCGGCCGCCTCCGCCTGGCCGACCGCGCCGGCCAGCCGCCCGGAGGAGTGCAGCAGCGGCGCGAGCAGCGCGAAGCCGAGCACGGGCGCGACGAGCCGCCAGGCCACACGGCGGTGGGCCTCGGTGCCGCGGCGCGTCACCCCGAGCGGCTCCACCGCCGCCCGGCGGATCGAGACGAGCGTGGCGGCGACGGCGCTCAGCGGCACGAGCAGCGCGACGAGCACCGCGAACCCCACCGACGGCCGCAGGTCGGCGGTGAACACGTCGATCCCGGCCAGGCCGGCGTGCGCCAGCGGCGCGCGCACCTCGAGGAAGACGGCGGCGCCGGCGAGCAGCCCGACGACCGCGCCGAGCAGCGACTCGCCGGCCGCCACGCGCGCGGTCGCCGCGCGGTCGGCGCCGACGAGCCGCATCGCGGCCAGCCGGCGGTCGCGCTCCTCGGCCCCGAAGCGGGCCGCGGTGGCCACGAACACGCCGACCGGCAGCAGCAGCCCGACCACGACCATGATCACGAGCAGCGTGATCAGCACCGGGGTCGGGGTGGCCGCGCCGCCCCCGCCGAAGCGGCGCACCGCGGGCGCGCCGACGGCGGTGAGCGTCGCGCTCCCGCGGTAGAGGACCGCGTCGTTGGGCGCGCTCAGCCCGGCGGCGCCGATCGTGGCCACGACGCGCCCGCGCAGCCGCCGGCGTAGCTCGGCGCCGCCGGGCCCGCGCAGCAGCGAACGGACCTCGGGCGAGACGACGATCTCGCCGGGCGCGGGCAGCCGGCGAACCCCCGGGGGTGGCGGCACGGGCCCATCGGCGGGCGAGCCGCTCACCTGGACGGCGTTCTCGCCGATCGTCACCCCGTGAAAGACGGTCGTCTCGGCCAGCAGGTGCAGCCGGCCGTGCGTGCCGGCGAACACGGGGCTGGTCGCCCGCTGCCGCGCCTTGTGTGCCGAGTAGACGTGTGGGACCGAGGCGGCGAGCGCGAGCACGACGACCCCGAGCGCGACCCCGGCCGCGGTGAGCAGGCCGCGCACGCGGGTCGTGCGGGAGGCGAGCGCGACCTGGACGCCGAGCCACAGCTCGGCGAGCCCGCGGCGCATCAGCTCGCCCGGGTGCGTCCGTCGCGGACGATGACCTCGCGGTCGGCGTAGGCGGCGACGCGCGCCTCGTGGGTGACGAGCACGACCGCCGCTTCGCTCTCGCGCGCGGCGGCGGTGAGCAGCTGCATGACGCGCTCGCCGTTGAGCGAGTCGAGCGCTCCGGTCGGCTCGTCGGCGAACACGACGCGCGGGCCGGTGACGAGCGCCCGGGCGACCGCGACGCGCTGGCCCTGGCCGCCTGACACGTCTCCCGGCAGCCGCCCGGCCAGCTCGGCGACCTCCAGGCGCGCGAGCCACTCGGCCGCCCGGGCGCGGGCCTGGCGGCGCCCGGCACCCCCCAGCCGCAGCGGCAGCGCGACGTTCTCCTCGCAGGAGAGCTCGGGGACGAGCCGGCCGAACTGGAACACGAACCCGAACTCGGAGCGGCGCAGGCGGCTGCGCTCGGCGTCGGGCAGCCCGCCGACCTCACGGCCGTCGTAGATCACCTCGCCCGCGTCCGGGGCGAGGATCCCGGCGGCGCAGTGCAACAGCGTCGACTTACCCGAGCCCGACGGGCCCATCACGGCAACGATCTCGCCGGGCGCGACCCGCAGCCAGGCGCCGTCGAGCGCCGGGGTCTGCCCGAAGCGCTTGACCAGGGCGCGGCAGTCAAGCAGCGCGGGGCCGGGCTTGGCGGTGGGCGGCTCGGGATCGGGCTCCGCGGTCGCCGCCCGGCTCGCCTGGCCGCTCATACCGCCACCGCCCCGGCGAGCTCGTCCAGGCGCGCCGCGGTGAGCTCCAGCCAGCGCAGGTCGGCCTCGAGGTGGAACAGCGCGTGATCGCACACGAGCTGGTCGACGAGCGTCCCCTCCAGCTTGCGGCGGGTGAGCTCGCGCATCAGGCGCAGGTGCTCGGCGCGCTGTGCGTCGAGGATGCCGATCGCGGCGCGGCCGCTGCGCAGCGCGATCACGACCTTCGCGTACAGCGTCGACTGCAGATAGAGCTCGGGCTTCTCGGGCTCGGCCAACCAGCGCTCGACGTCGGCGACGCCCTCGGGGGTGATCGCATAGCGCTTGCGCTCGGGGCCGTCGCCGGGCTCGATCGCCTCGACGGTCACCAGGCCGTGCTTGAGCAGCCGCGAGAGCGTCGCGTACACCTGGCCGTAGGCGACCGGCCGGTCGATCCCGAAGCGCGCGTCGTACTCGCGCTTGAGGTCGTAGCCGTGCGAAGGGCCGTCCTCCAGCAGGCCGAGAAACGTCTTGGAGATCGACATGGCGAGGCACTATACATCATGCGTATACGCACCGCGAGTACCAGGATGGGCGAGCGGGCTGGGCATCTCCGGTCGTCTCACGCGACCGCAGTGCCCAGCTGGACACCCGAACTCAGTCGACGAGCAGCACGAGCTTGCCGCTCACGTGGCCGCTCTGGCTGAGCCGGTGGGCCTCGGCGGCCCCGTCGAGCGGGAACGCCTGCTGGACGGGCAGCGACAGCTTGCCCTGCTCCACGAGCGTCGCCGCATGGTCGAGCGCGTCCCAGCGGCGGGGGGCGTCGGGGCCGCCGGTCGCCTTGACCCCGGCGCTGCCCGCGGCCGCGAAGTCCGAGATCGTGAGCACCCGCTGCGGGTCGCCGGCGATCGTCACCAGCTCGGGGAGCGCGCCGCCCGGGCCCATGTCGAACACGCGATCCACGCCGTCCGGAGCGATCCCCCGCACCCGTTCGGCCAGGCCGTCGCCGTACGCGGTCACCTCGGCCCCGTAGCCGCGCAGCCGCTCCGCGTTGCGCTCGCTCGCGGTGACGATCACCCGGGCGCCGCGGGCGATGGCGAGCTGGGTCGCGACCGTGCCGACCGCGCCCGCTCCGCCGTTGATGAGCAGCGTCTCACCGGCCGCGACCCCGAGCCCGTCGAGGCCGCGCATGGCCGTCTCGACGGCGACCGGCAGCGCCGCCGCTCCCGCGAAGTCGAGCGTCGCCGGGATGTGCGCCCAGTGGGCGAGCACCGCGAAGTCGGCCGCGCCGCCCGAGGTCGGTCCGAACACCTGATCGCCGGCGGTCACGTCGGTCACCTCGTCGCCGGCCTCGTCGACGACGCCCGCGACCTCGCTGCCGAGCCGCATCGGCAGCTCGCCGCCCATGATCCCCTGGCGGAGCTTCCAGTCGATCGGGTTGACCCCGCACGCGTTGACGACGACCCGGATCTCCCGCGGGCCGGCGTGGGGCTCGGGCAGCTCCACGACTCCGAGCACCTCCGGGCCACCGAACTCGCTGAACTGGACTGCCCTCATCGTGATCGTCTCCCGTGTCTCTGGGTTTCTCAGCCGGCCAGCTCGGCGGCGCGGCGCAGCACGTCCTCCATCATGCCCGGCTTGAGCCGCCCGGTGAACGTGTTCTGCTGAGACGGGTGGTAGCAGCCGATCAGCGCCATCTCACCGACCGACCCCTCGGCGCCGTGCGCGAACCGCGGGCGCGGCCGGGGGATCGGGTCGCCGCGGGTGGCGAGAATCCGCAGCGCGGCGTCCCACGCGAACCCGCCGAGGCAGACGATCGCCCGCGCCTCGGGCAGCAGCGCGAGCTCGCGCACCGCGAACGGCAGGCACCGGTCGCGCTCGGTCGTCGTGGGGCGGTTGGCGGGCGGCGCGCAGCGAACGGCCGCGGCGACCCAGCAGCCGTGCAGCTCGAGGCCGTCGTCGCGCGAGACCGACGTCGGCTGCGACGCCATCCCGACGGCGTGAAGCGCGGCGAACAGCCAGTCGCCCGAGCGGTCGCCGGTGAACACCCGCCCGGTCCGGTTGCCGCCGTGCGCCGCCGGAGCGAGCCCGAGCACGACGACGCGCGCCGTCGGGTCGCCGAAGCCGGGCACCGGCCGCCCCCAGTACACCTCGGCGGCGAACGCCGCCCGCTTCTCCCGCGCGACCCGCTCGCGCCACTCGACGAGCCGTGGGCAGGCACGGCACTCGGTGATCTCGCGCTCGAGCGCGGGCAGCGCGTCCGGCCGGCCCGTCAGCGGCCCAGGACCTCGTACTTCGCCTCGGTCGCGGCCTTCTGCGGGCGCCACCAGTCGCCGCGCTCGCGATACCAGGCGATCGTCGCCGCAAGCCCCGCGTCGAAGTCCCGGTAGCGGGGCTTCCAGCCGAGCTCGTCGCGCAGCCGGGAGGCGTCGATCGCGTAGCGCAGGTCGTGGCCGGGGCGGTCTGAGACATGGTCGTAGTCGTGGGCCGCGCGGCCCATGTGGGACAGGATCAGCTCGACGACCTGCTTGTTCGTGCGCTCCCCGTCGGCGCCGATCAGGTACGTCTCGCCGATCGAGCCGCGCTCGAGGATCGCCAGCACCCCGGACGAGTGGTCCTCGGTGTGGATCCAGTCGCGGACGTTCTCGCCGGCCCCGTACAGCTTCGGCCGGCGGCCCTCCAGGACCTCGGTGATCTGGCGGGGGATGAACTTCTCGACGTGCTGAAACGGGCCGTAGTTGTTCGAGCAGTTGGAGATCGTCGCCCGCACGCCGAACGAGCGCACCCAGGCGCGGACGAGCAGGTCGGAGGACGCCTTCGTGCTCGAGTACGGGCTCGACGGGTTGTACGGGGTGTCGGGCCTGAACTTCGCCGGGTCGCCGAGCTCGAGGTCGCCGTACACCTCGTCGGTCGAGATGTGATGCAGCCGCACCCCGTGCGCCCGCACCGCCTCGAGGATCGTGTACGTGCCGATCACGTTGGTCTGCACGAACGGCCACGGCGAGTGGAGCGAGTTGTCGTTGTGCGACTCGGCGGCGAAGTGCACGACCGCGTCGCACGCCGCGACCGCCGGATCGAGCGTCGCCGCGTCGCAGATGTCGCCCCGGATGAACTCGGCGCCCGACCCGTCGAGATTGGCGCGGTTGCCCGCATACGTGAGCAGGTCGTAGACGACGACCTCCCAGTCGGGCCGCTCGCGACGCACGTGGTGGACGAAGTTGGAGCCGATGAAGCCGGCGCCGCCGGTGACGAGCACCCGCATCAGGCAGCCACCTCCGCCAGGTCGCTCATGAACGATGCGAGGCCGTCCTGCCAGCTCGGCAGGATCGGTGCCCCGCGCTCGGAGCGCAGCACGCTGTAGGCGGGCCGCGGGGCGGGAGTCGGGTACTCGGCGGTCGTGATCGCGCGCACGCGCGTGGCGGAGGTCCCGCTGGCGCGCCCGCCGGCGGCGACGACCGCCCGCGCGAAGTCGCACCACGAGCACTCGCCCGAGGCGGCGAGGTGCAGGACGCCGGCGGTGCGCTCGCGCTGCTCGGCGAGGCCGACGAGCGCGGCCGCGAGGTGGCCGGTGAACGTCGGCGAGCCGATCTGGTCGGCGACGACCGACAGCTCGTCGCGCTCGCCGGCGAGCCGCAGCATCGTCTTGGGGAAGCATTGGCCGTGGGCGCCGAACAGCCACGCGGTGCGCACGATCGTGTGGGCGCCGGGGGCGTGCTCGGCGACCGCGTGCTCGCCCGCGAGCTTGGAGCGCCCGTACAGCGACAGCGGCGCCACCGGGTCGGACTCGACGTACGGAGCTCGCTTGGATCCGTCGAACACGTAGTCGGTCGACACGTGGATCGTCCAGGCGCCGCAGGCCGCCGCCGCGGCGGCGACGTGGCCGGCGCCGGCCCCGTTGACCGCGTGCGCCGCGTCCGGTGCGCTCTCGGCGCCGTCGACGTTCGTCCATGCGGCGCAGCCGATGACGACGTCGGGCCGCGCGTCGGCGACGGCCGCCCGGACGGCGTCCGCGTCGGTGACGTCGAGCTCCGAGCGCGGGCAGGCGATCGTCTCGTGCGCCGCCGTGCGCGCAGCAGCCTGCAGATCCAGGCCGAGCATCCCGCCCGCGCCCGTGATGAGAATGCGCATCGCGGTCAGCGTACGCGTTCCGAACCTCGTGTGGTCGAGGCCGGTGTCAGCGCGTGGTCGTGTCCAGCCACACGTCGAGGCCGCGGAGCCAGACCTTGCCGGTCCCGGGGTAGACGACCGCATCGCCGGGCTCGCGGGTGCCGTAGGCGAGGTAGATGAGCCCGTCCGGGCCGGCCGTGAGCGCGTGCGCAAGCCGCCGCGAGGGCGGCCGCGCGACGACGTCGCCGGCGGCGAGCGGGTGGGTCTCGTCCCCCAGCGTGAGCGTGCCGGCGCCCTCGAGCACGACGAACAGCTCCTCCTCGAGCGTGTGGCAGTGGGGCGGGGCGCCCGCCGCGCCCGGCGGCAGCACGACGTGGTTGAGGCCCGCGCTCACCGCGCCGCCGGCCATGCCGAGTGTGCGGACCTCGCTGGGCGGGAAGCGTCCGGTGTCAAGGCCGGCGAGCGCGACGACATGCGGTGGCCGCGCCGCGCCGGGATCGGGCTCCGGGGGCGTGAGCGGGCCGGCGGCCGCCTCGGCGGCGAACGGGTGCGGCGCGTCGACCGGCACCCAGCGCGGGCCGCACCACATGACCTGGGCGCGCGGGAGGTACGTGATCGACGTCTCCGAGCCGGACCCGAACGCGATCAGCTCCAGCCCGTTGGCCCCGGCCAGGAACGTGTGGGGAGCGCGGTCTGGGCGGTGGACGATCGCGTCGCCGGCCGCCACCGGGTACGTGATCGCGCCTCCGGCCGGGTCGTGCCCGGGTAGCTCGTAGCCGATCCCGTCGCCGGCGAGGACGAAGAAGATCTCCTCCTCGTCGCCGTGGACGTGGACGGGCATCTGCCGCGCGCTGGGCGGCACGAGGTAGTGGCTGGCGCCGATCCGGACGGCGCCCGCGGCGCTCCCCAGCCGGCGGCGGCGAAACGCGATGTCGCCCCGCGCGACGTCCTGCTCGGGGATGTCGGCGTGGTGGACGACGGCAAGAGCCACGCTCGGATCCTACGGCCCGCCGGCCGGACAGGGGCGGCCGTCCCCGGTGCGCGTGGCGAAAGACCGAACCGGCCTCGATCGCACCCTCCTGAGCCGCGGTCAGTCGTTCTCGGGCTTCAGGGCGTTGACGAGCGCCGACAGGCCCGAGGCCTGGGAGCCAGGGGTGGGAACGATCGGCTGGTGGGCCCGTGGAACCAGTCGCGCCCAGTACATGGACAGCTGGCAGGACTGCGCGCTCGTGCAGGCGCCGCCCTCCACGCCGGTCGCGTTGTGGACGATTGCCTGCGCCTGCGCGGCGAGGAACGGCTCGTAGGCGGCCGAGCGCGTCGCGGCGGACCAGTCGGCGACCGCATTGTCGAGCAGGCCCTTGAAGACGGTGATGTTGTACGACTGACCGAGGCAGAGACGGGTCTTGCCCTCGCACGGCTCCTGCAGGACCCCCGCGGCGAGCATCCCGTGCCGGGGCTCGAGCGCATGGTTGATGAACACCGCCGCCGCGTTGATGTCCGACCGGTCGTGCGTGAGCACGCCCACCTGGGTGAGCGCGTCCGCGACCTCGCCCTCGGTGTAGGTCTGGGCCGGCCCGACCGGACGGCAGTGGTTGTCCTGGGTGCGGCGCACGGCTCCGGTGCGCATATCGACGAGTCCCGATGACTGCAGCCAGGCGAGGCTGCGCCGAGCGTCGGCCGTCCACGTCGCCGCCAGCCCTCGGTTCGCGAGTGGGCCGTGACCGGAGCGCATCTGCCCGAGCTGGGCGACGAGATCGATGTACTCCGCATCGGTGATCGTGTTGGGGGCGTATCCGTCCTTGAACGGGATCGACGCGGCGCCGCACTTCTTGGGTTGAGCGTCGAGGTAGCGAGCGTCGTCCTCGGCGATCGAGAGGTATGTGGTGGCGGCGGAGGTGTCATGCAGCACCCGCAGCTCGTAGCGCGCCGCGTGCACCCACGCGATCCCCCACCACCCGGTGTCGTCCATGTAGTTGTTCTCGAAGTCCTGAGGCGCGTACGTCCCGGGCTTGGACACGTTCTGCGAGTAGGTGGTCTGGAGCAGCTGCTGGTAGAACGGATTGGTGCTGCGCAGCGTCGTCGCGGCGCGCACGACCGCGTCGAGCGCGAGCGCGGACTGCCACCAGGTGGGGGTGCGGCCCTTGCCGGTCGCGCGCTCCTCCTTGACCGGCGCATAGTCCCAGAGGCCGGTCGAGGAGTCCCACGACACGGTCGAGTGACTGCCGGAGCCGATGAGCTCGCTGAGCGCCGAATCGGTGGCGAGCAGGATCCGGCGGCGGGGCACCGGATCGGTGACGGTGGACACCGCCGGGGGACGGACGAGCGCCGCGAGGCGATGGACGTTGATCGCGTGCACCGGGGCGGCGGGCGCGGTCCCGTGCCCGACCAGGCGCAGGTAGCCCAGCCGCCAGGCGGCGGCGCCGGCCGCCAGCATGCAGACGGCACCGAGCAGCACCCCGCTCACCACGGGGTGACGGCGGAGCGTTGTCCTCGCGGGGTCGGGATCTCCGGTCGCGGGGTGTCCCGACCCGCGCGGCGGCCGCAGGCGTGGCGCTCCGGGCGAGACGGCATTGGACGAGGGTAGTCGCGGTCGGCGCCCCGACGGCCCAGGAACCGCGGGTGGAGCGGCGCGCCGCTCGGGGGCGCCGGCGAGTTCCAGGACCCTGACTTCGCTCGGACCCGAACGGTCGCCGGATCCCGCTGTCCGCGCACATCCGCCTCGCCAACCCGCGCACGCCGCAGACCGCCGACCAGCGGATCCGTCGCAGCTACAACTACGATCGTGGCGTGGACGCGGCGGGCGACCTCGACTGCCGGCCGATCTTCACCGCCTACAACCAGAATCCGCGCCGCCGGTTCGCGACGATTCAAGGTCGACCGGCGAATGAGCCGATGATCGACTACATCACCCCGTGGGCGGCGGCTACTTCCTCGCTCCTCGGGGGCGCGCGGCCCGGATGACCGGGTCGGCTCGGGCCTTCAGGCCTGACCGACCGGCGCCCGCAGCCGGTGGACACGGACATACTCGAAGACAGATGCTCGGACTCGCACACCCATGGTCAGGCGCGACGCGCGCCGGACGCGCGACGCGCGCGGCGCTCGCGTGCGCCGCCGTCGGCGCCGCGCTCGTGTGCGGCGGGTGCGGCTCGTCGTCGCCGCACAGGGCCGCGGCCGCGGCCGCGGCGTCGCCGGCGACGACGACGACCGTGCCCAAGGCCCACCCGCACGCCGTGGAGCCGGTCGCCGGCGCGGGCGCCGCGCGGATGCCCAAGGCGGCGACGGTGAAGGTCGACACCCATCCCGGAGGCTCTCTGGCGCGGCCCGTCTCGCTCGTCCAGGTCCGCCGCCAGCTGCGCCAGAGCGGCATGTCGGCGAGCCCCAGCCAGGCGACGCTCACCTCCAGCCTGTACGCGGTTGCGCCGGTCGACGCGCCCGCCGCCGTGCAGGAGGTGATCGCGGCCGGCAACCAGATCTCGCACCTGCCCTACATCTGGGGCGGCGGCCACATGACCTACGAGGACACCGGCTACGACTGCTCGGGATCGCTCAGCTACGTGCTCGCGGCGGCGGGGCTGCTCGACACGACGATGACCTCCGGGCAGCTCATGTCCTGGGGCAGGCCCGGGCGCGGCAAGTGGATCACCGTGTACGCGTCGCCGGGCCACACGTTCATGTACGTCGCCGGGCTGCGGTTCGACACGGTCGCGCTCGCGGAATCCGGCTCGCGCTGGTCCAACCGCTCGGCCGATGAGCCCGACCTGAGCTCGTTCGTCGTCCGCCATCCGCCCGGCATGTAGCCCGGCGTGTAGCCCGAACCGGCCGGGGGCCCGTGCTCCCGTAGCGCATCCGGCGGACGTCTTCGGGCCGGACGGGTCGCTCGTATGCAGGGATTTTTCGGCGCGTCCTGCCGTCCGGGGGCGGGCGTATCGTCGCCGGGCGATGCAGGTTCGTGAGCTATCGGTCGGTCTGCGAATCGAGGCGCCGCTCGTCGTGCACGAGCCCAAGCTGCGCGCCCGCCGGCAGGGCGGCGAGCTGCTCACCCTGCGGCTTTCCGATCGCACCGGCTCGGTCGGGGCGGTCGTCTACGAGCGCGTCGGCGACGCCCACGAGGCCTGCCGGACGGGCGCCGTCGTCCACGTGTGCGGGCTGATGACGGACGACGAGCGGTTCGGGCCGCGGCTCGTCGTCGAGTCCGTGCGGCTCGCGGCCGAGGGCGAGTACCTGCCCGCCGACCTGCTCGACGGCCCCCCGCGCCCGATCGAGCTGCTCGAACAGGATCTGCGTGAGCTGATCGCCACGATCCAGCGCCCCTGCCTGCGCGCGCTGCTCGACGTCGTGCTCGGCGAGGGCGGCGAGACCTGGGAGCGGTTCCGCCTCGCGCCCGCGGCCAAGCACTACCACCAGGCCTACCGCGGCGGACTGCTCGAGCACTCGCTCGGCGTCGCCCAGGCGGTGAGCGCGATCTCGGCGACGTTCCCCGGCATCGACCGCGACGTCGCCGTGGCGGGCGCCATCGTCCACGACATCGGCAAGCTCGACGCCTACGAGATGCGTGGCGAGTCGATCGAGATGAGCGACGGCGGCCGCCTCTACGGCGAGATCCCGCTCGGCTACTTCCGCGTCCGCACCGCGATCGAGTCGCTCGACGGCTTCCCCGCCGACGTCGCCCAGGCGCTGCTGCACATCATCCTCAGCCACCACGGCACCCTCGAGCACGGCAGCCCCGTCGTCCCCGCCACCCGCGAGGCCGCCCTCGTCCACGGGATCGACAACCTCGGCGCCCGCCTGGGCTCCTTCGACCGCGTCGAGAAGGCCCTGCCCGACGGCGAGCAGTGGTCGGCCTACGACAAGGCGCTCGGCGGGGGCGCGTTCTTCGCCGCCGGGCTCGGTCGCGCGGCCTGAGTCCTCGGCCGTCCGCCGGGGAGCGCGTCGCGTCGCCGGGCGTCAGGCGGCGGTCCTGGCCGGTGGTCTGCCGTGTGGCGTGGATGGCGCCGCCTGACCGGATCGGTGTGCGGCGGAAACTGTCCTCCCAGGACGGTTTGTGACGATCCGGCGCCGCGCGGGGGCCCGGCCCGGGGATCTGTCACGAACGTCGTGCCGGCCGCGACGCTGGTGACACGCGACGGCCCCAGCCCGGGGATCTGTCACGAACGTCGTGCCGGCCCCGACGCTGGTGACACGCGAGGGCCCCGGCCCGGGGATCTGTCACGAACGTCGTGCCGGCGTGCCGTGGCGCCGCCTGACGGCCGGCGTGCCTTGGCGCCGCTCGACGGCCGGCGGCACGGCATGCCGCCTCGCGAAGCCCAGGGCAACCTCAGCCCCAACCCCCCAAATCCGCGCAAATTGCGTGCCAGATTCGTGACGGGCCGCGCGCCCGCCCGACCGGCTTGTCTACAGTCAAAACGGGGATGGCCAAGGACACCGAGAAACTGATCCGTCAGCTCTCGCTCATCTCGTATCTGATGGCCGAGCGCCGGCCGGTGACGGCACCGGAGATCCGACGGGATGTCGAGGGGTACAGCGTGATGAACGAGGACGCGTTCGCGCGGCGCTTCTACGCCGACCGCTCCGAGCTGGAGGCGCTGGGGATCGCGCTCGCGGTGGAGAAGCCGATCGACGGCCTCGTCGAGCAGGAGAACTACTCGCTGCCCCCGGAGAACTTCCACCTGCCGCCGATCGAGTTCACCGACCAGGAGCTCGCCGCGCTCCACACCGCACTGCAGCTGCTCGACGGGGAGTTCGCCTACGCCGAGCCGCTGCGCCTGGCGCTGCAGCAGATCTCGTGGGGCCGGCCGAGCCCGCTCTCCCGTCCCGAGCAGAGCACGGTCGCGCTCGGCATCACCGGCTCGGCGGGCGGTCACGAGGTGTCCTCGCGGCTGGCGAAGATCGAGACCGCGATCTTCCGGCGCAAGACGATCGTGTTCGACTACCACACGATGGAGCGCGACGACGTGGGCACGCGCAAGGTCGATCCCTACCAGCTGCTCTATCAGGGCGGGCAGTTCTACCTGGTCGGCCGCTCGCACGAGCGCGACGCGATCCGCGTCTTCCGGCTGTCGCGGATCCGCGGCAAGGTCGGCTACGCGACGAAGGCCGAGCACGACTTCCAGCGCCCCGGGGATTCGACCCGCGGGCCTACGCCGACCGCATCGACTGGCAGTTCGGCGACCCGGTCGGCACCGCCGAGGTGTGGATCTCCGAGCGGATCGCCTGGCAGATCGAGCGCCACTTCGGGCGCTACGGCGAGATGCGGCTGGACCCGGACCCCGCCCATCCCGAGGACCGCGTGTTCCTCACCCCCTACGCCAACGCCCGCCAGCTCATCGCCTGGGTGCTCGGCCTCGGCGAGAACGCGCGCGTCGCCGGCCCGCCAGAGCTGCTCGGCGAGATGCGCGAGCGGGTTGGCCTGCTCGTCGAGCACCATCGCGGCGAGCCGCAGATCGCCGACGCGCTGCCCGGCAGCGGCGAGGCGCACGCGCCCGCGGCGCTCGAGCGCCCGGCCGGCGGCCGTCGCGGGGACGAGGACGGCGACGTCCCGCCGGGCGACGCGGGCATCCGGCCCGAGCGGTTCGCGCGGCTGGTCACGCTCGCGTCGATCCTGATCGAGGCCGGCCGCGGCGGGCGGGTGCTCAAGGAAGCCGACCTGCGCGCGGCGCTCCAGGTCTCAGACCAGGAGCTGCGCGAGGACATCGGCCTGCTCAACGTGGTCAACTTCGGCGCGGGCACGTACGTGCTGTATGCGGAGATCATGGCCGACGGCACCGTCGAGGTCGACCCCGAGCCCTACGGCGACTCGTTCGCCCGGCCGGCGCGACTGCTGCCGGTCGAGGCCAAGGCGCTGATCGCCGCGATCGACCTGATCGGCGAGCACATCCCCGAGGGCTCGCTCACCTCGGTGCGCTCCAAGGTCATCGCCGCGCTCGGCGAGGACCCGGCCGACGAGGGGCTGCAGTTCGCCACTGCCGGCGGCGACGACGTCGAGATCGCCCGCGTCGTCTCGCAGGCGATCGCCACGCGGCGGCTGCTCTCGTTCGAGTACTACAAGGAGAACGAGGACGAGTTCTCCGAGCGGACGGTCGAGCCCTACGCGCTCATCAACGGCCGCGAGGGCTGGTATCTGGGCAGCTACGACCCGTCGCGCGGCTCCGTCCGCCACTTCCGGCTGGACCGGATCAAGTCCGCGACCGTCACCGACACGCCCTACGAGCCCCGCTCCGACGTCGACCCGGCGGCCGACGCGGGCGGCTGGCCGCGCACCGGCGAGGTGCCCGCCTCCAGCCGCGCACGGGTCTGGATCTCGCCCGAGCGCGCCCGCTGGGCGCGCGAGGAGCGCTCGGTCGTCGCCGAGCTCTCCGATGGCGCGGTGATCGTCGAGCTCGGCTTCGCCGGCGTCGACTGGCTCGTGCGCGAGACGCTCAAGGAGGCGGGCGACGCGGCCGTGCTGGCGCCCGCCGAGGCGCGCGACGCCGTCCGCCGCGCCGCCGAGGCGATCGCCTCCGACGCGGCGCTCGTCGGCGGCTGAACGCGCACTCCTCGGCCCCGGCCTCCTCGGGGCGGGCTCCTGCCCCGGACCGCTCGCGCCGGCCTCCTCCCCCGGACGCCTCGGGGCGGGTTGGTCGATAACCCGCCACCGTCGCGGGTTATCGACCACGCAGCCCGCCCGGCGGCCACGCAGCCCGCCCGGCGACCACGCAGCCCGCCCGGGCATACTCGACGAGCATGACCGAGACGCTGACCGCGACCGACCGGCTGGGCGAGCTCGTGCGCCGCGGCGGAGTCGTCGTCCTGACCGGCGCCGGGATCTCGACCGAGTCCGGGATCCCCGACTACCGCGGGCCGACCGGCCGGCTGCGGGCGCGGCTGCCGATGACGATCGGCGAGTTCGTCGCCTCGGCCGCGGCCCGGCGCCGGTACTGGGCGCGCTCGCAGATCGGATGGCGCCGGATGTCGGGCGCCGCGCCCAACGCCGGGCACCGCGCGGTCGCCGCGCTGCAGCGCGCGGGCGCGCTCGCCGGGATCATCACCCAGAACGTCGACGGCCTGCACCAGGCCGGCGGCGCTCGCGAGGTGGTCGAGCTGCACGGCAGCCTGCGCTGGGTGGTGTGCCTGGAGTGCGGGTCCCGGACCGAGCGGGCCGCGCTCGACGCGCGGCTGCGAGCGGCCAACGCCGGGTTTGACCGGCTCGCCCCGGCATGGTCGCCGACCAACCCCGACGGCGACGTCGAGCTCGAGGACGAGCATGTCGCGCGCTTCCGGCTGGTGGGCTGCGAGTGCTGCGGCTCGGACCTGCTCAAGCCAGACGTCGTGTTCTTCGGGGAGAACGTGCCGCGCCCGCGGGTCGATCGCTGCTACGGGCTCGTCGGCTCCGGCGCCTCGCTGCTCGTGCTCGGCTCCTCGCTCACCGTGATGTCGGGCCTGCGCTTCGTGCAGCGCGCGCGGCGGGACGGGATCCGGTGGCGATCGTCAACCGCGGTGTCACCCGCGGGGACCCGCTCGCCGACCTCAAGCTCGACGCGGCGCTCGGGCCGACGCTCACCGGCCTGCTCGAGGCAATCGATCCTTGACGCCGCCGGGCGAGGTCTCGAGCCCTGAGACGGCTCCGCTCGGTGCCACCCGGGATGCGACCGGACGTCACCCGGGTGGCGCGCGCTACGACCCGCCGGGCTCGGGCACCGGCACGCCGCGCTCGTCCAGCGCCCACCCGGGCAGCTCGAAGCGCTCGGCGAGCAGCGCCGGGACGGTCCGCGGCTCGATCTCCCGCATGCTGTCCCCGGCCGGCGTCTGCTCGGTGAGCCGCGCCGACCCGTCGCGCACGCTCAGCACCAGCCGCGAGCCGTCCGCGAGGTGCCGGGTGACGTTGAGGAACTTGACGAAGTTCGACCTCGGGTGCGTGCACGTGTACCAGTTGCTGACCTCGATGTCGATGAACGGGACGGGCACCGGCGCAAAGCGGTAGTGGTCGACCCAGGCACAGTCGCTCCCGCTGGACTGCAGCACGAGCTCGGAGCCCGACTCGACGACCCGCCGGCGCCAGCCCGCCTGGGGATACGGCCCGCCGGCCCCGAACGGGATCGGCTCCATCAACGTGCCGGCGCCGAAGCCGACGTCGGCGTGCCAGACGGCGCCCTCGGCGCGCACGCGCAGCAGCAGGTGGGTGGCCGCGCGCTCCCCGTCATCGCGCGGCCCGGCGCGCGCGAGCATCGGCTCGACCTGCAGCCCGAGCGCGCGCAGCGCAGCCGCGAACAGCAGGTTCTGCTCAAAGCAGTAGCCGCCGCGACGCTCGGTGACGAGCTTGCGCTCGAGGTCGGCGAGCTGGAGCGAGACGGTCTTCCTCCCGCGCAGGGAGTCGAGGTTCTCGAACGGGATCGAGGTGACGTGCGCGTGGTGCAGCGCGGCGAATGACGGGTGGCCGCGCAGCCCGATCCGCGCCAGATACGCGTCGAGATCGAGCGCGTGGCCGTCCGTCACGGCAACGGCTTCTCGGCGAAGTAGGTCGCGACCGGGTTGCCGTTGAAGTTGGGGATCTCGACGTAGCCGGCCGACTCGTACAGCGCGCGGGCGTGGGGCTGGTCAGGCCCGGTGTCGAGCCGGGCCAGCTCGTAGCCGAGCTCGCGGGCGGCCGCCTCGAGCGCGCCGAGCAGCGCCCGCGCCACGCCCTTCCCGCGCGCGGCCGGAGCGACGTACATCCGCTTGATCTCGCAGGCGCGCTCGTCCAGACGCTTGACCCCGCCGCAGCACACCGGCTCCCCATCGCGCGCGCCGACCAGGAACGTGCCGCCCGGCGGTCCGAGCTCGGCCGCCCCGGCGCGGGGCATCTGCGGCCCGTCGAGGTCGAGGCCCCCGTAGAGGCCCGCGATCTCGGCGCGCATCTGCACCAGCAGCCCGGCGCCCGCGCCGGTCTCGACCGGCGCGGAGCGGAACTCGATCGCCGCGGCCGCGCTCACCTCAGCTCAGCAGCTCCTCGAGCTGCGCGCGCAGCGACGCGACCTCCTGCTCGAGCGCGGTGACGCGCGACTCGAGCTCCGGATCGGCGACCGGTGCGGGCGCAGGCGCCGGCGGCGGGTGCAGCGGCACCGCGCCCATGGCCGGGGCACTCGCGGCCGGGGTGTCGCGGCCGCCTCGCCCGCGAACCCGTCGCCGGTCCCGCCGCCGATCCCGTCCACGGCCCCGTCCTCGCCGCCGAGCAGCTGGACGAACCGGTCCTCCTTCTGCCCGGGCCGCCGCCCGAGCCGGCGGGCATAGCCGCGGTCGTCGAGCTCCGCGAGCACCCGTTCGACCTCGGCGAGCGACTGCACGGGGCCATCCGCTCGCTGCGCGCCTTCAGCTCGCCCGGCGTCTGGGGCCCCGCAGCAGCAGCACGGCGAGCACCGCGAGCTGCTCACGGTTCGACGACAGCCCTTCCTCGGCGAGGTGGCGGTACTTCGTCGCCCGGACGTATGGCCGCTGGCCAGCCGCGCGAGGCCGTACGTGCACAGCCGCTGGGCGGCGCGGTAGACGGTGTCCTCGTCGTACCGGGTGACCGGGTCGCGGTTGGTCGACTGGTTGCAGGCGAGCCGCAGCGCGTTGATCGACAGCGGGTACTGATCCGGCGTGGTCCAGCGCTTCTCGATCAGGCAGCCGAGCACCCGCTGCTCTGGCGCGGTGAGCTCGGTGAAATGCACGCGGCGAATAGACAGTGGCCAAGCCGGGCCGCCACCGTCACCGCGGCGGCGCCCCGGCGGTCACGACGATCGCCCGAAGCACGAGCCAGGCGAACCCGAGCTCGCCGCGGTACCCGTCCAGGTACTCGGTCAGCCGCCCGTCCAGCCACTCGCGGATCCCCGAGGAGTCCTCGGCGCCCGGATCGGCCAGCAGCCACCGCTCGGTCCCGGCGCGGTAGCTCGACTCGAACTCGTCCCACTCCAGCTGGTCGGAGACGCTGAGGTGCAGCACTCGCCAGCCCGGCGCTCGCGTCGCCTCGAGCAGCTCGGGCAGCGACCCCACCTCGGTGAACAGCTCCGCGGTGAACGGCGAGGGCCCGGCCTCCAGGAAGCCGTCGCCGTAGAGCAGCCGGCCGCCGGGCGCGGTGAGCTCCCAGAGCGCGGCGAGCGCCGGCTCGGTGTCGTCCCAGATGTGCTTGGCGCCCACGCAGATGACGCGCGGCGAGGGCTCGGTCCAGGTGTCGGCGGGCGCCTCGACGAGGCGCACCCGCTCCCCGAGACCGCGCTCGGCGGCCAGGCCGTGACCGCGCAGGATCGCGGTCGTGTCGCTGTCCACGCCGGTGCCGGTCAGCGCCGACCCGCGCTGCACGGCGCGCATGAGCAGCTCGCCCCAGCCGCAGCCGAGGTCGAGAACCGACGTCGCGTCCTCAGGCTGCAGCGCGTCGAGCAGGATCGAGGCATGCGCGTCGGAGAGCGGCGCGTTCCAGCGCATCGCCGCATGCCGGACGTCGTCCGGGATCGGCGGCTGAGCGGCTGGATGGCCATCGCCCGCATCCTCGCGCATCGGGCCGTCCCGCGGCTCGCACCCGTCAGAGCGCCCGCGTGGCGACCGTCACCTCGCGCCCGGCCGGCAGCTCCCAGCGGCCGTCGCGCCAGGCGATCCGCGTCCCGTCCGCGAGCCGCGCGCGGTGGCGCGCCCCAGCCGGGGCCGCCCCCACAGCGTCGCGCGCAGCGGCCGCTCGGCCTCCGGCTCGTCGCCCCAGTCCCTCCGGCGACGTGGGTCGCTCGGGTAGGTGACGACGATCGAGCCGGCGCGCACCCACACCGGCACCCGCTCCAGCGGCGCCTGCACGGTGACCTCGACGCCGCCGCGCACGCGCGTGCCGTCCCAGGTCTGCGACCCACTCGCCGCGCGGCAGCACGACGTATCGCGAGCGGGCGCCCTCCTCGAGCACCGGCGCCACCCACAGCGCGGGGCCATACGCCGTAGGTGTCCGCAACGGTCCAGCCGCGCGGGTCGGCGGGGTCCAGCAGGCACAGCGGGCGCATGATCGGCAGGCCCGTGCGCGCGCGGTGGCCGCCGCGGCGCGCGTGTAGGGCACGAGCCGCTCGTGCAGCAGCCACGTAGGCGCGGTACAGGTCCATCACGTCGTCGCCGTAGCGCCACGGCTCCTGGTCCATGCGGAGTGGGCGTGCATGAGCGGCGTGAAGCAGCCGAACTGCAGCCAGCGGATGAGCAGCTCCGGCGGGCAGCGCTCGACCAGCCGGTGCCCGAGGTAGCCGCCGATGTCGTGCGAGACGTTGGAGATCGCGGTCATCGCAGCCGGACAATAGGCGACCACGAGCACCCGGGGCGACCAGAAGTCCGAGACCTGGTCGCCGCCCCAGGTGTGGCCGGTAGGCATGCTGGCCGGTCCAGCCTGCCATTTCGACTGCCAGAAAAATATAGCTCTGAGCATTCCAAATTCAACGTACCTAGTTCTTTAAACTTCTTGTCCTTAGGCCAGCGATTTGACGGCCACTTATATTTTGTTTCTGTGACATTAATTCTCTGCTGCTTCCATTTGCGCTTTGTAATACCATGCGCTCTGCGCAGAACGTCCGAGTTTGGCGCACCCGTCTACCATAAGATTAGACCTGTCTGATCAGCTAGGAACACTTCATCAAACAAACGGGAGACGGACCATTTCAACAAAGCACTGTCCGAAGGCATCGAATCGTCGTCGGCTTTGACAGGATTACAGATATCTATACATTCAACCCAGCCTCCGGGGGCGAGATGCTCAAAAGATTGTTGGAAGAAACGAGAGCGGTCTGCGAAGGCGCCTACCGTCATGCGTGCGAAAATGAAGTCGAATGGTTGACTGAACGTCCACGTCTCTTCTAGGTCATCGATCTCGAACGTTACGTTTGGAGGGACGAATAGCGGTTGGATAGGGCTAAGATCGATGCCGACAACCTGCGTCTCAGGATGTTCGTCCGCGAAATCCA